>CAJUIA010000034.1 GCA_910586485.1 uncultured Acetatifactor sp.
ACCGCGATCTCCACGTCCGCCCTGCTGGCAGACGTGCCGGTCTGGCTGCTGCCCAGCCTCCCCGACAGATGCCCTGCGCTGGCGCCGTCGTTGCCGCTGCCTACGCAGATCACCGTCCTGCCGATCTCTGAGGCATTATCCAGAAAACGCTCCAAAAGAGAACTGCCGTCATGGGCTCCGTAGCTGTTCCCGAAGCTTAAGTTAACTGCCAGCGGCATCTGCAGCTCCTGCGCCTTTCTCACAGCCCAGGTCACCCCCCGCATAATTTCCGTTGTCCGCGGAAAAGAGGCCGCATCCGGCAGTCCCAGCTTTACAATCAGCAGCTCCGCTTCCGGCGCCGCTCCTCGGTAATACTGCAGCCTTTCGTAAAAACCGTTGTTTCCTCCCTCGCCTTCACTGTACCCTGCAGCGATTCCTGCCACCGCCGTGCCGTGACCGCTGGTATCCAAAGCAGGCAGCAGCATAAACTGCCTTTCCTGGGTTTCCGCCTCCAATGCGGTATTAATCTGTGCCGCATCAAACTCTACTCCCTGGCGGAAGCCTGTCGGCGCCCGCCTGATCACGCCTGCCCCATCCTCACCGCTTTCCGCTTCGCCCTGCTCCCCTGACGGCACAAGGGTCTGATCCCACAGATAACGAATCCTTGTGCTGCCGTCCGCATGTCGAAACACCGGCAGACGGTAATCAATGCCGCTGTCCAATACCGCTATCAGCACGCCCCTTCCCGTCAAAGACAGATCCTGTCCGGATAACTGCCGTATGCAGGAATCCGTAACAGGATCTGTCACCTCATAGAAAAAGCGCTTGGGCTTTTCCACATATTCAATTTCCTCCAGCTCCGCCACTTGCTCCACCAGGCCGTCTGGTACAGTCAATATGGCGTATCCTGCAATCAGATATTCAATCTGTACATTCAGAGCCTCCAGTACATCCAGACTGCCATGATATTTTACGATCAGCTCCCAGGTCCGGGTAACATCATTAAATCCTACATTCAGCTCTTCCGTTCTTTCCCTTGTTTCCTCCGATGTCTGCAGCGCCAGCTGCAAAAGATCCTCCAGCTTCTGATTCATATTTCCCCGCATTCCGCCGCGCGTCAGGCAGCATATGCGCCCTCTGCCCTCCCGCGGCGTTTTCTTTACAAAAGCTTATGCAGGAAAGTTTATACAATTTCGTTCTGATACGCCGCTCTCGTACTCTTTTTCCTATTGCCTCATAATTCGGTTGCATGTGTCTCCCTTACACCCCTATTCCCATGTGAATTACCCTAATGGTATGCCATTGCTTTTCGTTGTATCTCTTCTACTAAATCCTGCACCATACTCGCAGGCCACATTTCTGATGGCTTTACCTTTCCATTCTCTATACATTTTTTATAACATCGTTTCGCTGTTTGAATTGCTTTTTCTTCATCTCCATACTGTACCAGTTTCCGATAAATATCCCTGTCCTTCTTAAGATATTTCCGTCCGGTAACTTTCTCAAACCTCTCCGCAAAGCGGTCACAGCAGATATAGGATTCCCTGATTGCTGGCATCTCCCCAAAATAAGCATACATCCAGATTTCAAAACAGGGATTGGACCATCCGGCATAAATACTATTTTTCTCTGCCATTCGTATAATCTCATCAAAATCCTTTACCTGATCTCTGTCAAAGACAATCCAGGGAATACGGTACTGTGATTCCGCATCGGCAAGCTCCATTGCCCTTCTCACCAACTCTGCCGTTTTTGCCTTTTCTACCTTTATCACCAGTCTGTCCTTCAGTTCTGCAGGAATACTGTCCCGCAATCCTTCAAAATAATTTTTCTCCGTTTCTTTCGTATCAGTCACGATCAGATAATACCCCAATTCTGGTATTCTTTTCCCTACCCGCTGGTTTCGATCCCTTCTTTTGCCTGCCCTGCGGTCACTGGGCTTTTCCCCTCCTTTACTCGCCATCAGCGGCCCTCCCTGTCAGCATTTTCATAGGCTTCAATGCAGGGATGGCTCCATAATTACCAGTCAAATATTTCTTAGACAGTGCCTCGTCTCTGCGTACTTTATTGCCTTCCTCATCTTTAAAATCAGCCAAAGAATATAGTTCTGAAACTTCATCTTTATTTTTATTCACCAGCCATATCTCATCCCGCCGGAGCAGTTCATTGGAAAACTGCCATACATCATGTGTAGTAAAAATCAGTTGTGCATTCTGTGTATTTATTTCCGGCGACAGAAAGGTCAATATTATGTTCCTTACCAACAGCGGGTGCAATCTGGCATTCAGTTCATCAATAAAAAGTGTTCCTCCATGATCCAGCACGTCCTTCAAAGACGGATAAAGTGCAAACATTTTCAGAGTACCGCTTGATTCCAGTTTCAAGGGAATGGATGCCATCTTCTGACTGTCTGACATCTTATGAAGGGCATCTATTTTATAACTTTTTCCCGTATTTTTTTCCTCTTCAACCTGCAATTCTTCCACATTAAAATCTTTGATTGCCTCGTCAAAGGACGCAAAATAATTTACCACATTTCCCTGCACCTCCTTACTGTCTACAAATCCCTCTGGAAGCACCTTGGAGCGGAAATAGTTCTCTGCCGGATCTCCAAAATCAAGGATTTCATTATTCAAAAACCAATCTCTGACTTTTTTCAATTTAGCAACCCGCAGTTTTGTACCGAGAGATACAATAAGCGTTTCCTTATTCAAGGATGCCTTAATACTCTCCACCTGGTTTTTGGGAATCCCATTCATTTCCAGTTCTTCCCCCTTTTTCCGGTAAAAGATCGTCCTGTAGTTTTTCCTTGCAGTTTTCGCCTTGGAATACAGCCATTCCTCTACAACCTCATCCTTTTTTAACGAAAAACCATATTGATATATTTTTCCGCTGTTTTCAGCATTATCAACAAAAAATACCTCAAAGGTGGTTTCTTCATTACGGCTCATTTCATCAAACAGAAACGGGGTAACTCTCATATAGCTGTTTTCCGTTTTCCGGCGGCTGTCCCCTTCACCCCCAAAATTAAAGGATTCTGCCACATAATAGGTCATATAATCAAACGCAGCATATACATTGGACTTCCCGCTTGCGTTGGCGCCGTAAATGGCCGCCACCTTCAACAGTTTATCATTGGCAATATCCACCACATGACTTTCATGCTCCGTTATTTTAGTTGCAGACAAGTCCAGTGATACTTCATCCCGAAATGATTTAAAGTTTCTAAAGTTAAATTGTATCAGCATGACAACCTCCCTACTACAATTTTATTTTTTAAATCCCTCCTTTATTATATTCTCTTTTTTTAAGAAATCAACATTTAATTTTCAAAAAATGTAAAATTAGATGTTGATTTCTTTATATTTCCTTTTTAAATGTTAGATAGTCGCCGTCTACATTCCCCTCTTCTCTGCATAAGCAGTCAGAGTAACGACAAACATTATACTAAATATTGCAACTACTCCATCCTTTTCAGCGCATTCAGGCATTTTCCACAGTATCAAAAGCCTTTTGAAAAGAGCTGCTTGAAATTCGAGCTGCTCTAATGTATAATTTATCCAGAGAGGTAATTGGACACGAACTCCGATATACCCTCAGCAGGAAAACTAATAAAGAATAGCATCCAACTTCTCAGGGCGGGATGCTATTTCTTTTTATGATTGCCTATGCAGGACAGCGCTTCGGGCAAAAAAAGCAGTACATAAGTACCCTGCCAGATGCCGATAGTCAATCTGCCTTGTGTTAAATAACTGCAAATATTTTTTTAATTGCTGAAGCGGGCCCGTCCCCACTCAAAAATGACCACCTATCCGGCACTTTTTCGTAGGACTAAATCAGCGGAACCTCCTGATTTTACTGAGGTTTTGCTAACCTGACAATAGAATAACACGCTCCCCCTCCCGCGGCGTTTTCTTTACAAAAGCTTATGCAGGAAAGTTTATACAATTTCGTTCTGATACGCCGCTACCCTTAAAACAGGACCCTCCGTTTTGTCCATGCCGCAGGCCGCCGCCGTTTCCACCAGACGCCGGTCATTCATTACTGCATCATAAAGCCGGAATCCGCCGGAGAAATTGTATGCCGTAAATCCGCTGCCCTCCAATATCCGAACAGCAATATAGCTGCGCAGGCCGCTTTGACAAATAACATATACCGGCTTGTCAGGGTCCATTTCCTCCAGACGCTCACGAAGTTCATCTACCGGAATATTTCGAAACCCTTCCATATGTCCGCTGGCATATTCACCGGCCGTTCTCACATCTAAAAGTGTCACACTGCCATTTCGTGGAAGCTTTGCCACATCCTTAAGATGCCACTGCTTCAGCCTGCCTTCCGCAATATTATCAATCATAAAGCCGGCCATATTTACCGGATCCTTTGCGGAAGAATATGGCGGGGCATACGCAAGATCCAGGTCCTTCAGCTCTGTGGCCTTCATCCCCGCATGGATGGCAGCAGCCAGCACATCAATGCGTTTGTCCACTCCCTCATACCCCACAATCTGTGCTCCCAGCAGACGGTAAGTTTCTTTTTCAAATACCACCTTCATTGTCATCACCCTGCCGCCGGGATAATAACCCGCATGGCTCATCGGAGACAAGATGACAGTATCCGCCTTAAGTCCTGCCTTCCCGGCATTTGTCTCGTTAATACCGGTAACCGCTGCCGTCATATCAAACACTTTGATCACCGAGCTGCCCTGACTTCCCAAATATCGGCTGTCGCCGCCGCAGATATTGTCGGCAATGATGCGCCCCTGTTTATTGGCAGGGCCTGCCAGAGAAATCAGCGTGTCCTCCCCGGTAACAAAGTGCTTAACCTGCACCGCGTCACCGGCAGCATAAATATCAGGTACGGAAGTCTCCATCCGGTCATTTACAACAATGCTGCCTTTGATCCCCAGCTCAAGACCAGCCTCTTTGGCCAGGCGGGTATCCGGAACCACACCGATTGCCAGAATCACCATGTCTCCATGAAGAGGCGGCTCCCCCTTCAGCAGAACATCCACACCGTTACCCTTTTCCTCAAATCCCTCCACGGTATATCCCAGCATCAGCTTAATGCCGTGCCTGCGCATTGTACCGTGGATAAATGATGCCATATCCCTGTCAAAGGGATTCATCAGCTGCTCCGGGCGCTGGACAATCGTCACCTCCATGCCAAGCTCCCGCAGATTCTCCGCCAGCTCCAGACCGATGAAGCCCCCGCCTGCAATAACGGCAGATCCGGGATGGTTTCGGTTAATATATTCCTTGATGCGAAAGGTATCCTCCACTGTCCGCAGAGTAAACAGCCGATCTACATCCGTGCCGGGAAGTCTGGGCCGAGCAGGCTTTGCACCGGGGGAGAGGATCAGCTTATCATAGCTTTCCTCAAATTCCGTTCCCGAATCCAGATCTCTTACCGAAACAGTCTTTTTATCGGGGTGGATCGCAGTAACCTCATGATGCACCTTCATATCCACCCGAAACCGCTTAAAAAAGCTCTCCGGGGTCTGGAGCGTCAGCTCTTCCGGATCCGTAATCACGTCCCCTATATAGTAGGGCAGACCACAGTTGGCATAGGAGATATAGCCCGAACGCTCAAACACCACAATCTGCGCCTGTTCATCCAATCTGCGTATTCTGGCGGCGGCAGCAGCTCCGCCAGCCACACCGCCTATAATCACAACTTTCATATTCTTATTCTCCTTTAACACTTTTCGACATGCCGCCGGAGGCGGCAGTGCCGATACAGCCGGCACAAACAATACATGAACTTTGAAGAAGCGCTTTTGTCTTTTTGCCTTTCATTCTTTATACTATACTAAGGATTTCCGACCGGATATGACGCATACAACAAAATTTTACAGGCAGTCAATTAACGTCCTAATATTATGTTATATCTTTTTCTTGATAAAATAACCTTCTCAGTGTACAAATATCTCCCGGCATACGGTCTTTATCTTCTGTATGATACAGCTCTTTAACCCAGGCATAAAATTCATTTGCTGTCGGAGTCGTTAAGGCTGATGTATTTCGGATATATCCGTTTTTAAATGTTTCCTGTGATACTGCTCTCATATGCTTCCAGAATTGATAAAATGCAAGCTTCAGCTTTACCATATAGCCTGCGCTGTCCTCGATTACAAATCCTTCAATCTTATTTTCGTTATACTCATAGTCTTCTTCCAAAACTTCAAAATACCAGTCAAAAAATTCCTGCTGAGTCGCTATTTCAAACGCTTTTTCTTTATGGACTAATCCAAATTGATCTGCCACATGACACATTTCCTCATATTCGTACTTTGCAAAATCCATTTGATTATAAACAATATCGAGTAAAAATAATTTGCTTTCAGCATATTCGATAATATGGGGATCATTTTCCATGTCAACACATTCAAATACAAATGTCACATTATGCTCTTTGATATATTCCTTCATCTTCATAATATTATCAGCAGAAACCCCTGCATATAACATATCTTTCAGCCATCCTGCAAATTCGCCGGCAATCGTAGACTTACTGGCAATAAACAAGTCATCCTCATACTCGTTATAGCTTACAATACCTAAAAATCCATTTTCTTTTACATAAACCGCCACCGGGAATTGTAATTTATGCTGCAGCACATCAAATTTAGTCTCTTTTCGTTCATTGATGTTAAAAAATTTTTCGTACGCTCTTGCAACTACCTTCCCTTTAACGGTATCAATATACAACCCCCTTGCTTTAATTGTCTGTTCATCCCAGACTCCCTTGCTGAATGCCTTCGGCGTAAAATTAAAAGACGAGATATTGCCAAATTTCTTTTCCTGAATATATCTGCTTGCACGCAGCGCAATAATCACATCTGCTGTTGAACTGCTGACTACTGACTGTTCTTTCTGCATTTCCGGTGTTTTGAAGACATCATTTTTAATTTCACAAATATGGATGCCGTCCCTGTCCACCTGTACACACCTCAGGCAGCCTCCAAATTCAACGTTGCCTTCCAAATTGAAGACTCTTTCATTTACCTTAACAGGAACTTGTTTCGTATTTCTGTGTCCATGAAGCTGGTAAAAATTATCAGGTGTAGTTTTAATAAATGTTTCCGCTATTTTTTCAAAATCATGATAGCCGCCCACGCCTCGAATCATCTGATCCGCTGCAACAAATGATAAATTTCCGGGAACCGTACTGAGTCCTGCATGGGTGACAAGATAGACATTATCTCCATATTTGTAATAAGCACACTGACCAAATTTTCTGTATAACTGTCTTATATCCTTTTTGCTGATTTTTGCTTCCTCAAGAGATGGTTTTGTAATCAGTTCAAACTCTTTCGATTTTCCGGTACAATCATTTGCATACAGCCACAGCCATCTTTCGTGATTCCCCTCTAACATGAGGACATTCTTTTTATCCTTAATAGAGATCAGAAACTTTACAACGTCTGCATTTTCAATTCCTCTGTCAATATAATCACCTGTAAAAATATAATATTCATCGTCCTTCATGCCGTCATTGTCTGAAAAATACTTCTGTAAAACAGTATTGCACCCATGAATATCTCCAATGTGATGAATCCTTTTATATGCAGATAAATCAATCCTTTTCAGCCAGATCGTATCTAATTCATCAGGCTTAATTACTTTAATGCCGGAAGGAATTTTCTGCGTGGCAAATCTTGAATACATTTTATCAACTACTTCTTCCGGAACTCTCTTATATACTTCCCTGTTTGCATTTCTCTTCTTAACCTCTTCGATGGGAATATCCGTAAAATCAACGCAATAAATTCTGTATCTATAAGTAATGCACATTTCTTTATATCTGTTCATCTCAGAGGTCTTTGAGTTTGTAGCGTCAATTACTGTGAATTCACCTTTCTGCATCCTGACCTCCAACAGGCCAAACAAGGTCTTCCAGGCCACATTATCATTCGCCTGGCTGATGCCCTCCGTTCCATCCACCTGCATAACCGGACTCTGGCAAAGCAGTCTAATATCGTCAGCCGACAATGTATATAGCTTTAATCCGTTTTTCTCAATCCAGGTAGATTTACCGCATCCAACAGAGCCCCTAAGTAAAAGTAAAATTCTCATTCTTTTTCTCCTGTCCGTTTCCAGCTTTGTAGCATTTCCAATGCCGATAACCAGATATATCCTCCATAGCAAAGGGGCTGAGCCGGATTTCCTGGTTCTGCCCCTCGTCTGTATTATACATGTTTTTTGATACCTGTCAATGAAGACCGTCACTCACTCACCAGCGGATCAACGGCTTCTCCATCCACCGTTACCGCAAACAACAGAGTGGGGCCTGTGGCCATTCCGCTCTGCCCCAGGGAGGCTATCACCTGGCCCTGCTTCACCTCATCTCCCTCAGATACCTTAATTTCCTTTAAATGACCGTATTTCACCGTAATTCCGTTCTCCAGCTCCAGCACGATCATGTTTCCCAGGGCACCTTCATAGCCTGCCTTGATCACCACACCATCTGCAACCCCGTAAACCTCTTCCCCGGATTCTCCGGCAATATTTATATGATCTGAAAAGACTCCGTTTCCCTGTGTGCCGTAAAGGGCTGACACATTTCGGCTGACCGCAGGCCATACCCAGTCCTGAAATGCAAGGCTGCCTGTGACATACTTCTGTTCCGCAGCCTTCTTCTTCGCTGCTTCCATTCTCACCTCATTGTTTGCCACAGCAGCTTCCAACGCTTTTCTATATTCCACCTCAAAGTCAAAGAAGCACATCCAATCCTGCCCGAAGGCAAAATTATGATTGGTAAGTACAAAATAATAGCTGTCTCCCTCCGGCAGATTTTCCTCCATTGCCTTAATATCATATCCCGCCGACAAGTCAATGGTAACGATTCCCTGAGAATGAGGTGCTATGTTTAAAGTCTCCATTTTGATTTCACCCGGATTCCCCTCTACCTCTTTGGCAGTAGACCACTGCATGACCTTCACCTGATCCTGAATCTTTAACACCTTATCTGAATTATTAACCACAAGAATCTCAAATCTGCCATTCCCCTGATATATCGCTGCAAACCCCGCGTCATCTCCGTTCAATGCGGAAAATTCCACATACGCAAACGCACATAATGCTATAAAGCACAGCAGGCTGCAGGCAATAAGCGCCGGCCTTCCGACTCTTCGTCCGGTAGTCTTTACGCCGGACGCCACAGCCGCTCCTGTCTCCCTCTGCACAATCGTCTGTATGTTTTTAAGATGCTTCCTGTTATATTCCTCCATATGATCTCTCTCCTTCCCTGCTTTCCATCATTTTCTTCAGCTTCTGCCTTGCACAATACAGCCTGTTTTCCACCTGCTTTTTGGGAAGGTCCAAGGCCACTGCAATTTCTGCCGGCTTCTGCTCATAATAGTACCTTCTTACAATCAGCTCCTTCTCATTTTCCTCCAGCCTGCCAATGCAAAGACGCAGCCTTTCCTGTTCCTCATCTGATTCTGCTTTCTCCCCGGATCCCAGACCTTGAACTGCCGCCTCTTCCAGCGGCAGCTCCCTCTTTCCGACAATCCGGCGGTATCTGTCCACCGCCCTGGATCTTGCCACCAGAGAAAGCCAGGAAGACAGCTTCGCCTTGTCGGGATCATATTTCTCCGGATTCTGCCACAGATAAATAAAGACATCCGCCACACATTCCTCCACATCCTGAGCAGAAGCCGCATTGATCAAAACAGACGCGGCAATCTTCCAGAGCAGCCCGGAATACTTCCGTATGGCAAAAGCAAATATCTGTTCGTCCCGCCGGATAATCCCGGCAATTATCTTTTTATCATTCAAGGTGACACCTCTCTTCCAAACAGTACCTTTATTGACCGGTCATATATAATACGAAGCAAAATCAGAAAACACTTAAATTTTGATATAAATTTCCGCAGAAAAAAGGGAGCATATCCCTGAAGGCAGCCCCCGCTTAAATATTTCAATATAATCCTTTCGCCTTTTCACTCCCCGTAAAACACCCTAAACGTCTCCACCGCATACCCGGTATCCTTCATGCCTGCTGTTTCCACTGCCGAGTGCATGGCCAGCTGAGGCAGTCCGATGTCAACGCTGGATACGGATACATGAGCCGTGGAAATATTGCCCAGGGTGGAGCCTCCGGGAATATCCGAGCGGTTTGCATAGGACTGAAAGGGTACGCCAGCCTGACGGCACAGCGCTTTCATTCTGGCTGCGGACAAGGCGTCGGTAGCATATTTCTGGCTGCCGTGATACTTGATGACAATGCCGCCGTTCAGATAGGGCCTGTTGGTAGGGTCCGCCTTCTCCGGATGATTCGGATGCACCGCGTGGGCATTGTCGGCAGAGATTAAAAAGCTCCCTGCGATCCACTGCAGATACCTGCTCCTGTCGGCCCCCAGAGCTTCGCTGATCCGGAAAAGAGTATCCTCCAGGAAGGTAGAATCCGCCCCCTGCTTTGTACCGCTGCCCACCTCTTCATTGTCAAACACCGCGCAGACGTTGATATAATGCTCCGGTATACTTTTGGAAAAGGCCTTTGCCGCCGCAAACACGCACTGCAGGTCATCCAGCCGGGGAGACAGCACGAACTCTCCGTTTTCTCCCAGGATGCGCCCCTTTTCTCTGGTATACAGATACAGATCATGCCCTAAAATTTCCTCCTGCTTCACCCCTGCCGCCTTGGCCACCCGCTTCATCAGCGAGCTTTTCTTTTCTCCCGAACCACAGTCCGCAAACAAAGGAAGCATGTCCACCTGAGGATTATATTCCACTCCCCGATTCATATCCCGATTCATGTGAATCGCTACGTTGGGAATCACCAGCAGGTCCTTATCAATATTGACCAATTTAGTCACTATGCAATCTTTCTCCTGCACCGCCACCCTGCCTGCCACGGAAAGCGCCCGGTCCAGCCAGGTAGAAAGAATCATGCCCCCGTATTTCTCTGTATTCAGGCGCACATAATGACCTTCCACAGTGCTTTCCGGGGACTCCTTGATCTTAAAAGAAGGCGAATCACTGTGAGCCGCCACCATGTGAAAGCCTTCCACCTTTTCACCGGCCCGGACAGCATCCGCAGTATTGCTCTCTAACGCCTCGCTTCCGGGCAGACGAAAGGCTATCATCGAAGAATCGTTTCTGGTGACATAATAGCCCTTCCCGGCTTCTAACGTCCAGTCCTGCCTTTCCTTCAGCTCTGTAAAGTCCTGCTCCTCCAAAAGCTTTTTCACATTGGCCACCGCATGGAAACAGCTGGGGCTTTTTTCAATAAACTCCAGCATCTCTTTGGCACATTTCTGATATTCCTTCATTTTAATAACCACGCCTTTCCCGTATATTTCCTCAGAAAATCCTTTTACCTTTCATGCTTCACCTTATCCTCCACGGAAATCCCCCTGCCCAGCTGTACCTCAATCAGCTGCAGCTGCGTTTCCGCATACACCGTATGCTTACAGCCTGCCGGCATGGACACTACATCCCCCGGCTGCACCTTCCGCTCCTTTCCGTCAAGCACCACCGTTCCCCTTCCTTCCGCCACCGTCCACACCTCGTTCCGATGCTCGTGACTGTGATAATGAAGGCTGTTCCCCGGCTTTAATACCACCCGGATTGTCATGCTCTCCTCCTGCACATCCAAAACCGTAAAGCTTCCCCAGGACTTCTCCGCATACATGACCTGCCCGGTCATTTCCTCCACAAAGGGCTTGATATAACTGCTCTGCTCCTTGTCCGAAACCAGGATCCCGTCCCCGCTGGCCGCAATCACCATATTTTTACATCCCATGCACAGAATCGGAATGTTCAGCTCATTGACTACATGAGTATTTTCACAGGTCTCATTTAAAGTGACCCGCCCCAGCGTCTGCCGCTCCATGGTTTCCGCAAAGGTATTCCAGGTCCCGATGTCCTTCCAGGTCCCCCGGTAACGAAGCACACAAATACTCTGCTCCCCCTCCACCACCGCATAGTCAAAGCTGATCCGCTCCAGCGCCTCATACTTTTCATACAGACTCCGGTAATCGGAAACCCCAAACCGCTCACGGGCCCTTTCCAGCAGATACCCCAGCTTACAGGCAAAAACGCCTCCATTCCATAGAGCCCCCTGGCGCAGGTACTCCCTTGCCGTCTCCAGATCCGGCTTTTCCCGGAAGGTTTTCACGCCGCTGACCGGCTCCTGAGACAAAGGAATGATATACCCGTACTTTTCGCTGGGATAAGTAGGCTCTATTCCCATCAGCACCAGTCTTGCTGCTCCCTTCCCGGCTAAGCCTGCCATCTCCCCAAGCGCCTGAAAATAGCCGGGCTCCACATAAGGATCCACCGGACAGATCACTACCGCCTCTTCCTCCGAGGCTCCCTGCTCATCCCTTAAATAAGCAGCCGACAAACAGACCGCCGGAAACGTATCCCGCCGATCCGGCTCCACACAGATATTCACCTTATCTCCCAGCTGGTTTTTGATGGCACTGACCTGCTTCTTTCCGGTGGCAATGGTCACCCCGGCCTCACCGGCAACCGCCATGATCTGCCGGTATACCCGCATAATCATGGACTCCGGCTCTTCCGCCTCCCCCGGCAGCATCTTCAAAAACTGCTTGGAACGCACATCATTGGACAACGGCCACAGCCGTTTCCCGCTTCCCCCAGACAATATGATAAACTGCATCCTGCTTCCCTTTCCTATTATAAACGTTCCAGGAAGAACGCCGGTTTTGCGTTCTTCGAGGCGAAACTTAGATTTTCTTAGGTTGTGTTCTTTGCAACCTTAGAAAATCTTTTCGCCTTTAACGCTCTGTCCTTATAGGATTCTCCAGAAAATCCTGATACGCCAGCCGGATTCCGTCCTCCAGCTCCGTGGTATAATGATAGCCCAGCGCCTCCAGCTTACTCACATCCAGAAGCTTCCTGGGGGTGCCGTCCGGCTTTGAGGAATCCCAGCGGATCGCACCTGTATATCCAACCACCTTCGCCACCAGCTCCGCCAGCTCCCGGATCGTCAAATCCTTTCCCGTTCCCAGATTCACCGTCTCGTTCCCGCTGTAGGTATTCATCAGATATACACAGGCCTCCGCCATATCATCCACATACAGAAACTCCCGCTGCACCAAGCCCGTTCCCCAGCACACCACCTCCGGCGCCCCGGAAACCTTCGCCTCATGAAAACGCCGGATCATGGCCGGCAGCACATGACTGTGGTCAGGATGATAATTATCGTTGGGCCCGTAGAGATTGGTAGGCATCACACTGATATAATCCGTCCCGTACTGCCTGTTTAAATACTCGCAATACTTCAGTCCCGAAATCTTTGCCAGCGCATAAGCTTCGTTGGTTTCTTCCAGCGACGAGGTCAGAAGACAGCTCTCCTTCATGGGCTGGGGCGCCAGCTTGGGGTAAATACAGCTGCTGCCCAAAAACATCAGCTTTTTACACCCGTTCTGCCATGCGGAGTGAATCACGTTCATCTCTAAAATCATGTTATCATACATGAAATCCGCCAAAGCCTCACTGTTTGCCAGGATTCCCCCCACCTTCGCCGCCGCCAGAAACACATAGTCCGGCTTCTCCTGCCGGAAAAACGCCTCCACTTCGTCCTGCCTGCACAGATTCAGCTCCTTATGGCTTCTGGTAATGATATTTTTATATCCCTGTTTCTCCAGAACACGGCAGATGGCGCTTCCCACCATCCCCCTGTGCCCTGCTACATAAATCTTCCCGTCCTTTTCCATCATAACCCTCGTCCTCTTTCTCCCGCAGTTCTTTTCCATTTCTCCCGCCGGGCTTCCGGCAGCCGGCCTGTTCCAGCTCTCTGCCTTTTCCACAGTTCTTTCCTGCTCCCCCCGCCGGACTTTCCATGGCCAGCTTACCCCCGCAGCCGCTTCTCCCGCCTTGCAAGCTCCAGATCATGCTCCGCCATGATCCGGCAAAGCTCCTCATAACTGGTCTTCTGCGGATCCCAGCCCAGCACCGTCTTCGCCTTTGTGGGATCTCCCCAGAGATTGATCACGTCCGTGGGCCGGTAAAACTCCTTGCTCACTTCCACCAGCACCCGCCCGTCTGCTTTATTGATGCCTCTCTCTTCCATTCCCTTCCCCTGCCATTCCAGATCAATACCCGCATAGTGAAAGGCCAGGGTGGTAAACTCCCTCACCGTATGCTGCACACCGGTGGCAATCACAAAATCCGCCGGCTCCTCTGCCTGCAGCATCAGCCACATACACTCCACATAGTCCTTCGCATAACCCCAGTCCCGAAGAGCGTCCAGATTACCTAAAACCAGCTTTTCCTGCAGCCCGCAGGCAATCCGCCCTGCCGCCAAGGTGATCTTCCTTGTCACAAAATTTTCTCCCCGGCGCTCGGACTCATGATTAAATAAAATCCCGTTCACTGCAAACATGCCGTAAGCATCCCGGTACTCCTTCACAATCCAGTAACCGTACTGCTTCGCCACCGCATAGGGACTATAGGGATGAAAGGGCGTGTTCTCGTTCTGCGGCACCTCCTCCACCTTCCCGTACAGCTCCGAGGTGGAAGCCTGATAAATCCGGCAGCTCTCCGTCAGCCCCGTGATCCTTACTGCCTCCAGAATCCGCAGCACCCCCAGCGCATCCACATCCCCGGAATATTCCGGCGCATCAAAGCTTACATGCACATGGCTCTGCGCCGCCAGATTATAAATCTCATCCGGCTTCACCTTACCCACAATACGGATGATGCTGGAAGAATCCGCTAAATCCCCCTCATGGAGCCGAAGCCTGTTCTCCGCAATCAGATGATCTATGCGGGCGGTATTGCTCACCGATGCCCTGCGGACAATCCCGTGTACCTCATATCCTTTTTCCAGCAAAAGCTCCGCCAGATAGGAACCGTCCTGGCCCGTAATCCCTGTTATTAACGCTTTTTTCATATTTCGTTCTCAAACCTCCAAGCTTCCCTTTATGCTCTATATACGATTCCCTTCGCCAGTTCTTCTGCTTTCTCATCTCCGCAGAGCACACTCACGATGGCAAGTCCAAAGTCAATGGCTGTTCCCATGCCTCTGGAGGTAATCACATTGCCTGCAATCTCCACCGGGCCGGCAGTCACCTCTGCTCCCTCCAAATGGCTCTCAAAGGAAGGATAACTGCACGCCCGCTTTCCCTGCAAAATACCCCTGTGCCCGAAAATGCTGGGCGCGGCACAGATCGCACCGATATATTTTCCGTTTTTATAAAATTCATCCACCTGGGCCATCAATCCCTCATGTGCTTCCAGATTCTTTGTTCCGGGCATACCTCCGGGCAGCACAAGCATATCGTATTCCCCAAAATCTGCTTCCTCGAATTTTTTATCTGTTTTCACGGTAATGCCATGGGAGCTTGTCACCTCTCTCTCCCCGGTCACGGACACCATATCTGCCTCCAGGCCGCCTCTGCGGCAGATGTCAATCACTGTCAGCGCCTCTATCTCTTCGTAACCCTGGGCAAAAAAAACAGCCAGTCTGCTCATCCTTCCATCCTCCATCTCAAAATTTTATTTTGTCTGCATATTATAACTTAAATTCAGTATACACATTTTTCAGGCTTTTTTCAAATTATTTATATTGATTTCATGGCAAAACCGTTTAAAGCATGATATAATATTCACAAGCTTGGCGGCTGTAATTCAGGAAATACTCAGACATGCCGGTCTTAAAAAGTAAGATACAACATAAAGGAACTACAGACATGGAAATCGAACGGAAATTTACAATCAAACAGCTTCCCTCCAACCTGGAGGAATATCCCTTCCGCCACATTGAGCAGGCTTATCTTTGTACGTCTCCGGTGGTTCGCGTGCGCCGGGAGGATGATGACTATATACTGACCTATAAGGGCAGCGGCATGATGGCCCGTGAGGAACACAATCTGACGCTGAATGAAGAAGCTTATCACCACCTTCTGGAAAAGGCGGACGGAAATATTATTTCTAAAAGACGCTACCTGATTCCCCTGGTAAATCCTTCCTTTCAGGAAGGCTTCCCTACTCCGCCTGCGGATTATGAGCTAACCATTGAGCTGGATGTCTTTGCCCCGCCCTTCGCCCCTCTCGTCATGGCAGAAGTGGAGTTTGGAAGCAGGGAAGCCGCAGAAGCCTTTGTCCCGCCCTCATGGTTTGACGAGGATGTGACCTACCGTAAGGAATACCACAATTCCTACATGGCATTGCAATCCTGATGCTTCATTTTATACTTTCTTTCATACATCATCTTATCTGCCCGGCGCAGCGTATCGTTTATATCATATTCGATCCGACGGTCGTAGATCTCATACCCACAGGCTATTCCAATGTGAATATTCTCGTGGGTATTATTGTACTCTGCAGCAAGCTTTCCTATGCGCTCCAGCCGCCTGTCACACTCCCGCAGGGAACAGCCCCGCACCAGCGCACAGAACTCGTCTCCGCCCATACGGTAGCAGGGCCCTAAATCTGCAAAGCACTCGCTGATAATTCTGGCACTCTCGCGGATATACTCATCTCCCGCTTCATGCCCAAAGGTATCATTGCAGTATTTCAGATTATTTAAGTCAAACATCACCACCACGCATTTCTCCGGCTCAAACCCTTCCCCATGGATCAGCTCCGCAAAAGCCGTTCTGTTATTAAGGCCGGTAAGCTGATCGTGAAAGGCTTTATTTTCCAGCTTCTTTGCCTGCATGCCAATCGCCATCAAAGCCTTTGCATCTCTGACGGAATAAATTCCAAGCACTACATTATAGGTAGTAAATCCCAGCAGGCCCAGCACCGTCTGAACAGTTCCCCTGCTGATATAATATACCCCCATATCCAGAATCAGCCCCAGAAAACACAGGCCGATACAGCTTATATTAATCCTCAGCCGCCTGCTCCAGCCTTTTGCCGCTATCTCCCTGATAATCAAATATACATCAAATACACATAAAAGGAACAGAGACACATGAGTCAGCCAGAGCATTTCCCTGAAATCCGCTATGCCAAGCAGCTGCAGCCCGATCTGTACCACTGCACTGCCAATGCTAAACAAACAGGGAATATACCAGCCCGGCTTTTCGGCCGTACTGTGGAGACTTTTCACAAAAAAGGTAAAAGGAACTACAATGAGCATCAAGGAAAAATAGGGAAGGTAAGAAACTGCTATGCTCCGGGGAAACAGGATATGAATCGCATCCACATCCGCAATTTTCCACAATCCGATCTGAATGGAAAACAGTCCCAGCATCAGGAGGCTTTTATCTACCTCCGTATTCTTTCTGTTGTAGAGGATAAAGGCCGCATAGACCAGCCCCAGAATAACGGCGATCACTCCCAGAATCAGAGAAGGCAGATCCTTCAAAATCTTATCCCTGCATATTTCATATTTACTTCCTAAGAAGAATTCAGGAATAATGTCCATCGAGCTCCTGTAAACAGGCTCCAGATCCACCTCCACCGTCCTGCCCCTGTCCTCGCTTTGTATCGCAATAAAATTCCATACGCAGCCCGGCGTACTGCCGAAGGAGTTTCCCTGATCCGCCTGCATTCGATATACGGTCTCCCCGTCGATCCTGACCGTCACATTTTGATGATATGCCTGAAAAACCAGGGTTTCGTCGGTTATATTCTGCCTGTCCAGCACAAAGGTACAGCGCAGCAGCTGTCCCAGCCGGGCTCCGCTGTCCTGTATTTCTTCTGTCCTGCAGTTTTTAAGAGTTATGTACCCTGCCGAATTTTCACGCTGTCGGATGTCCAGGCGAAATGTGCCCAGCATAAACAGAAAGATTACCGCCAGTACAACGCTGCATACTACATAACCAAGCTTGACAAATCGCCTCATCAGGCTGCTCCCTTCGCAAAGGATAATGCAACATATCCCACATAAATTGCCAGCAGCGCGGCTCCCTGCACCCGGTAGGAACGCTGCTTTATCATCAGCGGTACTGTTAAAACTGCCATTACCACAATACCCAGAACCGCATCAATCCTGATGGTGCTGGGATTTAAATTGATTCCGGTGATAGCGGCGGGAATTCCCATAACCAATACCAGATTCAAAATATTCGCCCCCACGATATTGCCCAGGCCCACGTTACCATAGCCTTTGATGATGGAGACAAGAGAAGTCACCAGCTCCGGCAGGGATGTTCCCAGCGCAATAAACGTCACAGCAATGACTCGCTCCGGCACACCCATTTTTTCCGCCAAAATAATACCGTTATCCACTAAAAGATTTGCTCCAAAGTACAAAAGCACCGCACACACCGCCAGGGTCAGAAGCTGTATCCACAAAGGACCCTGTTTTTCGTCCTTTTTTTCTTCCTCCTCGCCTCCCGGAAACTTTACGTTTGCTACGGCATAGACGCAGAAGCACACTAAAAGCACCAGCCCCGTGACTCGGCCGAACCTGCTGGTAAACAATCCTACGCCAATTAGTCCCATGGCAATAGCAAAAAACATGGCCGCACGCCAGGTAATCGAAGAACGTAACACCTTTTTAGAGGGTGCCAGCAGCTGAGTCAGACCGGCAATCAGGGCCGTATTGCAGATGATGGAGCCAAACGCATTACCTGCACTAATATCTGCATTTCCCTCCAGCGCCGCCATGGTGGAGACCAAAATTTCCGGCAGGGTGGTTCCTAAGCTGACAATGGTGGCTCCTACCACGATCTCCGGAATTTTAAGCCTCTTGGCGATGGCTACCGCCGCATCCACCAGCCGGTCCCCTCCAAGACAGATTAAGATCAGGCCCAATACAAACAACGCCGCTACTTTAACCATAATAAACCCCTTTCTTCTTCATGTGAAAATCCGACTGCGAAAATCTATAACTGTCCCACGGAAATTTTGCAGGAGGTTTCCGTCCGAAAAAAAAGACTCCCGGCACATGTGTGCCAAAAGTCTCGTTCTTTCCGGATCAGAAAGCGTGCACACACGGTGCTATGTACCGGGATATGTTGCCTGCACGTTATAACTACTCCCTTTTAACTTTATAAAAAAATTACCACCTTTTACAAAAAATGTCAAGTTTTTTGACCTTGCCGTAAAAATATTATTTCCCCGATTTTAAAATTCATACATTTCCGCTTATTCCCTATGCCTGCCTCGATTAATCTCCCGCAGCAATCACCTCATACAGCTTTCCCATGGCCTGTCCGCTCTCGCAGGGAAAATCGGGGAGAACATAATCCTCCGAATTGTTTCCATCTATGCGATACCATTTTTTTGTGGAAATCTGTACAAACAGCCCCGTGTTCGGCAGATAAAAGGCCGCCACCTCCCCATAGCCGTTGACACTGTTGGCGGAAGCCTCGCCAAGGACCTGTCCCAGATGATTGTCCTGAATCAGCATTGCAAAATCCTTTGCGGAGGAAAAGGAATTTCTGTCGGTCAGCACATAGACACTCCCATCAAAGGTCAAATCCTCATACCGCTTATTCGTTGTAAAACCGTCCCCATGAATCATGAAGGGCCCCCACCGCCAGTCATAGGGACCGTCTGCATAGCTGTCTACAGGCAGATATTTTACAAATTCATTGCCCACCATGGAGTTTCCTCCGCCGTTTCCCCTAAGATCCACCGCCACAGTGTGAATTTTTTTCTCCTTTACCTGCGTAAACATTTCTTTTATACAGTCGATATAGGTCTGATTATAGTTACACTGCGTAAGTATCAACACCGCCAGACTCTTTTCCTCGTCAATCTCATAAAAAACAAAATCTCTCGATTCCTCCGCTTCCTCAGCCGCAGAATACTGCTCATATATTTCCAGATATTCCTCCCAGCTCACGAAATCCGCTTCCGTACAGCTTTCCCTGATGATCTCCCCGTTCCTGGACCACTCATAAATAAGGGGCGCCGAAAATCCGTAAAAGTCCAGAGAAGCAAGACTGCCCAGGTCAATGTTTATCCCTTCCTCTGTCTCATAACAGTAATAAGGCTTCGCTTCCTCAATAATTTCCTTTACCGTTTTCCCATTTACGGAGCGGATTCCATACCCCTGGCAGATTTTTTGCGGTGCAGTGCTCAAATATTTATCATCGGGATAATTATTATAGGTCGTGGTATGCGCATCACCTATCGGATGCAGCACTGTCTGTATCTCCCTCCTGAAATCATTGACCGTGATCTGCTCTGCCTTTTCCAGTCTTGCCAGCACCTCTTCATATGCCAGATTGACTCCTTCGGTCAATCCATCTTGGAATGCAGGATGTACTTTTTCGAGATAATATTTTAATGCTTTTAAGTCTTCCGCAGCCTCCCTGCCGGTTATCAATTCATCATAGTTTAAAGTTTTACCGCTATACCCCTTAAACGTATAGGAATTCCAATAGGGAATCAGATACGGTGCAAAAGAACAGACCAGGGAAAACCCCACAAAGACGACGGGAAGAATGATTTTTAGTGCCCGTCCGGTTTTAAAGTACAAAAAATATGCTGCCAGACCGCAGCATAACAAAATACACAGCACACTCATAACCCAGCCGGGAAAATTCACCAGAAAAATATTAACGGGAATCAGAAACAGCATTAACACCAGCATAACCCATAGTGCCGCCATGCAGCCGGCCTTCAAACCTTTTTGGTTTTTCGGATTTCCTGCTTTCTTATTTCTGGTTTCTGCTTCCGTACCGGTTTTCACTTCTGTGTTTCCCCCTTTGTTTATTCCTGCAGGCAAATATTGTCCACATCCCATTAACTTACAAAAAATTATAGTCTAAATCAGAGCGAATATCAATTAAAACTTCCGCTGAATCTCGGAATATAAGGTGCCTGTGTGGCAACCACTGCTATAATAGCGCCCATCATTGACATTTATTTCCGTCAGCTCTACGATATGATGCACCTTTCCGCCGTCCTGTAGCAGCCCGGCTCCGTGCATCTGTATCTGTCCCGCTTCAGGACCTCCTGCCGCGCCGCCTTCCGCACAGCAGAGTTGTAAAACGCTTTGCTCCAGTCCTTTGCCATCCTTTTCCTCCATAAACAGAAGAGGCAGAAACTCTCTTGTCCCTACCTCACTGGCTGCACTATATCACAAATCCTTTATATAATTCTATATACTTTTATAAATTCTTTTAAATTTTGAAGAAAATTTTTTATCGCTTGACATTCATGCGCATTATGCGTATAATATAATTGTAAGGAAGTAATAACATGAAATTCCGGGAAATAGAAAAAATAATCTTAGCTGATGGATGGCAGTTTAAAAAGGCAAAGGGATCTCATTACTCATACATTCATCCCACAAAACCTGGCAAGGTTACCATCCCAAATCACCCCGGAGATCTTGCCCCACAAATTGTCAAGCAGATCTTAAAGCAGGCCGGGTTATAGAAACCCGGTACTGCACTTAATAAAGGAGGCTCATATGCAATTAACTTATCCCGCTTGTTTTTATCCTGATGATGAAAGGAAAGGTGCTTATGCCGTAGTAGTTCCTGATCTTCCCGGTTGTGTAAGTGGCGGTGACACGCTGGCAGAAGCTATCCTCATGGGCACGGATGCCGCTTCCGGCTGGGTATTGGACGAACTGGAGGACGGAAAGCCTGCACCTGAAGCCAGTCCACTGGAAAGCATTGTCCCTGATCCCGGAGGATTCGTTAGTATTCTGGTGCTGGATATGGATTCCTATGCAGAAAAATATGGTGATAAAGCAGTAAGAAAAAACCTCACTATTCCCGCATGGCTTAATACCTTTGCAGAAAAGAATCACATCAATTTTTCCCAGGTACTTCAAGATTCTTTGACTGCCATTTATCAACAACGGAAAAACGCTTAATCTATTGCCCCGATTCATCAAGGAACCGGGGCAATTTTATTATTCATCTGCTTTTCTTTAAACATTCTGGAAAAAGCTCCGTACCCAGCGCGGCCTCGGCCAGAAAGAATTTGCTGCCGCCCTGCACTGCTCCGTCCCTGCCGCCTCTACCTATGAGACAGGCCGCAATGAGCCGGATCTGGACACGTTGATCGCCATTGCCAGCTTTTACGGCATATCTACTGACTACCTGCTGGGCCTCACCGATCTCCCTGATCCGGCAGACAAGCCCTAGCTGATCTGCAAGGGTTATTCTCTCAGCCGATTCCTGCGGCTGCTGGATAAGCTGTCTGCGCAGGACCGGGCCTTCCTTTGCTATTGCCTGCAACTGCTTGGAAAACCAGCCGACTTCCAGATTGGTGGAACGATCTCCCACTGTCTGACATTACTCAGATAGAAATTAACCGCCTGGTTAATGAAATATCAAAAGATAAATCTCCGAAAACGGTCCGTGATTACCACGGCTTCCTATCGGCCGTTTTAAGCACTTACAGACCAGACCACTAAATTGCCTCAAAAATGACCCCTATACGCCTTCCAGAGAGGACGCAAAAAGAATACTTGACGCAGCAAGGGGAAGTCAATTTGAAATTCCTATCGTTTTCCTGCTATGGAATGCGCCCTCGGAAATCTGCGCCCTGCAGGCGGATGGAAAACTGACCACGTGATGAAATCTGTATACCGGCACTCCATGCTGGAAAAAGAAGAACAGGCGAAGCGGAAGGCTGCCGAAAAATTTAAAGGCACCTTTTTTCTTACGTTTTTCATGACAAATTTCATGACAAAAAATGTTAAAATTCACACTTTTATATAATAAGTGAGCGTTATAAAACGAGCAGAAAAACAGCCGAAAATCATTGATTCCTAAAGGAATTTTCTTGATTTCCGGCTGTTTTTATTAACTGCGGATAACAGGACTTGAACCTGCACGTCTGTAGACACCAGAACCTAAATCCAGCGCGTCTGCCAATTCCGCCATATCCGCATTAAAACCTTGTAAATAACAGGGTACTGCTTCTGTCTCGTAGGATTTTTCTCAATTTACACTCGTAGGTTCCCAGTTTTGGCTGTGGAAAATCGGACGAGTTGTCTACTTATTTCTTGGACAACTCTATTATCTCTAATCTTACGAGAAAAGTAAAGCGGAAATATTAACTTTCAGAATGAAATTCCGTTTAAAACTTTTAATATGGCACGTTTACATCACAGTCTGTAAGCATTTCCATAATCGCTCATAGTCTTTAAAACGAAAACCAAAATTTAAAATAATTTTTAAAACACCTGCTGCCCATTGGAAATCAGGAATCAGGGCAGCAGGGTTTAAATTAAACCTCAAATGGGGGTGTGTCTGTTTCAAGCAGACGCTTTTTCGACACGCTTACGGCATATTTCTATACACCGGTAATTTTCAGAATCTCTGGAAAATTCAAATTTTATTCCATTTTCTTCAAGATACTTTTTACAATCGCTTAATTCTTTTGACAGTTTATTCGGAGCATTCGGCATCGGAATATCATATTCATAAGCGTACTCTTTGAGTTCTTCCCACGTATGCCCTACCGTATCGTACCAATAATCTTCGTTTTCTTCCATCAAGGCATCAATTAACTCGAACAAATTTTCGTTCTCGGCAGATACGTGTTTTTCCTGATTATCTACTAAAGATAAATATTCTTTACAGAAATCATCACCCTTGCCGTATGCCTCGCAGATATAATAACCAAATTCATAGAAATCTGCCATTCTTGGAGTATCATCAAAGGTTTCTTCCTTATACGTGCCAAGCATTTCTGAAAGTATATCAAATATACCGCCTAAAATAACTGGCAAATCTTCTTTGTATTCTTTCATCAAAAGTCTCTCGCTCTTCCTCTCCGATTTCAGAAGTTTCGGCAGAGTCAGCACAATACTTCTGCTCATTAAATCCTCTTTTGAGACAATACCGCTTATTCCGTTAAGAATAATAGGCTGTCGCAAAAAGTAAGAACAGCTTTCAGAATTGGTGAATAATTTACGCCGTATTAGTTGGACTCCTGTAATTGCAGAACATAGGAAATCACTTTGCTTTCTCGTCAGGCGGTCGAGATTATCATATGATGCTAAATACATTTGAGTATATATATCTTTCAGTTCCTCCGCATTCTTAGGAAAAATATGAGGTTCATTAAACGTACATGGGTCTATCAACATTTTCAGTATTTTACTTTGCGTTGTTTTACTGGAACCAGCCTCTCCCTGAATAACAAGGCATGGGTGCTGAATATCTATAAAACAACTGACAACAAAAGCAATAAACACATTTTTCATTTTATCTGGTACTCGGCAATACTTAAACAACCTCTTTACATTCCCTTTTCTGCTGGGACTGGGCAATTCGGCAGTTGAAGGACTTCTCTTGAAATACTTATCACCGCCCGTTTCCTCACTCCAACCGTCAGCAGTAATCTTATAATAATGATAATCCTTATCGCCTTTATCAATATAAATAGCGGAATTATCGTCTTCCATAAAAACACGAAAACGGGTAGTGGTTTTAAGCAAAGTCTCGTACAAGTAGCCATAATAGCAGGATATGCAGCTTTTCAACAAAGACGGATTGACTGTCTTAAATGTTTTCTGGAAATAATGATTAGCAATTATATTCCGAAAAGCGACGCTTTCCATTGACAGTTCTTCTTTTCCATTTACCGTCTCAACTAATGCAAAAATGGTATCATTTGTATTTTTATATTCAAATTCTTTCAGTAATTCCATAACTATATCTACTGGTTTTAAATTGTTGTTTTTACAACTGTGCATTTAAATGTCTCCTTTATAAATTCGGTTTTTAAAACAACGTTGTTTATGGCATTATTATAAGTCTATTGGCCGGAAAAATCTATTGACAGATATTATGAATCGTATCGCCCGTTAAGTTCTTGGACGATTTCTGACTAACCCCAATTAGCATTAGCTAATCAATAGGGGTAAAAATAGCCGATTTAGACACTAAGCATTTGGAAGATTGGTTGATTTGGTGTGAATGTATGTTCTCGTCAATTTGCACAAAACATATATTCTTAATATGAATCTGAAAGAAAATACGGAAATAGACTTTTCTATCTCCGTATCTCCCAATCCTTTTTACGCTCTTTTTGAGCAAAGGCGCATTATTTTACTTTTGATTGGACTTTCTCCAACACATAGCCTAAAAACGACTCTCGCATCATTTCCGCACAGAAAAAACGCATACCTAATCTTCTGAGTCAGGCAGACCTATATAAGTTCCTCCGTAGTCGTATAACATTCCGCTTTCTGCAAGCAAATTGATTTCAGACATATTTGTTATATATTCGAGATATGCAGCAGAACCATCATCACAGTTTATTATATAGGTTTCAGAATCCTGTGAGATTTCATAAGGTTCAAACCAAAACTCCATTCCGTTACTTAATACCCCCTTATACATAGAGGGCATATCACTTATCATATTACCATTTTCATCACTATCATAGAACAGATAAATTGTAAGTATCATATCCTCACCCGAATTTGTTTCAAAACATTCAAAACGTTGTCCGTCAAAGAAATAATTGATACGATTTTCCACACTTTTGCTTTCAATACCGCTATTTCCGTTCACAGCTATATAAGTATCACTCTCGTTGAGCCATTGCCCATTAAGGTCACTTTTACTAAGAAGAATTACTTTATCCTCATTATAAAAATAGCAGACTGAGGTGGTGGATTGTAACACGGTATCGGAAAACCTATATTGAATATATCCCTCCGTATCATCAGTACCTACTTGAACCGCAGACGTTGGCACATTACCTACCACTAAACAATTCTGGTCATTCAGATATTCCGAACCTACCATAAACCAAAATTCATCACCCTCTTTTTCAATCCAAAAATACAATCCGCTATCAGCAGACTGAAAAGCCTTATCTTTCCACCATTCGTGCTTCAAATCTGTTTTATCATCAGTCACATCAGACTGTACGGGGATTTCTGTAGATTCTTCCCGTTGCGGTGTAATATCATTATTCATTGTGTTGGCTATAGTTTCACTATCCCTTTTCAAAAGAGAACCAAAAACTATGATACAAATTAAGATAACCGCTACAAAGCCAATCATTACTAATCCGTATTTTCTATCTTTTTTATCCGCAACCTTATCCTTATTACCGTTTTCTGTAGGAGTTCCACACTTCGGACAGTATTTCATATCCGTAACATCAGTACCACAATTTCTACAAAACATACATTCAAACCTCCGTCTTTCATTCTCTGCGGGAAATATCACAATCTCCCAATTCCTTTATCTTTTCGATTACTTCTTCAATAAAGCGTTCCGTTCTCCGTTTACCATAATACTCATAGGGATTTACGCTTTTCTCCGTCTTTTCGTCCATCCACGGATTCACCACCCAATAACCGTTAAACTCGAATTTAACCATATCAACCGTAGCCAGTCCAGAACCGTCATGCCACATAGCGTCCATCTGGTTCCATGCGAAGTTTTTTACGGATTCCATTGTCACTTTGATACAATCCACCCTCCCGTTCCTCCGTTTCGTCTAATTACCTACACTTTACGCATAAATACAACTGCAAGCATAGATAATAAAAGCATACCGCATATTCATATAAAAAGCAACAGTGAGTATCATTTTCTTTAGCTGATAGTTTCAAGAAAAGGAGTGATACTGTGGACTACAAACTTCTCGGAAAACGGATAAGGGAAGAACGCCTACGACTGGGAAAGACACAGGAGAGTCTTGCGGAAGAGGTCAATATCTCAACCGCCTATCTCGGACAGATAGAACGTGGGGAACGGAGCGTTACGCTGGATAAGCTGATACCTCTGGCGAATAAACTGGGAGTAAGCGTAGATTTCCTATTAGCCGAATATCTTACCCCGAATAACGATAACAGCCTTGACCTGATGAGACAGCTTTTTAGCGATAAAACAGCAGAAGAAAAGGAATTAGCCGTTAATATGGTGAAACTCTTATTTTCGTATACCGAAAACCGCTTTTAGAGAGGGTACGGTGATACGGAGATAGAATTTAGAAAATTTTAAAATTTTTCCTTAAGAGGGGCTTCGCCCCTCTTAACTACTCGCTTCGCTCGTAGATTAGGGATTGGTTTATTTTACTTTTACGAAAGGATTATGGTTAAAGTATATTTAGGTATGTTACCCTATAGCCATTATAAAATAAGATTACTCAAAAGAATACAGACGGAGCGAAGCGACGTCTTTGCGAAGCAAAGGCTGTTTCTAAGGTTCTAAAAGTTTAAATTTTTAAAAGTTTTCGTTTTCTATCTCCGGTATCACCGTATCACCGGCTTACATCAAATCCAGCAGAAAGCGTATTCCCTCAGTAAAACCACGGTAAAACAATTCTTTCTCTACCATAGAGTACACCGTATTCAGTTCTTCCTCCAGTCTTACAAAATCCGTATCAGTCGTACAGGCAGAAATAGCATGATACATTTTATACACAGCCAGTTCCACTTCGGCAGACTTTTCCTTTACCGTCCGGCAGTAAATCAAATCCGTTATCGCTCTATCCACAGATACCACCTTTTCCTACAGCGTCATCGTCAGTTTCCGATTACCATTCGGGGCAACAGTACGGTCAAGGGGATTAAATTTGTCAAAATCCACAGCCAAATCCTGTCCGAACATCTGAACATATTCCTTTACCACGGCTAAATCCGAATGTCCCAAGACCTTTTGAAGCCGGAATATATCCCCACCGTTTAAAATCCATTTTTTAGCAAAGGTATGGCGGTATAGGTGGGCTGATGTTTTCTCCACGCCTTTCCCACGGTTATAAGCCGCAAGCATTTCCTGACAGGTACGCTTATCCCATTTACCACCGAAACTATTACAGAACACATAGTCTTTCGGCTCTCCTTTCCGATAGCGCAGATACTCTTTCAGTATCTTATCAAGGGCAGGGGACAGCGGTATCAGTTGGGAAGTGCGGTTTTTGGTATGGTTCAGTTGTATCAGTCCATTTACAAAGTCAATATCCTCAATCTTCAAGTCCAGCGCAGTAGAGATACGGTTTCCAGTTCCAAGCAGATAGTTAGAGAATACCCACACCTTATATTCAGAGAAATCACAGCTTTTCAGGTCAGGCTTTTTCAGCAGAACCTTTAATTCGGCATCGCTGTAGGTTTCTTTCAGCTTCTTATCCGCTTTTGGAATCGTAATCTTGAAGTGGTCGAGATACCCCATATCCATACAGTAATAAAGGAATACCCGTACCCCACGGAGATAGGAATTTACCGTGATTTCATTGCATTTATGGCGGTCTGAACGCAGTTCAAGGACAAAGCGTCCTACCGTCTGATAGTTAATTTCAGAAATCAGCATATCATCATTCCCCAGAAACCGATTGAAAATGGCGAAGTGTCCCTTATAGCCTTTGATGGTGTCGGCTCTCAGATTTTTGATTTTACAGTGTTCAAGGAAGTCTCCGAAAGCCTCAGCTACCGTCAAATCCCTCGTGTTCTGAAAAGATATTTTAGTCATAAATATGCTCCTTTCCCCCTCGTTAGATTGTTCGCTTTGCCAACCGAAAATCTAACGAGTGAAAAAGGAGCAAAAATCCGTTAAAATATAGAAAAAGACTCCCTGTAAACGCTGTATTTACAAGGAGTCTTATGCGGAATGAGGGATTTGAACCCTCACGGTTGCCCACAGGAACCTAAATCCTGCATGTCTGCCAATTCCATCAATTCCGCATGTGGGGTATGGGGAAGAACCTAAATCTGGCGCGTCTGCCAATTCCGCCATATCCGCCTGTATCGCCGCCGCGTTGAATCCGGGCGTAAGGCTGCTTTTCCCGCAAGCAGGAAAAAATAAAACCGTCCGACTCCTAAACGAAAATTCAGACGGCTTTCCTGAGACATAGGAGACTCGAACTCCCGACACCTTGATTAAAAGTCAAGTGCTCTACCAACTGAGCTAATGTCCCATATTGTTGCTGAAAACTTAACAAAGCAGGGCTAGCTGGATTCGAACCAGCGACTGCAGCAGTCAAAGTGCTGTGCCTTACCGCTTGGCGATAGCCCTGTGTATGACACCAAACGTACTACTCCAAAAGGTTTGATTCTCAGGGTGGATAAAGGGATTCGAACCCTTGGCCTCCAGAGCCACAATCTGGCGCGCTAACCAGCTGCGCTATACCCACCATATCAGCATCTTAATAAACATATACCCTTGCCGCATCTCCATTACGCCAAAATAGAAAACGGCAGTGTGCCCGAAGGGATTCGAACCCCCGACCCACGGCTTAGAAGGCCGTTGCTCTATCCAGCTGAGCTACGGACACAAAACAATTACACGTAAACACATAAACCGACAAGGCATATTGTATCTTATTCTTCGGAAAATGTCAACTAATAAAATTAAATTCCGCATGGAAAATCGGCCATACCGATACTGCACGCCCAAACCGTGCCCAAACGAATACACGGCTCAAAAAAGGTTTACACCCGACTTCACAGATGTAAACCCTTTCAGAATCCGCTAAAAATCATTACATGCTGCCGTCCCCGCCCATGAGCCGCGTCATTTCCTCAATGCGGTCAATGGGAAAAGGCGGCATTGCCAATGGCTTCATGGCAATGGACATCAGCTTCATGGGATTATCGTCCGCCGCCACGCGATTGGAGCTGAAAGCCCCGCATACTCTGCAGCGATGGATAATTGCCCACTCCCCGTTTTTTCTCACCCATACCGCAACCGGATCCATATACCCGCCGCAGTCGGATTCCCGGTCTCCCGGCTCCACATCCACATGCAGGCTTGTCAGGCAGTTAGGGCAGTGATTTCTATGCCCGCTTCCGGCACCCTCCGGCACCACCGGCCTTCCGCATACCTTGCAGGTAAAAGCTTCCTGACAGGTATGATTTTTGTAATATCCCTTTTCAAAGGATCTTTTCTTATTTTCTCTGTTCATTTTTCCCTCCCAAAGGCTGCTCCTTTTCGTTCCCTTCGGAGGGTTTCATTTTTCTGATAATCCGCTGCACACTTTTTTCGGTGAGAAAATATTCTTCTGCCAATGCCTTTGCAGACCTTCCCCCGCAGAATTTCGTATACATCGCTTCGTTTCGAGATCTCAGCTTCTCTCTGGTTTCGGTAGCAGCGCCCCAGATTTTCTTTTTTTCCGCTTTTCTCGGAATATAAAGCATCTGTCCGTCTACATACTGCTGCACAGAAGCCAAAATCTCCCTGGGCAGAATCTCTTCTGCGCTGATATAGCTCATAATACCCTCCTAATTTTACCGTACTGTCAGGAATGGCAATGGCTATAACGTTTTATACCGTAACAGCCATTGCTAAGCTGCGGCAGCACTCTCACCATATTTCTTCATATTTTAAATCCTCCCTTTTTCTTTTTTATTTATATCTTGTGCGGACCTTCTCATTTCCATTTTTCCAGCCCTTATATATCTTATCATCCGGCTTCACCGCCTGCAACCTTATTTTTGTTTATGAATCAAACAAGTTCTCAAAGCCGGCAAAATCCTTTATCTATCCGGCGGCTCACCCGGCTGTCAGCTCCACTAATGACCGAAGCAGCTCCTCCATCATGGCCTCGCCGGGCAGATGCCCCGTCTGTGCCACCACCCGGCACTGCAGGCAGGGATTGCCCGCAGTATCAACCAGCTCCTTTACATATTTGGTAGGCGTCACAAGATCGGTATCTCCCTGCAGAATAAGATAGGGAACCTTCACCGCCCTCAACGCTTCAGACAAATCCAGCTTACAAATTTTCTCCCAAAGGGAATGATTTTTCCGATAACCGTTCACCATCACCGCCTTAAAATCGCGGAAAGAATAATCCGGACCGGTCAGCAGTCCCCAAATGATGCTTCCCATGGCAGGCTGCTTACCGTTTTTATTCTGATAGGCATCCGTATATTTACGCAGACAGGAGGATACCAGCTGCAGAGCTTTGGGAGTAACGTGCTCCCCGTCAGCGCTTCGGATGGCGGCAAGCTTCTTCTGCGGAGCTTTAGACCTGCTTAGCCCTTCCATCACTTCCTCGTTAAAAAACACCTTTTTGACGATCTGTCCCGCCACCACCGCTCCGTCCACAATCTCCGGATACTGCTCCAGCAGCCTGGCGCTCAAAATGCTCCCCCAGGAAGTGGCAAACAGGAAGATTTTATTATCCTGAAAAAGCTTCCTCAGCTCCCGAATCAAATCCGCCGTCATCTGCACAAATGAGTCCACGGAAAAACCGTCGTCAATCTCTCTGTTATTGATGCCGCAGCCTAACTGATCCCAGCAGACCATGAGGAATTTATCGGTAAACGCCGGAAACATCCCTCTGCTGCCTGCAGATAAGGGAATCGGTGTCCCCGGCCCGCCGTGCAGAAACAGCACCACCGGCAGCTTCCTGCTTTTCCCTTCAATCATTACCTTCTGCGGGTATCCCCCAAGATTAAATTCATAGATGGCGGAAATCTCATTGTTTTTGATCACATCTTTTCTCTTCATATACGCCTCCTGCTTTTCCTTTTTGATCCAAGTCTGATCCCTTTCAACCAAAACAGCACTCTGTCTGCCGACAAAGCTCCGGCCGCCCTGCCGCCTTAAAATCCAGCCTCCCACTCTGCTTTCAGCTGCCTTATGGACTGCTGCCTGTCATTTCGCTCATCCGCAACGGCCCTTGCCGCCACCCGAAACAGGGCCTCTCCTAAGGTCCAGTCCTCCGGTCTGCGGGAATAGCCTCCGAACAAAGCAAAGGCAAAAGCACCGGCCGTATACACATTGGTAATCTCGTCGATCTCTGCCCCCAACCGGTATTCCTCCGGAGCCTGAAAGCGCGAGCTGCCCCACATCCTCCCCATATCATTAACACAGGGCTGCTTCCTGAAAAAATCTATATCGCAGATTGTGGTCCTGCCTGTGTTAAAATCATATAAAATACTGCCGTCGTAGAAATCCACAGCAACATACCCTTCACGGGCCACATACTCTAAAAAGTCCAGCACAACCCCATAAACCTGCAGCTTAGCAGCCGCAGGAAGCTGCATAAATCTGCGGTGGGAAGCCGGATACATTCTTCCCATACAGTCCCCCGCCGCCCATCTGAAAACAAGCGCAAATCCGCCGCCGATTTCCTCCCCCTTCACAAATTCAATGAGATGATCGTGACGCAATGCTTCATAAACAGGCAGTGTGGCTTTTAAACGGTCCACAGCCTCTTTGGGCGTTCCGGTATAAGCTTCTGCGGGAGCGCCGGCAAATTTTACAAAATACCGTTCCCCATCCTTTTCCGTACCAAAACAAATATTGCCGGAATCCTGATCGTCAAATATTTTAAATACTTTTCCGTATCGGCTTATAAACGAAAAATCAAAGGAAGTCTTCAGCTTATACGGTATGCCGTCAAGCGTTTGCAGATAATAACCTTTAAAATACCAGCCGGGAATGACTCTGTGCATATTGTCGTACCATTCCAGTACTTCTCGGCACTGATTACGCATGGTTTCAACTTCCCCTTCACCGAAGGGAATCGCCCAGGGAAGAGAGCTAAGGGTATTGCTTGCAATATAAAAGGCCAGCAGCCTCCAAAATTCCATGGGCACATTGCCGTCAAAGTAGCCGTTGACCATGCCGGAAGCAAACAGCGGCGACACCTGGGCACACCAGACGATACGATTGAATTCTTCCCAGGGGTCGCCAAAATCAAAGCGATCAAAGTCGATGATTACCAGCTTTCCCTCTTTCAGCATCATATTGCCAATGTGATAGTCGCCATGCTGAAAGGTCTGGGGCCTGTCCTTCAAAAGGCTCCTGTTTTCATTAAGGTAGTCAATCAATGCCTGTCCGCCCTCATATTTTAACGGACATTCCTGATACATCCTGATTTTATTGTCTGCCTTCTTATTAAAGCGCTCTTCCCAATCCTGCTGCCCCTCCGGCGCCGGAATTTTGTGAATCTGCTTCAAGATCCTGCCTGCCTCAAGCCCCAGGGCATACTGTGCGGAATCCGCCAGCAAGGGGAGCGCCTGTTCCGCGTCCTCGCCGTCAATCCAGGTCTGCAGGATATACACACCTTCATCACACCTTCCAAGCTCAACCGGTCTGCACATAGGCACTCCCAGCGCCGCCACCCTGTTCTGCATTCGAAACATATCCTCACGGCTGGCACCTTTCTCTTCAGGCGTTACCCGCAAAAGATATTTTGTGCCGTCCTCAGCGGTGACACAGTACTTTTTATCGCAGGACCATCCCTTATCTATCGGTTCCCTGGCAACAAATTTAATTTGCGGCATTAATACCTCCCTCCATTCGGCCGTTTCCTGTCCCGAATAAGGTTATTATACCATATCAGCAGAAAATCAAGCGCGAACGCAGTGAGCATTTGATTTTACCTGATATGGTAACGAAAGAATCTTGAAGCGCAAAGCGCGGCAGTCGCGCAGCGACTGGATTCTTGAGTGTATTATACCATATCCCTCCTCCCCGTGAAATCTTTTATTGACACAACTCATTATTTGTGCTATTTTATAGATGAATAAATATTCATTCATAAACTTAGGAAATAACGCTGCCGCTCCGCTAGTTTGAACAGCAGGAGGCAGCCCAAATTTGCAAGACTACGGAAAGGTATGGTTATTCATATGCCAAAATCACAGGAGCGCTGCCGGGAAATCCGTGAGGAAACCCGCGCCAGAATTATACATAGTTCCATGCTCTATTTTGCCAGAAACGGCTTTGCCGGCACAAAGATCAGTGACCTGGCAAGGAGCATCGGCATCGGGCAGGGAACTCTCTATCTTTATTTTAAATCAAAGGAAGAACTGTTTCATGAGATTTTTGCTTTGGCAAACAACAAAGCAGACATACAAAACTTAAAAATGCTGAACCGCCTGCCCATATCCGCCAAAAAGAAAATACAAAAGCTTTCCGAGCGTGTTATGGACAGACTGACTGAGGATGAAGCCTTTGCGGCAAAAATTGCGCTCAGCGTGCAGATGATGCTGGAACAGAAAGACCTTGGATCTGCGGAAACCACCTATCAATCGGAGCTGTACCGGCTGACAGGAAACATCATCCGGCAGGGGCAGCAGGAGGGAAGCGTTATAGACGGACTGCCTGTAAAGCTGGCCGATTATTACTGGGGTGTGGTCTATCTTTATGCCCTCAAAAGATTATTTACCACCAAATACGAAATCATCTCCGCAAAGGATCTGGCCAGAATTCTGCTAAAAGACAATTAAGGAAAAGGTTGGTGCATGAAATGAAAAAAATTGCGGTTGTAACAGGTGCTTCCGGCGGTATGGGACAGGTATTTGTACGGGAGCTGTTCAAGGAATCCCTTGACGAAATATGGGCAGTGGGCAGGAACGAAAACAGATTGCTTGCTCTGAAAAACGAATTTGGCGAAAAAGTAAAGCCTGTCTGTCTGGATTTAACAAAAAGTACCGACCTGCTGTCCTTTTCAGAGCAGCTGACAAACCAGGATTTATCCGTCCTTTGGCTGATCAATAACGCCGGAATGGCAAAAATGGCACCCTCAAAAGAATTCTCCTTTGCGGAAATTCAGCAGACTATTGCTTTAAATTGTACGGCTCCTGCTGCCCTGACGAATCTTTGCCTGCCCTTTATGAAAGAGGGCGCAAAAATATTGAACGTTTCCTCCGCATCCGCATTTCAGCCCGTTCCCTATATCAACCTGTACGCCGCCACAAAAGCCTTTGAGCGCAGCTACTCCCGGTCACTTAATCAAGAGCTGAAAACCGCCGGCATTACGGTTACGGCGGTCTGTCCGGGATGGGTGGATACGGATATGCTGACAAGGGAAATGAACGGAAAAACCGTACGGTTTCCCGGTATGACCACCCCCGAAAGAGTAGTGCAAAAAGCATTGAAGGATGCCAAAAAAGGCCGGGATATGTCCGTCTGCTCCCTTTATGTTAAATGCCTGCATTTAAACGTAAAGCTGCTGCCCCAAAGACTGACTATGAAAATCTGGCTGTCAGGCATAAAAAAATATCTTTAAGGGAAAACGGAATGGTAGAAAAAATGAAGGAAATGATCACTGAACGTCAGAATTTATTTGAGCCCAACGTATATGTTACCATGTGCGTTGAAATTGAGGGAAACGTGTGCCCTGACAGACTGGCCGCTGCCATACGGGAAGCCTATAACGCAAATGAGGCCGCCATGTCAAAAATTGTTCTGGACCGGGGCAATGCCGGTTATGTAAGGCTGGCTTCCTCCGGCTGCCGGATCACAGTTACGGACAAGCCCTGGACAGAGCTTGTGACGGAAAACGAAAGAAAGCCCTTTGCCCTGGACCGGGGTGAGCTGATCAGAACCTTCATTATTACAGGTGACACCGACACACAGATGATGATTATGGCACATCATTTGGCCGGCGACGGTAAATCAATCATTTATTTGATTAAGGACATTATGAGTGCCTATGCAGGAGCTTCCCTGCCCTATAAGCCCCTTACCCTGCTTACGGAAGCTTCCTTTGTGAGGCCTTTGCCCCTGTCCGCAAAATTATATATCCGTTATTGCCGCCGCAAATGGAAAAATCGCTGCTTTAACTGGCAGGACTACTATGCCCTGCATCACAAATATTGGGAAAATACCGCTTCCCAAATCCAGTATCAGACCCTGTCCGCCGACGAAACAAAGCAGATCATAGAAAAGTCCAGACAGATCGGCTGTTCCGTCAACAGCTATCTCGTCACCGGATTTCTGCAAAGATACGGAAAAAAATGTGAGGTCGGAATCCCTGTCAGCATCCGTGAGAATGAAAATGAAGCCATGTCCAATCTCACCTCCGGCATCAGTATAAATTATTGTTATCATACCAAAAAGACCTTCGCGGATAACGCACTGCAGGTCCATAAAAAAATATACCGAAAGCTGCGGAAAAAGAAGATGCTTCCATTGCAGTTTATCGCCTGCCTGCCAAAAACATTAACAGACGCCTGTTTACTTCAAACCCACGGCTGCTGCTCGGACCGGCTGGCCCGGCAGACTGCAAAAATAATGGGGTATATCGGGAAAACCAAGAGAGATTTAGGTATCAGCAATTTGACCACAGTGGATATACCCACCGTTTACGGAAGCTGCCGGATCAGGAACATAATTTTTGTGCCTCCCGCAGTCTCTTATTCCCGGAACATCATCGGCGTCTCTACCCTCAACGGACAAATGACGATTTCCTGGCATAATATGCGTGGGCAGGATGCAGCGTTATCGCCGTGTTTCTCCACGCAATGCTCATTGCTCCTGCCGCTTTTCCAGGATAAGTAAATGATCCGTCTCCACCACCTGCCCATCCCCGTAATTTTCTTCCACCCACCGAAACAGCGCTCCGTTTTGGACAGAAAGGGCATAGGTCAGATAATACGCCGGATTTTCCCCAAAGGTCTTGTCAAACACCACCACGTCGGGTATCCGGTCCGGATGCTCTTCATAATAGTACAAAAACATTTCATTATACACTACCGTCCCCAGCGTGGAAGGCGTGGACAGTACGGCCTCCATTCCCACATAGGCAAGGCTTTCCGCTCCGATATACAGGACCTTATCTTCCCGGTTTATATACTTTTCCAGCTCCCTGTAATTATCATTCCAAACCCCTGCGGTATCCGCCATAATATAAATACCCTTTTCGGGCCCTGCATCCATTTTTTCCAAGGGCGCCCGCACCGTAACGGGCAGACAGCCCGATACCCGGATCAACACCAGACGGCATACCAAAAGCGCTGCCAGCATCCCAAGCTCCAAACCGCCCTGTAGCAGGGAAAAAAGCTTTTCCCAACAGGTACTTTTCAAATTTTCACGAATATACTCACGAAAAATCAGCAGACTCCCCAATACTCCCAGAAAGCCCTTGGCATATGTGGTATTCGTATCCATATTTGTCAGGAAAAGCACTGCTGCCACGGATAGAAAGCCGGGAATAACACACAGATACAGCCATAGCCCCATGCGCCTGCGGTAACGAAATCCTAAAACCATTGCCGGCAGAAGCACCGCCATATAGCGGAGCTGCAAATAAAACTGATTTTCATCATGGAAAAGGCACCCCACGACCGCCTCCGCCTGCATCAGCAGTCCCGCCAAAATCAGCACTGCCAAAATCAGCTTCCATACCCCTCCCATTTCAGGCAGGATAACCTTCCCTTCCTTCTGCCGCCTGGAGACATGGCGGATAAGCCGGTACAGCATATAGACAAGCAGGAGAATCCCCGCTGCCGCCAGGAGACTGCCGGCATAATCCTTCCACTGCGCCTGTATCTGCGCCAGATACATAGCCCACTTCTCGCTCATAGTGTATATTCCATGAGAGGTATCCAGAAAAATGTATGACAAATACCGGCGGAAATCATCAAAGGGCATATAGCTGAATAAATACGCTAAAAGCGCCGCCCCGACCAAAAACGCGCCGCCGGTAAATAAAGCACCGCTCTTTAAGACTTTCCTTCCGGCCGCCCCACAGTACTGCCGCTCCAGCAGACACATTGCCAGAATATAAAAGGGATACAGCAGAAACATAGTGGGATAACACAAGATGCTGAATACATACAGGCATCCCCCCACGGCAGGCAGAATTCTGCTCTTCCCGCCGCTGGTATAGTAAGCATGTAACGCTAAAAATATGCCCAGCAGGCACCAGTAATGTATCAGCTCAAATTCCGGCATCTGGATCCACTTGGGCAGAAAATTCAGATGCAGAAGCATGATTATATAAGCAGGGGCCTTGCCTGCACTGCCTCGCAGGCGTCTGTACAAAAGCAGACCCAAGCCCAGATGAATCAGCACCCCGGCAATCCTTAGCCAAATCACAAGATATTCCGTATTACCGCGTATCCAAATATACGGCGCTGCCAGAAAAGCCGCAGGAAGCGCACTGAACTGATGGGGCTCCCACATATCCCGCATCAGTCTGTCCCCACTTACCAGGCGGTAGCCCAGGGCCACTGCATAAGATTCGTCAATATCCAGACTCACAAAAACAGCTTTTATAAAAGCCAGCGCCGTCAGCCCTGCCAGGATCACCTTTATCACTTGCCACGTAATTTCACGGCTTCCGCCCTTCACCTTCATACAGTCCTTCTCCCTGCGCCGCCCGACAGTCATTCCTCATCTGCCGCCTGACGTTCATTCTCCCTGCGCTGCTTTCCTCAGCCCTCTCTTTTATCGCCGGCCCAGCTTAAATACTGAGGGCACCTGGCTTTAATCAACTCCATTGCCTCCTGATACTGCTCACTTTTGGAAAAGAATAAGGTCTCTTCGGCGTTCCTGTTTGCCTTCGCAGATGCAGAGCCCTCCTTGTATTTAATGATAAGGGAAACGCCGATTGCAATGCTTTTTCCTCTGATGCCTGCGCCTGTATTATAAGATACCCTTGTGGATTCATTCTGCCTGCTGAGGCTCTGAATATCCTCCGTTCTGATAAAACGGCAGAATCTGTTAAAAAACACCCAGTAATCAGGTCCGGCAATAAAACGGCCCGGATAAGTTTCCTCGCTGACATTATAAAAATTTGCCTTGCCATAATCACCGGATTCCATCTGCTTAACAAAAAGCTCCTTGTCTTCCTCCGTCTGAAAAAATTCCTGCATAGCCTTCTCGTAGGCCTTCCGCACGGCTTTTACATTGGAAATCTTTGAAGGCAGCCAAAAGCAGAGCCCAGCAAAAAGCGCAATGCCGCAGCCGATGGGAAAATGGACCCGCATCACATAAGCAGCATCATATCCTACAATAAATCCAAGGGCAACCATGCCGATCAAAAATGCCGCCATCCACAGCGGAGCCTTGTTCTTCTGCTTCTTTTTGAACGCCTGCAGTACCTCCGAAAACTCCTTCATTTCCTCATCCAGCCATGCTCCTAATTTTGCATCCATTTGATTACCCTCCTTTAAAATATCCGACATGCCTAATCCCTTTTACGCAGAACACCTTTATTATACCAAAAGCTTGTCCTGCTTACAATTCATTTCCCGACTATAGCATAAAAATCCAGCCAAAACCAGCCAAACTTTTCAAAGCCCGGCCGCAATTTTTTACTTAAAAAAGAGCCGTACCGGAATCATATTACAGATTCCACTTTCGGCTCCTGGCTCTTTGTTGATCTATTTATTTCGGTCTTGCATGTCTTTATAATAGGCCGGAAAATTTATAAGTACCGTGTCCTTATACTTTTTAATAAAGTGAGGATAACCACACTTCGGACACTTCCGCCAATATGACTGTTTCCTTACTAACACCCCCTTATTTTGTGGGCTGCATTAAATTCATCACGTACATATTGCAACATAGTATTATCAAGAAAACAATAGGGAATCGAACAAATTTTCCAATAGAAAAAACATATTAATAAAATCAAGTAAAAAGAGTTCTTTGGCAGGCGTGGCGTTCCCCTGCATCTCTTTTGACCCATAAGGTGTGTGGCTGCCACGAAATTGACCACCTCAAAGAACTCTCTTTATTGTATGTATATCATAACAGAATTACTCCTTTTTGTAAAGAATCTCTTTTGTCCTAAGATAACGGTTCCATCTTTTTTCGTCAATTTTAAGAAATGTGATGATAGAATTTTTATAACCCTCCGGTTCTTTTGACGTGCACAGCCTAAGCACCGTCTGAAATCTTTCATCTCCTTCCAAAATCTCTTTTAAAATCACCGCTGTATCCGGCTTGTTTGCTTTGATTATATAATCCGGTTCAGCAACAATCTGGCCAAAATATTGTGAAAACCTTTCATAGTCATTCGGATGCCTGTCCTTTATATGCGCAATCTGCTCGTCTGTTATGACCACCTCATCCGTGACAATGTCCTCTGTTATGCACTTGTATATTTCCCTGTTAATCTTGCCAACCCTATGCACTTGATTTTCCTCTTTTGATGAATCTATTGTACCAGATTTCAGTTCATCTGCAACCGCTTTTTTCTCTTCTTCATATTTTTCCATGCCTCTGTCTTCGTCAGGTCAGACGTGCCGCACTCATACCGCAGGCGGTTAATATCCGGCTTTACTCCGCATTTCCTGCAGAACTCTTCGTATTCTCTGATTTTCCCTTTTATTTTAGAGGATATGGCCTTTGTATCCCCACCCAAGGACGAAAGCGCTTCCCGCTCCCGCTGCAGGGCACGGATATTCCGCTCCATAGACCGCATCTTCTGTGTCATATGGTAATAGTCATAGGTTTTCCCTTTAATTGTAACTGATTCCGGCTCCGGGTCCTCCTTGGGAAGAGAAGAAGTCCTCTCAAACCATACATGATGCTTGTGACGACAGTTATAGCCGTTCAACCCCAATGCTTAGCGCCGTCCGCGCTGTACCCAGTGGCATACCACAGAGACATGATCCTGTCCTGGCCGATCCGGTACGCTTCTTCGGAATAGTCTGTACCATCCTTTATAAAGTAGACCCTGCCCTGCCACTGCTCATGATTGGCGTGCCCTGTCCCTATATTTCTGGCGCCCCAGTGTTTGGAAACATATACCAGGTTTTCGCCGGTATTCTGTATATTGGCATCCATAATCCGCGCAGAAATCTGGTGTACTCCCGTTCTCACCGCTGCCTTTCCCGCCTGCTTCCATACCCGGAGATCATCCAGATAAGACAGATCGGCAGCCTCTTTTAAAAGCTTCTTATCTATTTTTCCTACTGTGCTTATAATCCCCTGCAGCAACCTCCTGACCGTCTTTTTATGGTCCAGAGTGTTCTTTGCCACAGCCTTCCGGTATTCCTGATCTGCACACAGCAGTTTCATGGCCTCTTTGCGTATCCGCGTCGGACTAAATCCCAATTCATAAAGCTGCTGGGCCTCAATCTCTGCGGTGCGCAAATAGGCCATTGTCTCCCGAATTCTGTCTGCTACATCCTTAATAACTTCATGCTCCAGACATTGTAGTAGGAGGTGAACTGCATGGAAGTATTTGCTGCCCTTATTGTCACTGTTGCGGCTGGTGTAATTTGCCATTACATCATCAAATGGTTAGACAGCGACAAATAGGCGGTAACTAGCCTATGGCTCTAAGCCCTGCCATTGCCAAAATTGGGAATAGAAAACCCCGGCGCTGGAACACCGGGGCTTTCGTTGTCGTCCTGCATGGACTATTTACTGCTCTTTGCCTACTGGCACTATAGCATATGCGTTTTGCGATTGCAAGATACATCGGAATAACAATGTCAAATATCCATACGTTCCAACGCTATTTTATTTACATGCTTTTAAATATTATATTTCAGCAAATCACCTTTTATCTGTTTCATATAGCTCTCTATACCTTTTTCTTCTGATTCATCATATGTAAACTCCAATTTTGTGGCAACGATTCTTGCCACATCACCAAACAGGTAAAGCATATCAAATGCCGCCTTCCACATATTGCCGTAATCTGCATCGGAATATGTGGCCTTAAACCTTTTATATATATTTTCCGGTAAATATTTTTTTAAATATTTGCCGCATTTCCCCAGAGAAACCTTAAAGTCATAATTTATGCCCACATACCACTCCAGCATAAGAATAAGCATGTCTCTGACATAATGATTCATCATTTCCATTGCATAGGACAGTTCATCTCTGGCAATTCCCTTTGCCACATTGTTCAGGCACCAGTGGAATTCACTGCAGCAATCTGCAAATATATGGGCGGATGGTTTTTTTACATACCAAAAGCCCTCCGCAATCTGTATATTGGGAAATGTTCTATCTTTATCCAGTAATAGCAGCATTGGCTCACCGTCATCAACATATTTCTCCGGCGTGACATTTAAATCAATTCTGTTTCCATCCGCAAATATCATCAGATAAAAATAATTGCCGTCATTATCCGGAGGTATCAATTCCATGCTTTCAGGCTTATGCATCAAGGATGGCATCCCAAACTTTTCTTTGATCCATTCCACATTATCCCAAAATGGCGTGACATCATCCACATAGAAAGCAATGTCAAAATCCTGATACACATCCACAGGGCAGTCTGCATTTGCTCTGGAACCACCCATAGTTACTGCTCGGATGCGTTCGTCCTCTTTTGCAATGCTTAATACTAAATCTATCATTTCTTCCGGTGTCCGCATAGTATATACCTCCTGCTTTTGTTTTTGCAACAGTTCTACAAACTGTCCAATGTGCAATCCGTCCGCAAACCAATAATGTGCCTGCGCAGAAATTGGAAATACAATTTTAACTTCTTGTTGTTCCACCTGCTACTGGATAAGTGGAGTGTAAGTGGAGCGCAGTGGGAGTTCGGACGGAGTAATCAGGGGGCGTACCGTCGGCGTACAAATGCCTTTTCCTGCGTCTTCGCGGTATGTATTCGACAAAAGGACAGATTAGAATGTACAAAATAAACAAGTAATGAGCCAGAAGCACTGGCTCATTAGCTGTTTTATATAACATTTCGTCAATCGGGGTAACAGGATTCGAACCTGCGACCTCCTGGTCCCAAACCAGGCGCTCTAG
>CAJUIA010000035.1 GCA_910586485.1 uncultured Acetatifactor sp.
GGGTTTGTAGCCACTTTTTGATTTCACAAGTGTCAAACTCGGGATTATAGCATATCCTTAGTTATCTTGCATTATATCTGTCATATGCGTCCTGGTAAACCTTGATGTAATCCTCTACACCCTTCTTCTTCAGCTCTTCCAGGTAGGTGTCGAAATTCGTCAGGGGCTCTTCGCCAGTGATAAACTTCATCTGCATTTCGCTGATGTAATCACCCATATCCGACTCGGCGCCGATTGCCGCATCCAGCTCATCCTGGGTGATGGCAATGGCTCCGGGATAAATCAGGGAAACATCGCACTTCGACCAGATGTCGCAGGCATTGGCATACTCATCGCCATAAGTATTGCTGACATCATTCTGACCGAATCTGGGGAAGCTTACATGAGCCATTGCATAGGTAAACTTTCTGGGGAAGCTGCCGTCATAATACTCAATCACTTCATTGCCGTAATCGGTCCATTCATGTCTGCCGTTTGCATCAGTGGAATAAGTCTCGCCTTCCACACCCCAGGTCAGATACATTCCGCCTTCTTCACTGTACATATAATCAATCAGCTTTGCAGCAGCCTCAGGATACTTGCAGTCCACGGAAATGCAGGTAGTGGTCCTGTCAATGGTGGAATAGTAGGTGTTGGGCGTATACTGCACACCGGAGCTCACTGTGGAATAGGGCCAGATACATGCCACCAGATCCGCATTGGGGTTCTTCTCCAGAATGCCGGGCAGTCTCTGTTCCCAGTTGTTTGCAAGACCCTTCCAGGAGCCTGCAATGTCGCCGTAAATATGCTCGTCCGTAGACCCGCCGTCAGCAATGGCGTAACTTCCTTCCTCCGCCCAGATATTACCGATCAGCCCCTCGGAATACCACTTGTTCATAGTGGTCAGAAATCCTCTGTAGTTTTCGCTGTACGGACCGTAGCCCACCTTGCCTGTAGCGGGATCCACATAGATTCCGTTTAAAATATTGAATGCAGGGTAGAACAGATTCAGGCCTGCTGCGCCTGCGTCAAAGGGAATCTCGTCGTCAATACCGTTGCCGTTAGGATCCTGGGTTTTAAATGCCTTCAAAACCTCATACCACTCATCAATGGTTGTAGGAGCGTTTAAGCCCACATTTTCCAGCCAGTCCTTTCTCATCAGGAAGCCGAAATTACAGATCCCTACAAGGTCATCCTGGCTCTCCAGCGGATTCAGCTTGGTAAAGTATAAGTATTGCCCCTGATCGTTCATCATATCCTTTGCCAGATTGGGATGCTCATCCAGAATTTTCTTCAGGTTGGGCATATGATTCTCAATCAGGTCATTCAGCTCGATGATCACGCCGTCCTTGTAGAGCTGATCCACCCCGCCGTTATAGGACTCCTTGTGCAGCCACTGAATCACATCGGGATATTTTCCGCTCTGAATCATGGCGAGATACTGTGTCTGAATGGTGTCGCTGTCTCCGCAGACCACCTCGTAGTCAAGAGTAATGCCGGTTGCTTCCTGAATCTTCTGCATACCCACCAGGTCCTTGTACAGATAGGGCTCATATTCCGCAGTACCGCCTCTGAGATAATATGTAAGCGTCACATCATCCGGGTAAGACGCTTCCGGCGTTCCCTGGGCTTCCGACTGCTGGCTGCTGCTTTCATTTTCTGCAGTGCTGCCGTTATTGGTATCCTGGCTTTGGTTCTGGCCCTGACTGTCGCTTCCCTGTGAAGAATTGCCGCCGTCATTACCGCCGCAGGCCGCCAGCGGAAGCACCATTGTCAGTACACTTGCCAGTGCAATCGCTCTTTTCATTTTGTTGAATTTCATATTGAATCCTCCTAACATTTTAAGCTCTGTCACTTGTTTTCAATTTATTTATTTAACTATTCTGCACGTTTCCTCCCTTTTAAATACCGGTAAGTCCTGATCTCTCCACTCCTTCCATAAACTTTTTCTGCAGAACAGAATAAATAATCAATATGGGTAAAATCACGAGGAACGTAGCTGCCATCAGCATGGCCTCGTTAAAAATAATGCTGTCCAGCTCATTGACGTGAATGGTGTCGAACTGTTCCGCATTCAACAGACTGTAAAGCACCGGCAGTCTGCTGGGCAGAAGCATTTTATCTATATTTGTCACATAGACCCCCGGCTCAAAGTAATCGTTCCAGTGCCACACGATGGAAAGCACGCAGCACACCAGGACCGAGGACTTCGCCATGGGTATCATAATGCGGAAAAAGGTCTTAAAAGCGCCGCAGCCGTCTATCCTGGCCGCTTCTTCCATCTCATAGGGCAGCCCCGCAAAGAACTGGCGGAACAGGAAGATAAAGAAGCCTCCGCTTAAACCAAACCCGAAAAAGGTGGGCACAATCAGCGGCAGATAGGTATTGATCCAGCCCCAGTTGGAATACTGCATATAAAGGGGGAAAATCAACACCTGGGCAGGCACCAGCATGGTCAGCACCACCAGCCCGAACAATATGTTTTTAAATCTGAAATTATATCTGGCAAAGGCATACCCTGCAAAGGAACAGGCAAATACATGCCCCAGGGTGGAAAAGACGCAGACCACCATGGAATTGGTGAAATACTGAACATATTTCAGCCTCTTCCACGCCACCACATAATTGTTCCACTCCGGAGAGCTGGGAAGCCACTTCACGGTAATATTGACAATATCGCTGTCCGTTTTCAGTGAATCCACAATCACCGTAATAAAAGGATACAGAAATACAAATGCCAGATCACAGACCACCAGGTAAAACAGCAGGCGGACTACAAAGCTCTTTGCCTTCCGCTTTCCTGTATCCTTTCTCTGTGCCGTCAGACTTTCCACCAACAGCTTTTCCAATTTCAATCTCATATTTCCTCTCATTCCGCCGCGCAAGCGGCATTTAAATCAAGCAGGAAGAATCGCTGCTCTTGCGATTCTTCGGGGAATGACTTAGATTTTCTTGGTCTGCGTCCCATGCCGAATGCAATTCGGCAGCAGACTTAGAAAATCTTCATTTCCTTCACACTATGCCCGGTCACCCATGTTATAGGTCCGCTTCCTGAGTACGGCAATCACCACCATACAGATCGTAAAGGAAAATACAAAATATACCCAGCTCATGGCGGCGCCGTATTCAAACTGCTGATTCTTAAAAATCTGGGTTACGATATAATCCACCAGCGCATTGTTGGAGTCCGTAAAGAACGCCACCATGGTATACACGAAGTTCAACAGGATCACCGGTGAAATCAGCGGCAGCGTAATCTTCCAGAACATTTCCCACTGAGTGGCCCCGTCCACCTTTGCCGCCTCATACAGAGAGGATGAGATCCCCTGAAGCCCCGCCAGAAACAGCACAATCTGCACTCCCGATTTCCAGAAGACAATGGTAATGCGGTCCAGCACCGACTGTACAACGGGAGAAAAGGTGGGCCCCAGTAAATCCAGCATCTGCTCCGGCACCATGATTCCCTGCGTAATACTGGTAGTATCGGCCCCCATGCCCAACAGCTGCTTCATTACGTAGCCGCTGCCTAACAGCACCGGAATGAAAAATACCGTCCGGAAAAACCCTCTGGCCTTCATGGGCCGGTTAATCAGTATGGCAATCAGCAGCGAAAACACCAGTGAAATCGGCGTATTCAGCAGCGTATCTGCCATCACCTGTAGGAAAGTGGGCACGAATTTTGTATCATACAGGAAAATATAATTATAATTACTCAGGCCCACCCACTCCATAATGAAGCCCTTAAATCTGGTAATCTCACTGAAGCTGAGCCTCACCGAAACAATAATCGGATAGATGAAAAAGAGACAGAGCCCGATGAGCCACGGAAGCAGAAATATAAATGCCTCAATCCCTCTTCTGCGGTTGATTGTCATATGAAGCTTTTTCCCTTTCATGACGCTTCCCCCTTCACCACTTGATAGCCTCTGGCCGAAATCTGAACGCCGTCCGCTTCCCGGTCATCATCGGAATAATTCACATAAACCCTGGTTCCGTCGCTGTAGGTCACACGGTACAGGCCGCCGGACAGATCGGCGTGTTCCTCCATGGTCAGACTGCGCAGCCCGCCCACTGCCTCCTTCATCTCCGTATAGAGCCCGATCACGTCCTCCTTCCAGCTGTCATACCTGGAGGTAAACAGCTGATTATAAGAAGTGTGCATCAAATCCTCAGAGCCCTCGTATGTCAGTTCAAAGTAGGGAACACAGCCGTACTCAATCCACTTGAGCTTTGCCGTCTCCAGGTCACCGGACAGGTTTCCGGCCTTCATGGTATAATCAGCCATGCCATGCACCACCATCTGATAAAAGGGCACGCTTCCGGTGGTATAACGAAAGCCCAGATCTTCCTCCGGTATATCCTTCATACAGTCTACATAGCCAAACACATAGCCGTTTCCTCCGGTCACCGTCACCTTGGAGGCACTTTCCTTCAGCTCCTTTAAAATATCCCGCCAGATTCCAATGGTGTCCTCCGCGCTGTAACGGTGGCCGTCATTGTAATTATAGGCCAGCACATCCGCCACTCCGCTTAAGGAGTAGCCCGCAATTTCAAAGCTCCGCGCCTTTCCGGTAAATTTTTCCATCCTTTTCTTTGCCACCTCCGGGCTTAGCAGAAACAGCGCTTTGTCCTGATCGGTCAAAACCGTGTAATTTCCCAGATAGATAATGTCTGTCCGGGTGGAAAATCCACCCTTTCTGTCCCAGGCGTTCAGGATATTCATGTCCAGGGTAACCGGCACCCGGACCTCCCCTGCTGCCCGCAAAAATTTTTCCAGCCCGCCTTTTCCGCCGATGGCGCTGTTGATGCCAAATTCCAGCGGCTCCGAGTTATATCCATCCTTCGTATAGCCCTTCAGATTAATCTGCAGCCCGGCCGCACCGGCCGCCGTCAGCTCGGACATCATATTCTCCGCCTGCTCAAAGCTGGTAGTCTGCTTAAACTCGTCAAAGAGAAGTCCTTCCTCTTCAATTCCCATCAGAATGTCCAGCATCAGGGGATATTCCCCCTGATCCCCGCCGTATCGGATACCTTGCGCCTGCAGGTATTCCCGGTAATTAACCGCCATATGGCTGTAGTCTGCCGCACCCTTCTCCAGAAACCGGTAATAGATCTCCCGGTCTCCTTCGATCAAGCCGCTGGCATAGGATAAAACCGTACTGGTCTTTACTCTGGCATCCTCAAATCCTCTGCGGTAAATAAATTCCCCGTAGATACCGTTTAAGGGGATTACCTTGGTGGAGCAGGATATGGTAATCCGGGAATCTGCCTCTCCCTGAGTAACTACAGTGAGATACCCTCTGTCACCGATTTTCACACCGTATACCGGGAGCATTACCTGGGGAAGCTCCGGCTCAAATTCCGTACACATTTCCTCGTACTTTTCCATATTCCCGTAAATTTCATAGGAATAATTGCTGACCCCGATATGGGCAATATCCTGAAATTCCATGATTGCCCCGGAGCCGTCAGGATACAGGTAATAGCCCTCCGAGCCGTCTGCAGCGCCTCCCATAAAGGGAAGCACCGCCACGCTGACCAGGGAAAAGGTGTCTCCGTATTCTTCTATCCCATCATAGGGAATCCTCACCCGAAACCCGTCCTCTTCCAGAGAAAAGGCAAGGGTCAGCTTGATTCCGGGCTGCAGCAGATCATAGCTCACATAGAGTACATCCCCTTCCAGCCGGCCGGCCGCCGTATAATCCATCTGCAGCAGAGCCGAGTTGTTGATGACTCCCAGACCGGCAGCAATATTGGTATAGCCGATCTGCAAAACCGACGATGTCCTTTTCTGCCAGAGAGGATTCAGGCTTTCTCTGTCAAAATTTTCATCTGTGGGAGAAGAGGACCAGATTTCTCCCGTCACCTTATCTTTAAGTGTCATGACGGAATAATTTTCTCCCAGCGTCAATTCATATCTTTCATTTTCAATCCTGCTGTCGCTGCCGCCTTCCGAAGCATAGGCTGCGGTGGCAGTTTTCCGCTCGCTGTCCCCATCGCCGCAGGCACAGAGAAAAACGGTGAGCATCAGAAGCAGGACTTGTATCATCTTATTTTTTTTCATCCGAACAGGTACCTCGCTTCCATGATTACTTCCTTCACAAAAGTGATAAACTGCATTGACAGAGAAAACAGCAGCGCTGCCGACGCCCAGATCAGCATCATGGTAAAAAGGGAAAGCAGGGTTACCACCACTGTTTTGCCCAGGGTAAAATGATTCATCTCCTTCATGGCCATCAGGAACATAGCCACAATCCAGAAAAGCATTGCCCCATAAATCCCGTAATACAGACTGCTCTGTCCGATTTCCAGTATCCTGGAGAAAAGAGTCAGCAGGGGCACGATAATCAGAAAAGGCATCATGGAATAGCTTATGGCCAGCATGGATTCCAGAAACTTCGTCTCCCCGTCAAGAATGGTGGTCATGGCATAGGAAGCCACCCCCCAGGTCACCACCGGAAGAAACACCTTGGCACTCTCAAAAAAGATATTGGCATTCTTCACGTCTACCGCAGCCAGCGGGTAATGGGTACCGTATATGGAAATAATCTGCATGACCAGCGCCAAAAAGATGATTACCGGAATCACCCAGTAGCCGATGGCGTCCCTGTGCCTCTTTATGTACTCAAAGGTTGCTATGGGGTGAAACAAAACCATCACCGAAAGCCTTAAGGCCTCTTTCATCGCAGGTCACCTCCCATCTGTGCCGTCTGGGCCCATATCTTCGCTTTGTCCTTTGCCAGGCAGATCAGCTTGTAAAATCCGGCGACTATGGCAAAGGCTGCAATCACCACCCAGATAAAATTCCTGCGGAACAGCTCATGCCTGTACTCGGAATAGGCCTGGGAGTAACCCTCCCTGTCGTCCCCCAGCTTATACTGATCCAGGGATTCCTTGTACTTTTCTTCCTTGAAAAGAGCTTTCCCCAGACCCTGATGGGCCAGAGCGTAATTAGAGTCAATCTCCGACACCTTCTGCCAATATTCCTTGGATTCCGCATATTTTCCCGCATCATACAGGGTTACGGCCTGATGCACCAGGTTGATAAATTCTGTGGGCTTTAAGATGGTCACCGTTCCTGCGCTGTAATCCAGCACATAGAGAAAGCCCTCATCGTCCACGTCCAGACTCACAGGCACGGAGTAAGTACCTGCATAGCTGCCTATCCCGCCGAAGGCTGCCAGTAAATTGCCGTCTTGGTCATATTGGTAGAGCAGCCCCGTATTCTTATCCACCACTGTCAGTATCCCGTTATCCGCCACCGTAATATCCGCAAAAAACGGCTTCGTCAGCTCCTTTTTTCCCTTCTGTCGAATGGAAAACCCATAGGTATCCTCAGGGTAAGTATTATTTCCCACGGAATTCAGGCGTCTGATCTGGTTCTTTTCTCCGGTAGCCAGCACGCCGTAGATCATGCCGTCATTTCCGATCATAAAATTGGAATAGGATGCCGGCTGCTGCTTCATGGTTCTTTCAATCTGTGACCTGGAGCCGAAGGTTCTGACCAGGAGCCGGCTCAGGGAAAATCCCACCTCCACCGCCCCCAGGTAACCGTGAAAATTGTTTGCCCTGTCAATACTCATCAGGTTTGCGCCCTTTAAGGCATAAATATTGCCGATACTGTTTAACGCAATCTTCTGTGCGTCAAAGGCAAAGGTCTCCGACAGCAGGTTGGAATCCGGCTTGCCAAAGGTCTCCAGGCTGTTCCCTTCCTGATCTATCACCACAATCCTTAAGTTTCCCGTATCCGCAATCCAGATATTCTTTTCCCCATCCACAAAGATTCCACAGGGATTTTTCAGCTTCTGCTCAAAGGCTTCCGTATATTCCCGCAGGACATTTCCGCTTTTGTCCATCTTCAGGACTCTGTTATTTTCCGAATCCGCCACATATATATCCGTTCCGTCCAACAGAATATCCTGGGGATGGCTCAGCGTGCCGTATTCCTTCAGGTTATAAATGCTGTCATACACCTCATACGCTGCGGGTATCGGTATCAGATTATCATCCTCGTCCACCACATATGTCCTTCCTGCCGCCAGCACGTTTTCTGAGGGAATCAGCGCAAGCACCGTACTCAGAAGCAGGCTGCTTATGAGCAATTTCCATTTTCTTTTCCTCTTCATGCAGCGCTCCTCCTTAACTCTTAATTCCGGAATAAGTCATGGTCTCCATCACCTTTCCCCGGAAAATCGCAAACACGATAATTGCCGGCAGGGTAGTGATCAGGGTGGCAGCGCCCACTGTTCCTGCCCTTGCCACGACACCCGCGCCGCCGGCCAGCGTCTGTAATGCCAGCGGCAGGGTCTTAAGCGCGTCGCTTCTGATAAAAATCAACGGTGAAAAGTAATCGTTCCAGTTGTTCACGAAGGAGAACACCGCCAGGGTACTCCATGCAGGCTTTAACAGAGGCATGGCAATCTTCCAGAAGATGCCCAGCTCCGAGCAGCCGTCTATCCTGGCCGCTTCCAGAATGGAATCCGGCAGCTGTTCGCAAAACTGCTTTACCAGGAAGAAGTTATACGCCACCGCAATCTTGGGAATAATCAGCGCCAGATAGGAATTCACCAGCCCCAGCTTATTTACCACAAGGTAATTGGGAATCTGGGTCACATGGGTGGAAAACATCAGCGCTGCCAGCACCACCGCGAATATGGCGTCCGCTCCTGCCGGCTTATGCTTGGTCAGACCGTAAGCGCCCAGGCTGCAGACCAGAATGCTCAGCACCACCGTCACTACCGTGGTAAAAATGCTGTTAAACACATACCTGGTAAAGGGGACCACCGATGCGTTCAGCGAGGTAAGCAGATCGCTGAAATTCTGCAGCGTGGGATTATGACAGATAATCCTGGGGGGATAAATATACAATTCCTCCGTGGACATCAAGGCCCTGCATACCATGGCCACCAGCGGCAGCCCGGTAAAGCATACCAGCGCCCCCAGCAGGAGAATGAGCAGAATCTGACTAAACTTTATCTTTTTTCGTCTTATGATCTTCGCTTTCATTGCTTTCTACTCCTCCGACTTAAACAGCCTCATACACACACGGCCCATCACAAAGGTAATCAGGAACAAAATCATGGCCACGGATGAAGCGTATCCCATGTTGTACCGGGTAAACGCATAATCGTACAGGTGGGCCACTATGGTGTGGGCCGAATAATTGGGGCTGGGCATTCCCGCCACGGCGGTTGCCACGTCAAACACGGCAAAGGAACCCACGATAGAATTAATGGCGCCGAACAAAAGCTGGGGCTTCATCAGCGGCCAGGTGATGTATCGCAGTTCCTGAAACCGGCTCTTGATTCCGTCCACCCTTGCCGCCTCATAAAGGGCAGGATCAATATTTTGAAAACCGGCCAGGAATACCAGGAAGCCTGTACCCATGCTCATCCAGATGGAAATCAGCATGATGACCTTCAACACATAGGTGGAATCGCTGGTCCAAAGGATGGGCTCCGTAATCAGGCCTGCCTTCAGCAGCAGGTTGTTCAGATACCCGTACCTGTCTCCGGAAAAGATAATCAGCCAGATCGTGGACATGGCCACCCCGCTGGTCAGAGACGGTGCGTAAAAGGCCAGAGAAAAGAAGCCTTTTCCCCTTTTCACCAGGGTGATAATCCATGCCATGAAAAAGGAGGCAAAATAGCCGATGGGACCGGTGACCAGGGCAAACAGCATGGTATTCTGCAATGCCTTCAGGAACACGTCGTCATCCAAAATCAGGTACTGGTAATTGTCAAAGCCCACAAAGGAGGGGGACTGGATCATATTGTAATTGGTAAAGCTGGTTCCCATGGAAACCGCTACGGGAACGATGGTAAATACGGTAAATAATATAAGAAAGGGCATCAGGAACAGGTAGCCTGTCTTATTGCGCCTGATCCAGGCTTTTACGTTAATCCCGGTCTTTGTCTTCATCTTGGCTCCTCCTATTCCAAATTAAACTCTTTACGTTTGTTGATAATCTCTTCATCAATATCCTTTACCGCCTTCTCCAGGGCGTCCCGGACATTTTCGTTATTTACGCACACTCTGTTCCAGGCGTTGATAATATGCCGCCCGGTAAAATATCCGCCGGGAACGATCGGCTGCTCAATGGCCGTCTCCAGGGAATCCTTGATAACCGCCTCATGCTCCCTGTCCCAGGGAAGACTGTAAAAGGCCTCTTTATTTGCCGTGTTCCATCTTGCCCCGGTGCCCAGCAGCGCCTCCAGCTGTCTCCCGTAATTGACCTGGGTTTCCTCGGAAAGCCACCACTGCAGGAACTGCCATGCCTCCTGCTGCTGGTCGGACTGCTCCAGAATCATACAGGATGTGGAGGAAATGGTACCCACCACATTATTCACGCTCCCGTCCTCCTGCTTCATTCCCGGAACCGGCGCTACGGCCCATCTGCCATACAGCTCCGGCGCACTGGTCAGCATCTGGAGATAGGTAGTGTAATTGCCGATGCCGATGGGCTGGGTGCCCGTCCTCATCCGGGTGAAGAAGTTGGACTGCTCATCCACATCATAATTTGTGTACATATTGGTCCACATCTTGAATGCGTCGTAAGCCACTGCGCTGTCAAGAGCGCTGCTCCTTAGATCCTCTGAGTAATAGGCGCCGCCCTTTTGCAGCAGAAGCATGGTATATCCCCGGTACGCGCTGGGCGAGGTGGTGGATATGGTAGTGTCCACGGGAAAAGCAAAGGTCATGCTGTTTTCATAAAGGGTCGGCAGCACCGTCTGCAGCAGATCATCCCAGGTCTCCGGAATCTCGATCCCCAAATCTTCGATAATATCCGTCCGGTAAATCATACAGGTGAAATCCATGGTCTCCGGGAAAGCATACACCCCGCCGTTATATCTGTAAGGCTCAAACATGGTGTCATAATACTGGGCCGCCAGCTCTTCATAGCCCTCAAACTGTGTGAGATCCACAGCCGCCCCTCTGAAGGCAAACTCGGAGGGCAGGTTATAATCCACGCTCAGGGCCACATCCGGCGCATCGTTTGAGGTTACGGAAAGCATCAGGGTATTGATGGAGCCGGTGGACAGCTGCCCGCTGGGAATGACGTTTACATTGACGACGATTCCCGTCTGCGGCGTAAACTGTTCGTCCGCCATCTCCTTTAACAGCTCGCCCCAGTCGGCGCCTCTGGCGATCCAGACATCCAGCACCTTCTGCTCCTTTGAAGCGTCGGTTACCATGCCGATGCTGTCATAATCCTTAAAGAAGGACATCACGAAATTCACGGTGGTGGCCCAGGTCTTTTTCAAAAAGGACGTCTTTGGCACCACAAACTCCGTATCCGGAGACGTGACCTCTATATAATCCAGACACAGGGGGCAGATCTGGATGCTGGTGATATACGTTCCCATGTTGGACAGCGCCGTATCCAGCTCGCCCAGGGCCCTGGGAATGGTGTCCACGTCCTTCTCAAATTCCCGCAGCATATCCACGATGGTACGGTAATTATTCTCCATGGAGGTCTTCTCGTTGCTGATCATCGCCAGCAGCCCTGCCGTTTCCTCCAGCCTGTCCGCTACATATCCCATCTCATCCGCCAGCTCAGGCATACTTCTGTACAGCTCATACTCATAGTTGGGGTCCGGTTCCGTTCCGGTAATCTTTGTAATTTCCCTGGTCAGGTCGGAGAGATATTGCAGATCATCTATGGTTCGCTCGATAATTTCCGTAAAGCCTCCCAGCTTTACCTCCAAAGTCAGCTCGTGAGTACCCTTTTCCAGGTAGAAAAGATACGGATTCCCTTCTTCATCGGAAAGCGTCTCCCCGTACCAGATTTTATTATAGTCAAATTGGTAGAGCGTCATTTCCTCAAAGGGCACCTTGCCGTCTATGGTAATCTTTCTGTAAGAGGGCATTCCGCTGGTAGTGGACTGAGCTGTCTTCATGTTTATGGTGTACAGGCCGCTCTCCGGAACCGTGATATTCCAGGAAACGCTCTGATTTCCCACCCTCCAGCGGTATCCGCCTACGGTGTTTAAAAGCCTTACGGTTAAATCATAGGGCTCCACATTGGGATCCACATTGTTTTCCCGCCGGATTACGGAATCGTTTCTCCAGGAGCTGTCCTCCGCCTGAATTTTTATATTACTGCCCTCCGAGGCATTCTCATACCCCTGCCGCTCATACTCTGCGCATACCTCAGCGTAGGTCATCACCGGCTCCGGCGCCGCAATGGTCAGGCTGCCGATGCCCATTGCCTGATCTATGTAGCGGAAGGTAAGGCTGTGTCTGCCTTCCGACAGGTAAAACAAAAGAGGATTTTCAAAAAAGCCCTGACCGTCCTGCAGCCCCACCCTCTGCCAGATGCAATCCTCCTTCTGGACGGGCCAGACCTCGTCACCGATACTGTTCCAGGTAACGTCACCCTCTCTGAATACTCTGTAAAAGCTGACGGCGGCCGCTTCTTCAAAGGGCACTGCGCCGTCAAGCAAAACCATTCTCTGTATCTTGGCCCCGTTTCCTTCCACCGCCAGATAATCTACCGTAATCTCATAAAGGCCTTCGGAGGCGATCTCAAACTCCCAGGTCACGGAATTATCCTGCTCTCCTGAGTAAACCATGGTATCCCCGCCTTCGTAAGCTTCGGCTTCCGTAAGCCTGGCGTCCCCCTCCAGAATGGCATCCCCGGCAGACAGTATCAGTCTGTCCGTCCCTTCCGGGTGACGTTCTAAAGCGTAATCCGCCAGTGCCTGGGTATATCCGTAGGTAACATTTTCCATTCCCCGCTGAGGCGTCATCGCTTCCCGGTCTATCCGGGGAGCCTCTCTCCTGCTGCCGATTAAGTCAGATACCGGCCCGGCTCCCACAAGCACCAAAACCACCGTCGCACCGATCAGCCATTTTTTCTTATTTCCCACATTCATAACAGATCCTGCCTTTTCCTTCCGCATTTACCACCTATTAATGTCCCAGTCATCGTCGCCGCGCAAAATTGCTTCCGGCGATATTGCCCTTTGCTCTTCCTCCGGAATCTGCTTTACCCAGGCCACACGCCCGGTATTCCCTGCGCCGGGGCCGGTGCTTCCCCACTCGCTGTAGCGGGAGGTCTCTTCCCGTTCCGGCTTTCCCCAGTTGTGCCAGCCCTCCGGCTTAATATGGGCCCCCATATAACAGTCCGCAAAGATCACATTAGCCGCATCCCTCCAGGGTCTGCCCAGATACACCGTATTCTTTGCGGCACTGCTGCTCAGCCGGCAGTCTAAGAATAAGTATCCGTATTTTGTCTCCGGGTTCGTGGAGGCCGCCGTAATATATCCGTTATTTCCGCCTTCCTTTTCATGCCTGTCAACGGAATAAATCTCGCACCCTTTAAATACCGCCGTCCCGTTGCCGAAAATAAAGTCCACATCGCCTTCTATGTAACAGTCTTCATAATACTGCCTGTGTTCTATCCCGCTTCGGCAGCGGAAGCCTGCTTCCTGCGGATTGCCCGTATAGATGGTGTCCTGATTGCCGATAAAACGGCATTTGCGAAACCTTACCCGGTCCGCCCGCACATAAAGCGCCAGAGCCTGGCCCGCAAAGTTTCCGGGGCCTGCGCTGTTGACAAAGGTAATATTTTCGGCGCTGAAATCCGGCGCCCCTATGCTGACCGTCTCCGTGCGGAAGGTTCCGTATTCCTTTCCGTAAGCATCCTTGTTTACGGCTCCGATTCCATATGTAATCACAACGTTACCCAGGCCGATCATCCTGATCCCCGACTTGTTTACATTGACCCGGTTTCGATATACCCCTTCTTTTATATAAATAGTAGTCTGTTTTTCATCCTCCCCCACAGAGTCAATCGCACTTTGAATGTCTGTAAAATCACCTTTCCCAAAAAGCGAAACCGTAATCTCTTTCATTTTGTTTGTCACCTTTCTCTCGTTCATCTTTTTTTATTTCTTTTTACTTTTTTAATATTTCTTATTTCATTATTTCTTATATTTCTTTTTTTGCATTTTCATATTTGCCGATTTGCTTTGTTTAATTTGTACACTTTATCTGCTGCTTGTATTTTACTTCCGTCATTCTGCATAAATCAATTTTCAATTTTTTATTTTGCCCGTCTCAGGCAGCACCTTTATCCACATTTTTTTGTCCCGGCAAAAGCTAAAAAAATGAATATTTTTTGCAAATCTCCCGGTATTAAACTGTTTTGCAGGAATTCCACTTAAAAAAATGAATATATCCTCTGCCTTGTTTATTTGCCGCAAAGAGATATATAATGTATTTGTAGCTTTTGTTGGCTCATTTAAAATTTCATGGGGGAGATTTTGCTATGTTTGCCAAACATTCCAAAACCTTTTACAAGTATTTGTTTTCCTACTTTTCCGTTATGGTATTAGCTTTAAGTATCCTGCTGCTCTTCATTGTTCTATACCTCTTCCCCCTGCTCAAATCCAACACAATAGAGTCACATAATACAACCCTCATACAGACTGCAGAGGCTCTGGACGGTAAGCTGGAGCTGCTTTATCAGACCAGCTATCAGCTTGCCTATTCAAACGAAAACCTGATTTCTTATTACATTATGGATGAAAGCCCGATTCGCGATGTCAAGATTATCAGTGAGCTGGAAAGCTATTCGGCAATTTCCTCCTTTATAGACGAGATTGGCCTTTTAAACTCCAAATCGGAATTTATCTATACCTCCACCGGGGTATATCCCACAGACCTGTTCTTTAAGAACGAGTATCAGTACCCTACGGTCAAAAACCCCAAAAATCTGTTTCTCTCCTACACCACCAACGTTACCATGCCGGCCTCCCATACCTCGGTGGCGACCCACCAATACCATGCCTACATTACTTTTATTAACCCCCCCTACGCCCTGTCCAACCTTCCGAACATTACCATACTGTTCTGGGTAAGGGAGCGGGAGCTGGCAGAGGTTCTCGATGTTCTTTCCTCCGATTCCACCTTTTCCGCCATTCTCTCCAACGGCGAATCCGTCTACAGCTCCCTGAAGCTTGCGCCCGGAGAGCAGACCGATGAGCTGTGGGATGCCGTCTCCGCCAATGCCTCTCACTTCCGGATTGATAACAAGGACTATGTTCTCTTTGTTCAAAAATCCAAGGTAAACGACTGGGTCTATGTGTACGGCATTGATGAGGACGAGGTTTTCAGCGGTATGAACGTGATTCGAATGCTGCTGCTCATTGTGACGGCTGCCGCCGCTGCCATCTGCATCTTTACGATTTGGTACTATATGCGCCTGAACTATCTTCCCTTAAAGAAAATTAAGATCCTGACGGATCAGCTGGAGCTGCAGTATACGGAAAATGACGAAATAGAATCCCTGAATCATGTGCTGGACTACCTTTCCGGACAGAGCAGGTATCAGATTGATATTTTAAAAAACAGCAAGCTGTTAAGCTCCCTCAAGAATTCCCTGCTATTTTCCCTGATTAAGGGACATGTGTCCTCCGTACAGGATTTCAACAAGGACGGCGCCTCCCTGAATCTGAAGCTGACCTGGCCCAATTATCAGGTGCTGATGATTCAGCTGCGGGGAATTCAGACGGAAAACCGCACGGTTGCCGAAAGCCTGGAGGGCTTGCTCTCCTGCGTCTTTTCCGAACAGTATGAGGTATATTTCCGAGAGCTTTTTGAAGAAAATCAATATGTGGTCATACTGGCCATGGCTGACGGCGTATGCGGAGAAACCGAAGCCCGATGCCATAATCTGCGGGACATGGCGCTGGAAAAGGATATTAGCATGACCATCGGCATTGGCAGAATCTATCGGGAAGTAACAGGCTTTCAGTCCTCCTGCCTGGAGGCTGATCTTGCCCTTCATAATTCCTTTGTATTAGGACACGGCTCCGTCATTACATACCGCGACGAGAGCTTTATTGATACTCCCCTGCTGCTGTATCCTTTCGAAAATATGAACTCCCTGCGGATGTCCATCCGCTGCGGGGACTATGAAGGCTTCCGGCAGCAGGCAGAGACGATCTTTACGCACATTACGGAACAGAAAATGAACGCGGACAATGCAAAAGGCCTGTGTAATTCCATAACCGGCATTCTGACCAACGAGCTTCCCCCCGAAGCCCTGCATCAAAGCACAAACACGCTGCTCCTGATGTACCACGCGGACACACTGAACAGCTACCGGCTCTATTTTAACCAGGTAACTCAGGATCTGATTGCCTTAAACACGCCGGAGGAAGAACAGAACACGGATCTGCTGACGCAGATCCAGCAGTATATCATGCAGAATTATGACGACTGTAACTTTTCCGCTCAGAAAATTGCAGATGCCATGAAGATCAACAGTTCTTATCTGAGCCAGTTTTTTAAAACCCATACCGATGAGAATCTTACGAACTATATTGCCAATCTGCGGATTGCAAAGGCAAAACGGCTGCTGATCAGTACAAACCTGTCGCTGCCTGCCATTGCCGAAGAGGTGGGTTATTATAATCAAAACAGCTTTATCCGCCGCTTTAAGCAGATTACGGGCATGACGCCGGGCGCCTACCGCAAGAAGAAATCCGCGGAATCATTTTAATGAATAGGAGAAAAGATGGAAAAGAATTACTTATTTACGGGACACTCTTATGATCTGTACACCCCGGAGGCCGGCTGCGGTTATCTGCAGGAGACTTCCTCCATGCCCGTCAGGACCCTTTACCCTGAGCTGATTGTACAGAGCGAAAAGGGCGCGGTGATGCCTGCCTGTCCTCAACATGCCTATCGCCGGAACGCCAACGCTTATGACAACATTGGCATGGCCTTCCGCATAGACCTGCCGCCCGGCGCTTATCATATCGAAGTAACCGTTTTGTCCCGGCCGGAACAGACGCTTATTTCCGTCTCCGGCATGAACGCGGAGCAGCTTGCCCTGAAAACCTTCTGGGATGCCGCCCTGCTGATTCCCAGGGTCCATACCGCAGGCTTTACGGGAAATGTCTGGACCTACGACTATATAAACACAAGGGATCACATAGAGATCGAAATCGAGCCTGCCGCTCCGGAATGGGAGGTCTCCGTCTCCTCCATCCGCGTCAGCTCCCTGCCGCCGCGCACGGCTTCCGCCTGCACTCCCGCCATCTTCACGCTGGGAGACTCCACCGTGAAGTCTTATATATATGAGGAAAATCTGATGTCCGGATGGGGACAGATTTTTGACGACTTTTTCGATAAGGACAAGGTTTGCGTAATCAATTATGCCATGGGCGGACGCTCTCTGTCCACCTTGTACCGGGAAGGAAGGCTCAACGATCTGCTGCTGAATTCCCACCCCGGAGACGTCCTGCTGCTGCAGAGCGGACACAACGATGAAGCCAGGGGAGAAGTGGACGGGCCGGAAGCACGGTTTGGCCGGGGCAATACGGAAGCCACCTTTCAAAAATGGCTGGACGAATACTTTATACCCGCCGCTGCTCTGATGGACGTCCGCCTGATACTGGTATCTCCCATGACGCGCATCAACGGCGACGCCACGGGGCCCGAAGGGATTGTATACAGCGGCTTTGCAAAATCAAACAGCATTGATTGTCCCGGACTGCTGAAGGCTGCCGCCTCCAGGCACGGTCTTCCCTTTATTGACTTATATACGGAGAGCATTCGATACCTGGAGACGGCAGGCGGGGAAGCGGCTAAAGCCCTCTTCCTTTCCGTTGAAGCCGGAGAAACACCGGGTAAAACCAATTCCGGCAGCTATGCCAACGGCCACCCGGATCATAAATGCGACGGAACCCACTATAAAGAAGCTCTGGCCAAGCAGTTTGCCCGCATTGTTGCCAAAGAGCTGCTGTACAAAAGCCTGATTCCTGCGGATTATTTCCGTCCTGCCGTTCTAAACGCCCTGAAGGCAGAAGACGGTTACCTGTTGTTTCCCGAACTTTCAAAAGACGTTCAGACCGGCAGAAACGCTTATTACAGAAATCAGATTGAATTTCTCTTAAAGCATGGGATCATGGAACGACAGGCAGACGGCTGCTTCCTCCCGTCCGCGCCCATAACCGCAGGAGAATTTCAGAAAAGTCTGGCCAAAGCCCTGCACCTCCCTGCCTTTCCCGGATATGGGGACTTAAACCACACGGCCCGGCACCTCAGCCCTGATCTGCCCGCCGGTCTCCTGCAGGAGGATTCCCCTTTAACCAGAGAGTCCATGGCGTGGCTGGTCTTCCGGGCTTTTCTTGCAGCCTTCCCGCCCCAGACCTTAAGCTCCGGGGCAGTAAGCTACCAAAAGCCTGCCTATATGACGGATTATAACGGCTGCGGAATTGCCCCCGACAATCCGGATTATGATCCCAACCTCACGGGTGAGAGCGCCATGTATTATCCCCTGGTGCCCTGGGAACAGCTTACGGACACCGATGCCGTTTCCGATTTCTTTTCCCTGGCCGCCAGAGAATGCTATCGCCTCGGCCTGATCCGTTCGGAAACCGGTATCCGGCGGGGACGCATGTGTAACGGTACTCTTTTCCAGCCTCAATCCAGCGTCACCCGTGAAAAAGCCGCCAAGGAGCTTTATTTCCTCCAGGCCCTGGTCCATGAAATTCATGAGGAAAACGACAAGTATTGACATTTGTCAGATTATACCCGCCTTACCGGCCTGACATATTTCCAGTACCGTTCGGGATCATGATAAAAGTAAAACACTCTGCCGGGCGTAGCGTCCAGGCAGTACCCTGTACCGGAATAATCAAATTCCTTCATGGCCGCCTCGATCTTTCCTTCCACGCTGCAGTTTTCGGTATTGTAATCAAAGGGACCATGTTCAAAAACAATATACTCTCCTTCGGGAACGTCGATCAAAAGCATCTGCGGGGGCACCTCCCCCGCATAGTCCGCGGGCAGCCGCACCCCATAGCATTCCGCAAGGGGAAGTCCCCAGCTGCAGATCCTGCCGGCAGGCTCGTTCATAAACGCCATGATCTGTCCGCTCCCGCTGTTTGCGTCGTCGCCTTCCATATCGTCCAGCTTGCCCTTAATGCTGTCAAGCAGGCCGCAGATGGTCTCACAGTCCTGTCCCGGAATCAGACTCTGCTTTTGCCAGAAGTCCCAATATCCAACGCTCTCGTAATTTTTGATATGCAGAAATTTGTGTGCAGGAATCGTTACAAAATAAGTTTTTACATCCTTCGTTGATTGCTCCATATCTCTTGCTCCAATCTCTGTGAAGTAACAGTCAAAGGGTTTGATGATGGTACGAAGGACGACAGGTTTTAAGGTCCGGCGGTAATCGCTGGGCGTAATATCGTAAACCTCTTTAAATGCACGGGTAAACGCTTCATGGGAAGAAAAGCCGTATTTTACGGCAATCTCCAAGATCCCCTTTTTTGTATCCCGAAGCTCCTTCAGTGCAAAGGCCAGTTTCCGATTCCGCAGATAATCCCGAAACTGCATCCCCGAAATCTCCTTGAACTTCCTGGAAAGGTGAAACTCGGAATACCCCAGCTTATCCGCAAAATAATTTAAGGACAATCTGTCGTCCTCATTTCTGATGCCCTGATCAATTTCCTCGATGATTGCCTGTATCAGCTTATACCATTCATACATCTGCCGCGCGACCTCTTTTTGACTGTCCTGTACTTATGATACCGGACGGGAGCGTAACATGCTTGATCTTATTTGCGGTATCAGGCGCCTCCCCTTTGCCTTGTAACCTCGTACATCATAACGGACGCCGCACAGCTCACATTGAAAGAGGTCGCATAGGATTTTTCTGCCATCGGAATCGTACAGAGCAGATCGCAGGACTCCTTAAAAGCCCTGTTCAGCCCAAGAGTCTCATTGCCGATCATCAGCATTAAAGGCATGGTCAGGTCCGCGGACCAAATGGGATTTTCCCTGTGGGCCGTGGTTCCCACAACGGTGAAATCAGCGTATTTTTCCTTCATTTTCCTGATAAATCCGTACAGCCTGCCGTTGTCATCAATCCTCACCACCGGCAGGTTAAAAAAGGATCCCATGGCAGAAACGACAACATCCGGGTCATATAAATCAACGGAATGCCCGGTGATAATCAGCATGTCTGCTCCCAGTCCGTCGCAGGAGCGAATCATGGTTCCCAGATTCCCCTTATTGGAAGGCCGGTCAAACAGCACCAGAAAAGGATTATCAGAGAGCTGCACATTTTCCAGCCTGTCCTCCCGCATCCCGATCACCGCCATCAGCTCCGAGGTATCCTCCTTTTCGGAAAGCTCTCTCATCAGCTCCGGCGTCAGACAATAATTTTCCTCTGTCTGTACCGTCCTGATCATATTCATCGCCCAATCGGACAGGCCTCCCTCCGCATAAAGAAAGGAATGAATCTTCCAGCCGTTTTTAACGGCCTCATTCAGGCTGCGGACACCCTCCACCAGGAATCTGTTATATTTATAACGCTTGTTACGATTGGTTTTAAGCACCTCTATCTGCTGATAGGTGCTGTTCTTACTGAAAATTTTTCTTTCTTTCATCTCACCTGCCTGTTTCACGCAATTCAGTGCCTCAAAAAGCTTATCCTCTCTTTTTAATCCTTCCTGCCAAAGGTTACCTTGCTGAAATACTCCAGAATACAACTGCGCAGCAAAGCCAATGCCGCAGAAACCGCAGACTCCCGCACCTTACTCCTGCTGCCGGAAAAATGATACCGTTTCACCGTTACCTTTCCTTTGACGCTGCAGGCAATGTATACAAGGCCTACGGGCTTATCCTCCGTTCCCCCGTCCGGGCCGGCCAGCCCCGTCACCGCCACGGCAGCGTCAGCCTTCAGCAAAAGAGCCGCCCCCTTCGCCATTTCCTCCGCCGTCTGCTCGCTGACCGCTCCGCATTTTTGCAGGGTGGACTTCTTCACATTTAAAAATCTGCGCTTGGCCTTGTTGGAATAAGTAATGACACCTGACTTATAGACCTCGGAGGCACCCGGCACATTGATCAGCCTGGCCGAGAGCAGCCCTCCCGTACAGGATTCCGCGCAGGTAACCGTCAGGTCGTTTGCCTGTAAAAGGTCGATCACAGCCTTTTCCAGAGTAGTATCCTCTTCGGTAGAATAGATGTCGTTTCCAAACCGACTCTTTAACTCCTTCACCACCGGCTTAATCAGCTTCATTGCTCCCTTTCTGTCCACCGCGGATGCCGTCACCCGAATATGGACCTCCCCGGTCTTTGCGTAGGTAGCTATGGTAGGATTTGTCTGGGCATCAATCAGGTCCTTTACCATGGTCTCCGCCCTGCTCTCCCCCACGCCGCAGATTTTTACGGTCTGGGAGCAGATCACCTGAGCTGTCAGCCCTGCCAGATAAGGCTCCACGCTCTCTTCAAACATGGGGCACAGCTCGTTAGGCGGTCCGGGCAGCAGTACCACCTTTGCATTCTCAAGCTCCATAATCACGCCCGGAGCAGTACCGTTATGATTATCCAGCACAATACAACCCTCCGGAAGCATGGCCTGCTTCCAGTTGTTCTCCGTGGGCTTTATGCCCTTTTTCTCAAAATATTTTTTAATTGCTTTTTTACTGGGCTCGTGAAGCACCAGCTTCTTTCCGCAGACCTCCGCCGCCGTCTCCTTGGTCAGATCATCCTCCGTAGGCCCTAACCCCCCCGAAAGAAAAATAACCTCCGAACGTCCCAGGGCTGTCTTCAGCACCTCGCCCAAACGCTTGCCGTTGTCTCCCACCACCGTCTGAAAATAGCAGGTAAGCCCTAAGCCCGCACACTTCTCCGCCAGATATGCCGCATTGGTATTCACAATATTTCCCAGCAGCAGCTCAGTGCCTACGCAGATCAGTTCTACCGTCATATCCTGCCCTCACCTTCACGTTTCTCTATTCCTGCTTCTGTTCCTTTCCTACTTCTGCTCCTTCATCACGCCCTTATTCTTCACCAGATAATCCACCAGAGAGATTACCGTCAGTGCCAGAGCAATCCACATGACGACCTGGGTCACAAGCTGCAGCTCTTCTGCATTACCGGCCAGGAAACGGCCATTGTTCACCAGCATCAGGCAGATCATCACCATCTGGAAGGTGGTCTTGAACTTTCCCCAATAGCTGGCGGCAATGACAACATGGTTGTCTGATGCGATCAGGCGGAAACCGCTGATGATAAATTCCCGGCTGATAATGATAATCACCACCCAGGAAGGGATCCGCCCCATCTCCGTCAGGGCGATCAGGGCTGCACAGACCAGCAGCTTATCCGCCAGAGGATCCATAAACTTTCCAAAGTTGGTCACCAGATTATATTTTCTTGCAATCTTTCCGTCCGCCAGGTCCGTCAGGCTGGCGACGATAAAGATTGCCAGGGCAATATAATCCGTATATTCCATGATCCCGCCGAAAACGGCTGTAAACCATCCCCACTGATGATAGCCGCCCAGCAGGATGAGTACAAAGGGAACGATCAGTATTACTCTGAAAACCGTCAGTTTATTGGGCAGATTCATTTTACTCATGATATATTTCTCCTATCAGATCATATTCGTTATAGTCGGTGACAAGCACCCTTACAAAATCCCCGGTCATCAGCGATGCCGTGGTATGTATAAACAAGTAGCCGTCCACTCCCGGCGCGTCTCTGTAGGTTCTGGCCACATATACATCCTCATCAGCTACTTTTCCCTCCACCATGGCCTCCAACACCTTCCCGGCCATGGCTTCGGCCTTTTCAAAGGAAATTGCCTGTTGCAGCTCCATCAGCTCATCCCTGCGGAAGGCCTTGACCTCTTCCGCGATCTGATCCGGCATTTCGGCCGCAGGCGTATCTTCCTCCTGAGAATAAGTAAAAACCCCCAGCCTGTCAAATTCCGCTTCGTTCACAAAGCGGTACAGCTCTTCAAAATCCGCCTGCGTCTCGCCCGGAAACCCGCTGATCAGCGTGGTCCGCAGACAAATATCCGGAATCCGCTCCCGCAGCCTTGCAATCTGCTGCCGCAGCTCTTCCTGATGAGTCCGCCTCCCCATGCGCCTTAACACTCCATCCGCGGCGTGCTGAATGGGAATGTCCAGATAATGACAGATCTTCGGCTCTTCGGCAATGGTCTCTATCAGCTCCTTGGTGATTTCCTCCGGATAACAGTACAAAAGCCGGATCCAGTGTATGCCGTCGATCCCGGCCAGGCTTTTCAGCAGCCTTGGCAGGGCCTTTTCCCCATAAAGGTCCGTTCCGTAAAGCGTGGTCTCCTGGGCCACCAGAATCAGCTCCCGGACCCCTTGTTCGGCCAGCCTTTGCGCCTGGACAATCAGCTCCTCCAAGGGAACACTGCGGTAATCTCCCCTTACCTTGGGGATGATGCAGTAGGTGCAGCGCTTATTACAGCCCTCGGCAATCTTCAGGTAAGCGTAATGCCCTCCCGTGGTCAGCACCCTGTCCGCAAAGGCTGCAGGCTTCTCATTCAGCGCCCGGTAATGATTGCTGCCCCTTCCCTCCAGTACCTCCCTCACTGCCTCCGCAATCTCTTCGATGGCAGCCGTACCCACGACGGCATCCACCTGCGGAATTTCCTGCTGAATTTCCTCCCGATAGCGCTGCGCCAGGCAGCCTGCCGCAATCAAAGCCTTCAGCTGCCCCGAATCCTTTAACTCCGCCATCTCCAACAGCGTATTGATGCTCTCTTCCTTGGCGTCACCGATAAAACAACAGGTGTTGACTACCACAATATCCGCTTCCGCCTCATCGTCCGTAAAGGAATAACCTTCTTTTCCAAGCAGCCCCAGCATCATTTCCGTGTCCACCAGATTTTTATCGCACCCTAAGGAAATAAACAGTATTTTCATCATCATTCACCAGAATTTCCTATTGGAAAATGAAGTGCTTTGCACTCTTCTATCAACTAAAAAACAACAAAGTAAAAAGCTGCTGCAAAATACAGAATCGGAAAATTGTCATTTTGCAACAGCCCTTCTTTCCTTATTCTTCGTCACCGAGTATCTTGATCTGACTCTGGTTCAATTCCTCTATCGCAACGGAAAGAGGCTTTTTATCCTTACCGTCCACCAAGGGCTCTTCCCCGGCAATCAGCTGCCTTGCCCTCTTGGAGGTAGCCATCACAATAGAGTAACGGCTGTTTACTACAGGGGCCTCGCCCTGCTCGACCTCGCTGTTTACGACCTTCATTAAATCGGAATAAGATGGATGTAACATTATGAATCTGCTCCTTTCGCGAAACCTTTCAGTTCCTCTCTGATCTTTCCTATAAATTCCTGACTTCTCACAGGCGCTCTGCGGGCCTCATCCACCAGGCGGTGGACTTCATCCACACAGACCTCCAGATCGTCATTGACTACTATATAATCATAGGCATTTATGCCTTCTGATTCCTCTGCCGCACGGGCAAGCCTTCTGGCAATCACCTCCGGCTCTTCCGTTCCTCTTCCCTCCAGCCTGCGCTTCAACTCCATAACGCTGGGCGGCGTTACAAAGATCAGCAGGCTCTCAGGGAACTTTTCCTTAATCTTTAAGGCCCCCTGAATTTCAATCTCCAGAATCACATTTTTCCCTGCGGACAGCTTTTCCTCCACATATTCCCTGGGGGTCCCGTAGTAATTCCCGCAGTACAGTGCATACTCAATCAGCCCGTTCCGGACAATGATCTCTTCGAATTTTTCCCTTGTGGTAAAGAAATATTCCACCCCATCCTTTTCCCCCGGTCTGGGAGCCCTGGTAGTCATGGAAATAGAGAGCGCATACTCGTCATACTTCTGCAAAAGCCTCTTTACCACCGTTCCCTTGCCTGCTCCGGAAAACCCGGACAAGACGATCAAAATCCCCTTTTTTTCCATATTTCCTCGCATTCCGTGCCAAAAACCGGCACACCTCTTCTGCTAATCTTCATTGCCATCGTTTTCTGCCGCCTGCTCCGTGTCTCCCTGGCCCGTCTGAACACGTCCCGCAATGGTCTCCGGCAACAGCGCTGACAGCACCACCTGACTGTTTTCCATGACCAGCACCGACTTGGTCTTACGACCCTGGGTGGCGTCGATGGCCATGCCTTTTTCCTTCGCGCTCTGTACCAGGCGCTTCACCGGTGCGGATTCCGGGCTGACAATGGCAATAATCTTTGTAGTATTGACAATATTACCAAACCCGATGTGTATCAGCATTCATCCGCCTCCCTCGCCGCGTACCGGCGGTTACTCGATATTTTGAATCTGCTCCCGGACCTTTTCAATCTCCGTTTTCAGCTCTATGGCACGGTTGGATATTTCCAGATCATTTGATTTCGACAGGGTGGTATTTGCCTCTCTGTTCATCTCCTGGGCAATAAAATCCAGCTTGCGCCCGATGGAGCCGCCCTCCCGCAGGGCTTCCCTGGTAGTCTCGATATGGCTGCGAAGCCTTACAATCTCTTCGTCCACGCATATTTTATCCGCAAAAATCGTAACCTCCGTCAAAATCCGGCTCTCGTCCAGGGTATTGTCGCCCAAAAGCTCTTTTACCTTATCCTCCAGCCTGCGGCGGTATTCGGCTACCAGCTGCGGCGAACGCTCCGAAATGAAATCCACCAGCTCCAGCATACCGTCCAGCTTTTCCAGCAGATCTTCCTTTAAGCGCTCTCCCTCCGTGACCCGGCTCTCCACAAACATCCTTGCGGCACCCTCCACGGCCTTCTGCAGCTCCTTCCAAAGCTCTTCCTCATCCGCTCCCGCTTCTTCCATGGTAAAAACCTCCGGATATTTGGAGAGGGACGAAACCCGTATATCATTGTCTAGCCCGAAATCCTCCGCCATCTGCTTCAGGTATAGCAGATACTCCTGCGCCACCTCTTTATTGTAACGCACCTTACAGGTATGCTCGGAAAGATCCTCATAGGTAATGAACACGTCCACCTTTCCTCTGGAAATATACCTTTTCAATTCGCTTCTGACAGCGGATTCAAAATAGTTCAGCGCCTTGGGTATTTTAATGTTGACATCCAGGTATCGGTGGTTTACAGCCTTGATCTCCACCGTAAACCTTCTGTTATTTTCCGCGACTTCACACCTGCCGAAGCCGGTCATACTCTTTATCATCCGCATCCTCCAAGTGGCGGCAGCCACTTTGCGCTTGTTTTTCTTCTGCACCTTTACATTATAGAATAAGTTTTGAAGCGCGTCAAGTATGGCTGAACACAGGGATTTCGTCCATTGCTTTTTCCGCCCAAATTTGTTAGACTTAAAAAATAAAAAAGGTCTCCCCGGCGGTACAGGCGCGGGCGGCAAAAGGAGAACATCATGGCATTTGACGGCGTTACCATAGCAAATGTAGTAAGCGAATTAAAACGAGAGCTGACCGGCGGCCGGCTTTACAAAATAGCCCAGCCGGAAGAAGACGAGCTGCTTTTAACCGTCAAGCAGCCGACGGGACAGCGAAAGCTCCTGCTTTCCGCCAGCGCTTCCCTGCCCCTGATCTACCTGACTTCAAATAACAAGCCAAGCCCCATGACCGCCCCCAATTTCTGTATGCTCTTACGGAAGCATTTACAGAACGGGCGCATCACGGATATTTCCCAGCCGGGCTTAGAACGCATTGTCCGCTTTGAAATCGAGCATCTGGACGAAATGGGCGATCTGCGCAGGAAAACTCTGATTATCGAGATCATGGGCAAGCACAGTAATATTATCTTCTGCAATGACGACAACGTAATCATCGACAGTATCAAGCATATTTCCGCCGCCGTCAGCTCCGTTCGGGAGGTCCTGCCCGGAAAACCGTACTTTGTAGCCGGAGCCCAGGATAAGCTGGACGCCCTGACCGTAGATTATGATACCTTCAAACAGGCTCTTTCCGCCAAACCACAGCCTGCTTACAAGGCCCTGTACGGCAGCCTTATGGGTATCTCCCCCGTCCTTGCCCAGGAGCTTTGTTTTGAAGCCGGAGTCGACGGAGAACGGCCCCCTGCAGCACTGGACGAAACGGCCTGGCAGGCGCTTTTCCAGGCCTTATCCCGCATGGTGAGCGCGGTCCGTGAGGAACGCTTTGCGCCCAACATTGCCTATCAGAACGGCAAGCCGGCAGAATTCTGCGCACTGCCGCTGACCATATACGGCTACCCCCTGACTCCGGGAGACATTCGTTCTTCTCTGGGCCAGAGCTTCGGCAGCCATACTGTCCCCTACGACTCCATGTCCGCACTTTTGGAAGTCTATTATGCGGAAAAGGCCGCTCTCACCCGCATCCGTCAGAAATCCTCCGACCTGCGGCATATCGTGCAGACGGCATTGGAGCGCAATGTCAAGAAATATGATCTGCAGCTGCGCCAGATACAGGATACCGAAAAGCGGGATACCTTCCGCGTCTACGGCGAGCTTTTAAATACCTACGGCTATCACGCCAGGCCGGGTGATCGGTCGTTGACGGCCTTAAATTACTATACCAACGAGGAAGTAACCATTCCTCTGGACCCCACCCTCAGCGCCACGGAAAACGCCGTAAAATATTTTGAAAAATATAATAAGCTGAAGCGTACCTATGAGGCTCTCTCACAGTTGACCAAAGAGGTCAAGGCAGAGATCGACCACCTGGAGTCTGTCTCCAACTCCCTGGACATTGCCCTTTACGAGAGCGACCTTGTCCAGATCAAGGAAGAACTTACGGAGAGCGGCTACATCCGCCGGAAAGGCGGCACCGGGAAACAGAAAACCGTAAACAAGCCCCTTCACTACATCAGCAGTGACGGTTTTCATATGTATGTGGGAAAAAATAATTATCAGAATGATGAGCTTACCTTTAAGACGGCCACCGGCAATGACTGGTGGTTCCATGCAAAAAAAATAGCCGGCTCCCATGTGATTGTACGCCTTGGCAGTGCGGATGAGCTGCCGGACCGTACCTTTGAGGAAGCGGCGCGCCTGGCCGCCTATTACTCAAAAGGGCGTGATCAGGAAAAAGTAGAGATTGACTATATCCAGAAAAAGCATGTGAAAAAGCCGGCGGGCGCAAAGCCCGGCTTCGTGGTCTACTATACCAACTTCTCCATGAGCATTGACAGTGACATCTCCGGGATTCAGCTTGTGTTGGACTAAACCTGCGTCGGCTTAAGCTCCCTGTCGTAAGCCTCGTAATCGCAGGTCAGTATGAAAAAGCCTGTTTCTTGACTCTTTCGGTCATGAAGCAGGCTTTTACGTTTCCTCAGCAATAATGCTGCATAATATATTGTAATTCTTGTTTACCCTTATAGGTGTTTTTCCCCAGCTGATAGACCACGGAAATTTTCAGCCGGGCACGCCCTTCATACAGGGCCGCTTCACTTCCCGGACCATACTTTTCATCCACAAAGCTTCCGAAGCTTTCAAGGTCTCCAAAGTAAACCAGCTGCTTTCTGCTTCCCGACGGCGTCTGCACGGTATATCTGGCAAAGTTCTTTTTTGCTCCCATCCGATAGCCCGCAAGAAAAATCAAATCCTTCTCCGCAAACAGCGGACGGGGATTGCCGACGCCGAAGGGCTCCAGCAGCTCAAGCTCTTCTGCCAGTTTTTCAGAAGCATAGTCCAGCGGCATGGGCACATCAATATGCACTCTGGCGGTAAAGTCTTCTTCCGTCAGGCGGCAGCGTTCGTTGATCTCTCTGCGGAAAGCCGCTATCAGTTCTTCCGCGCCGACTTTTCCGGTCAATGACGGCACTGCCACGGACGGTACTGCCATGGACGGCAATGCCATGGAGGGCCATGCCATGGAAAGTCCCGCCGCCATGGCATGGCCGCCGAACTTTGTAAAAAAATGCTTTACCTCCGACATGGCATCATACATATGATACCCCTCAACGGAACGGCCAGAGCCCTTGATGCCTTCTTCCCCCAGGGTCAGGATAAAGACCGGATGATTATACCTTTCCCGTATTCTCCCGGCAACGATTCCCGCCAGACTCTCATGAACCGAGGGCAAAAAGATCACCATCACCTTATCCTTTTCCATGTGATCTGCCGCAATATGACTTTCTGCCTCAGCTACCCCCCTTAAGGTCAATGCCTTACGACTGTCATTCATCTCCTTCAGCTCCCCGGCCAGCACAAAGGCCTCCGCCTTCGACCGGCTCTGCAAAAGCTCCAGGGCCCGTCTGGCAGTATCCAGCCGGCCGGTGGCATTCAGGCAGGGACCTATGACAAAGCCAAGATGATACGCGCTCAAGCTCTTCATTTCCAGTTGATTAACCTCTATCAATGCTCGAAGCCCCTGATTTACGGAATTCCGAAGACGTTTCAGCCCTTCCCTCACCAGAATCCGATTTTCATCCCGTAATTCCATCACGTCACAGACCGTGGAAAGGGCGGCAAACTCCAGCATTTCCTCCAGTATTCCCTCCAGAGCAGGATTGCCCGTCCGCTCTGCCAGCGCCTGTATCAGCTTATAAGCCACCACGCCGCCGCAAATGCCCGGAAAAGGATACCCGCACTGCTTTTGCTTGGGATCAATCACGGCCAGGGCCGGTGGCAGCAGCTCCTCCTTCACCATTTTTCCATCCTCGGCCGTTATCAGCCGAAAAGGCACCTCGTGATGATCCGTAACAATCACCCGGATCCCATAAGAAGCCGCCAGCCGGATCTGATCCGCCGCCGCAATACCGTTGTCACAGGTAACGATCAGCTCCACCCCGTCCCGCCTGGCTTCCTCAATCAGCTCATCGTTTAAGCCATAGCCGTCATGAATCCGGTGCGGAATCACCGTATCTACCTTTGCACCCAGCATCTGAAAACCCTTTGTCAATATATAGGCAGAGCAGATGCCGTCCACATCATAATCGCCGATGACGCGCATAAATGTCCCCTGTCCGGCCGCTTCCGTTATAAGGTCTGCCGCCTTCTCCATATCCTTCATCAGCCATGGCGAATAACAATCTTCCAGACCTCCGTAAAGAAATTTCTCCACCTGTGCTTCCTCTGTCAGATCTCGATTGCGCAGGATTCTTGCCAGCACAGGGCTGATTTCAAATTCCGCTGCCCATTTGTCAAAGTCCGCTTTTTTTGCCGCCACAAACCATTTTTCCATCTGCCTCTCCCATCATCCTGCGGTAACCTTAAAGAAATATACAATCCCATAGAACTAAAGTTCCTGGAATTAAAGTTCCTGGAAGACTTACAGGGGCGTATTTCCATACGCCCCTCAAGTATACCGGTCTCATTGAACTGTTTTACTGCATAAAGACACAAAGATAAAGAACTCCTGACACACATACATCACGGCTGCAGGACACGCCCTTCATAAGAAAATAGAGGAAAATCAAGAAGCAGGTACGGAAAACAGGCAGGACAACGGACCTTGAACAGAAAACAAATAGCCAATTAGTACAATATGATATTATCACACCTATCGACAAAAATCAACAGTTTTCGACAAAATCATCTGTTAAAATACTTTTTTTCAAAATCCTCCACTGTCATTGGCCTGGCAAAATAGTAGCCCTGGAAAATATCGCAGCCAATCTCCGTCAAAAAGTCCACCTGCTCTTTTGTTTCCACTCCCTCCGTAATCACTTCCATGCCAAGCTGCCTGGACAGAGCAATCATCATTTTAAGAATTGTCCTGCTGCGCTCTTCATGATCCGTCTGCCTTAAGAAGCCCATATCTATCTTTAACGTGTTTACCGGCATATCCTTAAGCATGTTAAGAGAAGAATATCCGCTTCCGAAATCATCCATCTCCACATAAAAGCCATATTCCTGCAAACGCTGGATCAGCACCAGCTGTTTGTCAAAATCACTCATGATGGCGCTTTCCGTGATCTCAAGCCGCAGGTTGCGCGGACTGATTTCATATTTTTCCACAAGTCCTGTAAATACCTTGTATATATCCGCAAAATAAAAATCCTTGGGTGAAATATTTACGGAAATATGGTAATTTGTAAGTTCTCTGTCCTTCCATTCCCGCAGCTTTTTACAGGCCAATTCCCATATATACATGTCCAGCCTGCAGATCAGCCCTGTATTTTCCAAAATCCCGATAAATTCACCGGGCGGAACCAGTCCCCGCTCCGGATGAATCCAGCGCACCAGCGCCTCCCCGCCCAAAATCTTCCCTCTCACGGAAACCTGGGGTTGAATATAGAAGCAGAACTGACCGTCCTCAAGAGCCGTGCCAAACTCTCCCGTCACCTTCTGCTCGCTCACGCTGCTCTCCCTGATTCCGTCATCGTAATGTGCTATCACATCCGTAAGGCTGGACTTAATGGTCTTGATGGCCATATAGGCTCGGTCACACATAACCGAGACCGCTATATCCCGATCCACAATGTCATAAACGCCTATATGCAGACAGATACGGTAAGTTGACGTGCCGCTCTTTTCCCCGATCCGCCTGATCTCAGCGGCAAAAACCTCCGGTTGAAAGCGCTCCCTGGGCATACAGATGGCAAACCGATCCCCCGAAAGCCTGCCGTAAATCGAACCTGTGCCTGCAAGGCGCTTCAGGGTATTTGCTATGTTCAGCAGCAGCTCATCGCCCACATTGATTCCAAAAATATCATTTACCAGCTTAAAATTCTTTATATCCGAGCATACCATGCAATAAGTGCCCGGCTCCGCCTTCCTCACTGCCTCCGTAACCACATCATAAAAATGCTCTCTGTTATAAATTCCCGTAAGCCGGTCATGGGTAGCCCGGAAGCGTTCTGCCGCCAGCTTCTCCACCTCCACCGTCTCATCGTGCATTTTGAAAAAGCAGCCCACAAAATTTTCGTCCCTGTCGCACAGCCGCTTGAAGCTCACGTCATAATACCGCTTGACGGCATTTATCTCCCTGATCTCCTTCCATTCCGAATCCTCCGCCTGGGAAAGCGTTCTTCCGTTCATCCATTCCTTATAATAGTCCTCAAAGGGCTCTCCACTCTCGGCCTTAAAAAAGCCGTACGCCACTGAGTTGGCATAAACACAGTTACCTTCAATGTCAAAGCATATCACACTGTCGTCCATGTTTTTGATGCTGGAAGACAATAATCCCTCCACCAGGCCCTGGGGAACATATATCACATTAAAATAGTAGATCGCCACCGCCATGATTCCGTAGGAAAGCACTGAAAAATCTATCTCCAGCCCCATCACAAGATAAGCTATATTTGCGGCAATAATGACCAACAGACTGAGCAGAGTAAGCCAGAACTTTTTCCGATACATCTGCGGAGACTTCCCTATTTTTACCACTAACGGAAATACGATCAACACCACCATCCCATAAATGATGAGCCTGTGGAAATTGTAAAGTCCTCCCCGCTCTGCAATACCGTAAAAGAAAGTACCTGCATCCTCTATCAGACCGCAGCGGAAAATAAATACCCTGTCCGTAAAGACGTTCAGCAGCATCAGTACGCCGTCCACCCCTGTTACAAAATAGAGAACCGCCTTCTGCGCTCCCCGTATCTCATAGATGCCGGTGTACTTCAAGGCATAAAACAGCATACAGATCAGCAGTACATCCGAAACCACGTAATATACCGCATACATAAACTCCGCCGGCAGCCGTTCCGGCGCAAGCAGCGCCCCTGCGTATGCTGCCATTGTGCTGGGAGCCGCAATCATTATGTACCGTATGGCTTTTGTCAATGGCCTTTTATCCCGTCTGCCGATGATACAGCTGCAAATGAAGATTGCTGCGGCAAAGATCAACAGAAGCGTCGTATATACGTATCTCATGGCTCATCCTCTGTAATTCCCATATTTTAAAACCATGGACATAATACCAAAATCTCATTTGGTTTGTCAATACGGTGAACCATCGGCCCTCATTCTCATTTGGATACCCTTTGGCTTGAGACGCGACCGGCACCGTCTTCTTATATTACTTGTTATGTCTGATAATTCTTATTTTTACTTTGTATTTTTTATTTATTTTATTTTTTTTACAAAAATGTATTGACAAATTGAGAGATGTGACCTATACTAATCTCAACAGAAGAGATCAGACACAAAAATTCTTCCATACAACTGAATAAAGAAAAAGCCATAAATAAAGAAAAAAGCGATTAAAAACAAATGTGCAAGTACACAAATCAAGGTAGCGAATTCTCTGACAACGATCAGGACGTTACAGTACCCGGTACAAAATAAGTGGAAATGCACGGGATGAAAATGGAAGAAGAAAAGGAACCGCAAAACGAGTTGTAAAAAGAAAGGAACGGCTTCAAAAGGAAACAGACGAAAAAGGAGGTAAGGTCCATTGGATCAGGAGGTTTGAAAGGGCGTATCAATCGAATGATGGATACGCCCTTTCTCATATACTTTTGTCTCTGCGCGGGACTCGTCATGTCCGCCGCGCCTGTTTTGTTCAACTTTCATTTCCGCCGCCTGCTTCCAACGCTGCAATACGCTGGCTCACCGTGGGATGACCATATGTAAGTTTCACAATCAGCGGATGAGGTGATAGACAGATAAAAGAATTTCGTGCCACAGCCTTAAGGGCCGATACCAAAGCATCACCGAAGCCCTGTTCCTTTGCAAAGAGATCCGCCCTGTATTCAAAACGACGGGATAAACCTGCAGCTGGCAATCCCAGAAAAGGCGTCAGGAATGACAGGCATACGGTTCCCAGAAGATAAACGGCAAAGCCGTAATTTACCCTGTCAAAGCCAAAAGAGGAATAGATTTCAGGGACGGAAACCAGCACCCAGGCCAGCAGCACCATAACCACCAGGTTGACCAGACTCATGCCCTGCACCTTCAGGTTATCTCTGTTTTTATTGTGGCCCATCTCATGCGCAAAAACCGCCACAATCTCATCCGGCGTCATCTGCTCCAATAGCGTATCATAAAGGACAATAGTTTTTGTCCTGCCTGCACCGCTGAAATAAGCGTTCGCCTTGGTGGAGCGCTTTGAACCGTCCATTACCTTAATCTCACCCACCGTGCAGCCGTTTTCGCTTAACAGCCTGCACAACCGTTCTCTAAGCTCCCCCTCCGGCAAAGGCTCAAACTTGTTAAATGCCTTGGATAACACCGGATAAAGGAACACGATCAACAGCAGCAGTGCAAAAACAATGCAGGTAAATACAGGGATCAGCCAGTTCCCCAGCGTTTTATGAAGCCAAATGAACAGACAGCAGAGTCCGCCCATCAGCACCAGCTCAATCAGTGTACTTTTCATCCGGTCCAGGATAAAAGTCTTTTTAGTCATTTTGTTAAAGCCGTACTTCTGCTCCACCACCATCGTGCCTACGTAATCACAGGGAACGGAAACAAGCAGACCTGCCAAAAGATCTGCCGCCATAACAGTCAGTGCCGCAAGGTAATCCCCTTTCGGAGACACTCCGTATACAAGCCAGGCATACGCGTCAAGACCTATGATCAGATACACCACTAAATAGGAAAGCAAATGCCGTACAAAGTCAAGCCTGGTTGTTTCCTTATAATATTGCAGCCATTTCCGGTAAGCCGGCCCGTCATAAACATCTCTTACATTTTCCGGAATCTCCCTGTCCGCCGACTTCATCTCCAGCCATTTCATAAAGGTCTGAAAGAAAAAAGTCAAAGTGATTACAATCACAGCAATTAACTTGTAATTCATCCTTCTTCTCCTTTTATCTGATTTTAAAGTACTTTTATCATATCGCACATACTTCAAAAAAACATCAAAAAAGGTTCAAGAAAGTTTCAAGACTGTCTTCATCCGGCACCTGCTTTTCTGCTGCCTCTTTAAAGCCTGACACTGCCTTCATGGCCTGAGGCACGGCAATATTGGTGCCTGCTCCCGCCACACATCCCCCCGGACAGGCCATCCCTTCAATCAGACAGCCGTTCTTTTTACCGGCTTTGGCCAGCAGCAGCATCTTCCGGCATTCCGCCAGACTCTCCGCATGTTCGATCTTAACCTCGGTACCGGAGTAATATGTCTCAACGCACTCTTTTATGGCATTGGCAACGCCCCCTGCCACCCCATATCCTCTGCCTGCTCCCGTAGCATTTTCCAGAGCGTCCATGGCCTTTATTTCCTCCAGCAGAATGCCTTTCGCCTCAAACATACCAGTAAGCTCTTCAAAGGTAATTACAAAATCCACATCCGAGCGCACTGTCCGCCTGCTGGCTTCCAGCTTCTTGGAAGCGCAGGGACCGATGAATACCACGGAAGCATCCGGATGTTCTTTTTTGATAATGCGGGCCGTGGCTACCATAGGGGTAAGCTCATTACTGATTTTGTCTATCGTTTCCGGAAACAAATTTTTAGCCATCATGGACCAGGAAGGGCAGCAGGATGTAAGCGCAAATGCCTGATTACCCGTGGCAACCTCCTTTACATAATGCTCCGCCTCCTTCATGCAGCCCAAGTCCGCGCCAAGAGCCGTTTCATATACGTCCGCAAACCCCAGCTCCTTTAATGCAGCCTTGAACATATCGGGCGTTACCCTCGGTCCGAACTGCCCTGCAAAAGCAGGGGCCACCTGGGCAATGATTTTCCTGCCGGACTGCATCGCCCGTATCAGTTGAAAAATCTGAGATTTATCCGCAATGGCTCCAAAGGGGCAGCTGACCATGCACTGACCGCAGGAGACACACATCTTGCTGTCAATGCAGGCCCGCCCAAACCGGTCACTTTTAATGGCATTCACCCCGCAGGCCTTCTTACAGGGCCTTTCCTTATGGCAGATGGCATCATAAGGACAAACCTCTTTACATTTGCCGCACTGAATACACTTCTCCTGGTCAATCACCGATTTCCCGTCGATCATGGTAATCGCCTGCTTCGGGCAGACACTCTGGCAGGGGTGGGCAACACAGCCCATACAGGCGCTTGTAACCTCATAATGATTCTCAGGACAGGCGTTGCAGGCCGAAGGAATCACCTGCATCAGGGGCGGCTCGTAGTATTTTTCGTCAATATTGCTTTCCTCCAGACCTTCCGTCAAATGCCCCGGATGATCCCGGTTTTCCGGCCGCAAACTCATTCCCATGGCCAGACGCAGTCTCTCCCTGACGATGGCCCGATCCCGGTAAACGCTCTCCCAATACTGAGATTTCTCATAGTCTACAATTTTATAAGGAAGAGCTTCCATATCATCCTTCAGATTTGCGGAAGTGTACGCCAGATTTGCCACTTCCTTAAATACCCTTCTCCTGCGCTGCCGTACCGGAGTGTCAATTCCCCTCATGTCGCTCATATATTATACCTTTACGCTTTCCCCATCTTTGCCAGCTTTGCCGCCATGGTCCTGCCGGCCAGGCTGCTCTTAGTTTTCCCCCATCTTTGCCAGCTTTGCCGCCTGATCGGCGGCAATACAGGCGTCCAAAATCTCCTGAATGTCTCCGTTCATCACCTTATCCAGCTTATAAAGGGTCAAGCCGATACGGTGATCCGTAACACGTCCCTGGGGAAAGTTATAAGTCCGTATCTTCTCCGAACGGTCCCCGGTGCCGATCTGACTCTTCCTCATCTCCGCCTCCGCGTCATGCCGCTGCTGCTGCTCGATGTCATACAGCTTTGCCTTCAACAGGGCAAAGGCCTTGGCCTTATTCTGTATCTGAGATTTCTCCGTCTGGCTGTAGACCACGATACCGGAAGGATAATGTGTCAGGCGCACCGCCGAATCCGTGGTATTGACGCACTGTCCGCCGTTTCCGGATGCCCGCATCACGTCGATACGGATGTCCTTATCGTCAATCACAATATCAATGTCCTCATCCACCTCCGGCATCACCGCCACACTGATGGTAGAGGTATGGATACGCCCGCCACTCTCCGTTTCCGGCACCCGCTGTACCCTGTGTACGCCGCTCTCGTACTTCATCCTGGAATACGCGCCCTGCCCGGTAATCATAAACTGTACTTCCTTCATGCCGCCGATACCGATCTCGTCGGCGTTAAGGGTCTCCACCCTCCATCTCTGACTCTCCGCATAATGTACATACATACGATAAATTTCCGCTGCAAACAAAGCCGCCTCGTCTCCGCCGGCTCCTGCCCGGATCTCTACGATCACGTTCTTATCGTCATTGGGGTCCCTGGGCAGCAGCAGAATTTTCAGCTCCTGCTCCAGCTCTTCCACCCGCCTTCTGCTTTCGCTTAAGGTCTCCTTGATCATGCTCCGCATGTCTTCGTCGCTTTCCTCCTCCAGCATTTCCAAAGAGTCGGCAATATCCTGTCTGCACTTTTTGTACTCTGTATAAGCATTCACAATGGGAGTCAGATCGCTCTGCTCCTTCATCAGCTTCCGGAAACGCTCCTGATTATTAGCCACCGTAGGCTCATGAAGCTCTCCTAAAATCTCTTCGAATCGGATCAACAGATCCTCCAGCTTGTCAAACATATTAATAACCACACCTTTTCACAACCTGCGAATTTGAGCCGCAGGCACAAATTTGCGTGTGAAAAATTTATTTTTCACACTAACCACCAAATCCCAGCGTTCCGCACACTACTCTGTCCAGACCGCCGTAATCTCTGACCACCATAACCGCGAGAAAGCCTGCCTCTTCCATCAGGCGGCTCACCGCCTCTCCCTGATCGTATCCGATCTCAAAAATAAGCGTTCCGCCCTTTCGCAGATACCGGCGGCATTCCGCAAGTATCCTCCGATAAAATAAAAGGCCGTCCTCACTGCCATCCAGCGCCTGCCGCGGCTCATAATCCCGCACCTCCGGCATCAGCGTATCCATCACATCACTCTTTATATATGGCGGGTTTGAAACAATCATATCAAACATACCCTCCACATTTTCAAACAGATCGCCCTGTACAAAGCTTATGCGCCTTTCCCCGGACTCCCCTGCCGCTTCGGGATTCTCCGCCGAAGCCTCCAGGGCTCGGTCCCCCAAAAGCTTTCGGGCATTTTCTTCCGCTGCCTGCAGCGCTTCCCTCGAAATATCCGCCCCCACACCTTCACAATCGTTGGAATAATGCAGCAGGCTGATCAAAATACAGCCGGAGCCCGTACACATATCCAGGATCCGCATACCGTCATGAAGATTCTGCAGCGCTTCCTCCACCAGTATCTCCGTATCCTGCCTGGGAATCAGCACATGCTCGTTCACGGTAAATTCCAGCCCCATAAAATTCTGTACTCCGGTAAGATACTGCAGGGGGATATGCCTGGAACGTTTCTCCACCAGCTCCCTGTACCTGCTCTCCTGCTTACCAGTCACCTCTCTGTCGCCGTGGGCCAGCAGCGTATTCCGGTCCGTACCGCAGACATATTCCAGCAAAAGCCGTGCGTCCGTCCCGGCCTCCGGAACAAGGGCAGCCGTAAGAACCGCTTTCCCCTCGTCATAAGCCTCTTTATATTTCACACTAACCTCCATGATTCCGCTCTGCGGAATCTCAAATTGGGATGAGAAATGCCGTATTTTAGGCATTTCTCGGTGTGAGACTTAGAGTTTCTCCGCGAAGCAGCCTATGCTGCGAGCGGCTAGAAACTCTTCTCACACTAACCTCCATGATTCCGCTCTGCGGAATCTCACAATCCCACGGAGCTAAAGCTCCGATGAAGAATGCCGCGGCTCATTCCTGATTTTGAGGCTCTTCGCCGTCCTCCATCCAGGTTTCGTCCACCTCATAGCCAAAGTTTTCATAGAGGAAGGTTTTCCAGTCAAACACCGCTTCCACCGCCGCAATGGCCACCTCCGCCATCTCCCTGTCCGGCTCCTTTGTAGTCATCCGCTGAATCCACATTCCCGGCATGGAAAGAATCAACACAAAAATATTGTTGCTGCGGCCTGCAAGCCTGATCAGCTCATAGGAAATCCCCGCCACTACCGGCATCAGCAAGATACGGATCAGAATCCGCTGTGCCGGATTGTCCACCCTGATAAAAAAGAACAGAATGATACTGATAAACAATACGAAGAAAATAAAGCTGGTGCCGCATCTTCTGTGCAGCCTGGAGCTTCGCATCACATTATGCACCGTCAGAGGACGGCCCTTCTCAATGCAGTTGATACACTTATGCTCCGCGCCATGGTAACGGTACAGCCTCCGAATATCCTTCATAAAGCTGATGCCCCAGATATAAAGGATAAAAACCACAATGCGGATGCCGCCTTCAATAATGGCCATCAACGATTCATTGCGCACAAAGCCTCTGAAAAGAGATGCCAGATAATAAGGCAGTACAATAAAAAGTCCCACCGCCAGGGCTATGGACAAAATCGTCACCAGCGTGTTCGCCAGTTTACTGCCGCCCCCGCCCTGCTTTTCCTGCTCATCCTCCGCCCCGTCACAGACAGCGGCAGAATAATTCAGACATTTCATTCCCAGCACCAGCGAATCTATAAAGTTAAAAACACCTCTGATCAAGGGAATTTCCTTAATCTTGCTGCCATGCAGCAGCCCCTGGTAATTCTCCAGCTCCACCGCAATCTCTCCGTTCGGTTTCCTCACGGCCACCGCATACCTTTCCTGGTTTTTCATCATAATGCCTTCCAGCACAGCCTGCCCGCCAATACCGGAATAGCATTTCTTTTTTCTCCTTGCCATAATAATCCCCACGCTGCCCTTTTGCAGCCCTAATGATAATGATTGAACAAACTATCTGTCCGCCCGGAATTGTTCATGAACAGAAAAGGTTGAGATACAAGCACCTCAACCTTTTTTGCGATTCTTATTTAACGCCGTATTTCTTGTTGAACTTCTCAATCCGTCCATCGGCTCTTGCAGTCTTCTGCTGGCCGGTGTAGAATGAATGGCACTTGGAGCAAACTTCCACATGAATCTCCGGCTTCGTGGAGCCGGTCACAAAAGTATTGCCGCAGTTACAGGTTACGGTTGCCTGATAGTACTGGGGATGGATTCCTTCCTTCATCTTCTCTCACCTCTCTATATTAATTACATGCTATTCTTCGTTCTCATCCGCACTGCCTATGGAACCACAAACAGCGGTATTATTGTAGCACAAGGTTTGTACTCTTGCAAGACCTAATTTAAATTTTTACCGCTTCTTCATATAAACTTATTCTTTTTCACCATCTGTACAAACTCAAAATTGCTTCTGGTCCTTGCAAACATATCCAGTATCCTGTCCGTTGCTTCGTCCGGCTTCATGCCGTTCAATGCCTTTCGCATAATGTTGATGGCCTCCAGTTCTTCCCTGTTCAGCAAAAGATCTTCTCTTCTGGTGCCGGACTTTGCCAGGTCAATGGCCGGGAAAATCCGTTTCTCCGAAAGCTTACGGTCAAGCACCATTTCCATATTACCCGTACCCTTAAATTCCACAAGGTTTGTACTCGGATGTTTGACACCCTAACCTCATAAAAATACCCTCAAAGCCGTTACCGGCT
>CAJUIA010000036.1 GCA_910586485.1 uncultured Acetatifactor sp.
TCTGCTCCCCGGATGCGTCCATACATTCCCTGATCCGGTTGTTCATGGCGTCATATTCAAAGCGGACAATATTGCCCAGAGCATCCTCCACGGCGGCAAGGTTTCCGCAGGCGTCATAGGTATACCTGGTAACCGCCCCCTCGGCGTCCTGCACCGTCTTAATCCTGCCATCCGCCGTATAGGTAAAGGCAGTGGTATTCCCCAGGGCATTTGTCAGGGAGGTCACCTGCCCCAGCAGATCATAGGTATAGGTTACGGTATTCCTAAGCGGATCTGTCTCCGTCAGCACCTGTCCCAGCTCATTATACGTATAGCTGGTGATACCGCCTTCCCCGTCTGTGACACTGGTAAGGTTCCCTGCAGGGGAATAGGTAAATTCCGTAGTATTTCCGTTGGCATCCGTCTGCGATACCATATGCCCCACACTGTCATAGTCAAAGGACAGACTGTGGCCCAGGGCGTCGGACATCTCCGTAAGCCTTCCCATAACGTCGTATTGGTATGTTGTCTCCGCGCCTTCCCCGTCCGTGATGCTCAGCACCCTGCCGGTGTTGGAATAGGTCAGGGTCATGCTGCTTTCATCCTGCCCGGTGATGCCGGTGAGACGGTTATTGGCATCATAGGTATAGCTCCAGAGGTTCCCGTTGGCATCGGTGTAGGAAATCCGGTTGCCCGCTGCATCATAGGCGTAAGTACTGGTGTTCCCCAACTCATCCGTCATACCGGTCAGGCGGTTTAAGCTGTCATAAGTATAAGACCTCACCCCTCCCACAGGGTTCGTTTCCCTGATCCGGTTGCCGTTGCCGTCATAAGCATACCGAGTCACGCCGCCCTTTGCATCCGTGACAGACACAAGCTGTCCTCTGTCGTCAAACTCATAGGCCGTGCTGTTGCCCGCAGGATCCGTGCTTCTGGTGAGACGGTTATTGGCGTCATAGGCATAGAGATATATATGGTCCTCCGGGTCTGTAATCTGTGTACAGTTCCCGTTCTGATCATACGCATATTTGGTCTTTCCGCCGTTAGGCGCGGTTTCCTCCATAAGCCTGCCCATGCTATCATAGGTATAGCCGGTGCTGCGGCCCTCCTTATCGGCGGACAGCATCAGATTACCGTCCCCGTCATACTGCGCCTGCTCCGTACAGCCGTCCGTATCCAGCACGGAAATGACCCGGTCAAGGCCGTCATAAGTAAATGTCGTAGTCCCTGCTGCCGTCTCGATGGAAACCAGCCTGCTCTCTCTGTCATATCCGTAGGTAGTGACCACACCGTCCTCGTCCGTAGCCGTAAGGAGATTCCCTGCCTGGTCATATGTATAGCTGACACTGTGGCCCAGGGCATCCGTCCTGCTGGTCACACGTCCCCGCTGATCATAAGCAAGGGTAGTCTGATGGAACAGGGGATCCGTCACTGCCGTCACCTCACCCATGTTGTTGTAGGTATAGCTGACCGTGCCGCCTGCCGCATCCTTCACCTGGGTCAGCCGGTTGTTCCCGTCAAAATAGAAATGGGTCACACCGCCGTTTTGATCCTTCCGGGACACTCTGTTGCCGAAAGCGTCATAGCCATATTCTGTCTGATAACCCAGAGGATCCGTTTCCGTGAGCAGGTTCCCTCTGGCATCGTAGGTAAAGCGGTACTCCTTCCCCAGGAAATCCGTGGCAAGCACCACCTGCCCCATGGCATTATAAGCAAGTCTCTGGCTGTTTCCCATCCTGTCCGTCATGCCGGTGCATCTTCCGTTGCCGTCGTAGGCAAAGATCTGGCTGCCGTCGGCATCCACGATCTTAAGCAGCTCTCCTGCAGCCGAATATTCATAGGCTGTGGTCCTACCTGCCGGAGTGGTACAGGAAATAAGCCGCCCTATGGCATCATGGACATACAGGTAACGGTTCCCCTCCGGATCCAGGGCCTCGCATAAATGCTGATTTTCATCATAGACATACTGCCACTCGTTGCCTTCCTTGTCCGTGAAGCCGGTCAGATTGTCTTCTTCATCATAAGTGTAGCTGCAGGTATTCCCCCTTTCGTCCAGGACGGAAAGCAGATTGTTCCTCTCGTCGTAGGTGTAGCTGTTCTCCGTGCCGTCACGATAAATTATTCTTTCCGGCAGATTTCTCTCGTTATAGAAGGTCTGCTCGGTTGTCAGATCCGGATAGGTGACAAGATTCATACGGCCTTCATCGTCATATGCCATCAGGGTCTTGTTTCCAAGAGCATCCGTCTGCTCCGTCATCTGGCCCCGTTCATTATAGCCGGTCCGGATACTGCTCCCCGCCAGCTCTGTCTCGGTGACATTGCCTGCCTCGTTATAATAATAATTCTTAACATTACCGTCCTCATCCGTGAAGCTTGTACAGCCTTCGGCGTAGGAAACCGTGCTTTTTCCCCGGTCCGCCATCGTCTGGGATACTGTCCGGCCCAGGCTGTCATACTGATTCTCCAGATAGACATTGCCGGAAAAGTCTCCGATCTTTGCAAGCCGTCCCTCTTCGTCGTAAGTAAAGCTCATCTGTTTGCCCACCGGATTTGTCACGGATACCAGGAGCTCTCCCTCATAGGTAAACGTAACTTCATTTCCCAGGGCATCTGCAGCACTTGACAAATGTTCGTCCGCATAAGTCAGGGTAATACATCCTCCATGCCTGCCCAGAAACCGTACAGTCTGCCCCGGCCCTTCCGCTGCTTCCGTCTCAAACCGGCAGACACACAGTCCATTCTCCCGGATTTCGGTAAGCTGCAGCTCTCCGTCGAAGCAATACTCCGTGCCGTCCGATTCTTTTACGGAGAAGCTGCCGTCTTCTTTTTTCTCCAGACGGCAATCCGCCCCGCTGCCCTCCTGGGGCAGAAGAATGCTGCTGCCTTCCTCTTTGAGGAATGCCGTCACCTGGTCATAAGGAGTACTAAAATAATAATACTGTGCATCCTGATACAACAGGTAGTTCAACGCATGGGTCCAACCCTTGCCCATAAACGTCTCATGCCCGTCCCTTCCGGAGTCATACATCAACGTAAGCTGCAGTGCATCCTTTCCATAATCCTCCAGCAGCGTGCAGCTCCACAGGAAGGAACCGGTGATGGCATTTACCGGATCCAGCCCGGTGTAAGAGAGCCTGCCGTCAGGATATGTCACACGCCTCCTTGTGGAGGGCATACCGCTTTGCCTGCTCGTTTTGGTCGCAGCCGTCTTAAGGCTGCTGTATTCCCCAAAGCCATACGCATTACCTGCACGCACACGGAAAGTATGCTCCGTGTTGGGCTGAAGCCCGCCAAAAAACCGGGACATTTCCTGATCCGCCGACAAACGCGCCGCAAAAACTGCCCCTTCCTGCCCGGCTGCTGCTGCAACAACGGCAGCGCCGTCAAATTCCACCTCATACTTCAGGGCATCCTCCACCTTCAGCCATTTCACTACGATGCTGTTGAAATCAGGCTCCGCCCACACGGTGTCAGGCGCATCCGGCGCTCCTGACAGGGTGCGGACCGTCCTTAAAGCGCTGTATAATCCGTAGCCCTCTGCATTTTTAGCGCGAATCTTATACTCATATTCCGTATTTGCCGCAAGGCCGCTGAATGTCCTGGAGGTCCCGGTCAGAGCGTAGGTTGTTCCATGAAACACAATCTCATAGCCGGTTGCGGTATTCACGGCATTCCATCTGATGGTCACGGAATCCACCGCAACTTGTTCCTGAATGCCTGTCGGTGCAGCAAGCGGCTTTTTCGATGTGGTGATCGTCGCAGCTGCGGAATACGCGCTGGCACCGCCCTTATTTTTGGCGCGGATCTGGTAACTATAGCGGGTGCTTTCAGATAAATAATTAAATGTTATAAAGTTATTGCTGACGTCATAAACTGTTCCATTGAACAGGACATCATAACCAGTCGCACCACTAACATAATTCCATTTCAGGGTCGCAGAACACCAAGTAACCGAAGTAGAGGTTATCATGGGAGTGGCCGGCGGCTTTACCAGAGTCCCTGCTTTATAACTGTTGGTATACTGGCTGTAACCGCCCGCATTTTTGGCACGAACCTGATAAGTGTATTCGGTACTGGCCGAAAGACCTGTGATTTTCACAGAGGTTGCCGTTGTCGTATAAGTCTTGCCTTTCAAAAGTACTTCATACCCAGAGGCTCCTGCAGATTCTTTCCAGCTGATCGTCAAGGCGTACGTCTCGGCTGTGGCGCCGATCACGACAGGCGTATCCGGAACAATCATCACGTTTTTCACCGTGGAATAACTGCTGGATCCGTTTGCCCCGTTGGACCTGACCTGATAGGTATAAACCGCTCCCCCCGTCAACCCGGAAATCGTTCTGTTGGTCTCCGTTACCCGGTAGGTCGTCCCATTAAAAATTACGTCATAACTGGTAGCCCCAGAAACCGCATTCCATCTGACATGCGCTCTGTTTGCGGTTGAGGTTGCTGTGGCAACCGGCACTCCAGGCGCCGTGCGGATCGTCTTTGCCGTGTTATAAGCACTTACGCCGTCCGCATTCCTGACGCGAATCTGATAACTGTAATTCGTGTTCGCCGCCAAACCTGTGATCGTGGCGGAATTAGTCTTTACATTATGGACTGTCCCATTAAACAGGACATCATAACTGACAGCCCCCGAAACCGCCCCCCAGCTCAAGGTGGCTGAGTTTTCACTTGTGACACCTGACACGCTTGAAGCGGCAGGCGCCAGAGGAACTGTACTCACATTCCGCACAGCGCTGTATGCACTGGATTCGGTTGAATTTTTTGCCTTTACCTGATAGGTATAGCTGTGGTTTGCAGGAAGACTCCTAAACGTAATGGAGGTTTCAGTCGGTCTGTACGCCAGTTTATTAAAGTAAACCTCGTATTCCGTAGCACCGCTGACAGCATTCCAGCTTATTGTCACTGAATTTTCCGTTGCCTGATGGGTTATACCGGTGGGAACGGCAAGCCCCTGGGTCTTTATGGTTCTGGACGCGCTGAAAGAACCTGTGCCGTCCACACCCTTCGAACGTATCTGATAGCTGTAGGTTGTCTTTGCTTTAAGTCCGCTGATGGTATAAGAGGTTACCGATTCGGATAAATTCACCTCCTGATTATTAAACCGCAAAATGTACCCCACTGCGCCTAACGCCGGACTCCAAGTGACCGTAACCGTAGTATCTGTGCTTTCCGCGCTTATAGACGCAGGCGCCTTAGGCGCTGTGGTAACGGTATAGGAAGCCGTGTATGCGCTGACTGTGTTTGCATTTTTAGATCTTACCTGGAAATTGTAGCTTCTGCCTGCTATCAGACCTGTAAATTGCCGGGAAGTAGAAGTCACACTATAAACCGTACCGTTAAAGAGAATGTCATAGCCGGCAGCGCCGCTAACAGCGTTCCAACTGATGACAGCCGTAGTTTCCGTTGCGGACTTGGTAACACCGGCAGGCACATTCAGAGGCGCAGCCTTTGTCTGGATACTCCTAAGCGTACTGAAGGCACTGGTAGCGCCATCCACGCCTAATGTACACACCTGATAGCTGTAGGATGTTTTCGGCGTAAGCCCTTCCACAGTATAGGATCTTGGATCCGCCGAGGAAAAAATCCTGTCGCTGTTATTAAATCGCACAATATACCCTGTGGCACCTGTCATCTGACCCCATTCAATCGTAACCGTGGTATCCGTGCTTGAAGCAACTACATTTGTCGGCGCCTTGGGCGCTGTAGTTACGGTATAGGAAGCCGTATAGGCGCTGACGGCATTTCCGTTTTTGGACCTGATCTGAAAGGTGTAGCTTCTGCCCGCCGTCAAACCCGTAAACTTCCTGGAAGTAGAAGCTTCACTATAGACCGTACCGCTAAACCAAATATCATAACCGGTGGCCCCGCTGACCGCATTCCATTGTATGGTCACGCTGGTGTCCGTCGCCGTTTTCCTGATGCCTGATGGTACGGCCGGCGTACCGGTCGAGCCGCTTGCCAGGGTTTGAATCGTTTGTCTTGTGCTGTATGCACTTGTCATTTTCGTTGTCTTCGCCCGCACCGAATAGGTGTGACTGGTCTTCGGCTGTAACCCGGTAAATCTTTTGCTGGTCGTTGTTACATTCGTAACGTTATTGTCAAACAATATGTCATAACTCCTGGCATGGGCTACCGGGTCAAAGCTCACCGTAACGGATGACGTATCTGCAACCGCCCGGACGTTCTGCGGTACGGCGATGGGCTGGATGTCATAGAAATCCAACGGAATCAATATCTTTGCCGCTTCGCTTAAGTTCCCTCCCGAACTCCGAATTGCAGTTACGGTAACCGAATATTGCTGATTTGCTTCCAGGTCTGCCCTGCTGGTGTAAGAAGTTGTATGCAGATTGGTTTCATTATAAATAGCATAGCTTTTACCTGTCTGATACATGATGGCAGTATATCTGGTTACGCTGGCTGCTGCCGACCAGCTTGCCGTAATTGAACCGTTTGCATTCAACGTCAGCCTTAAATTTAATTGTCCCATAAATAATTCCTCTCTTTCCTTTTTATATCTTGAATTTGCAAATTCAATTAATAAAAAGAAAAAGATCGGAGATTTGTAAACATATATCTTACCTGGTTATCAATTTGGTTTATTCTTTTCCCTTTTTATCATCATCAAGGTCCTTTTTTAGTTCACGCAGCGTTTTCTTTAAAAACTGCGGCAGCTCTACGCCCATCCGCCCTGCGTTTTCCAAAACAGATATAGCCTCGTTAATTACAAACCAGATAGCCACCAACAGTGCAAAATATGTTTGCGATTCATACTTAAGGCCCAGCTCCTGCGCAAATTTATAGAGAAAATAATCAACGCAGACGGCAACAAAAACAGTAAAAAGGTACCCTATTTTCTTAAATATCCCCAAAATACCTTTTTTGCTGCTCCAGCCGTACTTTTTGCTGCCAGGATGCTCCAATGCCTCCTTTTTTGCTGCAAGCATACCGGACACATAGTCCGCTGCCATAAGAAGCATCAGCAGACATATCACCGGAAACAGCAATCCAAGCCGATTACCAATCCATGCCCCTGCAAGCGCAGCAATTCCTTTTTCCCACAGTTCTTTCCCATTCATAACACATCACCTGTCCTTCTTTATGTATAATATAAAAATAGCTTGTCCTTCAGCTCCTGGTAAAGCTCCCGGCGCAGTCTGTTTACGTATTGTCTTGTTACGGAAAAGATTTCCGCAATCTCTGTGTCTGATTTATTTCCAAATATTATCGTTTCGAATATTTCCCGTTTTTTTCCGATATACCTTTTCAAAAAGGCCTCTATGTCTATGCTGAATATAGCATCCTCTAAATCCTTACTGTTTTCATCCCTGATTATGTCAAAAACACTGTCATTTTCCGTAAGCAGCTGATGATCATGCTGCTTTCTGCTTTTACGGTACAAATCATAAAATCTGTTTCTCAGCGCTTTGCTTAAATAAGCCAGACACTCCCCGTCTTTTTCGCAATAACTTATTTTTGTTACCGATTCCCACAAAACCAGCATCATTTCAGAGCGAACATCTTCCTTTTCATCCTTGTACAACAGCCTTGTATACTTTTCAATTAATGGTGTCATTTTGTTGATTAATTGTGCAAAAGCATTTTTATCCGTATGTATCTCTTGAATTAATGATGTTATTTCTCCCATATTGCGGACCTCCAAAAGATAAGAAATCCTAAGATGAGAAAAATGTAAACTTAATATAACGTAATTGTTTATTTTTGCGTTTATATCCAGAGTACTGCGAATGACTTAATGCCTGCTTACCCGCGAAAATTCCTTGACAGCCCATCTCTGATATGCTATCCTATAATTCCTTCGCGCTTTCGCTGAGTAAAATTTCATAGCAGGTATCTGCCGGCAAAATCCGGCGGACTTGGCGTGTTGACGCCGCCTACTTGGAAAGTAGATCTACAAAATCTAAACTACCAGGAGGAAGCAATATGATTACGATGGAAAACGTATGTAAGTCGTACCGGATTGCAAAAAGAAACGCAGGCCTTGCCGAGGCCTGCAGGGCACTCTTCCACAGAGAATACGAAGAGATCCAGGCCCTGAAAGATGTCAGCTTTACCATCAAGGACGGTGAGATGGTGGGCTATATCGGCCCCAATGGAGCAGGGAAAAGCTCCACAATCAAAATTTTAAGCGGAATATTGACACCTGACAGCGGAAATGTAACGGTGGACGGCAGGCTGCTTTGGAATTCCGGCGACAAACAGCCGCTGACAAAGCAGAACCGCTGCAGCCGGATCGAGCATGTCAGGCGCATCGGCGTAGTCTTCGGCCAGCGCTCGCAGCTGTGGTGGGATGTTCCGGTCATAGATTCTTTTGAACTTCTGAAAGACATTTACTCGATTTCCGAACCCGTATATCGAAACAATCTGGAAGAACTGACAGAGCTTCTGAACCTGGGAGAACTGCTGAGAACGCCTACCCGACAGCTTTCCTTAGGGCAGCGTATGCGCTGTGAAATTGCGGCCTCCCTGCTCCACAGCCCGAAGATTCTCTTTTTGGACGAGCCCACCATCGGTCTGGACGCCGTGTCAAAGCTGGCGGTGAGAGACTTTGTTAAGCAGCTGAACAAAAACCATGGCACAACGGTCATCCTGACCACCCACGATATGCAGGATATAGAGGCTCTCGCCAGCCGCATTATTTTGATCGGCAAAGGGCAGATCCTCATGGACGGCACCCTGGAGGACATCCGCCGGGGTGGTGAGACCATGGACGAAACATTGGCGGAGCTGTACCGCACCTACGAGATTTAGGAGGACAGGAATCATGAAAAAATATCTGTCCTTTTTCAGACTGCGCCTTCTGGCAGGTCTTCAATACCGGACCGCTGCCCTGGCAGGAATGGCCACCCAGTTTTTCTGGGGCTTTATGGAAATTATGGTGTTTCATGCCTTTTACAAGGCGGACCCGACGGCTTATCCCATGACCATGGAAGCCACGGCAGCTTATGTATGGCTGCAGCAGGCGCTCCTGGTCTTCTTTGGCGCGTGGATGTTTGAGGGTGAAATTTTTGAGACCATAAGCAGCGGAAACCTTGCCTATGAACTGTGCCGCCCCATACATGTCTATGATATGTGGTTTGCACGCAGCATAGCTAATCGTTTGTCCAAGGCCGCGCTGCGGTGTCTGCCGATCCTGGCAGTTGCCGCCTTTCTGCCCAGGGGATACGGACTGGGACTTCCCGTTTCCCTCCCGGCCTTCCTCTGCTTTCTGGCATCCCTAATCTTAGGACTGTTCGTGATGGTGGCGCTGAATATGCTGGTCTACGGAAGCTGCCTTTACACCATTTCCGGGGACGGTATGCGGATTTTATTTGCCTCCCTTTCGGAATTTCTGGCGGGCCAGGTAATTCCGCTGCCTTTCTTTCCGGAAAAGGTGCAGCGGATTCTGGAGTTGAATCCATGGGCTTCCATGGGGAATGTGCCCTTTCGTATTTACGGAGGCGATCTGGCAGGCGCAGAAATGCTGCGGGCCATGATTCTGCAGGCGGTGTGGCTGATTCTTCTGGTGACAGTGGGAAAACTGCTGTGCGCTGGGGGCGAAAAAAGAGCGGTAGTACAGGGAGGATAATATGAAAACGAAAAAAATAAACGGCTTAAAGCTATACTTTCATTATTTATCCATTATTTTTAGGAGTGCCATGCAGTATAAGGCATCCTTCTGGATCATGACAATAGGACACTTTTTTGTTTCCTTTAATGTGTTTTTAGGGGTATTTTTTATGTTTCAGCGCTTTTCCCATGTGGAGGGCTTCACCTACAACGAGGTACTTTTGTGCTTCTCGATTATGCTAATGGAATTTTCCCTGGCGGAAATCTGGGCCAGAGGCTTCGATACCTTCCCTTCCATGATCCGGCAGGGGACCTTCGACCGGGTGCTGCTGCGCCCCAGAAGCCCTGTGCTGCAGGTGCTGGGCAGCAAATTTGAGCTGGTGCGGCTGGGACGGATACTCCAGGCCATTGTCATGTTTGGCTACGCCATGACCCATGTGGAGGTCCGCTGGACGACGGCAAAGCTTGTGACGGTGATTTTCATGCTGATTGGCGGAGTGGGCCTCTTTTCTGCGCTGTTTATGATCTATGCGGCCCTGAGCTTCTTTACTTTAGACGGGCTGGAATTTATGAATCTGTTTACGGACGGGGCCAGAGAATACGGGAAATACCCCTTTGGCGTTTACGGAAAAAAGATGCTGCTGCTCACTACTTTTTTTGTCCCCTATGCTCTGGTACAGTATTATCCCCTGCTCTATCTGCTGGACCGCAGGAGCAGCCCATTTTACATTTTCCTGCCTCTGCTGGCGCTGTGGATTTTGCTGCCGGCCTACGGTCTGTGGCGGTTTGGCGTACGAAAATATAAGTCCAGCGGCTCCTGAAACTTAGGTTTCCCGTTTTTGCGCCGCAAAACGGCACTTTTCATCGACAAGCGATCATTTCATCAGATCCATCAGTTCCCGCCACACAGATCCGCCAACGTATATTGTTCCAGATAATCGGAGATAACCTGATCCAATCCCTGCCAGACAGGGAGTGTGCGACAGTCCTTTTTTCGGGGGCAGGTCTCCTGCCCCGGTCCCAGACAGGCAACAGGGGCCAGGGGCCCCTCCATCAGTTCAAGGACGGACTTCAAGCTATACTCTTCCGGCAAACGCCTCAACCGATAACCCCCTCCTTTTCCCCGCATTGCGTCAAGCAGGCCTCCCCTTACAAGCTCCTTCACCACAATTTCCAGATATTTCTCCGAAATCTCCTGGCGTGCGGCCACATCCTTCAACGGCACAAAGCCGTCTGCCTGATGCTCTGCAATATCTGCCAGAAAACGCAGCGCATACCGGCCCTTTGTGGAAATCATCATAAAATCCCTCTCCATCATTTATCCGATTACTTTCTTACCCGTGTTTATCCTATCATGCCACAAGGTTAATGGGTTTTCAATCATTACCTGTCCGTTCAGACATGCCATTTATAAGTTACCGAATTGCTTCGACGATATTATTGCTGATCTGGAAAAGGGCTTTGCTGCCGTAGCACAGGAATAAAAACCTGCGGAACTAAAACCTTCCCTCCAATCATTTACATCCTCAGGACATGCAGGTATAATAGAGGTCACAGCAACTTTTCAGAGAAGCGTTTTCATCAGCGTTTTCCCAAAAGGAGCGAATATTAAGGAAGGAACGGTATCAGGCAATGGAATCACGTTTTCAGGATGCCGCCGGTGCATTTTTATCCGAATCAAAAGAATTGCGGGACTTTCTCCCGTTTCCTGCCGCAGCTGACAGAACGGCTTATGACCGGCTGCCGGAAGAATTAAAGGAAAGGCTGATTGCCGAGGGCGAAGCCTGCCTGGACTGTCCCTATCCCCCCCTTTATGCCACGGATTTCATGGCCTTTAAACGAACGGGAAACCGGGTAAATTTTGAGAATCTTTATTTTAAACGGCGTTACCATCTGAATTCGCTGGCGCTGGCCGAATGCGCGGAGGCAAAGGGGCGTTTTCTGGACCAGATTATCAACGGCATTTTTGTCCTTTGTGAGGAAAGCGCCTGGCAGCTGCCGCCCCATAATTCCTATGAGCGGAATCAGCCTCAGGAAATCCTCCCGGACGCTTCCCGCCCTGTGCTGGACCTTTTCGCCTGCGAAACGAGAGCCCAGCTTGCCTGCATTTACTATTTGCTGAAAAAGGAACTGGAAGCTGTGAGTCCCTTTATCACTGCGCGGATCCTTTCGGAGCTGCGGACACGCATTCTGACGCCTTATTTAAATCAACATTTTTGGTGGATGGGGCAGGGCGACGAGCCCATGTGCAACTGGACGCCCTGGTGTACTCAAAACGTTCTGATTACGGCGTTTCTCTCCGACTGCTCCCAGAGCGAGAAAAAGGCCGTGCTGCAAAAAGCCGCCGCAAGCTGTGATTTCTTTTTAAAGGATTACGGGGAGGACGGCTGCTGCGACGAGGGTGCCCTTTACTTCCGCAGGGCCGGCCTGTGCCTGGACGCCTCCGCAGACATCATGAATCAGGTGACAGGCGGCGCCTTCTCCCACTTATATCAGTGGAATAAAATTAAAAACATAGCCGCCTATATTGAAAATGTTCATGTGGAGGGCGGTTATTATTTCAATTTTGCCGACTGCTCCCCCCTGCCAGGCCGCTCCGGAGTCCGGGAATTTCTCTTTGGAAGGCGCACGGAGCAGCCAAGCTTAATGCTGTTTGCCGCTAGGGATTTCCAGACGGCCCAGAAGGAAATTTACCGTGAGGAAACTTATCGCCTCAGCCTTTATTACAGACTGCTGAACGCCTTTCATTACAGAGAGGTCATGGAATATGATACCTCCATGACAGTAACACACAAGGATATTTATTATCCCAGCATCGGTCTGTTTATCGCCAGAAGTCAAATTTTAAGTCTGGCGGTAAAAGCCGGGGACAACGGCGACAACCACAATCACAACGACACCGGCAGTCTGACCCTCTACAAGAACGGTCATCCCGTGCTGGCGGACATCGGCGTGGAAAGCTATACCGGAAAGACCTTTTCCCCTCAAAGATACGAAATCTGGACCATGCAGTCCAGCTATCATAACCTGCCTGCCATTGAGGGACTTGACCAGCATGAGGGCAGCCGTTATCGCGCCACGGACGTCATACAGGAATCGGGCGATGACCAGGCGGAAATCTCCATGGAGCTGATCAATGCTTATCCTCTTCCAGAAAGCGGTCATTTCTACAAAAGACAAGTGCTTCTGGACAAGAAACAGGAATGTGTGGTCTTGCAGGACGAAACCGACTGTAAAAATGTTATTTTAAATTTTATTACCTATGATAAGCCGGAATTGGCAGATGAAGAAGGCAATCCCGAAAATGTTGACAGAACTGTCATTTATTTAGAAAGCTCGTGTTTGGAATTTACAGGTGCAAAGGTGCTTGCCATAGAAACGCTTCCCATCACCGATCCCCGCCTGCAGGCATCCTGGGACCATGACCTGTACCGGATCCGGCTTACCCTGACCGAAGAAAAATTTGTTTTAAACATCAGATAAAGGAGCTTCGTTTTTCATGACATATTCTCTGACCGATTTTGTATGGCTGTTTTTCATTTATTCCTTTGTGGGCTGGTGTATAGAGGTCTGCTATGCCGCCGTCCGCCGCAGAAAATTTGTAAACCGGGGCTTTGTCAACAGCCCCCTGTGCCCCATTTATGGCTTTGGTGCCGTTCTGTTTGCTCTGTTTCTGCCGGAGCTGGTAAGCAGTCCCTTTTTTCTGTTTTTGGGCGGCATGCTTCTGGCCTCCGTACTGGAATACAGCACGGGCATGCTGATGGAAAAAATCTTTCATAAAAAATTGTGGGATTACTCAGAAATCCGGTACAATATCGGCGGTTATGTCTGTCTGCGGTACGCCCTGCTCTGGGGTCTGCTGGCAGTGCTGACCATTCGTTTCGTCAATCCTGCTTTGTGCAGTCTGCTTCGTGTGATTCCTTCTTCGATCACGGCAGTCCTGCAATGGACCGCACTCATTCTGCTTGCCTTTGATTTCCTGGCCGAAGCCTTAACCGTACGTGGAATGCTGGCGTCCGCTAAACGGCTGTCCCCTCTTTCCAGCCGTCTCCAACGCATTTCCGGGCTGTTGGAAAAGCGTTTGACAAACTCCTTCCCTTCCATCACCAGGGAAAATCTGGAAACCCGAAAAGCAGAACGGTCCCTGCGCAAAAAAAGCACCGTATTTGCAGAAGGCTGCAGCTTTTATAAGCTGACCGCCCTGTTTTTTATTGGTGCCTTTTTAGGAGATATTACGGAAACTGTTTTCTGTTTGATTACTATGGGCGTTCTCATGAGCCGCAGCAGTGTGGTTTATGGCCCGTTCAGCATTGTCTGGGGGCTGGGCTGTTCCCTGCTGACCTTATTTTTGTATCGTTACCGGGATAAGAACGACCGCCATATCTTTCTGGCCGGTACTCTTTTAGGCGGCGCCTACGAATACATCTGCAGCGTTTTCACCGAGGTTGTATTCGGTACCGTATTCTGGGATTACAGCGGCTTTGCTTTTAATCTGGGCGGGCGCATCAACCTGCTGTACTGCTTTTTCTGGGGAATCGCTGCCGTGGTCTGGCTGAAGGTTATCTATCCGCCTTTATCCCGGCTGATTGAGAAAATTCCCAAGCGCACAGGTACCATACTTTTCAACTGTCTGATTATATTTATGCTGATCAATATGGCCGTTTCCTCTCTGGCCCTGGCCCGGTACACAGAGCGGCACACTACGGAAGCGCCTGCGGCAGATACGGAAATCTCTGCCCTGGACTCATTTTTAGACAGACATTTCGATGATGAGCGGATGGAACGGATCTATCCCAATGCAAAGCTGGTGGATTGAGAACAATAAAAAAATAGTTGAATTATCTTTGCTTTTATGATACATTAGTCATAGGAAGAGTACCCACTCCCAAGATGGATGCTCCCGAAAAGGTTGAATGTCTTTACAGACACCGCCTATCCTGTTTGCAGACAGGATAGGCATTTTTATTTCTTCTTGTGATCCTTATCTCTTACGAGAAAGGCAAGAAACGCAACAATCAAGCTGCCAAAGGCTGCTAACAAAGTCAGCATTCCAATGAAAATTGAGATAATCTCAAATGCCGTCATATTACGCACCTCCCTTCCTATGTATTTCCAGCAAGCTGGACAAATGGTTCGGGAGGCTGCCCTTTACGTTTCATCCCTGTCAATGCACAATACGACTCCTGGATGTTCACGCCCTGTCATGGGTACTCTCTTCGGAAAAGCGAGCTTTTCCGGCGGCTTACAGCCACATTTATTATATCGCATACGGTACATTAATGCAAGTATTCTGTATCATTAATTTTACCAAATTCTTACCTTGCACAGATTTCCCCATACATCTCCGGGCGCCTGTCTCTGAACAGTCCCCAGCTGAAACGCATTTCCTCTACTGCATCCAGATCAAAGGTGTGCAGGATCACCCCTTCCTCCATCCTTCCTGCCTCCTTAAGCACCTCCCCTGTCTCGTCGGTAATAAAAGAAGAGCCGTAAAACACCAGGCTTGAAGACTGGTTATTATTTCCTTTTGTGGGGCTTACCTTTTCCTCTCCGATCCGGTTAGCCGCAATCACAGGCACCACGTTGGCCGCCGCGTGGCCCTGCATACAGCGCCGCCAATGAGGCATACTGTCGCACTCTATAATCGGCTCGGAGCCGATTGCGGTAGGATACAAAAGAAGTTCAGCCCCCATAAGGCTCATACACCTTGCCGCCTCCGGAAACCACTGATCCCAGCAAATTCCCACACCGATTCTGCCGTAAGCGGTTTGCCACACCTGAAAGCCAGTGTTTCCGGGGGTAAAATAAAATTTCTCCTGATAAAAATGGTCGTCGGGAATATGCGTCTTGCGATATACTCCTAAAAGCTCCCCGTCTGCATCAATAACCGCCACGGAATTATAGGTTACATTACCGGCGCGCTCAAAAAAGCTGACCGGCAGAACCACCTGCAGCCGTGCAGCAAGCTCTTTCATCCGTTTTACAGCCGGGTTTTCCCATACGGTCCTTGCCAGCCCGTAGGAATCATAATTTCTCTCCTGACAAAAATACCATGTTTCAAACAGCTCCGGCAGAAGGACGATCTGCGCTCCCTGCTCTGCCGCCTGGCGGACCGCCTTTTCCGCCGCATCTATATTTTCCTCTCTGGAACGATTACAGTACATCTGTACCGCCGCCGCCGTTACATTTTTCATAAATTATCTCCTTTTTGGCATAGTGATGTGAAATTATTTTTTGCAACTTTTCTTTTTGACATTCCTAGAAAAAATCTCAAAACGGAAACTCTGCTTACAATTTCATATATTAAAAATGTCGCAATCATCGAAATCAACACAATTACTAAAAACTGACCTGCGTCGCCAATGGGCATTTTCAAAACAAAAAAGCCAGTCACCACCAAAACCGGCATATGAAGAATATAAACAGGGAAAGACGCCTTGCTGAAATAGGTGCTGAGCCGGTTATGAACGTTCAGTCTTGACTGCCCTATGCCCAGCAGCGTAATAATTCCCATCCAGCCATAGAAAATAAAGAGGCCCGTCATCCAAATGCTTCGGACATTTTCAAAGCAATATAAATAAGTATATATGCTGCCTGACAGAACACAAAGCGTCAGACTTAAAAACCGGTATTGCTTCAGCTTCTGCAGAACGCTTTCTTCCGCAAGAATATAATATCCGAACAAAAATAAGATCATAAATTGCCCTAAGCTCTTTCCGCCAATGTTTAGAAAATATTGGCAAAGCCACTCCGGAATAAATAAAGCAATCATGAATAAATAGGAAATACCGTCCACCCGAAATTTCGGTAAGTACTTCTTTTGCAGAGAGATAATTAAAAGCGCCGTCAAAGAAATGACAAACAGGTAAAGCAGAAACCAAAGGTGTGCAGGAGTAAAGCCTCCCCGGTATCCTGTTAAATCAGTCACCTTGGTAAAAAACAGGCCATACTGCTGCCAGTAGGTGCCGGTATATCCGTTAAAATATACCTCCGCAATATAGGTCATTATGGGAACAAGTACAAGCACACCAAAGCAAAACGGAATCAGCAGCTTTTTCGTCCGCTCCGCGGCAAATTGTCTGTTCGTCCTTTTATATAGAGCAAATTTACAGCTCATGCCCGCAATTACAAACAGAAGCGTCATATACCAGGGATATACGGCAGTTGCAAACGCATAAAGGACAGAATTTGTGTGTGACCATACGTAAAACCCGCTGTATTCGCCCCCGCTCCAAATCTGTGCGGCATGAAAGGGAAAAAGGAGCAGGATTGCCAGCCACCTTAAATTATCTATGTAATATTTCCTCTCCATTCGTCTTCATTCCCTTCACACTGGAATCTGCTGTGTAATACAATGAATATTTCCCCCGCCGATCAAAATATCCCTGGCATAAATTTGAATGACCTCCCGCTCTGGGAACAGCCCCTGCAGGATTTCCCTGGCGGCCTCATCCTCCGGAACGCCAAATCCCGGCATCACAATATTTCCGTTGGAAATATAGAAATTTACATAGGATGCTGCCAGCCGCTCTCCCGGACTGCGGGTGGGCTCATCCCAACACCCGTCCAGCCCCCGGCATTCTTCGGCCGTCATTGTCACCGGTTTTGGCAGGGGCAGCTTATGCACCTTAAGCTGCCTGCCGGCGGCATCCGTCACTTGCTCCAGATACTCCAGGCAGGCCTTTGACATGGCATACTGAGGGTCCCCCTGATCCTCCGTCCAAGCCAGCACCACCTCCCCCGGCTTTACAAAGGCACAAATATTATCCACATGCTCATTGGTCTCATCCCCATAAATCCCACAGGGCAGCCAAAGCACCCTGGACAAATTCAGATATTCCTTCAAGGTATCCTCAATCTCATCCCTGGTCATCTGCGGATTCCGCCCTCTGCTCAAAAGGCAGCTCTCCGTCACCATGCCCGTGCCTTCCCCGTCCACGTGGATCGAACCGCCCTCCAAAATGAAATCCCGTTTGCAGTAAACATCCTTCTCCAGCAGATCACAAAGCTTCCTGGCCATTTTATTATCCTTGTCCCAAGGAAAATACAGGCCGTCCACAAGACCTCCCCAAGCGTTAAAGCCCCAGTCGATCCCCCGGATTTCCCCCTTGGCATTTTTAACAAAGGTGGGAGCATAGTCCCTGGCCCAGGCGTCATTACTGCTCATCTCCACCACACGAATCTGCTCCGGCAGGATGGCTCTGGCGTTGTCATACTGCGCCTCGCCGGCGCACACCGTCACCTTCTCGGAGCGTGCGATGGCTTCCGCCACGGCGGCAAAGGCCCTGCGGGCGGCATACCCCCCGTACTGCCAGGAATCCGGACGCTCCGGAAATATCATGATACAGCCCTCGTGGGGCTCAAATTCCGCCGGCATCCGAAAGCCGTCCGCCGCCGGCACAGACTCTTTTATAATTTTCATTTCCTTTTCTCCGGTTTATCACTTATTTTAGAAAATTTATAATTTCTTTCAGGATATGACATAATTCTGACACATCTTTAATGTATGATAAGAACATAAACAAATGGAGCTGTTGAGTTTTAACAATCTGGTTAGGGTTCTGTCAGCTTCGACTAAATACAATCCTGCCAAGGCAGGTTATTCATACATAGATGACCGGTTTCATACCGGTCATTCTTTTATAATTTCCATTATACGCATTGACCCGAAAAAATACAAGGAAAACCAAATAATCGGCTTTCAAACGGTTCTATCATAAAAACAGTTCGAAAATCTCATAATCAAGTAACAGGTGACAGCCGGCTGTCACCGTCAGGTTGTAGTTGTCTGAACTGCTGCCTACCGTAAATTAAAGCTGATCCGTCAGCTGCTTAATCTGCTCGTATGCCTTGGCATCCTCCGACTCTGCAGCACCAATCAGGTCTGCAAGTCTTTCTCTGACCGGACGATCCGCCAGGTGCTGCAGCATTTGTTCCACATTGCTCCAGTCCCCTATCATGGAAATCATTTCGTCCGCAAGGTCACCAGTCCGATGAAAATGTTTTGCTATCTTACGGCAAATGTCTTTCGCTGCTTCACCGCATCTTTCCGACAGCTCTTCAAAATACCCTGCACCCCACCTGCGTCCGTCACTGACACATGTCATGGCATCATTCTGGACCAGCAGCTTCGAAAACAGATAGTCAAATCCGGCACCGCCTTCAAACCATTTTTCATTCAGCAGCATTTCTTTCCATGCGCCGTAAGCAGCAATTCCCTTCGCATAGCTGCCCTCGTTTCTTGGCTCCATGATAAGAGCCGCCGTCTTCACAATCTCCTTATCACTACAGGGCTCGCCGGATACCGGTCCGAAACACATGACTGCCTGTGTATCCGTATTTTCCCACCACCGTGCGGAACGGAAATATCCGTTATCCATAAAGGTTGTATCCGCTGCATATTCACCGTCATGCTGAAAGAAATTCCACCCCACCACCACATCTCCGGCCTCTTCATATCCGGCAATGATACACGGCTCCGGCGGTCCAATGATTCCGAGGGCGATCACCGGATAACCCTTAGCTGCCTTTGACCTGATAAACGCTGCAAATTCTTCTTTCTTTGTGTGTTCATCTCTCCCAATAAAATCAAACTCTCTGCCCAACGCCCTCGCCCCGTACCTGTAGATGTCATTGGATTCCTTCAGGGTATGATAAAGATCAACATTGCTCAGATCCCAATCTGCCCGGTTCCAGGTAAGGCGGAAAGCCGCTCCTGTGGCTGCCATAATGTAAGCATAGGAAACGTCATCCCCTAAATATTCCGATACTGCCTTTACGCAGATCGGAAACGCTGTTTTGCTTCCATAAGCTCCCCACTCAATTTTCCTGATGCCGTACAGTATAGTCTTCTGATTGTCCTGTTCCATATTCATTTCATCGCGATGTATTACCAGTATAGCAGAACTTGACATCTGAAACTTGACTTTTTTATGGAAATATCCCACAAAAAACAGAGCTGCGCATAAATTAATTTTATGCGGCAGCCCTCTCCTTATTAGTCAGCCTTTTGTCCATTTTATGGAAATACCTGAAATCTCACAGCCTCATTTTAAAATCTTCGTAGCCGAACTGTCTGACGATTCTGTACTCGCCATTCTTCTCCCGCAAAAGGATGGCAGGAAGAGGCATACCGTTAAAGGTATTGGTTTTTACCATGGAATAGATCGCCATATCCTCAAATACCAGCCTGTCCCCTTCCCTTAAGGGGGCATCAAAGGAATACTCGCCGATTACGTCTCCCGCCAGGCAGGTGGGTCCTCCCAATCTAAAGGTAAAGGGCTTTTCTCCCGGCTGTCCGCTGCCCTGAAGGGGCGGTCTGTAGGGCATCTCCAGCACATCCGGCATGTGACAGGCGGCAGAGGTGTCCAGGATCACATTGCTTCCCTGCACCTCCAGCACAGTGCTCACCAAAAAGCCCGCATTCAGCGCCACGGCCTCCCCTGGCTCCAGATACACCGTCAGGCCGTACTTTTCCTGCATCCTCCTGATGCACCGCTCCAAACGGGGAATATCATACCCCTCCCTTGTAATATGGTGCCCGCCGCCGAAATTGATCCACTTCAGCCTTGACAGATATTCGCCAAACCGTTCCTCCACCGCGTCCAGCGTCTTTTCCAGCGCATCGGCATCCTGCTCGCAGAGGGTGTGAAAATGAAGCCCATCCAGCAGCTTCAGCAAATCCTTACTTCCGCTGTAGACAGCGTCCCCGCAAAAAACGTCTGGCCCGTGATCATCATCTGCCGCAGAAACCGCTCCCGCAGCAAACTGCTCCTTCGTCACTCCCAGCCGGGAGCCGGGGGCGCAGGGATCATAGATGGCATGTCCTTCCTGAGTGGAGCACTGCGGATTAATCCGCAATCCGATGCTTTTTCCTGCCGCTCTGGCCCGCTGACCGAACTTCTCTATCTGCTTCCAGGAGTTAAAGACAATATGGTCGCAATATTCCAAAATTTCCTCAAAATCCTCCTGCCGATAAGCAGGGGAATAAATATGATTTTCCACCCTTCGGCCGGAGGTCTCCAAGGGCCTGCACATTTCCTCCGCGCACAGCCTGGCCTCATATAGCCCGCTGGCCGTCGCGCCGCAAAGATACTCTCCGATCAGGGGATAAAGGGCATACATGGAAAATGCTTTCTGGGCCAGCAGAATTCTTGCCCCTGTTCGCTCCATGATTTCCCGCAATATTTGTAGATTTTTCTCTATCAGTCCCTGATCTATCACGTAACAGGGCGTTGACAGTTCAGACTCTTTCATGCTGCTTTTTACCTTCTCATCATACCGGTAGAAATACTCGATGTTCACTCCGCCGCTCTCATCAACCAGTCAGGCCAGCTTCTTGCAGGCTAAACAACTCAGCTGACAGTATCAACACTCCCCCGGCAGCCACCTGCACAGGGCTTCCTCCAGCTTCTTCAGATCCACAGGCTTGGAAATATGTTCATTCATACCGGCCGCCAAAGACAGCTGAATATCCTCTGCAAAGGCATTGGCAGACATGGCAAGGATCGGCACCTTCTTTGCATACGTACGATCCAGACTGCGTATAGCCTTTGCCGCTTCATAGCCATCCATCACCGGCATCTGTATATCCATAAATATGATGTCATAATAACCGTCCTCAGCGGCAGATATTCTTTCTATCGCCTCTTCTCCGTTCCAGACCTGTTCGATCTCCAGTCCCACCATCTCCAGAATCTCACAGATAATGTCTGCATTGGACTCGTTATCCTCCACCAGCAGCGCCCGGCACCCGCTGAAATTCTTCTCCGACAGCTCCTGAATGGGAGACTTTTGCTCCGACTCCGTATGATTTTCCTGTGAAGACACCGCCTCTTCCTTCCCGGACACTCTTAAGAAAATTTTGACCGTAACCTTTGTTCCGTCTTCCGGTTCACTCTTCACATAAATACTGCCGTTCATCATCTGAACGATGTTGTGAGTAATGGCCAGTCCAAGCCCGCTTCCCTGAGTTTTTCTCACCCGGCGGTCCGTCCCCCGCACAAAGGGCTCGAACAAATGCCCCGTAAACTCCGGCTCTATGCCGATACCGTTATCCTCCACTACGATCTCATAACAGCCGATACCCGGTTTATTTACAGGCTTCTCCTCCAGGGTCATGCTGATCCTGCCTTCCTCCAGCGTATATTTAGCCGCATTATCCACCAGATTCATGATAACCTGATCAATGCGCCGCCGGTCTCCCAATACCTGTTCATGCTCCAGATGAAGCACCTCCGCGGAAAATTCATGGCCTCTGTCCTTCATCTGCATTTCAATTATAATACCCAGATTCTCAAACAGCTCCCGCAGATCTACCTCTTCATCCTGCAGCTGCATCTTTCCGGACTCGATCATGCTCATATCCAGCATTTCATCCACAAGGGAAAGCAGATATTTGCCGGAAACGGAAATCTTTTTCAGACATTCTGCTACCCGCTCCTTATTATCCCGGCATTTTTCCGCGATGGCGGTAATGCCGATAATGGAATTTAAGGGTGTTCGAATATCATGGCTGATCCGCGTCAGGAACTCGGACTTTGCGGCATTTGCCCGATTTGCCGCCTCATAGGCCTCCCGCAGAGCCTCCTGCTGCCTGAGCTCTGCCTGCTTCTGGGCCGTAATATTCTTGCCGTTCATGACGGCAAGAATATCCCCGCTCTTTTTATCCTCCACCAGCAGCGCCGTATTCCGCAGAGTAATCTTGCTTCCGTTACCCAAAATCATGTCAAATTCCGTCTCCAGCCGGCGCTGCCCCTTTGCATAGGCCTCCAGCATATATTCCCTGTTGTGCAGCTGCAGAAAGCCTTCCCTGGAATCCTCCGTCACCTTCCACTCTGCCCACCTGCCCGCAAACTCGTCAAAAGAACAGGGTGCCGTCAGCCCCAGCATCTGCAGCACCGGGAAATGGCCGCCGTCAACCATTTCATAAACCTCTTCCTCTATTCTGTTCTTCGTCAGGTTAATGTTGTAAACAAGAAGCGCGTCGGACATGGCTGCCATCCAAAACTGCTCCTTATTGCGGCTTTCCGCCGGATCATGAGACATCTCCGCCCGCAAATTTCTGGCGCCCAGATAAATACAGTACGGCTTGCCGTACTGATCAATGGCCGGTGTCAGGGCAATACGATGCAGATCCCAGCTGCCATCCTTCTGATGCAGACGTATATCAAAGAATACCTCTTCCTTTAAGCCCTTCAGATTTTTGGGAGCCATATACCGCTCAAACAAGGGCCTTTCACTCTCGCTGATCCGGTTTTCCACATAATCCCGGAAGGCTTCCCTGTAAGGAAGCTCCGTGCCGCTTTGGTCCGGCTTGTTCCCGTCATGCAGGATCACCACCGTCCCCGTCAGCATGTTAATCTCCCATACGATGTCCATGAAAAATATCATGTTCTGAAAAAGCGCATGGTTATACTCATGCAGATTCATATTTTGTTCCTGTTCCGTCAATCCAAAATTATCCAGCTCTTTCATAGCGTCTTTTCCCATTCCACCATAATCTCTTCACAGGTATCCACATCTATATTCTCTACCGCCTCCAACAGCTGTCCGAAAAGCTCTTCCTGTTTTCCGCTGTAGGAATATTCCTTCATGGCATCGGCTGCTTCCTCCATCCGGTCCATATCCAGTTCGTCTATGGCCACCCGCATATCCACAAACAGCTTACGCAGCTTTGCCTCCGGTATCTCTCCCTTATCCGGCTTGATTTCCTGTTCCCCGCAAAAGGGAGCAAGCACCTGTATGTATGACTCATATTCCTTCAGCATTTCGTCCGTATACCGGTGAATCGCTGCCCCGTCCCTTTTGTTTCCCGCTTCCTCCATTGCCGCCGCTTTGTCCGAAAGGCCCATGGCTCCGATCTGCCTGGCTGCGCTTTTTAACGCATGTACCTCTATAGTATATGCGCTCCATTCCTCATTTGTCTCCATCTCTTTAATCTGTTTGCGCTTTTTGTCAATCACACGGTAAAAATCCTTCAGCACCGCCCAAAACAGCTTTTCGCTTCCCAGCATACCGATGGCCGTGTCCGTGTCCAGATCCCCTACCACCACCTTCTCTGCTTTCTGCTCGCCGGAAGGCTCGATCACGGATTTATCCGTTCTCACGATTTTTCCTGCGGGAAGCCATTGCGCCACCTTTGAAATCAACACCTTCAATTCCACGGGTTTGGCAATAAAATCATTCATGCCTTCCTCTAAAAAGACTTCTCTGGTGCCGTTCATGGCATTAGCCGTCAGGGCTATGATGGGCACGTCTTCATACTCCGGATGAAAACGTCGTATGATATGAGTGGTTTCCACTCCGTCAAGCTCAGGCATCATATGATCCATAAAGATAATATCATACCTGTGATCCGAAATCTTTGAAATAGCTTCCTTGCCGCTCAAGGCCAGATCCACCTTCATCTGCAACGGCTCAAGCAGTCCCTCCGCCACCGTCAGATTGATGGCATTGTCATCCACGATCAAAACCTCCGCGTCCGGCGCTATAAAATTAAACTCCATCACATCCGCATCGTCATCCACAAAATGCAGCCCCTCATGGTTGAAAATCAAAGCCTCGTTCATGGAATACAGCGGCTTTCTTACCATATGTATATTGGGCGCGTTGTAATGACCCTCCAGGGATTGGAAGGGGAAGATAAAAGCCGCCGTAAGCTCCGGCGTATTCTGTACAAATTCCTCGATACCAGGGGTAAGCAGCTCCCTTTCCACAAACAGGAAATTTTCCCGGCCTTCAATAAAATCAATTTCTTCCGTAAAATCAATTTCCCGGTATTCCACTCCAAACCGCTCGCAGTCTGCCGCCAGATTTTGTCTCAGATATTCGTTTTTGATCATTCCGAAGGCTCTGAGCTTTTCCGGATTTTTTAAAGATATGCTTGGCTCGTCCCGAATTACCGTCTGCGGAAGCTCAAAAGAAAATCTGCTGCCCTTCCCATACTGACTCTGGACATGAACCTCCCCCTCCATCAGGTGGGTCAGCTGCCTGGAAATGGCCAATCCCAGACCCGTACCTTCAATATTACGGTTGCGCTTGCTGTCTAACTGCTGAAAGGAATTAAAGAGCTTTTGCAAATCTTCTTCCTTGATGCCGATTCCGGTGTCTTCCACCGCAAAGCGCAGAAGAATCCTCCCGTCCGGCTGCGACTCATGGTACATCCTTACCACCACCTGCCCTCTGGTGGTAAACTTTGTGGCATTATTGACAATATTCAGCAATACCTGCTTGATGCGGATATTATCACCGTAAAGTCTGTTGGGTATCTCCGGAGAAATGTCAAAGATCAGCTCCACTTCCTTTTCCTTCAGTCTTTCCTCGGCAATATTTGCAATATCGTTAATGATGGACATGGGCTCATACTCCACCGGCACAATGTCCATTTTCCCCGCTTCGATTTTGGAAAAGTCCAGAATATCATTAATAATCGTCAGCAATGCCTTGCTGGAGGATTTGATCTGGCGGACATATTCTCTCGCCGCCGGAGGAAGCTTTTCCCTGAGCGCCATCTCCGCCATGCCGATTACGGCATTCATGGGTGTCCGAATCTCATGGCTCATATTGGCCAGAAAATCGGATTTCATGTTGTTTGCCCGCTCGATCTCACTGGTGGCCTGTATGCTTCTGTATTGCCCATACGCCATGTCCGACAGCACATTCGCCACAATAAACAGAAACTCGGCAGCCCTGTCGATCTCTTTCTTTTCCAGTATCCGGACCTCCTGGGCTGCTTTCCAAAGCTCCTGGGGATTTACCCCCAGATCCCAGGCAATCTGAAATATCTGCTCCTTCCTGGGCGGCTCCGTTAATACCTGGCCGCCGATAAAGCTGCCCACCATCTGCCCGTCCGCCAATATGGGAGCCGCATAGTCGATGAGCCCCGCATGACAAAAATATGTAGTGGGCCCCCCTTGCTTCCAGGAATCCTCCGCGCCAAATTTATCACACTGCTCGTAGCGTATATGACCATCCTTTGATCCTCTGGCATATTTCATGCAGAAATCCGAGAAATTAGAACCCTTTGTCACCGGAATGCCCTCTGCATCCGTAGTCAGTGCCGCCATGCCCGTCATGGCCGAAAAAGCATCCTGAACCCGCTGCAGCGTATCCACACTGATCAGGTCAGTAAGATATAACATTTCCTCCATTGCCTGTACCCCTGTGCTTATATGAAATCTTAATTCTTTTCCAGCTGCCCGTTAATGGCATCCACCAGCTTATCATGCTCGATGGGCTTTAAAAGATACCCCTGCGGCTTCAGCTGTAATACCTTTTGAATCTTTGACTTTTCCTTCACCCCTGTGAGGAAAATCACTGGAATATCCTTCGTAGCCTCATTCTGACGCAGCTTTACCAATACCTCCGAGCCGTTTTCCTCCGGCATCTCATAGTCCAGAAGAATCAGGTCCACCGTCTTATTGGCCAGATACTTTCTGGCGATCTTTCCGCTGATGGCTGTAGCCACCTCATATTTATCCCGAAGGCTTTCCCTGATCACCTTCAGCATCATAGGATTATCATCTATCACCAGAATATGCTTTTTAACCGGCTGAGCCCCCTCCATGTCCAGGATTCGCATGGCCTCCTGCAGTATATGATCCTCTGGAAGACTCTGCCTGCCTGCCGCCGGCCTGTTATCCAAAAAGCGATTCAGCCGTGCAGCGATCTGACTGATGGTGAGGGATCCTTTTTCTATGCTCAGGTCCACCGCATTTGCACAGTACCTGGAAAACACATCACAGTCCTCCCTCTGCCCGATCGACACCAAAGGAATATTATTTTCTTCCAGCTTGCTCCTGACGGAAACGATCTGCTGCATTTCCTCATAGCTGTCTTCCAGAAGACAATAAACAAGAGCATCCGGCTTATAATACTTCAGATGATTTTTAATATCCTCAAAGCGCCCGGTGCAGGAAAGACACTCCAAATCATCCATTATATGCGTGAAGAACTCATTTATCATTACCTTATTCTTTCCAACCAACAGTATACTGTGTTTTGCCATAATCCGCCTCCTCATGACCATATACTTCCAGCTGCCCTGTATGAATGGATCCCTAGGACTATTGTACCATATTCTGCGTGCTAATTCAATATAGTAAAACTTTTCCGGAAGCTTTTCGTCTATATTTTTATAATAACCCTTTACACGACTTTTGTGCCTGTGCACTGCCCGGCACATTATAACTTTACATATAAAAGCAGTGCGGAAAGGTATGGTTATGATGATGAAAAAACAGTTACCAGGAATTTTATCTGCAGGAATCTGTACCCTGACGGCTCTCGCCCTGTTCACCGGCTGCGGAGACAGTGGATACAGCAGGAACCTGATGGACGGCGTATCGGCAGCGCAGTCCGGCGATGGGGGAGAGGGAAGCAGTCAGCCCGGTAATGCGGGAGAAGACAACAGGCCGGACGGGTCGGCTGCAGGCTCCGGAAACATGGTACCGGCCTCAGCAAATACAGATCTGCCTGCCGCAGACGCCGTTACTTACACCGACTTTGCAGTAAAGCTTTTTCAGGAATGCTTCTCGGATGAGGCAGAGGGCAACGTTCTGATTTCGCCTCTGTCCGTCATCAACGCCCTGGCCATGACCGCCGGCGGGGCAAGGGGAGAAACCCTGGCGCAGATGGAAGGGCTCTTTGGTGCCGATCTGGCTTCTCTTTGCAGTTACCTTAAGACTTACAATGAAGGGCTGCCGTCTGATGAGAAGTATAAGCTGCATACAGCCAATTCCGTTTGGATAAAGGATGACGGCAGCTTTACCGTTTCGCCGGATTTCCTGCAGAGTAATGCAGCATACTTTAACGCCGATGTCTATATGGCCCCCTTTGACGGCTCCACATTAAAAGATATTAACGGCTGGGTGTCTGAAAATACCGATAAAATGATTCCGGAAATTTTGGATCAGATTCCGGAGGATGCGGTGATGTACCTGATCAATGCTCTGGCCTTTGATGCCGAATGGCAGAAAATCTACAATGAATATCAGATTCGGGACGGCGTCTTCACCTGTGAGGACGGCGCCGCCCGGAACGTGGAAATGATGTACTCGTCGGAATACACCTACCTGCAGGACACGCAGGCTCAGGGCTTTTTAAAATTCTACGGCGATGAGAAGTATGCCTTTGCAGCCCTGCTGCCGGAGGAAGGCATCTCTATAGATGATTATATTGCCTCTCTCACGGGAAAGGACCTTCATGAGCTGCTTTCAAATGCCACGGATGCTCCCGTGGAAGCCGCCATCCCTAAATTTGAAGCGGAGTACAGCACCCTTTTGAATAATATGCTGACCGCCATGGGGATGACTGATGCCTTTGATGCCAAGCTTGCAGACCTTTCCGGTCTGGGAAGTAGTAATCCTGCAGGTAATCTTTTCATCAGCCGGGTGATTCATAAAACCTATATCTCCGTAGATGAAAAGGGAACAAAGGCCGGCGCCGCTACCGCTGTAGAAGTAAATAGGGAGTCCGCGGCATTAAATCCCGTGGAGCCGAAAACGGTTTATCTGGACCGGCCCTTTGTATACATGATTATCGACTGTGAGGAAAACCTGCCTGTCTTCATCGGAGCAGTAAAGGACCCCTCACTCCACTAAAACCGGATTTTCTTCCACTACCCAGGGTAGCCCGTACCGATTCAGAGCCTCCATAAAAGGATCTGGATCAAATTCCTCTACGTTGAACACGCCCGGCTTCTTCCAGACACCGGTCATGACCAGCATCGCCCCGATCATGGCCGGAACTCCCGTAGTATAAGAAATCGCCTGGGACCCCAGCTCCTTGTAGCATTCCTGATGATCACATACATTGTAAATATAAATTGACTTTTCTTTTCCGTCCTTGATACCGGTAAATATACAGCCGATATTGGTCTTGCCCACAGTGCGGGGGCCAAGGGATGCGGGATCCGGAAGCAGCGCCTTTAAAAACTGGATGGGCACGATCTCACGCCCCTCGAACATTACCGGATCCGTCCGCAGCATCCCTACATTTTCCAGACATTTCATGTGGGTCAGGTAGCTCTGCCCGAAGGTCATAAAGAAACGGATTCTTTTCACACCGGGAATATTTGCCGCCAGGGACTCAATCTCTTCATGATGCAGAAGGTACATGTCCTTTTTTCCTACCTGGGCAAAATCGTACTCCCTCTTAATCTCCATGGGCCTGGTCTCTACCCAGCGGCCGTCCTCCCAATAGGAGCCGTTGGCGGAAACCTCCCGCAGATTAATCTCCGGATTGAAATTGGTAGCAAAGGGATACCCGTGGTCTCCCCCGTTACAGTCCATAATGTCAATATAATGAATTTCGTCAAAATAATGCTTTAGCGCATATGCTGTAAACACACTGGTAACGCCGGGATCAAAACCGCTGCCCAGCAGGCCGGTGATCCCTGCCTTTTCAAATCGTTCCCTGTACGCCCACTGCCAGGAATAGTCAAAGTAAGCCGTAAATCCCTTCTCCTGACAGCGCTTTTCATAAGCTTCTCTCCAGACAGGATCCTCGGTATCCTCCGCCTCATAATTGGCGGTGTCGATATAATCCACTCCGCAGGCCAGACAGGCATCCATAATCGTTAAGTCCTGATAAGGCAGCGCAAGATTTAAAACTGCCTTGGGCTGCTCCCTTTTTATCAGGGCAATCAGATCATTTACATCATCCGCGTCTACCTTTGCCGTGGTGATAACAGGCGGGGTTTTCCCTGCCTGTTTACAGTCCCCTTCTATTTTTCCCTTCAATGCCTCACACTTGCTGACCGTGCGGCTGGCAATACAGATCTCCGAAAACACGTCCGCTCTTCCCGCACACTTTTGAATGGCCACGGAAGCCACACCTCCACAGCCGATGATTACAATTTTTGACATTTTTGTTTCCTCCCTTTTCTTTTTCTACCTTCTTTTCTGCTTTGTCTTTTTTCTGCTTTGTCCTCTTTCCTTTAGCGCATTTTATTATATCTTAAGTGTCAAACAGACCTTCCACCGCGGCCCAAAGCATCACAAAGCTCAGCAGCATAAAAGCATAGATCAGACAGATCACAATATTCTGAGCCAATGATAAATTACGGAATCGCTTCCTTTCCTTTTCCTTCATCTGTCTTCCCTCAGGTATTTTCTTCTCTTCTTCAAAGAAGGCCCCTCTCTTCCTTCAGCTTCAATATCCGTATCACGCTCTCATTCAAGCGCTCTTCCGAGATTTCTCCGGTTTCTACTGCTTCCAGCAGCGCATCCGCCGCCTCCTTTAAATCCTCCGGGCACAGCAGCAGATCCACTCCTGCCTTCACAGCCAGCACGGCCGCCGACCCGCTGCCATAGGCATCCGTGACAGCCTTCATCTGCAGGGAATCCGTTATAACCACGCCCTCAAAACCCATTTCTTCCCGCAAAAGCCCGGTAACTATGTCATAGGAAAAAATCGCCGGCACATCTTCCACATCCGATACCGTCAAGTGTCCGATCATGACCAGATCGGCTCCCGCATCTATGCCTGCCTGAAAAGGAAGCAGCTCGCCCTCCCTTAACTCATCCAGTGTCTTTGTTACATATACCGCGCCCTTATGGGAATCCGACGCTGTGTCTCCGTGTCCCGGAAAGTGTTTTAAAGTACAGGCTGCACCTCCCGCATGAAATCCCTCCACCGCAGATGCCACCAGCACAGCTGCCTGGGCAAAATCATCGCTGTAAGCCCGATCTCCAATCACCTTATTCTCCGGATTAGACCACACGTCCGCCACAGGCGCCAAGTCTGTGTTAAATCCGCAGCTCACCATATCTCCGGCAATGGTCTTTGCGTTTTCCGCCGCCTTTTCCGTTCCCTGATCCCGATAGCTCATCATACTGTCAATATACGTAGTTCCCACCGTACTCATCAGGCGGTTGACCCTGCCCCCTTCCTCGTCACAGGTCAGGATCAGCGGAATTTCTGAATAAGTCTGCACTGTGGTGAGCATTTCCGTTACCTGCTCTTTGCTTACCATGTTTGACTTATCGAAAATCAATCCGCCTACAGGATATTCCTCCAGCCCCTGCCTGATTAATTCTCCGGCCTTGGTAACAGGTGACACCCCTGTCACTTGCCATGGAAATACTATAAACAGCTGGTAAACCTTCTCTTTTACAGTCATAGACTCCAGCAGAAGCTCCACTGGATCCGGCGGCTGGGATTCCTCTGAGCCGGACTCTTCTTCGCTTTCCGAATTTGAAGCAAAAATCTCCTGTTCCTTTTGCTCCGAGGACGGCTCTTCCCCATCTCCTGAACTTTCTGACGAAGGTGTCATATCATCCTGATTTGGAATTATTTCCCCGCTTTCTTCCTTTGACGGCCCCTGACTTTCCGAATACCGACGAAGCTTCCCCGCAGCCGCCAGAGAAATTACAAACACCACGGCCAGCAGCCCTACAGCCACCGCAGACCTCCGCCGCTTCCGCTCATCCATGACACACCTCCGTTTCTCTGCCGCCCCTTAAGCCGTAGAAGTTCTTCGCCAAGCGGCCTATGCCGCCTTGAAACCCCGGAAGAATTGCCGCATGGCAATTCTTCGAGGCGAAACTTAGATTTTCTTAGGCGATGCTTTTTCGCCTTAGAAAATCTTTTCGCCTTCTTCTCACGCTTCCACGCTTCGCAGCAGCTTCTCCACATAGGCCGGCAGGCAAAATGCACCCTCATGCAGTCTTGGCGTATAATACCTGGTATCCAGCTCCCGGTCCAGAAAGCGGTCTTTATCCAGATCCCGCAGCGGATGATATTTCTTGGAGGCAAAGCCAAACAGCCAATGCCCGGAAGGGTAAGTAGGAATGTGAGCCTGATACACCTTGCTGACAGGAAAAGTCTCTACTATCCGCTTGTGAGCCCGCATACAGGCCGTAGCGTCCGCTTCATAAAAAGGACTTTCATGCTGATTAACCATGACGCCGTCCTCCTTAAGCGCCTTATAACAGTTGCCGTAAAATTCCCTGGTGAACAGACCCTCACCGGGTCCGAAAGGGTCCGTGGAATCCACAATAATCAGATCATAGGCATCTTCTCTGGCACGCACAAACCTAAGACCGTCCTCATAATAAATGTGAACCCTCTCTTCATCCAGCTTACAGGAAATTCCTGGCAGAAATTCTCTGCACACCTGAATCACCTGCTCGTCGATCTCCACCAGATCAATCCGTTCAATCTCCGGATATTTTGTAAGCTCCCTGACAACGCCCCCGTCCCCTGCCCCGATCACAAGCACCTGCTTTACATGGGGATGAACCGACATGGGCACATGCACCATCATCTCATGATAAATAAACTCGTCCTTCTCCGTCAGCATAATATAGCCGTCCAACACCAAAAAACGGCCAAACTCCGGCGACTCAAACACATCAATCCGCTGAAAATCACTTTCCCCGCTGTACAACTGCCGCTCCACCCGAATCGAAAGCTTTACATTGGGCGTATGCGGCTCCGAAAACCATAATTCCATGCTCTGCCCTCCTTAATACCTGATCTCCTTCAGCACATTCAGCCGTTCAATAGCCGCATCCTCCGGCCCGGTCATGGAACAGCCCTTTTCCTTGGCATAAAGAATGTACTCCAGAATCTCCCCGGTAATCTCTTCGCCGGGAGCCAGTATGGGAATGCCCGGCGGATAACACATGACAAACTCACTGCAGACGCGCCCCTTTGTCTCCGCCAGCGGCAGAGACTCCTTTTCCGCATAAAATGCGCTCTGGGGAGACACCGCCACCTTAGGCTCAACATACTCCTGCGTATACATACCCGAATTGTCCCTTGCATATTTCCGCCGTATCTCCGCCAACGCACCGATCAGCCGCTCCATATCCCGCTCCCTGTCGCCGATGGAAATATAAGCCAGCACATTTGCAATATCCCCCAGCTCCATCTGAATATCATACTCATCCCGCAGAATATCATAGACCTCAATTCCGGCCAGACCAATCCCCAGCGTGTTCACCGTCAGCTTTGTCCTGTCAAAATCAAAAATGCTGTCTCCGTTGATCAGTTCCGCCGTATAAGCATAATACCCGCCGATGCGGTTAATCTCTTCCCTGCCATATTCCGCCAGCGCCGTGACCTTGGCAAATTCCACTTTCCCCCGGAGTGCCAGATTCCGCCTGGAAATATCCAGGCTTGCCAGCAGCAGGTAAGAAGCACTTGTTGTCTGGGTCAGGTTAATAACCTGACGCACATACCCTGGATTCACAGAAGCGCCTGTAAGCAGAAAAGAACTCTGCGTCAGGCTTCCCCCCGATTTGTGCATACTGACCGCCGCCAGATCTGCCCCCGCCTCCATGGCTGACACGGGCATATCCGCCCCAAAATAAAAATGTGTTCCGTGGGCTTCATCCACCAGCACCTTCATACCGTTTGCATGGGCAATCTTTACAATGCTTCTCAAATCGGAGCAGATACCATAATAAGTAGGGTTGTTCACCAGCACTGCCACCGCGTCAGGATTTTCCCGGATGGTCTTTTCCACCTGGGAAACCTTCATGCCCAGCGCGATCCCCAGCTCCCTGTCCATGTCCGGATTTACATAAATGGGAATGGCGCCGCCCAGAACCAGCGCGTTAATCACACTCCGATGTACATTTCTGGGCAGAATGATTTTATCACCCTTCTTGCAGACGCTCAGCACCATACTCTGCACGGATGAGGTTGTCCCCCCCACCATGAGAAAGGCATACGCCGCTCCAAAGGCCTCCGCCGCCATTTCCTCCGCCTCCCGGATCACCGACACTGGATGACAAAGATTGTCCAGGGCCTTCATGGAATTTACATCAATTCCCACGCACTGCTGCCCCAGCAGCTCCACCAGCTCCGGATTCCCGCGGCCCCGCTTATGCCCCGGCACGTCAAAGGGTACAACCCTGTTTCTTCTGAATTCCTCCAGCGCCTCATAAATCGGGGCTCTTGACTGATTAAAACGGCCCATCCGGCGCCTCCTTTCTCTGTGTATGCCCGCCATGGTCTGCCAGATCTGGTAATATTTTTATCCAAATGCAATTCCGGCTTCGCGAAAGGGGGTTACTCTCAATACACATTTCTGCCGCTGAATATCTCAATCATCTCTTTGCGCAGATTGTCCATAATCTCCAGCCGGATCTTTGGCGGCAGCTCATAGACGTCGCTGTTGAACAGATATTCCTGCAGATCAATCTCCTTGATCAGCATCTTTGTATGGAAAATATTGGCATCATACACATTAATATCCACTGCATCATATCTGCGCAGGATGGACTCGTCAATATAATCCTGAATGGACGTTATTTTGTGGTCGATAAACAGCTTATGCCCTCCAATGTCTCTGGTGAAGCCCCGGATACGGTAATCCATGGTAATAATATCCGAGTCAAAGGAACCAATCAGATAATCCAGTGTGGAAAGGGGCGTAATTTCCCCGCAGGTGGCCACGTCAATGTCTACCCGAAAGGTAGCCAGACAGGTCTCCGGATGATACTCCGGATAGGTATGCACCGTAATATGGCTTTTGTCCAGATGAGCCACCGTGGTATCCCCCACCGGCACCATGCTCTTCTCCGCCACCAGAATTGTCACGGAGCTGCCCTGGGGCTCGTAGTCCTGGCTGGAAATGTTCAGCACCTTTGCTCCGATCATATCCGTCACATTGGTAAGAATATTGGTCAGACGCTCTGAATTGTATTGTTTGTCGATATAAGCGATATAATCCTTTTGCTCCCTCTGCGTCTTGGCATAGCATACATCATAAATGTTAAAGCTAAGAGATTTTGTCAGATTATTAAAACCATACAGGGAAATTTTGTCGCTCATATTCCGTCTCCTCTCATGTTTCCTCTCATTCCGCCGCGCAGGCGGCATCTAAATCTACGGGAGCTTTGGACGCGCAGCGTCACAAAAAAAGCAAGCGATGCTTTCATCACTTGCCCTGAAAATCTGTCTGTTCTGCCGCGCTGTCTGCTATGCACATTTAATCACTGCATCATATCAGCGGATATATTTCAAAACCGGCTGACGAGCTTTCCCCGTCTCTCCGGTATCACAGCAACGTATGGACAGATATGTGGTTTTTAGAGTCTATATAGCAAATATTTTACTTTTACTACTCTTATTGACCGTTTCACAAGTTAGATGTGCATCAGCACCGGTTTATAGTAACCAACTTATAAAATTTGAGCTTTTAACTCAATCAATAA
>CAJUIA010000037.1 GCA_910586485.1 uncultured Acetatifactor sp.
CGGAGGGTGTTTATGTTCGTCAGGGAGCATCGACAGTTCCGGCAACAGATACTGCTATCTTGAATATGATCAAGGATACCAGTGGTGACAGTTATGAGGCGGCTCGCTCTCTCGATCAGCATCTTACTTTTAATAAAGCTGTCGATTTCTTTAGTAAACGGAAGGTAGAGTTTGGAAGAACTCAGATGCGTTCACTTCACCTGATTGGCGAAGATGGTATGTACACGAATCTGGCATTTTTGCTGTCTGAACAGTGTACACATATGATCAAACTGGCTGTTTTTGAGGGGAGTAAGAAATCTATATTCAGGGATCGACAGGAATTGTCGGGTTCCCTTTTAAATCAGATGGAGGAAGCTTTCAATTATATTGATCGTTACAATCGTACCCGTGCAGAATTCTCAGGACTGGACCGGTTAGACATGAGAGATTATCCCACGGAGGCGATCCGTGAGGCACTACTGAATGCAATCGTCCATCGGGACTATTCTTTTAGCGGTGCTACGCTTATCAGTATTTTTGAGGACCGAATTGAATTCGTAACCATTGGTGGTTTGGTGAAGGGTATTGCATTGGATGACGTGATGCTGGGAGTGTCCGCATTGCGCAATCAGCATTTAGCGAATATTTTCTATCGTCTGAGACTGATTGAAGCATATGGCACAGGGATTCTTAAGATCAATGAATGTTACGATAATTATGCTGTGAAGCCTGTGATCGAAACAACAAGTAATGCTTTTAAGATTACGCTTCCCAATACCAACTTCCATGCAGAAGAACAAAAAGTTCAAAATATCCTTAGAACGGGTGGAGTTACCAGTGCGACAAAAAAGGAAGAACGAATTAATACTGTTTTGGAACTGTGTCGCAGTAAAGGTTTTATTGTTCGTAGTGATGTAGAAATGGAACTTGGTGTGTCCCAATCTACGGCAATTCTGCTTTTGCGAGAGCTAACTGACGAGGGCGTACTGATTAAAAAGGGAAAGACTAAAAACTTGCGATACTATGAGAATAAATAAAGGAACGGTTGAAATTATGCCATTCAAATATGAACGTGAAATTAACCAGTTTCGCACCCAAAATACTTAGGTAAAGATGGAGGCAAGGATATGCCTGCGTTAAGTGAGATATTTGATAAACGGAAAATTTTCCTTTATCAGAACGAAAGTCTCATCGTACATATAAAATTGGAGATATGGTTTTAGGGGGTAAGAAGATATATCCTGCTGCTATGGCGCAGGTTCGGGCGGGATGCACAGAGCGAGACCAACACAAAAAGTTTGCGGATATGTTTTATAATGTTGTCGGCGTTTCTAAAAGTTTTGATCCAATGTTACCGACTTCGAACAAAAGCAAGCGTGGGGAAATTCGGATTGATGCAGAACTTCTAAAACTGAAATATGGTCAAAAAACACCGGTGTTTTTGAAGGAGAACAGTAAGCATCGTAAGTTTGGCTGCTGGTATTTACGGATTCGGACGAAAAACAAGGTCTATGGTCTTCTTGAAGGTATAATTAAAATTGAAAAGATGATGTTGTTGTAGAAGATTAAAGGAATGCTGCCAGTAAAAATATACGCCTAGGATAAGATATTTGTCTTTAAAAGGTGGATATGCACGATGTGCAGCAGGCCTCTATGGCTTATTTTGACTTTAGCGGAAGGGTGGAAGGTAGAGATTACCTTTCCGAAATTTTATACGGTGTACCAGGGGGAGAGGGTGCTGGCGGAGGGATGCTTCCTGCGCACCTCGGACGACTGCGTGGCGATCTGCGGCAGCCGCTGGGATAATTACGGCGGCGCAAGTGACATCATTGTGCGGAATATGGTACTCTGGGCCGATGTGGCCCATCCTATGATGATCGGCACGCACGGAGACTACAGGCATCAGGGAGATATATTGGAGGATATTGAGATCAGAGACTTCTATCGGGACGGCCGAAAGGCGGAAAGCCTGGAACAGGCCGGCATCACGGTGGGAGAATTTGCAGGGAATGTACGGCTGAAGTGAAGGCGTACGCAGGCAGCTGTCTGCTTGTAGATTTCCAGTAAATACCAGTTGAATCAAGAACGTGTGTTTGCTACAATGAACTTACCAAAGGAGGTGAACACACGTTTGAAAGAAATTATTTTTCATATTGACGTGAATTCAGCCTTCCTTTCATGGGAGGCTGTTTATCGTCTGTTTCACAGCGGGGAAACTCTGGACCTCAGAGAGATTCCTTCCGCCGTGGGCGGGGATATAAGTCTGCGGCATGGCATCATTCTTGCAAAGTCCATTCCCGCAAAGGCATATGGTATCAAGACCGGGGAGACCATTCCTGAGGCCAGGCGGAAATGTCCCAGTCTGGTACTGGTGCCGCCCAATTACAGCCTGTATGAGCAATGCTCCGCAGCGTTCATGGAGATTCTGCGGGAATATTCGGATGTGGTGGAGCAGTACAGCATTGATGAAGCTTTCCTTGACATGACTGCTGCCTGCCATCTGTTTGGAACACCGGAGAAGACGGCGGCTCAGATAAAGGACCGTATCAGAGAGGAGCTTGGATTTACGGTAAACATCGGGGTATCGTCTAACAAGCTGTTGGCGAAGATGGCATCGGACTTTCGGAAGCCTGACCGGGTGCATACGCTGTATCCGGAGGAAATTCCCCAAAAGATGTGGCCCCTTCCGGTATCGGAGCTGTTTTTTGTGGGCCGGGCTACGGCGAAGAAGCTGTTTGGCCTGGGAATACGCTCTATTGGGGAGCTTGCGGCAGCAGATCCGGCGTGGCTTAAAAGTGTTTTGAAAAAGCATGGGGAAGTAATATGGGCCTTTGCTAACGGGGTAGATTTGTCTCCGGTGCTGGAGGTTCCCGTACCCAACAAGGGATATGGCAACAGCACCACGCTGCCTCATGATGTGACGGACAGGGAGGAAGCGGACAGGGTACTGCTGGCGCTTTCGGAGACTGTGGCCGCCAGACTTCGTGCAGACCATGTACAGGCGGAAATCGTGTCCGTGGGGATCAAGTACTCTGATTTGTCCTATGTGTCCCACCAGAAGGTGCTGAATACATCCACGGACATAACCGTAGAGATCTGCGGTGCTGCCAGGGAGCTGTTTGCGGAGCGGTGGAATCACAGGCCGGTGCGGCTTTTGGGAGTCCATGCCGGGCGGGTGCGGCGAGGTGATTTTTCAAGGCAGATGAGCTTTTTGGATGAAGCGGATTACGGGAAGCTGGCGGCGTTGGACAGGACAGTGGATGCCGTCAGGGAGCGATACGGATGTGATGCCGTGATGCTGGCGGCCTTCCTGAATCAGCCCATCCATCATATGAGCGGGGGCATTCAACGCAGCCAGGCTGGGGTGAAAGAAAAGAAAGCGGTTGACCATGTATGATAAGGCTGTAGCTTTGTAAGGAGGGAATTCTTATGGCATTCGGGGCAGGCACGGGTTTTCGGGCGGCGGATGCAGGAACTGTCAGGGGGGAGCAGAAGGAGGCTGCCTGTGAGTGCTGGTTTACCAGCACCGGAAAATTAACGCCGTTGATGCTTAAGGTAAAGGATGAGGACGGGGAAATTCGGGTGATTAAGGAGATTACGGTGCATTCCAGGGAGATGAAAAGATATGCCGGAAGCCCTTCTCTGGAGTTTGACTGTACTTTACGGCTGGGGGAGCAGGAGGTGAGGGCAATGCTTATTTATTATATGACGCAGAGCCGCTGGGTCTTGAATTTCAGGTAGGCGCAGGTGCGGCTGCCTGCCCGCCGATGATTTCCATTCCGTCCGGTAAATCCCGGATCAGCAGGGCACAGGTGTTGGTGAGCTGTATATGCTCCTTTAAGGGGGAGCGCAGCTTGCCTCTTTTCTCCCCTGTGGCGCAGTGGACATCCAGCGTTGTGTCAAGCAGGCCCAGATTGTTTTTTAAGTTATTGGCAAAAATAAGGCTTCCGGCGCTTACGCCGATTACAAGGCCGTCGTTCCGGATATATTCCTTCAAGGATTGGTTAAATTCGGTGGCATTGATTCTTTCCAGCAGATATTCGGTACTGCCGCCGCAGAGATACACCAGGTCATATTGCTGCAGCTTGGATGTGTCCATACCGGTGTGTAAATCATATACCCTGATGTTTGCTGAGGGGATGCCGCATTTCAACAGATCATTCATACATTTTGGCAGCACTGCGATGGCGTCCGCATCTACTGCCGCCGTAGGTATGAACAGCGCCCTGATCAAAGACATTTCCTTACCTGCCAAATCCATAAAGCATTTTTTTATTTCCTCTGTTTCCAATCCTGCCGATGTTAATAATACTCTCATATTTCCTCCCATTCCGCCGCGCAAGCGGCATCTAAATCTGCGGGAACTTTGGGACGCGCAGCGTCACAAATTCCAAGATTAAAATTTATTCCGGCCAATTCATTTGTTCGTCTGTAATCCCCATGCTTCGGCATTCGGCGCACACAGATTCTTTTTCTGCCGGATTTCCGATATTGTACTTTAAAATCTTATCCTTAAAAACAATGTATTTTACCTGCTCCGCTTTAAAATCAACAAACCAGTTTCCGCCCTCGCCGCCGGCTGACATGACTTTGGCGATGCGCTCCGGAAAATCGGCCGCAGTGCTTGTAAAAAATAGTGCGGTCCAATATTTGGGCTTTCCGCCGGTGTTCCACAATTCGATTTTGTGGACGCGAAGGAAATCAAGGATCGTATCATCCGACAGGCTTTCCTTAATCAGGATGCCCTCAAAGATTCCCTGTTTTTTGCCCTGAATTGCGTTATTACCGCAGGCGGGAACGGTTTTCGCCTCCCCTAAGGTCAGCTCGTCCTTTAACAAAACATCCATGGACACATGAAATGTCTTTCCCAGGAGCAGCAGCTTTTCCGTTTCCGGCAATGCAATGTCAGCCTCCCATTTGGAGATGGACTGCCGGCTGACGCCGCATATGGCTGCCAGCTCTTCCTGAGTCATGCCGCCGGATTTTCTGAGTTCCGTTATTTTTTCTGATAATTTCATGGTAACAGCCTCCGGTTTATGGCTTACAGGGGAAAGCCGGTGCTGCAAGCCGAGTATTCTGCAAATTGAGCGTTCCGCAAATGTCCGCTATGTCTGCTCAGCCTGTATTATACACAAAAATAAGGCGATTTGCCACCAACGGAGGGGTGCTTTTCTGCAACTTTTGGTTGCCGGTTTCAGGATCTTTCAGTAGAATAAGATCAGGAGGGAGCAATTCATGATTTACCTGGAAACGGAGCGTCTTATTTTAAGAGATTATAATGAAACTGATTTTGAGCAGTATTTTTGCTTGAAGTCGGATCCCCAAACCATGTATTATCTGCAGGATATACAATTATATACCCAAGAAGAGGCCGGTGAAGACTTTCGCAAGGTGCTGGAGGACAGTAAAAGGCCTGACAGGAAATTTTATTTCCTGCATATGGAATTAAAGGGGTCACACGAGCAGATCGGGAGTGTGGGGTATACGGTAGTCAGTAAGACGCCCGTGGGAAAGCTGGTGGGCACAGGGTATTTTACATATCCGAAGTTTTGGGGGAAAGGCTATACCACGGAAGCACTGCAGCGGGTTTTGGAGTTTGCGTTTTCCGAGGATAATGTATACAGGGTGTCAACAGGTTGTCTGGCTGAGAATGCGGGCTCCGAGAGAGTAATGCAGAAATGTGGTATGATCCGGGAAGCAGAGCATATTGATTACGAATGGCATGACGGGAAAATGAAAACAAGACTGGAATATCGGCTGCTGAAAGCAGAGTGGAAGCAGAAAAAGGAAGAAAGAGCGGGAAGGTATTGACATATTTAATACTATATGGTACTGTTCTTTATAGGAGTAAGCGGATGATTGAGACAAGAGGCGGATTTTTAATTTCCCAGATCAAGCAGATTCAGGGAAGGATCTTTGGCAGATTGCTGACGGATGCCGGTATTGACGAATTTAACGGTGCCCAGGGGCATATTCTCTATGTTTTATGGCAGGAGGATAATCTGCCCATCGTGGAGCTGGGCAGAAGAACGGGGCTGGCAAAGACAACCCTGACTGGTATGCTTGACCGCATGGAATGCCAGGGGCATATTATAAGATGCTATGACGTAAAAGACCGCCGGCAAATCCGCATCCGCCTTACGGACAGTGCGCGCAGGCTGGAAAATAAATATAATCAGGTCTCCGATGAAATGAGCCGCCTGTTTTATAAGGGCTTTACGGACGACGAGATTTTGAAGCTGGACGCAGGACTGGAGAAAATCCTGAAAAATCTGGAAGAGGAGGAAAGAAAAACATGACACTGAAGGAAATTGACAGGCTGGTAAAGGAATCGGAATTTGCCAGTATCGGCTTTTGGGACGGGGAGGGGAATCCGGGTATCAGAAGGGTGTTCAGCACCTGGCACAAAGGATTGGGCGGACACCTGATTTCAACCAATACTTCATCCCTGCATACGCAGGCAATGATGCAAAATAATAAGGCCTGCCTGTATTTTGATAATTGTCGGACCTTCGAGGGAGTGTGTTTTACCGGAACGGTGATCGTACACCTTGATCACGAATATAAAGCAATGATATGGAATGAGGGTGATGAGAAGTACTATCCCAAGGGAGTAGATGATGAAGATTACTGCGTGATTGAGTTTCAGGCTGATTACGGGCGCTATTACAGGTGTGACGGGATCGGCGATATTTCTGCCAAAGAGCTGGCGGAATTTGATGAAGGGGCTGAATTTATAAATTATGCCAGAAGTTAAAAGCGTGCCCTTTCATTTTGCGATTTGGACGGAAATAAAATAGAAATCTGGGAAGACTATGCGTAAAAGCGAGAGGAAAGGGCGGCATGTGCGGAAGATATTATATTGACGACGATACGGCGAAGGAGATCGAGAAGCTGGTCAGGCAGGCGGATGAAAAGCTGCGTGGGGCATTGCCCTGTGAGATGGAGATAAAGGCAAAGGATATTCATCCGTCAGAAAAGGCTCCGATCCTGGTTTCATCCGATTCCGGCCCGGAGTGCCGGTGGCAGAAGTGGGGATTTTTGGGATTTCAGAAGGGCAGGGTTATTTTCAATGCCCGGTGCGAGTCTGCCACGGAAAAGCCTATGTTTCGGGAGGCCGTCCTGCACCGCAGGGCGGTGATTCCGGCGGCCTGGTTTTATGAATGGGACCGCAGAAAACAGAAGCATACCTTTTTCAGGAAGGGCAAAGAGGCGCTGTTTATGGCCGGATGCTGCAGAAGCTATGAGGATGGGGACAGGTTTGTGATCCTGACAACTCAGGCAAATGATTCCATGAAGCCTGTTCATGACCGTATGCCCCTGATTCTGGAGCGGGCGGAGGTCGCAGACTGGCTTTTTGAGGATGCCGCGATGATAGAGCTTTTGCATAAAGCCCCGCCTTTGCTGGAGTGCAGGTCAGAATATGAACAAATGAGCCTGCCCGGCATTTGAGGGAAGCCGTATTTTTACGATTTACCCTCTGCTATTTTACGGAGAGCGTTTAAGTCCTGAATATAATAACCTTGTTCGGTTTTCTTCAAGTATCCCTGTTTTACAAAAGCGGCAAGAACATAGAGCAGGTGTCGATAAGTCACACCCAGAAACTCAGCAGCTTCCGTGTGTTTTTCACGATATATCTGATTGCAGGAAGTGAGCAGAATAAAATTTGCCAGGCGTACCTCTAAGGGGTAAGCCTGGTTTTTGGTATAATTAGAGGTGTTGCCGATGGCCTTGTGACTGAGGAACAGACAGAGATAGCGCAAAAATTTAGGATCGTTCAGTATTTTATCCTTGCAATTATGAATATGAATTTGATAACACGTACAGGGAGTAATGGCGGTTACTCCATTGGCTGCTTCCTGGGCGCCGAGCAATTCCATTTCTCCGATAAAGCAGGGAGCGTTCAGAAAGTTTATGAGAGAAATGCGTCCGTTTTCATGAGAAAGAAATAATTTTGCCCGGCCGCTCAACAAATAATAAAGAGAGTCCGGTTTTTCGCCCTCGCGCAGAATGTTTTCCGTGCTGTCAAATCTTACGATTGATGTATAGGGGCAAAGATCGAAACCGAAATAGTCCGACAGCGGAAAATGATTATAATATTCATCCAGTTGTTCTTTGCTGCATATCACTTTCATAGTGCCTCTCCCTTAAATATAGTGTGAGATTTCTCATAACAGATTACCACGGATTACGGGGAATTTTCAAAATATGCAAGCAGGGACGGCCATATTCTTGACCTGGGCTGCGGATATGGAAGAACCCTTGACGAGCTGTATCATAACGGCTATCGCAATCTGATCGGCATTGATTTTTCAAAAGGCATGATAGAGAGAGGAAAACAGCAATTTCCCTATCTTGATCTGCGGGTGAAGGAGGGCCCTGAAATTGCTTTGCCGGATGCAAGTATGGATGCCGTAATTCTGTTTGCTGTTTTAACCTGCATACGGACAAATGAAGAGCAGAAGGAGCTGTTGGCGGAAATCAAGCGGATATTGAAACCACAGGGAATTTTGTATGTAAATGATTTCCTGCTGAATACGGATGAGCGCAATCTTTTAAGGTATGATAAATATAAAGACACCTACGGCGTATATGGGGTGTTTGAATTGGCAGAAGGCGCAGTATGCCGGCACCATGAGGAAGCATGGATAAAACAGCTGTTGGCGGATTTTTCAGAGCTGGAATATAACCATTTGACTTTTACAACGATGAACGGAAATCAATCAAAGGGTTTTTATTTTATTGGGCAGTTAAATCATCTCCAGTGAGACAGATCAGGAAAGAAAATGGATATAGGTAACGGCAATAATCCCAGATCGGTAATGGCAAAGCTCCAGGGCGCATGAAAAAGAAGGAAATGGGCAGACTGATTAAAAAAGCAGGAGTGCGGGGAATTATGAAGAGATATATCATTACAGGGGCAGGAGGCCATTTGGGGAGTACGTTACTTCGAATGTTGAAGGACAGGGACGTGGAGGTCTGTGCTCTGCTGCTGCCTCAGGAAAAGGCGGCAGTACAGGCGGATAACATACGGTATGTTCGCGGAGATGTATGCCGGCCGGATACGCTGGAAGATTTGTTTGCCGGGAAGACGGCGGAAGAGGTCATAGTGATACATGGGGCCGGAATTATCAGCATTTCCAAACATGTAACCGCCCCGGTATATGAGGTTAATGTAAACGGCACCAAAAATATGATTGACATGAGTATAAAGCATCATGTTGACCGCTTTGTCTATGTGGGCTCGGTTCATGCGATTCCGGAACTGCCGGCCGGCAGAAAAATTGAAGAGGCAGAAGAATTTTCCCCGGATCTGGTGGTCGGGGCCTACGCCAAAACAAAGGCAGAGGCCACCCAGGCGGTTTTAGATGCCGTAAAGGACGGACTGCCTGCAGTGGTAGTCCAGCCTTCCGGTATTATAGGGCCTTATGATAAGGGTAACAATCATTTGGTGCAAATGGTACGGGACTATATGCAGGGCAGGATTACGGTCTGCGTAAAGGGCGGATATGACTTTGTGGATGTGCGGGATGTGGCGCAGGGCTGCCTGTTGGCGGCAGAGAAGGGCAGGACAGGGCGCTGCTATATACTCAGCGGCAAATATTGTACGATACGTGATTTGCTGAGCAGTGTGGGAAAGCCCTACGGAAAAAAGCCCCTGCCGGTGATCCCGCTGTTTCTGGCCAGGCTGGCTGCTCCCATAAATGAGCTGATTGCAAAATGGCGGGGAAAGCGTCCGCTTTATACGGCTTATTCCCTGTACACGCTTACCAGTAACAGTAATTTTTCAAATAAAAGAGCGATGCGCGAGCTGGGATACTGTACAAGGCCTCTGGAGGAAACAATCCAGGATACGGCGGCATGGAACAGGCCATCAGGTGAAAAACCGGCACAGAAGGAGGCGTCACGGAGCAAGCAGTCAGGTAACAGGGCAGCGTGGAATAAGTCGTCGTGGAACAGACCGGCAGGTGACAGGGCAGCGTGGAACAAGTCGTCATGGAGCAAGTCAGCATGGAGCAAATCGTCAGGTGATAGGACGGCCGGGAGCAAGTCGGCATGGAGCAAGTCGTCAGGCAACAGGACGGTTGGGAGCAAGTCGGCATGGAGCAAGTCGTCAGGCAACAGGACGGTTGGGAGCAAGTCGGCATGGAGCAAGTCGTCAGGAAATAAATCTGTCATATCATGATGCGGAGCAGTGCATAAGAAATACGGAAAAAACTTGGAAAAAACATGAAAAAGCGGGCAGGCGAAAGGACTTTCACTTTCGCCTGCCATTTGCTATAATACACTCAAGAAAGGAACGGCCCAGCGGCCGTAAGTTTATACATAAGCGAGGTACGGGGATGAAATTCATATATAGTACTACCAAAGGGTACAGAGGGCGGTTTTTCCTGTTGCTGCTATCCGTGCTGTTTGGTACGGTGACGGGGGCCATGTTCCCTTTTGCCACGGGAAAAATTGTGGACGAGATCTTTTATAAGCAGCAGATGAAAGGGTTTCTGCTGTATTTCTTTTTATATGCAGGTCTGTATTTCTTCAATCAATGCGGCCATGGGGCGCTGAACTATCTGTGGGCCCATCTGGAGGCCTCTTATGTTGTGGAAATCCGCAAGCGTATGTTTCAGCACCTATTGCGGATGAAAGCGGCTGTCTGGACGAATATCAAGAGCGGCGACGTAATGAAGCGCATTATGGATGACACGGAGTGTTTTCTGGAGTTTATTCATCGGAGTCTGTTTTATGTGCTGGCTAATTTTCTGCAGCTGGCAATTTCTATTGGTTACTTGTTGTATACAAACTGGCTGCTGGGGCTGGTGTCCATTATCCTGACGCCGGTGATGGCCTGGTCTATCCGCTATTTTGGCGCAAAGCTGAAGGCGCGGCAGGAGAAGATCCGCAATCAGAAAGGGTTGGCGGAGGCCTGGATTCTGGAGATGATGACAGGAGTTTCTCAGTGGAAGCTGTTGAATGCCCAGGAGAAAGTAAAGCACGACTATGAAGCCAAAACCAGGAAGGTGATCGAGGAAGAGGTGGGCGCGGGCTATCAGGAGCTGGCTTCTGCAAATGTAAATGAAGGCCTGACTTTGCTGGGGCAGCTCTGTGTTTATTGCATTGCGGCCTTCTGCATTGTCAGGGAGTCCATAACCGTGGGTCAGTTTGTAGCCTGTGCGGCGTATTTTGCCACCTGCGCCTCCTATTATAACGCGCTGGGAAGAAAGATCACGGACATAGCGGGTAATCTGGCAGGTATCGGGCGGGTGCGGGAACTGCTGGAATGGGAGACGGAAGAGGATCTGCCGGGGGCGAAGGAGATTGAGATTACAAAAGGAGCGATTTGTTTTAGGGAGGTATCCTTCGGATATGAAGAGCAGAGAATTTCCGGCGGCACTGTCAAGGATACGGATTCCAGAGAAGGGGCTGCGGGGGAAGAAAAGTTTGGAAGTAAACTTCCAAATCTTGAATTAATGTCCAAAGAGGGTGTTTACACACCGCATCACTGTGTACTCAAAAATTTTAGTCTGCAGATAGAGGCAGGAGAGAAGGTGGCCTTCGTGGGGAAAAGCGGCGCAGGAAAAAGCACGCTGCTGCAGCTTCTTTGTCGTCTGTATGAGCCTCTGAAGGGCGGGATTTATGTAGACGGGGTAAATATAAAAGAGTTCACTTTAAGCAGTCTGCGGCAGCAGGTTGCGGTGGTGCAGCAGGAAAACGGTCTCTTTCACGGAAGTCTCCGGAAAAATATTATTCTGTCGGAGGATTCGGGGCAGGATGCTCTGATCTGGGAGATTTTGGCGGGTTTGAAATTAAAGGAGCTGGTGGAGCAATGGCCGGAGGGACTGGATACCGTGCTAGGCATCGGCAGCAGGAGAATGTCCGGCGGTCAGAAGCAGCGAATCGCCATAGCCAGGTGCATTTTCAGGCAGCCGAAGATATTACTTTTGGATGAGGCTGCTTCCGCACTGGATGAAGCCACGGAACGGGAAGTGAACGCCTTTATATATGACAGGCTTCCGGATACTACGATTCTTACGGTAGCTCATCGCTTTTCCACGGTGTTGGCGGCGGGCAAGGCAGTAGTGATGGAGCAGGGACGAGCGGCGGCAGTGGGAGACCATCTTTTCCTGATGAGGGAGAGTGAGTTATACAGAACCCTCTATGAGGAATACCGGCAGGCTGGAGGGAGAAGATCGGCTAAGGCCGGCGAGAGTTTTTCAGTGGGCATTGATGTGAGTTCATCAGCGGGTGCCCCGGAACATCCCCGGCGGGCATCGGCGGAGAAAGGAGCGGAATTTGATATGAACAGGTGCATTGCAATCAAATCCTACCGATGGAAAATGATACTGTACATAGCTCTTCGATTCCTGAAGGAAGGTCTGCTGTTATTGCCGCCTTATTGCTATCTGCTCTTTTTAAATCAGGTGATTACCGAAAAAAGGCTTGAGTGGCTCTGGGCCGTGGTGGCGCTTTATGTGGCAGTATTTGCGGCAAAGGCTTTTGTATCGGTGCTTCTAAAGCAGGCTTATAACAGGATTTTTCCGGTAATGGTGCTGGAGGCGAAAGGGAACGTACTGGAAAAGTACAACGAGCTGGATCTGGAGATGCTGGCCGGGTATACGGCGGGGGAGTTGAAGGAGCGCCTGCACAGGGACACGGAGAATGCGGCGGTGTATTGGGAAAAGAAGCTGGAGCTGTGGGTGGCGGCAGTCAGCGTGCCGATTATGACCGCAATTCTGCTATATTTGAACTGGATTCTGGCAGTGGTCAGCTTCCTGCTGCTTCCGCTGTCCTTTTACATCACCCGCCGGATCAAGGCCAAAAGCAACGTGCAGTATCAGCGCCGCCGGGAGATTCTGGGGAAGTATAATGATTTCATGATTCACAATATGTTTTTCTGGAAGGAAGTCAAAACGAACTGTCAGGAGGAACGGCAGCAGCGGCAGTTTGATAAGCTGTGGAAGGAGCTGGGAGATTCTTTCTTAAAATCTCATATTTTCTGGTTTTTAAACAGGACCTTTCTGGCATTTAAGGATGTGTTTTTGACAAAGATGGGGCTGTATCTGCTGGGAGGAATACTGGCTGTTTACCATATGGCTACGGTGCCCGCGCTGCTGGCGTTTATGGAGTACTATGGGGATTTCGTGAACCGTCTGCTGCAAATATCGGATATTTTGATACAGCGGGGAGAGCAGGAAGCGTCTGTAAAGCGGCTGGAGGAAATCATGGAGCTGTGTACTCCGGAGAGACCGCAGGGGCTGGGGCATTTTGAGAGCGTGGAGCTTCGGAATGTGGCATTTTCCTATGAAGAAGGCCAGGGGAATGTGCTGCAGGACTGCAATTTGAAGATAAACAGGGGAGAGACTGTGGTCATCCGGGGGGAAAGCGGCTGCGGCAAGAGTACGCTGATTAAGCTGATGGCAGGCTGCATCGCCCCGAAAAGCGGCGAGATTCTATGGAACGGCGTGCCCATGGAGCGGATCGCCAGAGAGGAACTGTATACAAAGGCAGGCTTTTTGATGCAGGAGTCTGTGCTGTTTAATCTTACAATTCGGGAAAACCTGTTGTTTGGCAGGGCAGATGCGGGGGAAGAGGAATTAAGGGCCGCCTGCGTCAGGGCAAATATTATGGAATTTATCCAGGGTCTTGAAAAGGGCTTTGAAACCGTGATCGGGGAAAACGGCATTAAGCTTTCCGGCGGCCAGAAGCAGCGACTTTTAATTGCCAGGCTGTTTTTACAGGATACGGAGCTGATTGTTTTTGACGAAGCTACCTCCGCCCTGGACTATCAGAACGAAAGTGAAATTCTGAATTTATTGCTGCAGGAAGAAGCTGCGGGGAAGACCTTGATTATGGTTACCCACAGGGGAACGTCAGTGGCCCGCTGCAGCAGAGTGATTGAGTGGGGAGCCTGAGCCCATCTGCGAAACCTTTTCAAAATCCGGCATATAATAAAGCAAAACATCATAGGATGGTAAGTTATCTATATGTATGCTGCTTTGTTTATTTTATTGCTGCTTGCCCTGATCGGTATCATCTTCGGACATTTCCGCAGGAAAAAGATCATCTGTAAGATCGAGTGCATGGATAAAAGCGATAAGTGCTCGCTGGTGGAGGAATTGGCAAAGCCCTTTGGCTATGATTACCACTGCTGCTGCGGTTATTTCTCGTCCACCCTGGATGCCTGGCAGAAAGCCGCCGGTTATACCTGGCTCTATGACTATATGGCGCCCCGCTTCCAGATGGTATTCGACTCCCTTCCGGTCTATTTCAATTATTGCGGAAGGACATGGCTGATCGAGTTCTGGAAAGGACAGTACGGAATCAACACCGGTGCAGAAATCGGGATCTATCACGCCGACAGGCTGTTGTCGGAGTCCGAATATCGCTCTACGCTTTTTCAGGCGGCAGAGGATGAGGAAATGCTGCCCTGTTCTTTGGAGCTGTATGAAGAAAACGGCGACTATGTGAAGATTTCCGAGAGGCATTGGTGGCTGACGGCCTTTTTGCCGGGCGTTTTTTCCAGGCCCTCTAAGCTGTGCTTAAAGGCATCCATCTGCTTCCCCAACAGGGAAATGCTGGAGGCCTTTCACCGGGGCTTATGCCGCGCAGGTTACCCCGGCGAACTGATTACGGTGCAGAATCTCTGCCTGTCCTTTGCCTTTCACCGGCCCCTGCCGGAGCATTACGGACTGCTCACAAGGTTTCACCGCAGACTTTCTCAGTGCCTGAATCGAATGTACTGCCGCTTGTTTGTATGGATTACCAGACCTTTTGTCTGCACGGAGGACCGCATTCTGTTTTTGTACTACTATATTCCGTTCTGCTTCAGAAAGCTGATGCGTCTGCGCCGCTGCCACAGAAGGTGCCACAGGAAAAACGGCTGTCATCGTCCCAAGTACTGTAAAAGGTGCAGACCCGGCAGAAGAGAAAAGTCATGAGTACCGAAAGACGTCTGGAACGCGCTTTTGCACAGGCCCTGGTGCTGCCCTTTCACAGGTGTTCCAGATATGTGCTGATCAGCGACTGCCACAGAGGGGTGGGCACCTCATCGGACAATTTTTTGAAAAATCAGCACTTGTACTATGCGGCGCTGGAGCATTATTACAGGAACGGGTTCACTTATATTGAGCTGGGAGACGGGGAAGAGCTGTGGGAGAATCGGAAGCTGCGCAATATTACGGAGATCCACGAGGACGCTTACTGCATGTTTGCCCGGTTTGAGGAAAGAGGCCGGCTTCATCTCCTATATGGCAATCATAATATTGTCCGCAAAAAGAATCCGGCCTTTTTGGAGGCGGTGATCCTGTATTCCGATGCCATGCCGGAAAAATCCCTGTACCTGACCCATGGTCACCAGGCCAGCCTGTTAAATTCTACGCTGTGGCCCATCGCCCGGTTTCTGGTGCGGTACTTTTGGAGTCCTCTGGAAAATCTGGGTTTTCTGGATCCTACCAGTGCGGCCAAAAACTACCAGGTAAAGGAAAAGTGCGAGGAAAGTCTGCGCAGCTGGGCGGAGGCCCATCGGCATATTTTAGTCACGGGGCATACACACCGCCCCGTGCTGCCGGAGGAGCCCTCTTATTATTACAATACGGGCAGCTGCGTCCATCCCCGCTGTATTACCTGCATTGAGATTCAGGGGGGAGAAATGACTCTTGTGAAATGGACCATGACAGCCAGGGCTGACAGTACCCTGTATGTGGCCAGGGAAGTCATTTCCGGCCCCGTAAAAATTTTGTGACAAGATTTATAAAGGTAGACATTGAATAATGGTTTTAACTAAAGTACAATATAATCATTAACTGTTTGTGCCGCTTAAGGCGGCATGTTTGAGTGGATGAAGGCTGAAAAGCCCGTCAGTACGGGCATGGGGTATTTTATGAAAAAAAGCGTGAAAAATACGATACTGATTCTGCTGCTTATCACATTGGGCGTTTCCACCGTATCATTGGCCTATCTTCATTTTTTGGCAGCAGACGACAAAAATCTGTCCGGTCAGTGGACCGCTGAGCTGGACGTAACGGAACAGGCGGCGGTTACGGCTCTTGGCTGGCTGCAGGAGATCGAGGCGGTCTCGCTGACTTTGGAGGATATGGAAAGCTATATGCAGAATTTGACTATAGAAGTCAATCTGACCCTGGAGCAGAGCGGCCGCTCCAGGGGGACCTTTCAATGCAGTGTTCTGAAGGAGAGCTATGATGCCTGCCGGCAGGAGGCTTATGAAGCCTTTGCCGGCGCTTTTCGGGCCCTTTTGACGAAACGGCTCCGCATGGCGGGCTATACGGGCAGTACGGAGGAAGCGGCGCTGGAAGCGCTGGCAGAGGAAGCCCTTGGCATGTCAACCGTCTCTTATTTAATGACCTGCGGTCCGGCCCTGCTTCCCTCCCTGGAAGAGCTGCAGGCCCTGTATGAAGGCAGTGGCACTTATGAGATTGCGGAGGGTATTTTGAACAGAGAGTTTGCAGGGGACGGAGCTGCCGCCGCAAGAAGAGCGGAGCGTTATATCCGCAAGGGTACGGAGCTGATTTTGTTAGAAGAAATGGAAAAGGAAGATGTTGACTTAACTGGTCATTTTTTTGAACAGTATCCGATAGTTTACATGTTAAAACAAGATGAGTAAGATTGAAAATTGAAATTTTACAATTACCTGAACTGACAGGCGAAGAAGGGAGATACCATGAAAACAATCCTGAAAAAAGCAGGCATTTTAATTTTGGCTGCGGCTCTGATCTGCTCCGTACTGCCCATGAGGGCGGATGCAAGCTATGAGCTGCCGGGCTCCTGGCAGGTACAGGCGGATAACGGTCCGGCATGGACTGTAAAAACTCTGGATTACAGCTACGATCATAACACCTATCTCTCCCTGCGGGATATAGCCATGGTGCTGAACGGTACGGACAAGTCCTTTTCTCTAAGCATTAAGAAAAATTCCGCTGCCCTTGATACGGGGATGGCCTACACCCCCGTGGGCGGGGAAAACCTTCCCTGGGAGAGCAGTGAAAATCCGGATATTGCCCTGCGTCGGAACGAGTTTAAGGTAAACGGAGAAACGGTATATTATTATACGATCATTATGCGGCTGCCCTCCGGCTATTATGACTGCTTTATGATGGCGGCGGATCTGGCCATGATATTGAATGTGGATATTACCGTTCCGGCGGCAGCCTCCCTGCAGATCAACACAGAGGCGGCTTTTACCGTTTCGCCTGCCATGCTGGAAGCAGCCGGCTATTTTTACGGCGTAAATAGTGTGCTGGTGGGTGACGCGTCCACAGGAGAGGTCTATTATCAATATCAGTCGGATTTAGATTACCCCATTGCCAGTACCACCAAGCTCATGACCTGCCTTCTGACCATGGAAGCCGCTTCCACGGGGCAGATCACGCTTGAGGACCAGGTCACGGTATCCGCCGGTGCACAGGCTCTTGCCGCGTCCGACGACGGGGTGATTCCGCTGGAAGCGGGAGGACAAGTTCCCGTCAGGGAGCTTTTGCTGGGCGCCCTTTTGCCCTCCAGCAACGAGTGTGCGTTGTGTCTGGCAGAATATGTGGCCGGCTCGGAGGAAGCCTTTGTGGAAAGGATGAATCAGAGGGCCCTGGAGCTGGGACTTTCACGGGCAGTTTTTTTTAACAGTCACGGGTTGCCGGCGTACACGTCAGATCCTGTTCCGGCCAAGCTCCAGAATCGCATGAGTGCAGAGGACATGTTCCGGCTGGTATCTTATCTTTTGCAGGTTTATCCTCAGATTACGGACATTACTTCTCAAAAATCCGCTGTTTTAGCGTCTCTTGGGCGGGAGGTGCGCAATACCAATCCGCTGCTGTTTAATCTGCAGGGAGTTACGGGTTTAAAGACAGGAACAACAAATAAGGCAGGCGCCTGCCTTGTGACGTCCCTGACTGGGGACGACGGGGTCATGGAGCATGATCTGGTGGTTATTGTGCTGGGGACGGAGGATTCCATTGAGAGGGGACGGGTTTCCGGGCTGCTGGCCAGATATGCGCTGCAGGCCTTTTACACGGGAGTAGAAGATACGGAAGGAGAGGGGAGCGGGGCTTTAAAAAAGCTTCCCGTAAACGCCGAGGCGGCTGTGGACTGCATTTTGCAGAAGGCGAGGGGACGGTGATTCGCAGGCAAGCAGCGGCTGATGGCGGCAGGAGGACAGACATAAGATGCGTTTGAAAATCGGGATCTGTGATGATGATGCAGATCAGCGGAACTATCTGGCAGAGCGGGTTCGCATATGGGCCGGGGGAAAACGGCATTTAATCGAAATGGAGCAGTATCCGGGGGCAAAGGAATTTTTATTCAGCTATGAAGAGAGTAAAGATTTTGACATTCTGCTGCTGGATATTGAGATGCCGGGGGTGGGCGGGATTGAGCTTGCAAAGCGGGTAAGAAGTGAAAATACGGCAGTGCAGATCGTGTTTATCACCGGATATTACGAGTATTTCAGCGACGGCTTTGACGTGTCGGCCCTGCATTACCTGATTAAGCCTGTAGATGAGGCAAAGCTTTATCCGGTGCTGGACCGGGCGGTTCATAACCTTTCCTGCAGGCAGCGCTGTGTCCTGCTGGCCACAGGCGAGGCCGATGTTAAGGTCCCGCTGACGGACATTCTGTATGTGGAGGCAGAGAATGTTTATGTCAATGTTCATGCCCTGCTAAAGAGTTACCGTGTTCGCATGTCCCTGGGGAAGTTTACGGAGCAGCTGGATGAGACTTTTTTCAAGGCCCATCGGTCTTATGTGGTGAGCCTGAAACATATCAGTAAGATCACGCGGAAAGAGATCACCATGACAAACGGGGATGTGATTCCTTTAAGCCGTGGCGTTTATCACGAGATACACACTGCCCTGATCCGATATTTGTGAGTCACAGGTAATGACAGGGCCGAAGGGTGATGTTTGTGAGGTGTTACCATGTTTTTAGATAAACTGATTTCCAGGCGGGTGGCGGCCTTTGAAAGTGAGATTCTGCAGAAATATTATGCGGAAGTGGAAAATATGTATGCAAAAATGCGGGGCTGGAGGCATGATTACCGTCATCATATTCAAACCATGAAAATCCACGCGGCCAATGGGGAATTTGCGGATGTGGTAAAATATCTGGACCTGCTGGATGAGGATCTGACAAATATGGAGACGGTGATCAGGACCGGCAACCGCATGGCGGACGCAATTTTAAACAGCAAGCTGTCCCTGGCGGCGGAGAGGAAAATCCGGGTGAAGGCGCAGGCACAGATTCCGGTGGCCCTTACGGTATCGGAGCTGGATCTGTGTATCATCATCGGCAATCTGCTGGATAATGCCATGGAGGCCTGCATGGAGCTGCCGGAGGAAGAACGTCTGATCCGCATTTACATGGAGATGAAGGGAAATTATCTGTATCTTGCCCTGACGAACACGGCGGCAGGCGGGAAAAAGCACAGCTTTCGTTCCACAAAGGGCGAGGGACATGGCTTCGGCATTGCCAGAGTGGAGGCCGTCGTTAAAAAATATGGGGGTTATGTGACCAGGGCATCGGAGGACGGAGCCTTCTCCACGGAAATTCTGCTTCCCCAGGAATAGAGAATCGTATGATTTGCAGGCTGCCGGCATATGCTGACAGCTTTTTTGTTCCCGCCAGCAATGAGCCAGGCGGCTGTGCCTGCACGGTTGACATCAAATTTTCAACCTTTTACATCAAAATAACTTTTGCAGACAGATTTTGTGATAAAACCTGTTTAAGGGCGAGGTGCGGGTCCTATTCGCGTAAAACGCTTCGGAACGGAGGAAAAGTGAGATGAAAGATCAGCAAAAATATCATAAGGCAGGAAATCTGCTGTGGGCCTTTAAGAAGCTTTTTTATCTGGACGGGCGCTTCTTGATTTTCATATTTGCCCACGCGCCGGTGGCCGTGGCGATTCCGCTGGCAGGCTCTTTCTTTTCCAAGGTCCTCATAGATCGAATTGGGGAAGGAGCTTCCTTTCGGGCACTGGTGGAGACGGTGCTTTTTTTCCTGGTGGTGACGGCTCTGTTGACGCTGCTGGAGCGCTTTATCAAAAGTAAATGCGACGCCAGGCAGTATTATCCCACAGGTGTCTATCAGTCGGAAATGGCCGCGCTGGAAAATTATGATACGGATTACGAAAATCTGGAGCGGCAGCATTTCCGTGAGATCATTGGCTATGCCTGGCAGGATGCCAGGCAGGGAAACTGCTCGTTGGAATTTTTCTGGATGGACATAGACGCTTTTCTGGAGGCCGGGCTGGGGATGATTACCTATGCCTCTATTTTGGTGGTCATGGATCCTGTGATTTTTGTGTCGGTGGCGATCCTTTCCGTGCTTTCATACTTTACCACACGCTGGGAGGACCGGTATCGCGAGAAAAACAAGCACAGGTGGGAAAAGGATGTCCGGAAAAAGAACTACCTGGAAGGACTTTCCGACGATTTCCCCAGAGCGAAGGACATCAAGCTCTATGGGCTGGAGCCATGGCTGGACAGGCTGATGCGCAGCTACCAGAGCAGCCTTCTCATGTGGGAGCGGCGCTGCAGCTTAAGAGGGCTGTGGGCTTCCGTGCTTGCGGGGCTGATGGCGCTGCTTCAAAACGGCATTGCCTATGTCATCCTCACGGGGGCGCTGTTTGCGGGGAGGCTGACGGTGGGCGACTTTGTCTTTTATTTCGGGCTTGTAGGCGGGGTTGCCGGTTTCCTTCAGGGAATTATCCGGGCTGTGGCGAAGCTGAACACCCGTGCAGAAAGAATAGCCTGTTACAGGGAGCTTTATCATTATCCGAATCGGTTTAACCACGGAAAAGGGTGCAGCCTGCCAAAGGGGCCGGTAAGGATCGAGTTAAAGGATGTATGGTATCGCTATGACGGCGCTAAGGACTACTGCTTAAAGGGGATTAATCTGTGTATAGAGAGCGGGCAGAGCCTTGCGCTGGTGGGCGTAAACGGGGCAGGAAAGACCACGCTGATCAAGCTGATCTGCGGGATGTATACCCCTTCTAAGGGAGAAATTCTGGTAGGGGGAAGGCGGATTGAAGAGTACAATATCGAGGAATATTATTCACTGATTTCCGCTGTCTTTCAGGAGATCAGGGCCGTGGCCTTTACCTGCTTTGAGTTTGTGGCAGGCGTTGATCTTAAGCGGCCCACGGCCAGGGAGGATGCGATTGCAGCCATGAAGGCAGCCGGCATCTACGAAAAAGTTTCCGGGCTGTCTAAGGGGATGGATACCCATTTGATGCGGGGCATTTATGATGACGGTGTGGACTTGTCAGGCGGAGAGATGCAGAAGCTGGTTCTGGCTCGTGCCATCTATAAGGACGGTCCCATCCTGATTCTGGATGAGCCCACGGCGGCGCTGGACCCCATTGCTGAGAACAATCTGTACCTGAAATACCGGCAGCTGACCCAGGGCAAAACTTCCGTTTACATTTCCCACCGCTTTGCATCCACACGTTTTTGCGACCGCATTGTTTTTTTGGAGGACGGGCAGATATGGGAGAGCGGAACCCATGATGAGCTGATGGGAAAGAATGGCAGATATGCGTACATGTTTGGGGTGCAGAGTAAGTATTACAGTTCGGAAAACAGGGAGGTATCATCATGAAAAAAAGTGTGACAATAAGAGCGTTTAAGGTGTACGGCGCTTACAACCCCAAATATTTTCCCCTGAAATTTTTACAGATTCTTTTTCATAACTGTGCGCCTTACTTTAATCTGTGGCTGTCCTCGGAGATTGTCACTGCTCTTTACGAAGGGCGGGGGAGAAAGGAAGTCTATATTTTAGTGGCAGTCACCTTGATCGGAAATCTGGTTATCCACAGTATGGGGGCACTTTTGTACAGAAATACGGATATACAGCTGAAGCTCCTGGAGAATGAGGAAGCGGCGGCGTTTAACCGGAAGGTATTGTCCCTGGATTATAATAAGCTGGAGGATCCGAAGATCAGGCAGCACAGACGTAAGATTATAGAGAACGCCTGGGTAAATTTTTACGGCGTTCAGCAGATGCGGCACAGAATGGAAATTCTCATGGAATCTCTGGTGAATTTTGCCTTTGGCCTGATGCTTTTTGGCGAAATGCTGTCGGCCATCCTGCGGGTGGGCTTTCGGAAGACAGGGGTCCTGCTGCTGGCAGCCATGCTGGTTTGTATTGGACTGAATGTGGTCTGGAATTTTATATATGACAGAAAGTTATCACTGTATCGGGCGAAAATCGGGGAAGAGATGCTGGAAGAAAACCGTCTGGGAAACGTGGCTAATACCTCCGGGCTGGATAACCGTGTTTATCGGCAGCAGGATCTGATAAACAAACTGGACGAAAAGTGCAACAAAAAACATCTGGAGGTTTTCACCGAGGCGCAGAGGAAGGGGTTTTTGTATTCCATACCCACGGAAGCAGTTTTACTGGCCATGAATCTGTGCGCTTATCTGATCGTGGTATTTTACTGTGTTCAGGGAGCCTTCCCCGTGGGGAGTGTCATTAAGTACGTGGGGTATCTGGGAAGATTTACAGGGAGCATCGGGAATTTTTTCAGGCTGATCAGCGGGATGAAGGATAATGAGCCCTATCTTCAGACCTATCTTGACTTTCTGGACATTAAAAACGATATGTATCAGGGAAGTCTGGCGGTGGAAAAGCGCAGCGATAAAAGGTATGACATTGAATTTAAAAATGTAAGCTTTCGGTATCCGGGGGCAGAGGAAGATGCGCTTAAGGAAATTAATCTAAAGCTGAAGGTGGGAGAGAGGCTGGCGGTGGTAGGGGTAAACGGCAGCGGGAAAACCACCTTTATCAAGCTGCTCTGCCGGCTCTATGATCCATCCCAGGGCGAGATTTTTATGAATGATTTTAATATTCGAAAGTATGATTACAGACAGTATCTGGATATTTTTTCGGTGGTTTTTCAGGATTATGCCCTTCTGGCCATGTCTCTTGGCTGCAATGTGGCGGCAGCAGGAAGCTGGGATACAAAAAAGGCGGAGCGGATCCTGGAAGAGGTGGGCTTTGGGGAGCGGTATGCCCAGATGGAGAAAAAGCTGGATACTCCTATTTACAAGAATTTTGATGAGGACGGCGTAAATGTTTCCGGAGGCGAGGCTCAAAAAATAGCCCTTGCCAGAGCCCTTTACAGGGAAGCACCCTTTATCATCCTGGATGAGCCCACGGCGGCGCTGGATCCGATTGCCGAGGCGGAGATTTATTCCCGGTTTGACCGGATTGTGGGAGACAAGACAGCCATTTATATCAGCCACCGTCTGTCCTCCTGTCGATTTTGCGACAGGATCGCGGTATTTGACAAGGGCAGGATCGTGCAGATCGGTACTCATGAAGAGCTTCTGGCTGATGTGAAGGGCAGGTATTTTGAGCTGTGGCATGCCCAGGCCCAATATTATGAGCGGTAAATTAAAAAATATGTTACTTTTCCCGTTATTGATACGTGTATATAATTTCTCAGGGCAGCTGGAGCAGGTTTATGTGCAGGAGGTGTTTCCATGGAGGGTGAACAGGAATTGCTTATGACTTCAATATTTCTTCTATTCCCAGATAGAGCTCTGGAATATCTGATACGGAGGTATTCCATACAATCTCGTAATCCAAAGTTCCGTAGTGATGCGCGACAATATCTCTCATCCGCATAATCATTTTCCACGGTATTTTAGTATGTTCATTTAAAAATTCCAAGGATAACATTTTGGAAAGCTCTCCGATTTGCAGGATTGGCATAGTAATTGAATTTCTGTAAATAAAACCGGATCTTTCATTTGTAAAAAGATCCTTATTTTGTTGAAAGTATATATGTGTATCTTTGATTTCCAGACAATAATCCATTATTTTTATCAAGATTGTTTTATCTTTTTGATTCATAAATAACGACCTCATCCTTCTTTATCTGTTCCAGAAATTCGATATTGTTTGACGTATCTGTAACCACATCTATATTTGTGCCAAATGCTTTTTCAAGTTCATCAATAAAAGATGCCAGCTGAAATAATGACTGTATATTCCCCTTTGATATGACGAAATCATAGTCACTGGCTTCCGTTGCTGTGTTTCTTGCTCTTGAGCCAAACAAAGCTACCCGATCCGCACCATATTTTTGTGCAATGGGAGCAACCAGCTTTGCCACGCTTTCTATATCTGTCATTCTATTATCTCCTTAACCGACTTTTTAAGTAATATCATATCAGTTATTATTATAATTGACTTTCGACAGGGAAACAATACCAAATTGATGTATGAATTTATCTGTTGATAAAAGTTGATAAAAGTCATTATATATCCGTTCACCCCTGCTTGTTTTCACCCCCGAAGCATAGTATAATGTTCACAGGAGAAAAGCAGGCGACGCAAAGCGGCATTTGTTTTTCTGTGGACATTGCGCGGGTTTGCGAGTGTAAATACCTGATATGTAATGAACGGGAGGGCCGCCGAATGAATTCTTTACCAATAGAGGATATGAGTAAAACATATCTTGAACATTCCATGGTTATTCACAATTTTGTAATTAAAATAGGCAGTCAAATGAAGGACAGTTTATGTCGTGTGTTCAGCGGCAGTGTTCAGTACCAGTGGCGTGAGAATGAGGATAAAATCGTGATACCGGATGTTTCGATTATCTGCAATATGCGTGACCGGAAAAACGTATCATTTACCGGAATTCCTCGCTTTGTGATGGAGGTTTTATCTGATTCTACCGAAGAATATGATCGAAATGAGAAAATGCAGATATACTGCAGGGTGGGTGTTTCGGAATACTGGATTGCAGATTGGCGAAAAAGGCAGGTTGAGATTTATTTGTTTGACTGGAAGGAGGATGGTACGGCTTATCCTTATCTTTACAAAACAGTTACGGACAAAAATAAAGATGACTTACAACTGGTGATGTTTCCCGATTTTATAATTACTTTTGACGAGCTATTTGATATAGGATAGGAGGTATTTATGATACGTGCGTTTGAAACTCATAAAATCCGGTATCAAAAGGAGCTGACCGGACAGCTCTGGCAGTTTACGCCCTGTCAGGGCAGGCTGGCAGGCAAAAGCTTTATGGTGGCAACGCCCAGCTGCTGGGAGAGTTATCCTGATTTCGGAAATTACAGGGGAGAGGGCATTTACCGGACCACGTTTCAGGCCGGGGGAAATCTGCGGCTGGAGTGCAAGGGCGTCAGCCACACGGCCACGGTCTTTCTGGACGGGCAGGAGATTATGCGGCATTATAACGCTTATACCATGTTTGATACCGTAATTCCCAATGTGCCTTACGGGGAGCATACCCTGGAGATTAAGGCGGACAACCGCTTCAGCGAGGACAGCGCCCTGCATATTCCCAACGATTATATGTCCTATGGGGGTGTCAGCAGGCCGGTGGTGCTGGAACAGCTGGCGGACGTTTATATCAAAAGCATACAGGTCACGCCTCTTTGGCAGGACGGCAGCTGGCAGGCAAAGGCTTCCCTGACTGTGAAGAATATAACGGACCATCCATGCAGCTGCGATGTATCCGCATCCATTGACACGCCGGAGACTGTCCGGGCAGAATGGGCGGGCGAGACGCTGGCACCGGGGGAGGAAAAGCTTCTGCAGAAAAACCTGTTTTTTTCTCAGGTGGAGCCCTGGAGTATGGAGCATCCACAGCTTTACCGGGTCAACGTGGTTTTGACATTGGACGGGGAGCCGGCGGATGATCTCACGGACCGTTTTGGTTTCCGGGTAGTAAGTACGGAAGGAAAGCGGATTCTGCTTAACGGCAGAGCAGTCCGCATCAAGGGCTTCTGCCGGCATGAGGATCATCCTCAGTTTGGGTGCGCCCTGCCTTATGGGGCCATGGCGGCGGATCTGGACCTGATCCGGCATCTGGGAGCCAATTCCGTGCGGACCTCCCATTATCCCAACGACGAGGTGTTTCTGGACCTCTGCGACGAGCTGGGGATCCTGGTATGGGAGGAAAACCATGCCAGAGGGCTCAGCCTGGAAAATATGAAGAATCCTCATTTTGAAGAACAGGCGGAGCAGGTGATCCGGGAAATGATCCCGGCCCATTACAATCATCCCTGCATTTATATCTGGGGCATTTTAAATGAATGTGCCAGCGATACGGAATACGGGAAGGAATGCTATCAAAAGCAGTTGGAGCTGATTGAAAGGCTTGACCGCACCAGACCCCGCTCCTTTGCAAGCTGTAAGTTTAAGACAGACATCTGCTTTGGACTGCCGGAGGTAGTGTCTTACAATATTTATCCCAAGTGGTATCATGAGACGCCGCCGGGGGAATATCTGGAGGATTTGTACCAATGGGTACAGAGGGAGACGGAAGGGGCCGGCAAGCCCTTTTTAATCACGGAAATCGGAGCAGGGGGCATTTACGGTTACCGCAATCCCTATCATTCCAAATGGACGGAGGAATATCAGGCGGAGACCCTGGCGGAGCAGGTCAGTGCGGTGCTGGAGCATGAGGACTGCTGCGGTGTTTATATCTGGCAGTTTAGCGATGTGCGGATCAGCGAGGAATGGTTTGGCGGGCGTCCCCGCACCATGAACAATAAGGGAGTGGTGGACGAGTACCGCCGCAGGAAGCTGTGCTACGACAGGGTAAAGCAGATCTTTGAGGCCTATGATAATTATATAGACTGACGGCAGATCTGCGGGTAGCCAGGCTGATTTTCAGGCATGCCGGGAATTGTGGTAAGGATGTCGGCGGCAGATCTGGCAGAAGAGGGAGGGGATGAAACGGTGAGTGAAATCGTATGGAATGACCGGTTTAATGTGGGAGTGGAGTGCATTGACAAGGCACATCAGCGCCTTTTTTCCATTGTGGGTAAATTGCTCAGTCTGAATGAGGATACCGAAAAGCAGCAGTATGCCTGCAGAGAGGGGATCAAGTATTTTAAGAGCTATACCATGAAGCATTTCGCCGAGGAAGAGGCTTATATGAAGTCCATCGGCTACAAGGATTATGAGATACATAAAAGCCTTCATGACAATATGCGAGATCATACCATTCCGGCTCTGGAGGCAGAGCTGGAGGAACAAAATTACTCCACCGGCTCCGTACAGCATTTTCTGGGGATGTGCATCGGCTGGCTCAACGGTCATATCATGATTGAGGATCATGCCATCGCCGGAAATTCCTATAAAAAGTGGGAGCATCAGCCGGCAGAAAGCGAGCTTGATTCCCTGGAGAAGGCGGCAATTCAGGCGTTGGATAACCTGTACCGCATCAAGGCAAAAACAGTGAGCGTGCGTTACGGCGGGGAGGATTTCGCGTCGGGGAAGGCTTTGTGTTTCCGGCTGCTTTACTCTTCACCTGCGGGTAAACGGCAGCAGGTGTATATGGTGTATGAAGAGAAGCTGATCTTAAATATGGTGGGGGACTTGTTCGGAAAGCAGATTGACAGAATCGACAAGACAGTGTCTTATGCGGTGAAGATGCTGTCCCCCAAATTTATGAGCTGTATCTCAAGGCATTTTCCTTTTACGGAGGGAACAAAGCTGGAAAAATCGGATTTACTGACCTTTGAACAGTTTACAAAAGTGTTTGACAGGCAATGCCCGCCTTACAGCCTGCTGTTTGGCACCGGGGGGAAGGGGTATTTTGCCCTGTGTATTCAGGCTTAGAAGGATTTAGAAACAGGAGGATAAAAATGGCAGAGGAATTAAAAAGCAGGAAGGATGTACCGACAGAGCTGACATGGGATCTTTCCCAGATATATGCTTCCGAGGCGGATATGCTTCGGGATGCAGAGGAAATGAAGGAGCTGGCAGGGCGGATCGAAGAGACCTATCGGGGAAAGCTGGAGGATCCTGAGCGGATTGCGGCCTGCCTTGGTGAATACCGCAGGTTAAAAGAGCTGATGGGTCTGGTGATCAATTATTGCAGCCTGGCGATGGAGGTGGATTACTATGACGAGTATAACCAGCAGCGCATGGGGAAAATGAGCCGCCTTGGGGATGAGCTTGGCAGCAGCTTAAGCTTTATCCGCAGCGAGCTGATGGAGCAGCCGGAGGAAACCATCAGGAAAGCCATGGAAATCGACGGCGGCAATCGGTGCTACTTACAGGATATTCTGCGGGATAAGGCTCACAGGCTTCATCCGGAGGCGGAGCGGGTGCTGTCCGCCCTGGGGCAGAGTATTTATGGCACGCCCTATGAAATTTATAACATTACCAAGCTGGCGGATATTAAGTTTGAGCCCTTTACCGTAAACGGGAAGGAGTATCCGCTGGGTTATACCCTTTTTGAAGATGATTATGAATATGAGCCGGACACGGCGGTGCGCCGGGCAGCCTTTGCAGCGTTTTCCAAAAAGATCAAGGAGTATGAGAACGTGACGGCCACGGCGTACAATGCCAATGTACAGACGGAAAAGGTGTTGTCGAAGCTTCGCGGCTATGATTCCGTGTTCGACTATCTGCTCTTTGATCAGAAGGTGGACCGGGAGCTTTATGACCGTCAGATTAACCTGATCACGGAAAAACTGGCGCCGCATATGCGCAGGTATGCGAAGCTGATTCAAAAGGTGCATCATCTGGATCAGATGACCTTTGCGGACTTGAAGCTGCCCGTTGATCCGGGCTATACCCCGGAGGTTACGATTCAGGACTCACGGGAATATATTGAAAAGGGGCTTGCTGTTTTGGGTGAGGACTATGTGGAGATGATCCGCACCGCATACTGCGACCGCTGGGTGGACTTTGCCCAGAACAAGGGGAAGGCTACGGGGGGCTTTTGCGCCAGTCCTTACGGGACCCATTCTTATATACTGATGACCTGGAACAACAAGATGTCGGATGTGTTCACCCTGGCTCATGAGCTGGGACACGCGGGGCATTTTAAAATCTGCAACGAGGCCCAGTCAGTTTTTGATACCGAGGTGTCCAGCTATTTTATAGAAGCGCCCTCTACCATGAATGAGCTGCTGATGGCCCACTACCTGATGCGGACCGGCAAGGATAAGCGTTTCCGGCGCTGGGTGCTGTCCTGCATGGTGAGCAACACCTATTATCATAATTTTGTGACCCATCTGCTGGAAGCGGCTTACCAGCGGGAGGTCTATAAGCTGGTGGACGCAGGAGAGAGCGTTCAGGCCGGACAGCTGAGCAGCATTATGCGGGAGACGCTGGAGAAATTCTGGGGTGATGCGGTGGAGATCAATGAGGGAGCGGAGCTGACCTGGATGCGCCAGCCTCATTATTACATGGGGCTTTATTCCTATACCTACAGTGCCGGACTGACCGTAGCCACCCAAGTCTGTAAGCGGCTGGAGACAGAGGGAGAAGCAGTGGCAGAGGATTGGAAAAAGGTGCTTGCCGCAGGAAGTACGCTGGATCCGGTGGGGCTGGCAGCCCTGGCGGGGATCGACATTACCACGGATGGGCCCCTGCTGGATACCATAGAAACCATCGGCTCTATGATCGACGAGATCTGCGAGCTGACGGAGGAGCTGGAGAAGGAAGAAAATTAACAGAGGAGATTAAAAATGAGCGAAAAAATAAATACCTGCCCCATCAACCCCGTCACATGCCTGGACTATCCGGACGTGGATGTGATTCGGGTGGAGGATACCTATTATATGGTGAGTACCACGATGCACTTTATGCCCGGCTGCGAGATCCTGCGGTCTTATGATTTAAAGACCTGGGAACATGCGGTTTATGTCTATGATACCTTAGACGGCACCCCCGGTCAGAGGCTGGAGGGGGAGAAGAATATTTACGGTCAGGGCATGTGGGCGGCTTCCCTGCGGTATCACAGGGGGACCTTTTATGTATGCTTTGTGGCAAACGACACCCATAAAACTTATCTGTACACGGCGCAGAGGCTAGAAGGCCCATGGGAGAAGCATACAGTAGAGGGCTTTTACCATGACTGTTCCCTGCTGTTTGACGATGATGACAGGGTTTATATTGCCTATGGGAATAAAAATATTTATATTACGGAGCTGGCGGAGAATTTAAGCGGGCCAAAAGCCGGCGGGCTTCACAGGCTGGCGGTCAGCGACGAGGGTAATCCGCACTTAGGCTACGAGGGCACTCATTTTTATAAAATAAACGGGAAGTACTACCTGTTTTTTATTCATTCCTTATGGGATCATTGGAGAAGGACGGAATGCTGCTTTGTGGCGGATTCCCTTACCGGAGAATTTGTGGGCGGAGAGGTATTGAATGACGACAGGGGCTATTGCGGCCAGGGCGTGGCCCAGGGTGGAATCGTGGACACACCGGAGGGAAAATGGTATGCCATGCTTTTCCAGGACAGCGGCGCCGTGGGCAGAATCCCCGTTTTGATACCCATGAGCTGGGAGCAGGGCTTGACCGTGCGCAGAGAAGCCCTGCCGGGACAGCAGGCGGAGCGCGTGCTCGAACAGCTCTTCCCGGTGCTGGGAGAAGGCGGGCGGATTCCGAAGGATTTCCCCATCACGAGTACCCGGCCGGACTATCCATATGAACCGCTGGTACAGAGCGATGACTTTAAGGAGGAATTAAAATCCTGCTGGCAGTTTAATCACGAGCCGGATGTTTCCCTGACTGCCCATGACAGGGAAGCAGGGAGCTGGAAGGTGACTACGGACAAGGTGTGTGACAGGCTGACCCAGGCAAAAAATATGATCACTCAGCGGATGCGGTATCCGGGCTGTGCAGGGGAGGTCACCCTGGACGGCAGCGGCCTGAAGGAAGGGGATATTGCGGGGCTCTGCGCTTTGCAGAGCTGTTACGGACTGATTGGGCTGACCAGAAGGGACGGAAAACTTTGCCTGATTGTGCGGACGGTGGAGGCGGAGGATACTTCCATGGCGCCGCTGAAAAAGGAAGCACAGGGCACCGGGGCATTGGAAAAGGAATGGGCCGTTCTGCCGGTGGAAGGAAACAGCGTACAGCTTAAGCTGGAGGTGGACTTTACCGAAATGAAGGATACGGCAGCATTTTACTATAAGGAGGGGCAAGACTGGAAAAAGCTGGGGCCGGACCATAAGCTGTACTTCAAGCTGGATCATTTCTGCGGCTGCCGCTTCGGGCTGGCGGTATATTCCACAAGGGAAGCGGGCGGGAGCGCAGAGTTCAGGAATTTTAGATATAGTTAAAAGCATCTAAAGCATTTGCCTTATAGGAATCATTGCTTCTCTAAGTAGCCTGCCAGCTCCGCCGCCGTTTCCTTCATTCCCCGCCGGAACCAGACTTCAATCCAGCCGTACAGGAAAAAACCCACATAAGCGGAGGAATAGGCGGCGACTACCTCCTGCTCCGGATCAAAGCCGCACAGCTCCAAAATAATATCCTTCAAAAGGTAAACCAAACCTCTTTCATTCAGCAGAGCGTAAAAATCACGATGGGACTCAAAGTGAGAAAACACGATCCATACCGTTTTACTGACCGGAAGGTCAGGGGCGATTCTGTATTTATCTATCCAATCCTGAAACAGGTTTTTAATGTAGACCCTGATAATATCCTCTTTTTCCTCGTAATTACGGTAAAAGGATGTTCGGCCTACACCTGCCATATCACACAATTCACTGATGGAAATTTTATCGAGTGTTTTTTCCTTCAGCAATGCCAGCATAGAGCCGGTGAGGTGTTCCACCACATAGGCATTGCGGCTTTCGTTGCTGAACGGTGAAACATTTTTAGGCTTTTGTTCCATTTTGGCTGCCTCCATTGACATACTTTCTGTTTGCTGTTATATTTGTTCCGATGTTACAAATGATTCGACGTTGCATTTGTAACATATAGTAACATAAGAGAGAATAACTGTCAAGGGAGGATAGCATGAGGCGAATGACATTGATACAAAAGAGGCTGTTCATTTTATTGATTATTGTGATAGCAGGCTTCGTTCTGGGGCGGCTGGTGGTGCGGGCCTTTATGAATCTGCTGCTGGGCGGCACGCTGTTTGGAGGGAATTTCCTATGAGCAAAATTACAGAAGAAAAAGCTGGAGAAGCTGTAAAAGAGAAAACCGTAAAAGAAAAAAATGTAAAGAAGAAGGTGAAGATCGTGCCTGTGTGGATGGGAATTTTTGCTTTTCTGCTGGCCTTTGGGGTCGGCGCAGCGTCAAAATTTGTAATCACTCCTGGATGGTCAAAAAACTATTCCGTTCAGTGGAGTGATGAACTGGGAACATTGAAGGTCGATCTGCCTTATGGTGAGGGGGAGGCCAATAAATTTGATCTCTATCTTCCAAAGGATAATACCAAAGAGGCTTACGGGCTTGCCGTCTATCTTCATGCCGGCGGGTTCACAAGCGGTGATAAGATCGGCGACAGAGAAATGCTTTCCTGGCTGTGCTCTAAAGGATATGTAGCGGCAGGAATTAATTATACCCTCCGTACGGAGACAAACAATGCCAGTGTGCTTACACAGTCAAACGAGATCAAGGCGGCAATTCCCATGGTGATTGCCGCGGCGCAGGAGGCAGGGTATCCGATTGACAAAATGACCATAGCCGGCGGCTCCGCCGGGCACGCCCTGGCCATGATCTATGCGTACCGGGATGCCGGGGAAGCGCCTGTTCCCGTCGTCCTGACCTTCGGCGGCGTGGGTCCGTCCTGCTTCTATAAGGAAGATTGGGACAATTACGGCCTTGACCGGAATACCGATGAAAGCGATCAGGCGGCGGTGGCATTATTCAGCGCCATGCTGGGGGAAATGATCCCGATTGAGGAAATAAAGGACGGTTCCTATATCGAGCGGATGAAACCGATTTCCGCTGCCGCTTATGTCACGCCGGATGCGCCGCCCACGGTGGTCGCTTACGGAACATATGACCGCGTTCAGCCCTTCAAGGCATCCCTTCGTCTGAAGGCGGCGTTAGCGGAAAACCATGTGGATTTCAAGTATTTTGAATTTTCCCACTCCGGCCACGGGCTCCAGAACGACAATGCGCTCTCCAGACAGTGGATGGAGGCCATTGAGGAATACCTTGATAAATCTATGCCGGTGGAATAAACAGGCATTATTCTTCGTCCTCTTCTGACGTGCGCCCGGCGGCATCCGCTTCCCCGCTGGGGCGCACGGTGATGCCGTTGACGATCACGCCGCCGTCTAAGCGGATCACCAGGCATTGCTGGCCGCCGATATTGCGGGTTTCGATCAGGTCGGTCCGGTCAGGGCTGACCTTGATCACAACGTCGGGGGTTTTGACTTCAAAGGTGCGGGTGTTCATAACATTGCTGGCCAGGAGAGAAGCACTTTCCCCGGCTGTTTCGTCATAGCGCGTGTCGAAGGATTCCAGCTTTTCGTTGGAAACGCCGCTGTCGGCAAGGATGGTCTTTACTTCCTTTTTATCGAGTATCAGGGGCTCCGGTTCCTCTTTGCGTTCTTCCGCTATTTCTGCAAGCTTGTCGTGAATGTTTTTCACGGTTTCAATATCGCAGTCTTCTCCCAGGGTTTCTTCAATCAGAGCTTGAAAGGTTTCCTTCTGGCTTCCGGCAGATAAGGGCAGGGGGCAGCCCAAAAGCTCGCTTACAAAGCCGTCCTTTAATTCTTCCGGATCCTTGGAATAATAGAGGGCGCTGTGCAGGTCGCTGCTGCGGTCCGTAAACGCAGGGAAGAGGAAGCCGGCGTCCGGCAGTCCCACCACCCAGTCCCGGATACGGTTGCGGAAGGTATTTTCCGCCGCGTCGTAGGAAAGACCGGGCTTGGACAGCTCCACAGGGCAGATACAGGTTAGTATGTACTCATAAATTTCGTCGGAGGCGTCCTCCATTTCGATACCGTCCCGTGTGCGGCCGGGAACATCATAGACATCATGAACGATCAGGATCAGGTAATTGCCTACAAATTCATAGTTGGCGATGATCCTGTCATAGAATTCCTCCAGCAGCGCGTCGTCTTTTAACTTGCTGTCGCGAAGGCGGAGCAGGAATTCCTGGGGGCCGCCCTCTTCTTCGCTGCTTAAGGGGAAGTCCAGGGTCAGCAGGTTTTTGCCGGGGGTGCCGGACAGGGCCTTACGCAGAATTTCAAAATATTTGAACATTTCTTCCTCCGGCAGCGCCAGAAAGGCTTGTTTTAATTCGGTTTTTTTATTTTTTTCCCCGTCCACATAACAGCCGCAGATGCGGGTAATGGAGCAGTTTTTCGGGGTGAGCAGCTTCTTGAGTTCGGAAATTTCCTGTTTTGTCATGTTGAACCTCCTGTATAGGGTTATTATACCATAAAAAAAAGAAAAAGGACAAGCCGCTGGCAGGTCCTTTTGGAAACATTTTAAAGAATAATTTTAATTGGTAAACAACATCGGCAAATTCCCGTAAGATCCGTAATGCGCTTTCACGGGAGCGTTTGTCCATGGAATCGAGCAGTTCAATCAGAGTATCTGTCTCAAAACCATTGTCTTTTCCACGAATTAAATAATCGGCGCATATATTCGTGGTGGTACATATTTTGTATAAACGGGAGTTTGACACTTCCTTTTAAACCTCATAACACACAAATCATGTATTTAA
>CAJUIA010000038.1 GCA_910586485.1 uncultured Acetatifactor sp.
CAGGGATTCATAAAGAAAGATAGGGAAAATGCCAACGATTACTTGACACAAACAGTTTTAATCCGTATCTTGAAGAAGATAATTATTTTATGCTATACTGTCAATGGAACATATAGGCAGAAAGCCGATTAGGAGGAAGCGTGAAAGGTAAAAAGCTGGTACTGAAAATCATAGGAGCAGCGTTTGTGCTGGCCAGTACCTTGTTTTGGATTTCCAGGGTTGACGGCATGATCACGGAGGAGCTTGAAGCAGCGTCGGAATGTGTGATTTTGGACGATGCCTGGGAGGTGACGATCAATGAGACCGTTTATGCGGATGTCCTACTGACAGAGCTTCGTTTCCCGGCGGTGAGAAAGGGTGATCGGATTACCATGCAGCGAGTGCTTCCATCTGATTGGGAGCTGGTCGAGGGGGCTCTGCGCTTTTATGTTCGGCATAACGCCGTCAGGATGTATATCGACGGCAGTCAGATTTATGAGTACGGAAATGACAGGCTGGCGGCAGGAAAGACCCTTGGCAGCGGATACCAGTTTGTAAAGTTTCCGGGCGAATATAAGGGAAAGACCCTGCGGATAGAGCTTGTCATGGCTGAGGATAAGGTGTTTACAAAGCTGGATTCCGTGAGGATTTATGAGTGGGAAAATGCCTATCGGCTCATTGTCACGGAGGGAAGGCTTCCTTTGTTCTGTGGCAGTTTTTTGATTCTTTTTGGTCTGATTGTCTGCGGGATTACCGCAGTTGCGCTGATTTTTTCTACAAAGTATGTACGCCTGTTCTGTATTTCAGTCTTTTCCCTCTGCATGGGATTGTGGACACTTTCCTATTACAATATCATGCAGATTTTTACCATACCTCTTTATTCCGTTTCCCTGATCAATTATCTTGCCCTGTATCTGGCGCCGATTCCTCTGACGGTCTACATCAGGGAAGAGGTGGAAAATTTAAAGAGCAGGATCTTGAAGATATTTTATTGGATCTTTTTTGTCACGGAGGTGACGGCAGTCTGTGCCGCCATATTGCTTCATGCCTTTGATATTGTACATATGGCGGGAATTCTCAAATACATGCAGGCTGTCCTGATGGGAGGGATGCTGTTTTTCCTGGTGGTGCTGTTGATGAATCTAAAGTTTCCGAAACTGGAAAACAGACTGTCCGTGGCAGGGCTGCTGGTGGTGGTTGTCTGCGTTGCCTATGACATGCTTGGTTACAATTTGGGGCGCTATTTAGGCAGTGATGCTTTTAATTTGAAGGGCGTTTCCTCCTGCGGGATCATGATTTTTATCTGCATTCTGTTCGTTTCCTTCTATCTGGAGATGACGCAAAGGATGATGGAGCAGAAGGAGCGGAATTTCCTGATTAAAAGCGCCTATACGGACGAGCTGACCAGAATTCATAACAGGCGTTACTGCATGGAATATATGGAAAAGCTTAAGGAGCAGAAAAACTTTAATTATACGGTGATATGCTTTGACGTAAACAATTTAAAGGTTACCAACGATACGTATGGCCATGCCAGGGGAGATGTATTGCTAAAGTGCGCGGCCGAGGTTCTGGAGCAGACCTTTGGCGAACAGGGCCTTGTGGCCAGAATGGGCGGGGACGAGTTTGTGGCCATTCTGGAAACTGCGGAGGAAGTGCGGATTGGTATGCTGATAGAGCAGTTTTTACAGAATGTTTCCAAAAAAAATCGGACGGTCAAGGATTTAAACATGTCTATTGCTTACGGATACGCCTGCGGCAGCCAGAGCAGTAGTGAGATTGAGAAGGTGTATCAGAAGGCAGACGATAATATGTATGAGAAGAAAAAGCAAATGAAGGCGTAAATGCAGCCGGACGAAAGGATGTGGTCTTATGAAGCAGGCGTTAAAGCGTACACGAAAGAGACCCGTTGCGGCAGTGTGTATCCTGTTGGGACTGGGGATATTGAGTTTCTTTTTTGTATTTTGGAAGGGTGATGCTTACGCTGCGGAGAGGCGGGTGGTGAAGGTTGCCTTTTTCCCCATGGACGGATACCATATAACGGGCCCGGACGGAAGCTATGACGGCATGGATGTTGCTTATTTAGAAGCGCTGTGCGATTACGTGGACTGGGAGATCGAATATGTGGAGTGTGCCAGCTGGGAGCAGGCTCTGCAGATGCTGGCGGAAAAAGAGGTGGATCTGGTGGGATCTGCACAGTATTCCGCGGAACGGGCTAAGGTTTACCAGTATGCGGATCTTGCCAGTGGGTATACCTTTGGCGTGATTGCTACCAATGCGGACGGAGTCATTGCTTATGAGGATTTTCTGGCCATGCGGCGGGTTTCCTTTGGCATGGTAAAGAATTACGTCAGACAGGAAGAGTTTCGGCAGTATCTTTCGGATCATGATATTGATTTTCCGGTGGTTCTGGAATACGAGTCAACGGAAGAGCTTCAACAGGCTCTGGATGCCGGAGAAATTGATGCTATGGTACATACCTTTACGGAGATCAGGGAGGGACAGCGTCTGATCGGACGGTTTGCGCCCCGGCCTTTCTATTATATTACCTATCAGGGCAATGATGACGTGCTGCGGGAGTTAAACCAGGGTATTGCAGATTTAAAAATCAATCAGCCGGAGCTGGAAGCGGAGCTGATGAATAGATTTTATTACAGCAGGTTTGACAAGGCGGCGCTGCTCACCACGGAAGAGAAGGAATATCTGGAGAACACGGAGCTGCTTACGGTGGGCTTCCTGGATGGGCATTATCCTTTTTCCTATGTGGAAGGCGGGGAATTTAAGGGACTGTCCAGAGAAATGCTGGAGAGCAGTATCTCTCTGACGGGACAGAAGCTTGTATATTTGGAGCTGAAGGATATGGAAGCCGCCAGAGAGGCTCTGGTGGAGGGAAAGATTGACATTCTGGTTTACAGCGCGGATTCCAGAGACGTTTTGAGCAGGCATCATTTGACGGCTTCCCGTGAATATGCGGATATACCTTTGGTTTTGGTGACCAATAAGAACAGCAGCTTAGGAAATATCAAGACGCTGGGCACGGTGGCTTATCTGGAGGATGCGGCAAGGTCCGCGGCAATTCTGCAGAATGTTCAGATAAAGCTTTATGATACACAGCAGGATGGCATGACGGCGGTCAAAAACGGAGAGGTGGACGCGGTGCTTTGCGACGGGTATCTGGCGGAGCATCTGTTTCGGACTGATTTTCAATATGAAAACTTACAGATTAAAAATGTGTTTAAAAGCGAGTATCCGATTTCTGTGGTGGTGAGGGAAGAGGACGAGCTGCTTTCCGCGATTCTGGCCAAGACTATTACCTCCATTGATTATCGGGCGGTCAGCGAGTATATGCTGAAGGCGAATACCTACCCGCTGGCCAATCTCCGTACCTTTATCCGCAATCACAGCTCCGCGATCATTCTGATCCTGACGGTGGTTCTGATCCTGGTGCTTCTGGTGGCAGGGCACATTATCAGGGATGAGAAGAAGATCCGCAAGCTGATGTACAAGGATACCTTTATGGACATCTGGAATTTAAATTACCTGATCTACTGGGGGGAGCATAAGCTGCTGCCGGAGCACAAGGGCAGCTATGTGGTGGTGTATCTGAACGTGTCTCAGTTTCGACGTTATAATATCATTTACGGATGGGATGCCGGGGAGAAGCTGTTGGAGGGCATAGCGGAGCTTTTGAAGAGCAGCGTGGACAGAAAGCAGGAGATTTGTGCCAGAAATCAGGGTGACCGTTTTGCACTGCTTTTGAACTGCGGAAGCAGGGAAACCCTGCTGGAGCGGTTGAGCGTGCTGAAAGGCCAGGTGGAAGATTATATCTATGCGGACACGGGAAATCGTATGCAGGTGCAGCTGGGAATCTATTTTATTGAGCAGCAGGTAAAGGATCTGCAGGTGGCTTTGAATTATGCCAGCCAGGCTTTGGATTTTACGGGAGATAAGGCGGATAACGCGGTAAAGGTCTATGACGGTGAGCTGGAGCAGATGCTCAAGGAGCGCCATCAGCGGGAAAAGCTGCTGCAGTCAGTGGAGGTGTGGAAGGACTTTGCGGTTTATTATCAGCCCAAGGTTGACATCCGTAGCGGGCAGATTGTTGGCGCAGAAGCATTGGTAAGGTTTTTGGATCCCACGGAGGGCGGAGCGGTAAAAGCGCCGGGCTTTTTCGTTCCCTATTATGAACAGACTGGAAAGATTACGGAGATTGACTTTTTCGTTTATGAATCTGTGTGCCGGATGCTGCGCAGGCGCTTGGACCAGGGGAAGAAGGTAGTTACCGTTTCCTGTAATTTTTCCAGAATGCACTTTATCAAGCCGGGGTTTGCGGAAAAGTTCGAAGAAATTTTGGACAGGTATCGGGTTGACAGAGAGCTGATCGAGGTGGAGATCACGGAAACACTTGTGATTGAGAAGCTGCAGCAGAACACGGTAAAGGAAACGCTGGATACCCTGCATCAAAAGGGAATTCATCTGTCCATCGACGATTTTGGGGCAGGCCATTCCTCTCTGGGAATCTTTGAGCAGGTTCCTGCTTCCGTGGTCAAGCTGGATCGCTCCTTCCTGTTAAATCAGCAGGATCACAACAGGCAGGTGGCGATCATGCGGGGTATCGTGAATATGGCCCAGAATCTGGAGGCCCAGATCGTCTGCGAGGGTGTGGAGACGGAAGCGGACATCCGGCTGATGCAGGAGATCGGAGCCCATGTGGCACAGGGCTATTATTATTCCAGGCCTGTTCCGGAAGCAGAATTTGAGGAAAAGCTTTCCGGATCCGGGTATGGCGTGAAGAGCTGATCCACGGTATATCTGCCGCCCTTATGCCAGGTGATGGCCAGGGGCGTTAAGGAATATTCCGTAATTTTATATCCGTCAGCAGAAGGCGACACGGTAAAACCTGCCATGCCGCCTTTTATGCTGACAGGTGCAGACTGGGCGCTGATGAAATTGCCCAGGGAATAAAAGATCAGCATCTCGTGTCCGTCCGCCGCCTGTAAAAGCTCTGCAGGCTGGAGGGCATGGGGATGGGTGCCGATCACCACGTCCACATGATTCTCCAGGAAAACCTTTGTCCATTTTTTCTGATCTTCATCGGTCTCGTTGGAGTTTTCTGTGCCCCAGTGTACAAACACAATACAGAAATCCGCTTCCGTCCGGGCATCCGCAATATCCTTTTTGATTTTTTCTTCATCCTTCAGCAGATGCACCATGTGGGGAGCATCCTCCGGGATGCGGATGCCGTTTGTACCATAGGTATAGTTTAAGAGGGCAAAGCGGATTCCTTTTTTGGTCAAAATTTCGTAAGGGTGGTATTCCTGCTCTTCCTCTGTCTGGATTCCCAGGCAGGTGATACCCTGAGACGTAAAAAAGTCTTTCGTGGTCCGGACTCCCTCCCTGCCCTGGTCCAAGGCATGATTGGTGGCGCAGGTTACCACGTCAAAGCCGGCGTCGGCAATGGCTTCTCCTGCCTGCAGGGGAGTGCCGAAGCGGGGATAGTCGCTGTAAAGCTCCGGGCGGTCCACCAGGGGCGTTTCCTGATTGATGACGGCCACGTCGCTCTTATGAATCAGCTCTGTGAAATTTTCAAATAAAAAACTGAAATCCCCGTCGTTCTTAAGGCCATAGCGGTAGATGGGCTCATGGATCAGATTGTCCCCGAAGGCCAGAAAAGAAACGGCGGCATCTTCCAGGGTAAAGCCCCAGGAGTCCCATCTCCAGCAGGTGGTCTCGCCGTTAAAATCGGTGAATAAAAGGCGGTTTTGGGAGTCTGCCCGGCTGTAGAGGGCAATGTCTGCCAGATCCTTTCCCAGATAGGAGGACATCCATTTTGGCCGGATTTCTCCCTGCATATATTCATAGACAAAGAGGTGCTGAGACCATTTGTTTTCGTCCTTTTCCACCCAGAAAGGCCGGTCTCTGCCGTAACGGCCTATTTTCCAGCAGAGCAGCACAAGCTCATCATGGCCGTCATTGTCAATATCGGCGGAAAGGGCCTTCTGCACCTTTACTCCGGCGGGAGAGGTCCAGATGATGCTGCCGGCGTTCCCCTGCCAGGTGACGGTGATTCTTCTGTGGCTGAGTTCAACCTGGTAATCACCTGTTTTGTCCGCAAAGGAAGCATTTTCCCAGCGGATTTTACGGGGCAGAAAAGCGCCGCTTCTCCACAGTCCATAAACCGAAGCAGCCGCCAGAAGCAGGGAAACGGCGGCTGCCATTGTGATTTTCAGTATCTTTTTCTTAGTCCCGTTCATAGCGATAGCTTTTCGTCCATTCCGGTTTTTCTACAGGGTTAGTGCGGATATAATTTCCGTCTTCGTCGGGCTGGCTTCCCGTCATTTGCCGCCACTTGCTGTCTGTTAATCTGTCTTCCGACGGCCAGGTAAACTGATAGAAGGAATAGACGCTTCCTCTGGCAATTTTTAAGTCACCGTCCACCTTTACCACCACATAAATGTTGGAGGGCTTGCCGGTGGCAATTTCCAGTACCAGTCCGCCTGCAGGGTCGGTGGCGATGTCGGCTGTTATGGGTGCAGGACATTCCGCAGCATCAACCCATTCGTCATTTGCCGCAGACTTTGCCGTTTCAAGCCAGAAATGCTCGATACTGCCGCCGTAGCCCCGGATAAAGTCGTATTCCGCATCCGTTAAGGTTTCATCCCGCAGCTCCTTGTTGGAGATGGTAAGCAGCTGCCCTGCCATCCGGGCCAGCAGGGACAGGTTTTCCTCATCCTGCGGGGAAAGTACGCCGTATTCCTTAAGCCCCTGGGCGGTGCGCTCTGCAAGGGAGGCAAATCTGGCATATACAGTCGGCTCCGGCTCCACATATCCTCTGTCGTCTATGTCTTCATCCCAGTCACCTCCCATTTCCGCAACCACCTGCTTGGAATAGAGGATGGTATCATGTTTTAATTCCGCAAAGCTTCCGGCAAAGCATTCCAGATTCTTTTTGGTCCATTCCCTGCTCTGCATAAAGGAGGGATACCCTTCGCCTTTTTCCTCCAGCAGAGGACGGAGGGTATTCAGCCAGCCGGAGTAAAGACTGGCGGACCATAAGGCTTCGTTTTCCATGGATAAGCCCTTGCGCAGCATTTCCATGTTTTCCGCATAATTTGCATAGTCCATGACGCCGCTTGCGGTCAAAATTTCCAGGGCGGGGTCGCTTCCCAAAGCAGCGGCTGCGTCCAGCACGTCCGGGAGCATCCGCCGTTCTCCGCTGCTGTTTTCGCCTACGCTTGAGTAGACCAGCTTCTGCATGATTGCGGCGTCAATGGTAAAGCGCTGGCCCATAAAGCGGAAGCCGGGAATGACATTGCTTTCGCCGTCGTCAATGGGAATGGAATTGACGGCGGGGGCGGGCAGGCTGCCGGTCAAGGTATGGAAGGCCTCAAAGGCGGCGCTGTTTCCGGGCAGGTCCTCCACGGACACGTCTTCTCCGTAAGCTTCCCGGAGGGCCTGGGCATATTCGCTCACACCCAGATCGTCGCTGGACCCGGAGAAAAAGGAGGTTACCGCATAGATTGCCTTCCAGGTCCGGTAAGCTTCGCCGTCAGAGGCCAGGGCCAGGGTGATCAGAAGCGCGCTTTGGTCCAGGCTTTCGCTTTCCTGCCGGAAATGGATTCGGCCGTACCACATCATGGCCTTAAAGTATTGTTCCAACGCCGGATCACCCTCGTAGTATCCCCTGGGAATATACTGTGTATAGTCCTCAAAATCGCCGGTGATGGCGGATATGGCGATGCTGTCCGCGCTGTTGATGCCGTCCAGCTCATATTTAACGGTGTCCGCCACATCATCTGGAATGGCGGTAGTCTCATCCAGCAGGCAGGCTCCCACGGTGAAGAAGGCCACATTGCGCAGGGCTGCTTCCTCCCATTCGCTGCCCTTCAGCCTTTCATACTGGGTAATGCTGTTCTCCAGCATGGCGTTACTCAGCGCCATGAGGCTGTCCGAAAGATAGTTCCGCTCCGTATTTCGCAGCAGATAACTGAAATACAAATGATAGGTGTGCATCAGGGAATCCACCGTTATAAAATTGGGAATCTGGGCATATCTGTTGTATTCGTATATTTCAAAGAATTCGTTATCACCGTTGGCGTCCACATAAAAGGCATTTTGCGCAAGCAGGACTTCCTGTTCGTCATAAAGATAAAACTGATCCAGATTTGTAATATTGCTCAAATCCGTTTCCACGGTATAGGGTGTCGTGTCCGGAGCCTGCATAAGCGTTTCCTGATTTCCAGACGCTGCGGAGAGCAGCATGGGCCGGCCGGACATTTCTGCCAGGGTGAGGACAGGGGTATCCCTGGGAGCTGTTTCAGAGTCCGGAACGGTTCCGTCTTCTTGGGATGAGGTACTTCCTGTAGTGCCGTCATTTGCGGTTTCCGGGCCGGGGGTGGAAAACTGTGCCACCATCGGGCCGGAATCCTCCGTGTTGCCTCCGGAATTTTGGCCCTCCGGCAGGTGCAGCAAAAGAGCTGTGCCTACGGCCACAAGGCACAGGCAGGCGGCCGCCAGCCCTCCGGTCTGCCAAAGGGGTCGTTTTCCACGCCGGAATTCTTTCCTGCTGCCGGCGGGAGGCTCGGTGTTTTCTGCTTCCTCCACGATGTTATCGCTGATCTGAGTAATGCCCCGGTATATTTTTTCACTCTTTTGTGTGTTCTTATTGTCTTTCATAGATAGATTTCCTCCCTTTCAAGAGCAGCCTTCAGGCTCAGGCGCAGCCTGTACATTTTTTTCGTAAGCCTGGGGGCCGGAATATTCCATTGGTCCGCCAGCTCGTTCAAAGCTCTGCCGTGCCAGTAGCGAAGCACAAACAGCACCCGGTCTTCCCCTGGCAGCGAGAGCAGCCAGGTGTCGATACATCTGCCCAGCGCGGCGTCTTCCAGTTCCTGTTCTACGCTTTTGGGTGAGGGGATGCAGTCCTCCAGCTCGTCAAGGAGCTGATTGATTCCCTGATACCTTTTCAGAGCATGATTTTTGCGCCAGCGGTTAATGGAGATATTGCGCACGATCCTGCAAAGCCATGCCTTCAGGCTTTTGGGGCGCTGGGGCGGTATCTGATTCCAGGCCTCGATCCAGGTATCATTGACGCATTCCTCAGCATCCTCTCTGTCAGACAGCAGGTTCATGGCAATGCTGCCGCACAGAGCGCCGTATTTCCGGTTTGTTTCTGCAATGGCGTTTTCATTGCGGTCCCAGTACAGATCCATGATCTGAGAATCTTCCATTATTAACATCCCCTTCCCCTTCATTTGCTTGAAAGCTTTCACCTGATATGTCGAAATTTAGACCGGAATATTCCCGGAAACCCTGAAAAAAGTTGGTTACCTGTCCATCCTATCATATTTATAAGGCTTTTGCCATATTCGCTTATCTGGATTTATCGGCGGGTTTGTGTTATGCTGATAGCAGATCAGGACAACGGAAGGGAGATGTTTTTATAAATGGCATACAATTTTTACGGATGGCAGACGGCCGGAGAGGTGAAGGCAAAGGATACTGTGTATGGGAGAATGGCGATGTCCCGCGGAATCATGACGCCCCTTGATCTGTATGACGCGCTTTCCTTTGTCTGGTGTGCGGATACCTGTGCTCCGCGGATGCGGGCGGACTGGACGGAGGAAAACAGGACGCTGGGGCAGTGTTCCATAACGGCCTTTCTGGCCCAGGATATTTTCGGGGGACTGGTGTACGCCATGCCCACGGACAACGGTGGAGTCCACTGCTATAATGAGGTGGACGGGCACATTTTTGATCTCACCAGCGAACAGTTTGGGGAGAAAGCAAACACTCTTTGCTATGAGGGAAACCGGATACAGGAGAGGGAGTCGCCGGAGCATTTCGGCAAGGAAGAAAAGCGGCAGAGGTATGAATATTTAAAGAAACAACTCTTAATTCTATATTAAATTTTCGGTGTTCCCCTTGAAAAGGTGCACGGAAAATCGTATATTATCCATATAGTCAAAGAATCGCAGGCGTTTCGGAACGAAATGGAGGTAAGTTGAAAAATGACAAAAGCAGAGATTTTGAAAAAAGAGATTTTAAGGCAGTATCGCAGCGTTCGTCAGTTTGCAATGGAGCTGAAGATTCCTTACAGTACGCTGGTGACTGCGCTGGAGAGAGGGATTGAGGGCATGGCCTACGGCACGGTGATCAGAATGTGCGATAAGCTCAGCTTAAATCCGGTGGATTTTTCTTCTCTGGAGAGGGATGCGTCTCTGGGAGCGCAGCTGCTTGAAAACCGGGTGATGCAGAATTATATCAAGCTGAATCAGGACGGACGGGAAAAGATGCTGGAGCTGATGGAGGACTTTGTTCAGATTGATAAGTATAAGGCAAAGGGGAAAAAGAGCAAATGAATTATGATTGGCTGATCGTCGGCACCGGGCTTTTCGGAGCCGTGTTTGCCCACGAGATGCAGGGGGCGGGAAAAAAGTGTCTGTGTATTGATAAGCGGGAGCATCCTGGCGGAAATATTTATACGGAAGAAAAGAGAGGCATCCTGGTACACAAATACGGCGCTCATATATTCCATACCTCGGACAAAGAGGTTTGGGAGTATGTAAACCGCTTTGCGGAGTTTAATCATTATGTGAATTCCCCTATCGCCGTGTATGGCGATGAAATTTATAATCTGCCCTTTAACATGAATACCTTCAGTAAAATGTGGGGGATCAGGACACCGGAGGAGGCCATGGCCATTATTGAACGGCAGAAGCAGGAGGCCGCCAGTAAGCTGGGTACGGCAGGCGGCACAGGTAAGCGTGAGCCGGCCAATCTGGAGGAACAGGCGCTGTCGCTGGTGGGCAGGGATGTATATGAAAAGCTGGTGAAGGGCTATACGGAGAAGCAGTGGGGCAGAAGCTGCGCCGAGCTTCCTGCCTTTATCATCCGCAGGCTTCCGGTGCGTTTTACTTATGACAATAATTATTTTAACGACCGTTATCAGGGAATCCCCATAGGCGGCTATACCCGGATTGTGGAAAAGCTGCTGGGGGGGGTCGAAGTGCGGCTGGGGGTTACGTACCGGGAATTTATAAAGAATACTGCTGATACCTTTGACAGAGTGCTGTATACGGGCATGGTTGACGAGTATTTTGATTATTGCTACGGTGAGCTGCAGTACAGGTCCCTTCGCTTTGAGGAAGAGGTGCTGGAGGGCTGCGGCAATTATCAGGGTAACGCGGTGGTGAATTATACCAGGCGCGAGGTGCCGTACACCCGTATTATTGAGCATAAGCATTTTGAATTCGGTACACAGCCGGATACGGTGATCACCAGGGAGTACCCGACAGACTGGCACAGAGGCGACGAGCCCTATTACCCGGTGAACGACGAGGCAAACGGAAAGCTGTATGAGAAATATGCAATGCTTGCCGCGGCGGAAAAAAATGTGGTCTTTGGGGGCCGCCTGGGGCAGTATAAGTATTTTGACATGGACAAGGTGATTGCAGAGGCTCTGAAAACGGCAAAAAAATTCCCGCCTGAATAAACAGGCGGGAATTTCTTAACCATATTTTAACAATAGCTGTTAAACAGCATTCCGCTGTATGCGCTTGAGTTATAGGGACTGACAAAATTGTGACCGGGGTTTTTATAAGCCACCACAGTCTTTTGCACATAATCCATAGGATTTAAGGCTACCTGGCTGCTCTTGCGGATCAGATTGCCGGACAGATTCTTCAAGCTGCCAAAGGTTTCCGTAATATCATCGGACTGTAAAGCAGCCTGATGAAGTACGTCCCGGTTGAGATTCAGGGTACCGTCCTCGGACAGGTTGATGCCGATGGACTCCAGAGCAGAGCCATATACGCCGACGATGCCCCTCATTTCATTTACCAGCTGTCTGCTCTTGGACTGGGTTTCCACATAGGAAGCGGCTGCCTTCACAAAATCATTATAGCCGCCTACCAGGTGAGAAACATTATCTGCCAGGGATTCCACGTCGGTTTTGAGGCCGATCCGCACGGGACTGCCTTCCTCTGAGGTGCTGTGCAGCCGAACCTCGAACAGCTTACCCAGGGTAAAATGGTTGGAAGCGGAGCTGCGTTCTTCACCGTTTACGCTGAAATGGGCATTGGAAGCCTGACGGCTGATGTAATCCAACCCGAAATAGTCCACGGTGCCGGTTTTTTTGCTGGTCTTGTTATCGCTGACGGTAAAAAGCTGGCTTTTACCGGGATTTAAGCCGGTGGACTCCGAATTCAGCCGCAGGGCCGTCCTGCCCTCGGATTCGGCAATATCCGCCTTGATGCCGATGCCGGAATTGTTAATCAGCCTGACCAGACGCTCCTGCACGTCACGATTTGTCTCGGATTCGCCCACCGTAAACTGGAACTCGTAGTTCATATCGTTAATGCCTACATCAAAGGAATAGGTAGCGGGAGGAAGGCCGATCCTTGCGTCGGGCAGGAACATTCCCAGATTTTCCTGTGAAACGGCCAGGGAATGCACTTCCATTTCCAGATCGGGTACGTTTTTGTCCGGATCCTGAGAGCCGATGTAGGAAGCGGAGACAATACTTTCATCCGACGTATAGGAACTCTTCTTATTAAAAAGAACATTTTCCTCCATGCCGCCCAGCTGGGCAAGCGTGTTGCGCAGCTCACGGGCATTTTCCTTGATGGCGATGGCATACTGCTGAGTGGCCTTGCTGGTGGTTGGAAGATACCAGGGGGCTTCTTTGTTTAATTTGACAATGGAATTGTACACGCTGCGAAGCTCACTTTTTTTGTGAGTATCGTACCGGGTTAAATGATTCCGGGAATATGTGGTAAGATAGTTGTTATATACCGCGTTGAGACTCACACCCATTGTCACCCCTCCTTTCTGACATTTAGACACTGACCCACTTTTATATCTATATTCTAGCACATACGGAAGGAGGATACAAGGGTTTTTCTGCAAAAAAATGTTGACGGAAACCGGTCCTTGTGTTATAGTAGTCAGGCGAGATAAGATTTCAGGTCTTTTTTTTATGCTCAAAAAATCATGTGGAGGTAGCCGATATGCGTACTAAAATTACTTTGGCTTGTACCGAATGCAAGCAGCGTAACTATAATACTACCAAGGAAAAGAAGAACCATCCCGACAGGATGGAAATCAAGAAGTATTGTAGATTCTGCAGGACCCATACGTTACACAAAGAAACAAAGTGATGTTTCTTCGGAAACAGGCAAAATATAATTTGGAGGTTAAAATGGGAGATTCCGCAGAAAAGCAGAAGCGCCCCGGTTTTTTTGCCGGAGTGAAGTCTGAGTTTAAGAAAATTGCATGGCCTGACAGGCGCGAAACCTTAAAGCAGTCTGTTGCCGTGGTGGCGATCTCGATTGTTGCGGGCGTAATTATTTCGGTGATTGATTACGTTGCGAAAAATGGCGTAGAATTCTTAATATCAATTCGTTAGAGCGAGGGTGATTATATGGCAGAGGCAAAGTGGTATGTAATCCATACCTATTCCGGCTATGAAAACAAGGTCAAAGCCAATATTGAAAAGACCATCGAGAACAACAAGAACCTTGCGGAACAGATTCTGGAGGTAAGAGTTCCTTTAGAGGACGTGGTGGAAATGAAAAACGGCGTGAAAAAAACCGTCCAGAGGAAGATGTTTCCCGGCTATGTGCTTCTCAATATGGAGATGAATGACGACACCTGGTATGTGGTCAGGAATACTCGTGGCGTCACAGGCTTTGTGGGACCGGGAAGCAAGCCTGTTCCCCTTACCGAAGCGGAGATGAAGCCTCTGGGCATCAAGACGGAGAACGTTTCCATAGACTTTGTAGAGGGAGACAGCATTGCGGTAGTGGCCGGCGTCTGGAAAGACACGGTGGGCATTGTTCATAAGCTGGACTACGGCAAGCAGACGGCTACCATTAATGTGGAGCTGTTCGGCAGAGAGACCCCTGTAGAGATCAGCTTTGCAGAGGTGCGAAAGCTATAGGATGAGAAAGTTTTAGGATATTTACGGCGTGAGCCGCTAAATATAAATGGAGGTACCGGCTTCGGACGGTATCCGGGGTGATAAGCCCCGCAGCAAAAGTGGGAGCAGGGTACAGAGCCCTGCGCCGTAACCTGCCTGAAATACGGCGGCGTACCACAATATAGGAGGTGCCAAAATGGCAAAGAAAGTAGAAGGCTATATCAAGTTACAGATTCCTGCCGGCAAAGCAACACCGGCTCCCCCTGTTGGCCCTGCATTGGGTCAGCATGGCGTGAACATCGTTGAATTTACCAAGCAGTTCAACGCAAAGACAGCGGACAAGGGCGATGTGATCATCCCCGTAGTCATCACTGTTTATGCAGACAGATCCTTCAGCTTCATTACAAAGACTCCCCCCGCGGCAGTTTTGTTAAAGAAGGCATGCAACATCAAGTCCGGTTCGGGGGCACCCAACAAGACCAAGGTGGCGACCATTTCCAAGGCAAAGCTTCAGGAGATCGCCGAGATGAAAATGCCCGATTTAAACGCGGCAAGCCTTGAGGCAGCAATGAGCATGATTGCAGGTACTGCACGCAGTATGGGCATCACAGTAGAGGAGGGATAATAATGAAGCATGGTAAGAAATACGCCGAGGCGGCTAAGCTTGTAGACCGCACCGTGTCCTATGAGCCTAATGAGGCGATTGCTTTGGTGAAGAAGACGGCAATCGCAAAGTTTGATGAGACCATAGAAGTTCATATCAGAACAGGATGTGACGGTCGTCATGCCGAGCAGCAGATTCGCGGCGCCGTGGTACTGCCCAACGGAACCGGTAAGACCGTGAGAGTCCTGGTATTTGCCAAGGGCGATAAGGTAAACGAGGCGGAGGCTGCAGGCGCAGATTACGTTGGCGGCGAAGAGCTGATCCCCAAGATTCAGAATGATGGCTGGCTTGATTTTGACGTTGTTGTGGCAACACCTGACATGATGGGCGTTGTGGGACGTCTTGGTAAGGTTTTGGGTCCCAAGGGACTGATGCCTAACCCCAAGGCCGGCACGGTTACTATGGATGTAACCAAGGCCGTAAACGACATCAAAGCAGGTAAGATCGAATACAGACTTGACAAGACCAATATCGTGCATGTTCCCGTAGGCAAGGCATCCTTTACCGAGGAAGCGCTTCAGGAGAATTTTAATGCACTGATGGATGCCATCATAAAAGCAAAGCCCAGCGCAGTAAAGGGCCAGTATTTGAGAAGCATCACCCTGTCCAGCACAATGGGCCCCGGAGTGAAGGTAAACACCCTGAAGTTCTAAGATTTTCAGGTAAATAAAATAAGTAAAATAAGCAAAATGAAAAAGGCTGCCGCAGTGAGCATTATATGCTTGTTGTGGCAGCCTTTTTGCGACAGTCTTTTGCAGGTGCGTTCGGCTGTGTGCAACTTACTTTACCTCATACACATAAATGTTATACCAGCTGTTTTCCGTTTCAAAAGGTGCTTCCCTTAAAAGCTCCAGTCCCAGCTCGTCGGCATTAAGGATCCAGGTGGCGGAAAAGATATAATCGCAGCCCAGCTCTTTCAGCTTTTCCGTGTTGAGGGCCAAATCGTGAAAGCCGGAGTTCCATTTCTTTTCGATCGTATAATAGTTGGAATGCTCTGCGGTGGTGAGGTAGCAGCGGTTTCCCCAGCAGTCAAAATATTGGCGGATATAATCGTTTTTTGCCAGCTCGTCAGCCATGATTTCCCGAAAGGTGTGCTTATAGGATAAGGGATAGTTGTTGGAGTATCCGTCTAAACAGTAAAAGCCGTTGTAGGCGGCCGCGGCAGGATAAATTCCCAGGCTGACGACACGGTAATCCTCCTTTGGCCGTCCGATGGCCCCGCCGATCTGCTCAAAGATGTCCGTGGCGTAAAACCGCTCCCAATCCAGTGCATAATAGTCTCCACCCTTAAGCAGTTTGGAAATGTTGAGCCTTAAGGGAGAATGAATAAGGATCATAAGGCTGTACAGGGCAAAGACCAGAAAGACAGCCAGACAGCGAAGCCAGCGGGAAAGCTTTGGCGCGGCTTTGGCGCCAGGGTATACGGCGAAAAGCAGATACCCGGTCAGAACAAGCCATGCCGTCGGCAGGAGCCAGGCAATGCGGCTCATGTTAAAGCCCGACAGGGCGCCGGGAGCCAAATTGCGCAGACGAACGGCAAAAGGGGTGCTGTAGAGGGCGCAAAGGGTGCAGAGCAGGAGAATGAAGCACAGTACCGCAGCGGCTTTTTTCAGGCAGCTGCGCAAATGGAGAGTGTCAGCTGTATCATGCCGAAGCTTTGCGGCCGCCGCCAGCAGCAGACACAGAACGGCCAGCGGCAGCAGAACAAGCTGCCAGGCTTCGGCATAGCTGACGCCGGGATAAAACACCTGAGCAAATGACGATAAAAAGTCCTGAGGGGTATAGATCACCTCCGCCTTGTGACTGATCTGTCCAGGGGCAGGAAAGAGAATCTGCCGGATGAGGGACAGATTGCTGATTAAGTAGCCTGCCGTAAGCACTGCCAGAGCCAGCCAAAGCCGCCAGGGAGGCGCAGTTTTATTAATCAGGCTTCTGACGGTTAAATAAAGGGCCGCAGCGCCAAGGGTCAGCAGGCAGGCAAAACCGACGAGAACCAACGATGAGCAAAGACTGTACAGGAAGATGAAGGCCACGGGGAGGATGCCGCGGCGGAATTTTCGGCAGGATGCCGGATGCTCCGGCTGGTACAGGCAAAGAATACAGTATACCAGCAGGGGCTGTCCGGGAATACAGAGGCCGTATACCGGGTAAAAGGGAAGCTGCATGAATATGGCGGCCGAGATCAGGGAAACGAAAGGCGCTGCCGTCAGCCTGCGGATCAGCAGGTACATGCCCAGAAAACCGACGATAAGAATGATCCACTGCGAGAGCAGGAAGGCGGCAAAGGGCTCCAGAAGCATATAAAAAAGAACAAACAGTGGTGCAGGCGGAATCGCACCGGTGGAAGGAAGACCGTTTAAAATTTCCGGATAAGTTTTGACGTCCGTGAAAAAATATTTGGCAGATAATATATAATTCAGAAGCTCTCCGTCCAACTGGTCATGATAGGTGATAATACTGCCGGTGCCAAGGATCAGATAAGGAATCATAAGCAAGAGTGACAGCAACAGACCAATGCAGATATTATAAAAGTCGGTATGGGAACGATATAAGGCTGTAATCTTTTTCATATGGGCGGCTCCTGTGAAGGGGTGGTTTTCTTTTTGCGCATATTTTCCTTTGCGGCTGTATCAGCAAAACTCGCAAACCCGCGCTTTTATGCGGACATTCTGTCCGCATCGCGCTCTTTGTCCGATTTTATCGGACGTTTGCTCGTTAATGCCGCAGGAAAAACAAATGCCGCTTTCAAGTGACGGCACGTCACTTTGCGCATATTTTTCCTTTGCGGCTATTATATCATGATTGCGGACACTGCACCATCTATTTATCAGTAACAGTTCAGCCCCCCAGCAACCTGACAATGCCAGCCGCCCATTATTCTCATTCGGACACGCTTTCGCTTGAGGCTCGACGTAGCGGTACATAAGCAAGCACAGTGCGCTTGCTAAGTACCGACGTCTTGCACAGTCCGCATTGAGAACAATGGGCGGCTGCCATGTGTTATCTGCTTACGGGGGGCTGAACTGTTACATTTATCGGCGTTTTTTGCGGATGAGGACTTGACAGGGAAAAGGGAATGTGTTATTCTGTGCAATGTCGCAAGACAAAAGCCGAAGACAGTAGGTCCCATAAGAGTGCCTCATGGACGGGGTTGCCCCATGGACGGGGTGCCGCGGGATAAGTTCAGGAGAACGCCTACCGAGGAAAGAGTTTTTACCAAGACTTTTTACCTTCCTGTCTTAGGGAAGGTTTTTTTCTTAATAGAAAACTCCTTTCGGCAGGGGAATATCCCCACACAATTCTATAAGGAGGTAAAAAAATGGCAAAGGTTGAATTAAAACAGCCCATCGTAGAGGAAATTTCAGCCAGCATCAAGGATGCTCAGTCCGTTGTTCTGGTTGATTACCGCGGACTGACCGTTGAGCAGGATACGCAGCTCCGCAAGAGCCTGCGTGAGGCGGGAGTCATTTATAAAGTGTATAAAAATACCTTTATGACTCGTGCTTTTAAGGACACTGCATTTGAAGGCCTGACCCAGTATCTGGAGGGACCCAGCGCAGTGGCAATTTCGGCAGACGACGCAACGGCGCCTGCAAGACTGCTGGCAGAGTTCGCGAAGAAGGCAGATAAGCTGGAGATCAAGGCCGGCGTGGTGGAAGGCACCGTGTACGATGCGAAGGGAATCGCATCCATCGCAAGCATTCCTTCCAGAGACGTACTTATTTCCAGACTGCTTGGCAGCATGCAGAGCCCCATCACCAACTTTGCTCGTGTCATGAATCAGCTGGCCGAGAAAGGCGGCGCTTCCGCAGCAGAGGCAGCTGCGCCTGCTGAAGAGGCGGCAGAAGCACCCGCAGCGGAATAGTTGAAACCGAAACAATAATAACAATGAATAAAACGGAGGAAAATAAAATGGCTAAATTAACAGCTCAGGAACTGATTGATGCGATCAAAGAGTTGACCGTATTAGAGTTGAATGACCTTGTAAAGGCTTGTGAGGAAGAGTTCGGCGTATCCGCAGCAGCAGGTGTTGTGGTTGCGGCAGCAGGTCCCGCAGCAGGCGCTGAGGCAGAAGAGAAGACTGAATTTGACGTAGAGCTGACCGAGGTTGGCGCAGAGAAGGTTAAGGTAATCAAGGTGGTACGTGAGGTTACCGGTCTTGGCCTGAAGGAAGCTAAGGATCTGGTAGACAGCGCTCCCAAGGCTGTAAAGGAAGGCGCTTCCAAGGAAGAGGCTGAAGAGCTTAAGAAGAAGCTTGAGGAAGTTGGAGCGAAGGTTACTCTGAAGTAATCTGGCATACATCTCGAAACGAAAAGACTGACAGGAAGGCCCCCATTTGTATATGGGGGCCGTATTTTTTGGAAATCCCTTACAAATTTTGCTTGACCCATTGACAAGTTTGTGATATTATAGACGATGCACTATTGTGCAGAGCTATGCCTTTTTGGCGGCAGAAAAGAAAGAACGGGGTGAAGTGTCAATGGAAAAAAACAGAATACGTCCGGTAGCCGGTTCCAAGGTTATGCGTATGAGTTATGCGAGACAGAAAGAGGTTCTGGAGATGCCGAACCTGATCGAAGTCCAGAAGGACTCCTATCAGTGGTTCCTTGACGAAGGATTGCGCGAGGTCTTCGACGATATTTCTCCTATCGCTGATTACAGCGGCTCATTAAGTCTGGAGTTCGTGGATTTTGAACTCTGCAGGGATGACGTAAAATATTCTATTGAAGAGTGTAAAGAAAGAGACGCCACCTATGCGGCGCCCTTGACGGTTACCGTCCGCTTATACAACAAAGAGAAAGAAGAAATCAGTGAGCATAAAATTTTCATGGGCGACCTTCCCCTGATGACGGAGACAGGTACTTTTGTGATTAACGGCGCGGAGCGTGTAATCGTAAGCCAGCTGGTCCGTTCTCCCGGCATTTATTATGCCATCAGTCATGACAAGCTGGGCAAGAGGCTGTTTTCCTGCACAGTGATTCCTAACAGAGGTGCATGGCTGGAGTATGAGACGGATTCCAATGATGTGTTTTACGTGCGCGTGGACAGAACCCGTAAGGTCCCCGTAACCGTGCTGGTTCGTGCGCTGGGCATTGGCACCAACGACGAAATTCGTGAAGTATTCGGCGACGAGCCGAAGATAGAAGCAAGCTTTTCAAAGGACACTGCCGAGAACTATCAGGAGGGTCTGTTAGAGCTGTATAAAAAGATCCGTCCCGGAGAGCCCTTGAGCGTGGAGAGTGCGGAAAGCCTGATAAATGCAATGTTTTTTGATCCCCGCAGATATGATCTGGCAAAGGTGGGAAGATATAAATTTAACAAAAAGCTGGCATTCAAAAACAGGATCAGAAATCAGATTCTGGCTGCGGACGTGGTGGATCCTGCTACGGGAGAGGTGCTGGCTGCTGCCGGCGATAAGGTGAGCGCAGAGCTGGCCGATACCATCCAGAATGCGGCAGTTCCTTTTGTATATGTACAGACAGAGGAGAGGAACGTGAAGGTCCTTTCCAATATGATGGTGGATATAACTGCCTTTGTAGACTGTGATCCCAAGGATTTTGGTATCCATGAGAAGGTTTATTATCCTGTGCTGAAGCAGATTCTGGATGAGTTTGGCTCGGATCCGGAGAAGCTTGCAGAAGCCATTAAGAAAAACGTACATGAGCTGGTTCCCAAGCATATAACCAAGGAAGATATTATTGCATCCATTAATTATAACATTCATCTGGAGTACGGCCTGGGCAATGATGATGATATAGACCATCTGGGCAACAGGCGGATCCGTTCAGTGGGCGAGCTGCTGCAGAATCAGTACCGCATTGGTTTATCCAGGATGGAGAGGGTGGTCAGGGAGCGGATGACAACCCATGACACGGATGATATATCTCCCCAGTCCCTGATCAATATTAAGCCGGTTACCGCTGCGGTGAAGGAGTTTTTCGGCTCATCCCAGCTGTCACAGTTTATGGATCAGAACAATCCCCTTGCGGAGATCACGCACAAGAGGCGTCTGTCTGCACTGGGGCCCGGCGGTCTTTCCAGAGATCGTGCGGGATTTGAGGTCCGTGACGTGCATTATTCCCATTACGGGAGAATGTGTCCCATCGAGACTCCTGAGGGTCCCAATATCGGTTTGATCAACTCCCTTGCCAGCTATGCTCATATCAATGAGTACGGCTTTGTGGAGGCGCCCTACAGAAAGATTGACAAAACAGATCCACAGAATCCGGTGGTCACAGACGAGGTGGTTTATATGACCGCGGACGAAGAGGATAATTATCATGTGGCTCAGGCCAGCGAGGCCCTGGATGCAGAGGGGCATTTTGTCCGTAACACCGTGTCCGGACGTTACAGGGATGAGACCTCGGAGTATCCCCGTTCCATATTTGACTATATGGACGTGTCACCCAGAATGGTGTTCTCCGTGGCTACGGCATTGATTCCCTTTCTGCAGAATGACGACGCAAACCGTGCGCTGATGGGCTCCAACATGCAGCGTCAGGCAGTGCCTCTTTTGACGACGGAGGCTCCCGTGGTAGGTACAGGCATGGAGCCCAAGACCGCTACGGACTCCGGCATGTGTATTCTTGCAAAGAAAGCAGGTACGGTGGATTATGTATCCTCCAACCTGATCAGAATCACATATGACGACGGTGAGAAGGCAGAATTTCGGCTGACGAAATTCTCCCGTTCCAACCAATCCAACTGTTATAATCAGAAGCCCATTGTCTTTAAGGGGGATCATGTGGCCGAGGGTCAGGTGATTGCGGATGGACCTTCTACTGCCAAGGGAGAGCTTGCCCTGGGAAAGAATCCGCTGATCGGCTTTATGACCTGGGAGGGTTATAACTACGAGGATGCCGTTCTTTTGAGCGAAAGACTGGTACAGGAGGATGTATACACATCCGTACACATTGAGGAATACGAGGCAGAAGCCCGTGATACCAAGCTGGGACCCGAAGAGATTACCAGAGACGTTCCCGGCGTGGGCGATGACGCTTTAAAGGATCTGGACGACAGAGGCATCATCCGCATCGGTGCGGAGGTCCGCGCCGGAGATATTCTGGTGGGGAAGGTGACCCCTAAGGGAGAAACGGAGCTGACGGCGGAAGAACGACTGCTGAGAGCAATTTTCGGCGAGAAGGCCAGAGAGGTCAGAGATACTTCCCTGAAGGTGCCTCATGGCGAGTATGGTATTGTAGTGGATGCCAAGGTGTTTACCAGAGAGAACTGCGACGAGCTGTCTCCCGGCGTGAACATGGCAGTCCGTATCTATATTGCACAAAAGAGAAAGATTTCCGTGGGCGACAAGATGGCAGGACGCCACGGCAACAAGGGTGTGGTTTCCAGGGTGCTGCCGGTGGAGGATATGCCTTACCTGCCTAACGGCAGGCCGCTGGACATTGTGTTAAATCCGCTGGGCGTGCCTTCGCGTATGAATATCGGACAGGTATTGGAAATTCATCTGTCCTTGGCGGCAAGGGCCCTTGGCTTTAACGTTTCCACGCCGGTGTTTGACGGTGCAAACGAGACCGATATTATGGACACTCTGGAGCTGGCAAACGATTATGTAAATCTTCCCTTTAATGCCGCAGAGGCAAAGGAATGGAAGGCTGAGGATAAGAATACCACGGCGGACGGCAGAGAGTGGTCCGGAGAGACCTTTGAGAGTCTCCACAGTGAAGAGCTGCTTCCGGAGGTAATGCAGTATTTGGAGAATAACAGAGACCAGAGAGGTGTCTGGAAGGGCGTAACCATTTCCAGGGACGGAAAGGTCCGTCTGCGGGACGGGCGTACCGGCGAATACTTTGACAGTCCCGTTACCATTGGCCACATGCACTATTTAAAGCTGCATCATCTGGTGGACGATAAGATTCATGCCCGCTCTACCGGCCCGTACAGCCTGGTTACCCAGCAGCCTCTGGGCGGCAAGGCACAGTTTGGCGGACAGCGGTTTGGAGAGATGGAGGTATGGGCGCTGGAGGCATACGGTGCATCCTACACACTGCAGGAGATTTTGACGGTGAAGTCCGATGATGTGGTGGGCCGTGTGAAGACCTATGAGGCCATCATTAAGGGAGATAATATCCCGGAGCCCGGTATCCCCGAATCCTTTAAGGTTCTGTTGAAGGAGCTTCAGGCGCTGGGTCTGGATGTGAGAGTGCTTCGCGACGATCAGAGCGAGGTCGAGATCATGGAGACCATTGATTACGGTGATACGGATTATCGCTATGAGATGGAGGGAGACCGGAAGTATGAGGATGATTATGACAACGGTTCCCTTGGCAGGATGGGCTATCAGGCGCAGGAGTTTGATGATGAAAGTGGTGAACTGATCAGCTCTGACGATGACAGCTTTGACGACGAGGAATTTGATTCCGAAGAAGAGGAATTTGAGGGAGACGAAGACTTCGTGTGAAATAAATATGCAAATAGCTTAGAAGGGAGTACCATTCATGCCAGAAGTTAAAAATGAAACAGCCTATCAGCCAATGACGTTTGATGCAATAAAGATCGGCCTGGCTTCACCGGAAAAGATTCGCGAATGGTCCCACGGCGAGATAATGAAGCCGGAGACGATCAATTACAGGACATTAAAGCCCGAAAGGGACGGCCTGTTCTGCGAAAAGATTTTCGGACCCAGCAAGGACTGGGAATGCCATTGCGGTAAATATAAGAAAATCAGATACAAGGGCGTTGTCTGTGACCGATGCGGCGTTGAGGTAACAAAATCAAGTGTCCGCAGAGAGCGTATGGGACATATCGAGCTTGCTGCTCCTGTATCCCATATCTGGTATTTTAAGGGTATCCCCAGCCGTATGGGATTGATTTTGGATCTGTCTCCCAGGGTGCTGGAGAAGGTATTGTATTTTGCATCTTATATTGTGCTTGACGCCGGAGAAAGCGGTCTTGAGTACAAGCAGATTCTCTCCGAAAAGGAATATCAGGAGGCAAGAGAGAATTACGGAAACAGGTTTCGGGTAGGTATGGGTGCCGAGGCCATCAAGGAGCTGCTGCAGGCCATTGACCTGGAAACCGAGGCCGTGGAGCTGAAAACGGGCTTAAAGGAATCCTCCGGCCAGAAGCGGGCCCGCATTATCAAGAGACTTGAGGTGGTGGAAGCATTCCGTGAATCCGGCAACAGGCCGGAGTGGATGGTGATGGATGTAATTCCTGTAATCCCGCCTGACATCCGCCCTATGGTACAGCTGGACGGCGGACGGTTTGCAACCTCTGACTTAAATGATTTGTACAGAAGAATTATCAACAGAAATAATCGTCTGAAGAGACTGCTGGAGCTGGGAGCCCCGGACATCATTGTCCGCAACGAGAAGAGAATGCTGCAGGAGGCAGTGGATGCGCTGATTGATAACGGCAGAAGAGGGCGGCCCGTTACCGGCCCCGGCAACAGAGCCTTAAAGTCCCTTTCCGATATGCTTAAGGGCAAATCCGGACGTTTCCGTCAGAATCTGCTGGGAAAGCGTGTGGACTATTCCGGACGTTCCGTTATTGTGGTGGGCCCCGAACTGAAGATCTACCAGTGCGGCCTGCCCAAGGAGATGGCCATTGAGCTGTTCAAGCCTTTTGTGATGAAGGAGCTGGTGGCAAAGGGGATCAGCCAGAATATTAAAAACGCCAAGAAGCTTGTGGATAAGATGGACACCCAGGTATGGGATGTGCTGGAGGAGGTAATTAAGGAGCATCCTGTGATGCTGAATCGTGCGCCGACACTGCACAGACTGGGCATTCAGGCATTTGAGCCTATCCTGGTGGAGGGTAAGGCCATTAAGCTGCATCCGCTGGTGTGTACCGCATTTAATGCGGACTTTGACGGCGACCAGATGGCAGTGCATCTCCCTCTGTCCGTGGAGGCGCAGGCGGAGTGCCGCTTCCTGCTGTTGTCTCCCAATAATCTGTTAAAGCCCTCTGACGGCGGTCCCGTGGCCGTTCCCTCTCAGGATATGGTCCTGGGCATTTATTACCTGACCCAGGAAAGGCCGGGAGCAGTGGGCGAGGGCAAGTACTTTAAGAGTGTGAACGAGGCGATACTTGCCTATGAAAATAAGTCCTGTACCCTGCATTCCAGAATTCATGTGCGCGTGAGCAAGACAAATGCAGACGGAAAGGTGATTACCGGGAATGTGGAGTCCACCCTGGGCCGTTTCATTTTTAATGAAATTCTTCCTCAGGATTTAGGTTATGTGGACAGGACAAAGCCAGAAGAGTTTCTGAAGCTGGAGGTTGATTTCCACGTAGGCAAGAAGCAGCTGAAGCAGATTCTGGAGAAGGTCATCAATACCCATGGAGCCGTAAGGACGGCAGAGGTGCTGGATGACGTGAAGTCCATTGGCTATAAGTATTCCACCAGGGCGGCCATGACCGTGTCCATCTCGGATATGACCGTGCCGGAGCGGAAGGCAGAGCTGCTGGCGGAGGCACAGGATACGGTTGATAAGATCGCTGCTAACTTCCGGAGGGGCTTGATTACCGAGGAAGAGCGTTACCGTGCGGTGGTGGAGACCTGGAACGAGACCGACAAGGAGCTGACGGACGTGCTGCTGGCCGGGCTGGACAAATATAACAACATCTTTATGATGGCTGACTCCGGTGCCCGTGGATCCAACCAGCAGATCAAGCAGCTGGCAGGTATGCGTGGACTGATGGCGGATACCACCGGCCGTACCATCGAGCTGCCGATTAAGTCTAATTTCCGTGAAGGCCTGGATGTACTGGAATACTTCGTGTCCGCGCATGGCGCCCGCAAGGGCTTGTCCGATACCGCGCTGCGTACCGCAGACTCCGGTTATCTGACCAGACGAATGGTGGACGTATCGCAGGAGCTTTCCATCCGTGAGACGGACTGCAGCGAAGGGAAGGACGAAATCCCCGGCATTGTGGTCAAAGCCTTTATGGATGGCAAGGAGACCATCGAGAGCTTAAAGGACAGAATTACGGGAAGATACTCCTGTGAAGATATTTACGATAAAGACGGCAATCTGATTGTAAAGCATAACCATATGATTACTCCCAGCCGTGCGGCAAGGATATTAAGTGTGGGCGTGAACGAAGCAGGCGAGCCTGTGGAGGCGGTGAAGATCAGAACGATTTTGACCTGCCGTTCCCATGTGGGCATCTGTGCAAAGTGCTACGGCGCAAATATGGCTACCGGTGAGGCGGTGCAGGTTGGCGAGGCAGTGGGTATTATTGCCGCGCAGTCCATCGGCGAGCCTGGAACACAGCTGACCATGAGAACATTCCATGCAGGCGGCGTTGCCGGTGACGATATTACCCAGGGTCTTCCCCGTGTGGAGGAGCTTTTCGAGGCTCGTAAGCCCAAGGGTCTTGCGATCATCGCAGAGTTTGCCGGCAAGGTGGAGATCAGGGATACCAAGAAAAAGAGAGAAGTGGTCATCAGTAATGACGAGACCGGTGAATCAAAAGCATATTTGATCCCTTACGGTTCCCGTATCAAGGTCATGGACGGGCAGGTGCTGGAGGCCGGCGACGAGCTGACGGAAGGCTCCGTAAATCCTCATGATCTGTTAAAAATCAAGGGAATCCGTTCCGTACAGGATTATATGCTTCGCGAGGTGCAGAGGGTTTACCGCCTGCAGGGCGTGGATATTGCGGATAAGCACATTGAGGTGATTGTTCGTCAGATGTTAAAGAAGGTCCGCATTGAAAATAACGGCGATACGGACTTCCTGCCTGGCACACTGGTAGATGTCCTGGAATATGAAGACATGAATGCCGGGTTAATTGCGGAAGGGAAGGAGCCTGCCGATGGCAAGCAGGTGCTTTTGGGTATTACAAAGGCGGCGCTGGCAACCAATTCCTTCCTGTCGGCGGCGTCCTTCCAGGAGACCACAAAGGTGTTGACGGAAGCAGCCATCAAGGGTAAGGTAGACAATTTGATCGGCCTGAAGGAGAATGTTATCATTGGTAAGCTGATTCCTGTAGGTACGGGAATGAAGAGATACCGCAACACCAGGCTGAGTACGGATGAAGTGGATACCATCTCCTTTGAAGAGCTGGATGACGTGGAAGAGGCGGATCCGGAGACAATGAAGGAATTGGAAGTAATGGAAGCACCGGAAGAGGATGGGGATACGGAAATGGCGGAAGCAGAAGAGGATGCAGTTGTCGTAACCGAATCATAGGTCTGAAAGTAAACAAGAGGGGGAAGGGGGATTTATCTCTCTTCCCCCTGTAAGTACTTCTTAAAGCGGAGGTTACAATGGAAGAGAGAAGAAAGATCGAGCGTACAAGGTACAATGTCATGAATGTACTCATAGTCTGCGATACCGAGGAAAAGTATTATATCAAGGTGGAAAATGTAAGTCCTCTGGGGATGGGACTTAAAATGCCGGCAGGGACTCCGGACATTACCGGAAAAGACGTGATCGTTGTGGCGGAGTGCATGGTGATGTTTGCCGTGGTGCGTCGTATGGAGACGGCAGAGGACGGCAGTATGGAAGTGGGCATAGAGGGAAAACCCCTTGAGGAAGATACCTTTAGGTGTCTGTATGAAAATGTGGGAAAGGACAGTAATCTGATATGAAGGTTTTTGTGACGGGTGTAAAGGGGCAGCTGGGTCATGATGTGGTAGATGAGCTGACAAAGCGCGGAATCACGGCGGTCGGCGCAGACATTGAGGAAATGGACATCACCGATGGGGAATGCGTGGAAAGAGTGGTCAGAGAGGCGGCGCCAGATGCGGTGATCCATTGTGCTGCCTATACGGCAGTGGACGCGGCGGAGGAAAACGAAGAACTCTGCCGCAGGGTGAACGCAGAGGGGGCCCGGAATATCGCGGCGGTATGTAAAAAGCTGGACATTAAGATGATATACATCAGCACGGATTATGTGTTCAGCGGAGAAGGAGAGCGTCCCTGGGAGCCGGAGGACGAAAGAAAACCGCAGAGTGTATACGGACAGACAAAGTACGAGGGAGAGCTGGCGGTTCAGGAGCTGCTGGAAAAGTACTTTATCGTGCGCATTGCCTGGGCATTCGGCATCAACGGAAAGAATTTTGTGAAAACCATGTTGAAGCTGGCGGAAAACCACGATACCCTGCGGGTGGTGAACGACCAGTTCGGCTCGCCCACCTATACCTATGATCTGGCCAGGCTGTTAGTGGACATGGTGCTCACGGAGAAATACGGCGTTTACCATGCTACCAACGAGGGAAGCTGCTCCTGGTATGATTTTGCCTGCGCTATTTTTAAGGAGGCCGGCGTCTCCGTCAATGTGGTGCCGGTGACTACCGCCGAGTATGGGGCAAAGGCAAAGCGCCCGGCAAACAGCCGCATGAACAAGGATAAGCTGACGCAGATGGGATTTGAGAAGCTGCCGCCCTGGGAGGACGCCCTGAAGAGATATGTGAGGCTTCTTTCCGATTTTAGTAAAAAAAATCAAAAATAGAATTGACAACACATCTGTTAGCAAGTATACTATGTAAGTGTGCGCGCAGATGTGTATTTTTTTGCGTGCCATAAATAATACTAATATATGAAAGAGGTGAAACAGAATGCCGACATTTAACCAGTTAGTGAGAAAAGGACGTCAGACCACAGTAAGGAAGTCTACCGCGCCTGCTCTGCAGAAAGGCTACAATTCCCTTCACAAGAAGGCGACAAATGTATCTGCTCCCCAGAAGCGTGGCGTGTGTACTGCAGTGAAGACTGCGACTCCCAAGAAGCCTAACTCTGCGCTTAGAAAAATTGCCAGAGTGCGTCTCTCCAACGGAATCGAAGTGACGAGCTACATTCCCGGAGAAGGCCATAATCTGCAGGAGCACAGCGTTGTGCTGATCCGTGGCGGCAGAGTAAAGGATCTGCCCGGTACCAGATACCACATCATCCGTGGTACCCTTGATACTGCAGGCGTTGCCAACAGGAAGCAGGCCCGCTCCAAGTATGGCGCAAAGAGGCCTAAGGAAGCAAAGAAGTGATAGACGCTTACCGCAACTGTTGACGCTGCTGCGTCAGTTTTGTACCACAAAAACGAAACTAAGATAAGTGTTGGAATTCTGTCATTAAAGATAAGATCCTTATTGCAGAACAGCACGTACACTTGGGGAAACACATGTGAGTACCGACGATTTAACGCAAGTTCATTTTGTTAAGGAGGGAAGAACCGTGCCACGTAAGGGACATATTCAAAAAAGAGATGTATTAGCAGATCCTCTGTACAATAATAAGGTGGTTACCAAGCTGATCAATCATATTATGCTTGACGGCAAAAAGGGTGTAGCCCAGAAGATTGTATATGACGCATTTGCAAAGGTAGAAGAAAAATCCGGAAAGCCTGCGCTGGAAGTATTCGAAGAGGCAATGAACAACATCATGCCTGTTCTGGAGGTTAAGGCAAGGCGAATCGGCGGCGCTACCTATCAGGTGCCCATTGAAGTAAGGGCCGAAAGACGTCAGACTCTTGGACTGCGCTGGCTTACCATGTTCTCTCGCAAGAGAAGCGAGAAGACCATGAAGGACAGGCTGGCCAATGAGATCCTTGATGCAGCCAACAATACCGGCGCTGCAGTCAAGAGAAAAGAAGACATGCACAAGATGGCAGAGGCAAACAAGGCGTTTGCACATTACAGATTCTAGGGGCATCATTATTAATATAGGAGGAAAAAATCTTGGCTGGAAGAGAATATCCGTTAGAGAGAACCAGAAATATCGGAATTATGGCTCATATTGATGCCGGTAAGACCACATTGACCGAGCGTATTCTGTATTATACTGGTGTAAACTACAAGATCGGTGATACTCATGAAGGCACTGCTACCATGGACTGGATGGAGCAGGAGCAGGAAAGAGGTATTACCATCACATCTGCAGCTACAACATGCCACTGGACATTGGAAAAAGAAACCAAGCCCTGTGAAGGCGCGTTGGAGCATCGTATCAACATCATTGATACTCCTGGCCACGTTGACTTTACTGTAGAAGTAGAGCGTTCCCTTCGTGTTTTGGATGGCGCCGTTGGTGTTTTCTGTGCAAAGGGCGGTGTAGAGCCCCAGTCTGAGAACGTATGGCGTCAGGCAGACACCTACAATGTACCTCGTATGGCATTTATCAACAAGATGGACATTCTGGGTGCAAACTTCTATGGTGCAGTTGATCAGATCAGAAACAGGCTTGGGAAAAATGCAATCGTAGTTCAGCTGCCTATCGGTAAGGAAGATGCTTTCAAGGGAATCATTGACCTGTTTGAGATGAAGGCATATCTGTATAACGATGACAAGGGTGAAGACATTACCGTTACAGACGATCTTGGCGATATGAAGGATGATGCGGAGCTGTATCGTTCCGAGCTGGTTGAGAAGATCTGTGAGCTGGATGACGATCTGATGATGATGTATCTGGAAGGTGAAGAGCCTTCCGTGGAAGAAATGAAAAAAGTTCTTCGCAGGGCTACCTGCGAATGTACGGCAGTTCCCGTGTGTTGCGGGTCCGCTTACCGTAACAGGGGCGTACAGAAGCTGCTGGACGCAATCCTAGAGTATATGCCTGCTCCTACGGACATCCCTGCTATCAAGGGTACCGATCTGGAGGGGAACGAGGTAGAGAGGCATTCATCCGATGATGAGCCCTTCTCCGCGCTGGCATTCAAGATCATGGCAGATCCTTTTGTGGGAAAGCTGGCATTCTTCCGTGTGTATTCCGGCAGCATGAATTCCGGTTCCTATGTGTTGAATGCTACGAAGGATAAAAAGGAACGTGTAGGCCGTATCTTACAGATGCACGCAAATAAGCGGGCTGAGCTGGATAAGGTTTATTCCGGTGACATTGCGGCGGCAGTAGGCTTCAAGTTTACGACTACGGGAGATACCATCTGCGATGAGCAGCATCCTGTGATCCTGGAGTCCATGGAATTCCCTGAGCCCGTGATTGAGCTGGCAATCGAGCCCAAGACCAAAGCAGGTCAGGGCAAGATGGGCGAGGCGCTGGCAAAGCTGGCAGAGGAAGATCCTACCTTCCGTGCTCATACAAATCAGGAGACCGGCCAGACGATCATTGCAGGTATGGGTGAGCTCCACCTGGAGATCATTGTAGACCGTCTGCTTCGTGAATTTAAGGTAGAGGCTAACGTGGGCGCACCTCAGGTTGCCTATAAGGAAGCATTTACCAAGGCCGTAGAGGTGGATTCCAAATATGCAAAGCAGTCCGGCGGACGTGGTCAGTATGGTCACTGTAAGGTTAAGTTTGAGCCCGTGGAGGCAAACTGTGAGAAATTTGAGTTTGATCCCAAGGCGAATATCCTGATTAACGAGCCCCCTGTACTGCTGTTCGAATCTACAGTAGTAGGCGGTTCCATTCCTAAGGAATATATTCCCGCGGTTGGTGAAGGTATCAGGGAGGCGGCACAGGCCGGTATCCTTGGCGGATTCCCCGTGCTGGGCGTGCATGCAAACGTATATGACGGTTCCTATCATGAGGTTGACTCTTCCGAAATGGCATTCCATATTGCCGGTTCCATGGCATTTAAGGAAGCAATGCAGAAAGCGGCACCTGTGCTGCTGGAGCCGATCATGAAGGTTGAGGTCACAATGCCTGAAGAGTATATGGGTGATGTAATCGGCGATTTGAACTCCCGCCGTGGACGCGTAGAAGGCATGGATGATATTGGCGGAGGCAAGATGGTGCGGGCATTCGTTCCCCTTGCAGAGATGTTCGGATATTCTACCGATCTTCGTTCCAGGACCCAGGGACGCGGCAACTACTCCATGTTCTTTGAAAAGTATGAGCCGGTTCCCAAGAATGTACAGGAAAAAGTATTGGCGGCAAAGGGAACAAAATAAACCCAAGCCGGCATTCTTCCAAAAAAGTGCAAAAATAGCTTGAAAAAACCTGACATATTCCATATAATGAGAATTAGCCGGGTTGTGAAGCGCCGAGTGTGCGCAAGCGCGCTTCGGCGAGAAAAAAATAACATGTTGTTTAATTATTTTAAGGAGGATTTCAATAATGGCTAAAGCTAAATTTGAAAGAAACAAGCCCCATTGTAACATTGGTACCATTGGTCACGTTGACCATGGCAAAACCACCCTGACCGCAGCAATCACCAAGGTTCTGGCTGAGAGAGTTGCCGGCAACGAGAAGGTTGACTTTGAGAACATTGACAAGGCTCCCGAAGAGAGAGAGCGTGGTATCACCATTTCTACCGCACACGTAGAGTATCAGACCGAGAAGAGACACTATGCACACGTTGACTGTCCGGGCCATGCTGACTATGTAAAGAACATGATCACTGGTGCTGCACAGATGGATGGCGCTATCCTGGTAGTAGCTGCTACCGACGGTGTTATGGCTCAGACGAAGGAGCACATCCTTCTGTCCCGTCAGGTTGGCGTGCCTTATATCGTTGTGTTCATGAACAAGTGCGATATGGTTGACGATCCTGAGCTTCTTGAGCTGGTTGAAATGGAGATCACCGAGCAGCTGGAAGAGTACGAGTTCACGGACTGCCCGATCATCAAGGGATCCGCTCTGAAGGCACTGGAAGATCCCAGCAGCGAGTGGGGCGACAAGATCATGGAGCTGATGAGCACCGTTGACGAGTATATTCCTGATCCTCAGCGTGATACCGACAAGCCTTTCCTGATGCCTGTCGAGGACGTATTCACCATTACCGGTCGTGGTACCGTTGCTACCGGCCGTGTGGAGCGTGGTACTCTGCACATCAACGAGGAAGTTGAAATTATCGGTATTAAGGAAGAGACCAAGAAGACCGTTGTTACCGGTATCGAGATGTTCCGTAAGATGCTGGATGAGGCACAGGCTGGTGATAACATCGGCGCACTGCTTCGTGGCGTTCAGAGAACAGAAATCGAGAGAGGACAGGTCCTGGCTAAGCCCGGCACCGTTACCTGCCACACCAAGTTTACCGCTCAGGTATACGTTCTGACCAAGGATGAGGGTGGCCGTCATACTCCTTTCTTCAATAACTATCGTCCCCAGTTCTACTTCAGAACTACCGACGTAACCGGCGTTTGCGCTCTGCCTGCAGGCACCGAGATGTGCATGCCTGGCGATAACGTGGAGATGACCATTGAGCTGATCCACCCTATCGCTATGGAGCAGGGACTTACGTTCGCTATCCGTGAGGGTGGCAGGACTGTTGGGTCTGGTAGGGTTGCTACTATCATTGAATAATTGCTGAGAAGCTAGATTTTATGGGGCTTTCCGAGAAATCGGGAAGCCCTTTTTAAAACTTTGCAACAGTGAAAATGTGTAAAGCGGTGCCAAAACGGTGCCATAAAAAAGAACTCCGATGAAAGTGGTGCC
>CAJUIA010000039.1 GCA_910586485.1 uncultured Acetatifactor sp.
AAAGCCGGTAACGGCTTTGAGGGTATTTTTATGAGGTTAGGGTGTCAAACATCCGTGTGACTGCCAGATCTACGGGAAGGGGCTGGAGGGGTATTTGGAAGCGATAGACTTTATCCTGCGGCAAACGGTAAAAAAAGATAATTTTTTTTAAAAAACAGTTGAAATCGGCCTGTATTTATATTAAACTTAGAAAGAATTATTTTGTGAAGAGGATTAGGAGGAATATAGTATGATTTCTGCAGGTGATTTCAGAAATGGTATTACCATTGAGTATGATAACAATGTATATCAGATCATTGAATTCCAGCACGTGAAACCTGGGAAGGGCGCGGCTTTCGTGAGAACGAAGCTGAAAAATGTAAAGAGCGGCGGCGTTGTGGAGAAGACCTTCCGCCCCACCGAGAAATGCCCTCAGGCACGTATTGATAGAAAAGACATGCAGTACCTGTACAAGGACGGCGATTTGTATTACTTTATGGATACAGAGAACTATGAGCAGACCGCGTTAAACGGAGATGCCGTCGGTGACGCGATGAGGTTCGTAAAAGAGAACGAGATGTGTAAGATCTGTTCCCATAACGGCAGTGTGTTTTCCGTAGAGCCGCCTCTTTTCGTGGAACTGGAGATCATTGAAACCGAGCCTGGCTTTAAGGGTGATACCGCTACCGGTGCCTCCAAGCCTGCTACTGTGGAAACAGGCGCTCAGGTTTCCGTTCCGCTGTTCGTTGATCAGGGGGACAAAATTAAGATTGATACCAGAACCGGTGAATATTTGTCCCGTGTATAACAGGCTGCATTATTTTCATACTGTCAGACTTGTAAGGCAGCGGCGCTTATCGGGAGCGCTGTTGCCTTTCTATGTTTTCGGCGCATGGTGCCGTATGCCCGGACAAATTCATTTCTACTTCACATCAAATGGCGGCACAGAAAGAGGGAAAGTATGGAAATAAACGAGTTTGCACAAAAGGTGTTAAAGGCAGTAGAGAAAGAGCTTGGCGGAGAATGCCGGGCAGAGCTGAAGGAAGTGCGGAAAAATAATGGTGTAAGGCTTCATGGCCTGCTGATTTTACAGCCGGGTAAAAATGTGGTGCCAACCATCTATCTGGACAACTTTTATGCAGCTTATGAGGACGGTGTGACCTTTCGGGAGGTCCTGAACAGAATATTGGAAATTTTTCGGGAAGAGAGCCCCAGAGAAGACATTGACATGGATTTTTTTAAATCCTTTGAAAAGGTCAGGGACAGAATCTGTTACCGTCTGATTGGCAGACATAACAATGCGGAGCTTCTCCGCGATATACCTTATGTGGATTTTCTTGATCTTGCCATATGCTTTTACTATGCCTACAGCGGCGGAGAGCTGGGCGACGGGACAATCCTGATACATAATTCCCATTTGGAATGCTGGAATATAAAAACTGCGGACCTGATGAAGCTGGCAAAGGAAAATACACCCAGAATTTTTCCCGCCAGGATTACGCCCATGCTGGAAATGCTGGATGAGGTGACGGATCCTTCACGAGAGCTTCTTTCGGAAGAGGATGTGCCGTTGATGGTGCTGACCAATGCCGGGCGGCTTCACGGCGCTGCCTGCATGCTGTATCCGGACCTGCTGGACCGGATCGGAGAGAAAAAGCAGGACGGCTTCTATATTATACCAAGCTCTATCCATGAGATACTGATTCTGGACAAAACGGGGATGGGAACGCCCGAAGAGATGAAAGGGATGATACGCGAAGTGAATTCGCAGCATGTAGCCGCGGAAGAGATCCTGTCGGATAATCTTTACTATTATGATCTGCAGGAAAAAACTATTAAAATAATTTTATAATTTTTTCTATAATTGAAGGTAGACATACAGAAAAATATATGATATTATAGTCAGGGTGATGTAATACTTTTGTAACAATTTGCATCCGTAGTCTAACGGATAGAACGAAGGCCTCCGACGCCTTTAATGCAGGTTCGATTCCTGTCGGATGCACTTTACATCACCCTGTACTGTAACATATCCACGTGATTCCAACATAATAGGGCCGCATGCGGCTCTATCATGGTTTAAGGAAGGTGTAAATATGCAAAAAGATAAGTGGAAGACTATCCGCGATATTCTTGTCGGTAATTGTAAGATTGTTTTCCCTGTATTAGCTGTAGTGTTAGGCGCAGTCACAGTAGTTATAGCCTTAAATGCCAACAAGGCAGAGGCTCAGACCCAGGCGGACGGGCAGTCACAGCAGGAGAGTCAGGAGAGCGGCGCTCCTTCCGGCTCTTCCGAGGAAGATTTGCCTGAGGAAAGTGTAAATCAGGCAGAGACAGTACCGCTGGTGGCAAACGAGGACGGTAACATTTATACGTTGGTGGCAACTTATTATAATGCCATCGGCACCGGCGACATGGCGACCCTTCAGTCCATATGTCACGGGATCAGTGAAAATACGCTTCTTTATTATGAAGAGCTGTCAGGCTATATTGACCATTATTCCGATATAGAAATTTTTACCAAGCAGGGGCCATCGGAGGGGACGGTCATTGCCTATGTGTATTATAAGATGGGCCTGGAGGACAGGGACGAATGTCCGGGATATGAGGCGCTTTATGTCTGCACCGAAGAGGATGGCAGCCTTTATATTAAGGATAACAGTCTGTTTACGGAGGAAGAAAAGCAATATATCAGGACGGCGAACGGGCAGGTGGATGTACTGGAGCTTGATACCCGTGTGGCGGCGGAATATAATGAGTTGATAGAGCAGAATCCTTCGCTGCTGGAATATGCAAGCTTAGTGAAAACGCAGGTAAATACCAAAGTGGGAGAGACGCTTGCCAGCAGAGTGCAGAGCGAGGAACTGCAGGAGCCGGAAGGCGCGGAACAGCCCACAGGCGAGGGCGGCCAGCCGTCTGAGGGAACGCAGGACCCGGTAACGGCGGGACCTAAATACGCCAGCTCTACCACTACCGTCAATGTAAGAAGCTCGGACAGCGAGCAGGCCGACAAGCTGGGAAAGGTATCCCGCGGGACCAGGCTCGAAGTGCAGGAGGTCCGTTTAAACGGCTGGACGAAGGTCCTTTACGAGGGCAAAGACGGTTATATTAAATCAGAGTATCTGCAGTTTGAAGAAAATACAGCCGATTTACAGGTGATCGGCACCGTTACGGCCACCACAAATCTGAATGTTCGTGTTTCGGCAAGCGAGACTGCAGAGAGGCTGGGGGTGCTTGCAGGCGGATCTTCCCTTGAGCTGCTTGCGAATGAAAACGGGTGGTGCAAGGTGAATTATAACGGCCAGGTAGGATATGTGAAGGCTGATTATGTGACCCAGCAATAGGTTTGCCTGTAAAGGAAAAAACTGTTAAGGAATAAAAAAGGGAAAAGTGGGAAGTCTTTTACTGAAAAGGGAAAGGCTTCCTTTTTTTGATATGTAAAATTTGATTTCAGATGCCGTTTGGGCGGCGGAATGAGAGGAAATATGACATCTCAGGAAATAGCAATTTACCGGGAAATCCAGAAGAATACGGAGATGGCAATGAAAGCCATTGATACGATTTCGGACAAGGTTTACGACGATGCGCTGGCAATGCAGCTTTCCAGGCAGACATTGAAATACTCCGAAATCCATAATGCAGCTTCCAAACAGTTGATTGCCGGCAAGGCGGAATATTATCGGAGCGGTGCGCTGGCGGATGCGGTGCTGCGGACCGGACTTCATTATAATACCCTGCTTAATACCAGTACAGGGCACATTGCGGAGCTGATGATCAAAAACAGTACAAACGGGATACTGGAGATGGAGAAGGCGCTGAAGCATAATGAAAATGCCGGAGTGCAGTCCACGGCACTGGCCCGTCAGCTGATCGCCTGTGAAGAAAAGAATGTTGCCAGGTTGAAGCAGTATTTGTAACAGAAGGAGCTTATTTTTGTACAAAATATCTAAAAAAATATTAAAAAACTTTTGCAGTTTAATTGGATAAAGTAATTGTGAAATGGACAAGGATGGTTTATAATGTTTTTTGAATTGTGATGCTGACGGCATCAATTTAAGTGAAGGAGGACATTGGAAATGTCGTATGTAGATGAGGTTTATGACCTGGTGGTTGCCAAGAATCCCGCGCAGCCGGAATTCCATCAGGCAGTAAAAGAGGTTTTGGAGTCTCTGCGTGTAGTGATCGAGGCAAATGAAGAAAAATATCGTAAGGATGCTCTGCTGGAGAGGCTGGTTACTCCGGAGAGACAGCTGTTATTCCGTGTGCCCTGGGTGGATGACAAGGGCCAGGTACAGGTAAATAACGGCTTCAGAGTACAGTTTAATTCTGCCATCGGGCCTTATAAGGGGGGCTTGCGGCTTCATCCCAGTGTCAACCTCGGTATTATTAAATTTCTGGGCTTCGAGCAGATTTTTAAGAATTCTTTGACTGGTCTGCCCATCGGCGGCGGCAAGGGCGGTTCCGATTTTGATCCCAAGGGTAAATCCGACAGGGAAGTGATGGCGTTCTGCCAGAGCTTTATCAATGAGCTACATAAGTACATTGGCGCGGATACTGACGTGCCTGCAGGCGACATCGGCACCGGTGCAAGAGAGATCGGCTATATGTACGGTCAGTACAAGAGGCTTACGGGACTGTATGAGGGCGTGCTTACCGGCAAAGGTCTTTCATACGGCGGTTCCCTGGCAAGAACGGAAGCTACGGGATATGGCCTGCTTTACCTGACAGAGGAAATGCTTAAGTGCAACGGCAAGGACATTGCCGGAAAGACCATCGCCGTATCCGGCGCGGGCAACGTGGCTATTTATGCCATTCAAAAGGCGCAGCAGCTTGGCGGTAAGCCGGTGACCTGTTCCGATTCTACCGGCTGGATTTATGATCCGGAAGGTATTGATGTGGCTTTGCTGAAGGAAGTAAAGGAAGTAAAGCGTGCAAGACTGAGTGAATATGCCGCGGCAAGACCCAGTGCGCAGTATCATGAGAAAAAGAACGGAGAACACGGGGTATGGAGCGTGAAGTGCGATGTGGCGCTTCCCTGCGCGACCCAGAACGAGCTTGATCTGGAGGATGCAAAAATGCTGGTGGCAAACGGATGTCTTGCAGTGGCAGAGGGCGCAAATATGCCTACCACCATGGAAGCTACCGAGTATCTTCAGAAGAACGGCGTGCTGTTCTGCCCCGGCAAGGCGGCCAATGCCGGCGGTGTTGCTACGTCTGCGCTGGAGATGAGCCAAAACAGCGAGCGGCTTTCCTGGACCTTTGAGGAAGTGGATGCCAAGCTGCAGAACATTATGGTGAATATTTTCCATAATCTGGACGATGCCGCAAAGAAGTACGGCATAAAGGGCAATTATGTGGCAGGAGCTAACATTGCAGGCTTCCTGAAGGTAGCGGAGGCCATGACGGCACAGGGAATCGTATAAGAGCGGATAAAATAAAAGGGCTGTCGTTTTACGGATGAAGGTTCGTAAAACGGCAGCCTTTTTATGGTTGCCGGGCATATCCGGCTGATGGTGTATGCTCAGCTGATTTCTGAAAATATACGGTAGGAGGGTTTTTCGTTTCCATATAAATCCGTGGAGCCGTGGATCCGTTGTTTTAATTTTCCTTGGCCGGATTCGCCGCAATGGGTCCGGTAATCGTTCAGGGAAAACCAGACATAGCCTGCCATATTGGGAAGAGACCTGTATATGGGGATCCTCTCCAAAAGGATTTCAATTCTCCGTTTATCCCCGCCGGGAAAGGCAGGTTCACAGAGTCCAAACTCGGAAACAAGGGAAGGTTTATCGCCAAATTTTTCATAGGTGCGGCGGATGACGCCTTCTATGTCGTCACAGGGCTGCCATAAGCCCAGATATTCGTTCCACATGGCAATATCTCCGTACATGGCAGCGTCGTCCAGGTCAACGTTGGTGTCCCTGCTGCCAATGGAAGCGGGTAAAGTTACAGCCTGCGTTCTTCAACTGGGCAAGGCATTTTATGCTGTGTGTCAAGGGTTCTGCCATGCCAAAGTCTGGGTGGGAGCCGGGCATCCATTACAGCAGCTGATTCTGCAATCCGGTAAGCCGGGCAGTCAGCTATATTTTGAGTCATTATGATGGCAGTCTGTCGGTGGCGGAGGTGGCAGACAGTGTTCATTTGAGTCCGTCCCAGTTTTCCAGAAAATTTAAGAAAAAAACCGGTACCTCCCCGTATGATTATATTCTGGGAGTAAGGCTGACGAAGGCCAAGGAACTGTTAAAAAGTACCAGGCTGTCTGTCGGGGAAATAGCTTGCCGGACAGGGTTTTGCAGTGATGCCAATTTTATTTATTTCTTTAAAAAGCAGGAGGGCATTTCGCCTTTGCGGTTTCGGAATACATTGTTTTAAGGGAGGAAGATTTCGGTATTTTTATAAAGAATGGGTTGAATGATGCCGATATAATAAAGAAATAGGTGATCGTAACATAAAACCGGATCGTTAGATATGTCTGAATCAAGGAGGATGACGGCATGAATATTATGACAAGGACAGGAAGCTCCGTAAAAAATCAATACGGACTGAGAAACACGGACGGAAGCTCAGGAACCAGACTTTCCATTGCCAGAGAGGTTGCGGAGAGAAGAGAGGCGGCCAGGGCGCGGGCGAAGGCCGAACAGAAGGCAAAAGAAGCAAAGCGGGCCAAGGCGGCAAAAAAGGCCAGGGAAGCTCAGAGAAAGCAGCAGGCAAAGAAAAAGCTGCATTATAATTTTAAGCAGATTTCCAATCGGATTCTGCAGGCAAAGACCTCCGGTAATGCGAGAAGAGCGTTGAACAGTGCCCGGCGGAAGGTAGTGGAGCTGCGCAAAAAGGTGAAGATGTCCAATATGGATAATCAGGGGCTGCTAAACGCAATCCGCCATGCGGAAGCCATGGCGCGGGTGGCAAAAAAGAAGGTGCGCCATCTGGAGGAGGAAGAAAATGTCAAGCTTCGGGGCGGAGTGTGCGAGGCCGAGCTGGAAGAAGAGACGGAGGAATCTGCAGAACAGGACTGGGATGAAGAGGTGATGGACGAAGATGCCGAGCTTGCTTTTGACATGGAGGACCTGCAGGAGCTGATGGAGCTTTATCAGGAGCTGATGGAAGAGGCCATGGAGGACATGGAAGAGCTGAGTGATCTGGAGGATATGATCCTTGGCAGTCCGGGAAAGGAGATGGATCCGGAGGATCTGGATCAGCTGAAGAAGAAGCACCGTGCGGAAGAGCTTCGAAAGATCATGGAAGCAGATATGAAATATCTAAAGGCCATGTTTGAAAAGATGGCAAAGGAGCAGCAGGAAAGTGCAGGCGGCGTGAGCAGCAGCTCCGACAATGGTGAGCGGCCGACAGGTTATGATACGGGCGGGGTATCCCTGGAGCTGGGCGGAGTGGAGATCCCCGTGGAGTCTCAGGCGGTCAGTGCTGCCGAGCTGGTGGAGGGAGGAATGATCGACGCGTCCGTCTAGAAACCGGAGATCATTGAAACAGGGGGAAGATTATATGCTGATGCTGGTTAAGACGCCGCTCACATGTATTATTTTTATGCTGTATACCATTGGCTTTTATTTTCGAAAGCCTCACATTCCTGTCAGGTCAACTAAAATATTCAGGCGGCTTTTAGCCGTGGCCCTGCTGAATTCCACCTTTGACCTGATTACGATTTGTACGGTGAACAACAGAGATGTGATTCCGGAAGCCTTGAATCTGGCGGCTCACATTGTCTATTTAATGTCCATATTGGGTTTTATCTATCTGTTGTTTTTATATATGAGAAGTTATCTGGAACCAAGTCTGCAGTTTTCACGGACGGTCCGACTGCTTCATAATCTGCCATTTACTCTGTCTGCGGCGGGAATTTTCGTACTGCCCATCACATATGTTCAGGGTGAGATGACGGATTATTCACTGGGGCCGAAGGCATATGCACTGTATGGGAGTCTGGCGGTCTATCTTATTTTCATTCTCTATTATTGCCTCCGCTATTGGAAGATACTTGACAGTGAGAAGCGGATGGCGATTGTGCTTGCCGTGCCGCTTTTTGTGATTACGGCGGTGATTCAGGTGGTGCTGCCGGAAACGCTGCTGGTGGTAGTCTGTTCTACGCTGATTCTGCTGGGATTGATATTGAGTAATGAGAATACGGAAAAGTATGTGGACAGAGATACGGCGCTGTTTAATCTGTATTCACTGGAAAAGGTGCTGGATGAATATGATTTTGACAGGCAGAAGCCGATTGTGGCGATTCTCTGTCTGGCCAGGAAGGAGAACGGCTCCGACTGGGAGCAGGATGCGCTGATCCTGAATGATGTTTACCGGGAACTGAGGCAGTATCGGCTATACGGGTATCGCGTGTGTGAGAATGGAGTGGCGATTATCTGTAATACCAGGGGGAAAGCGACTCTGGTGTTACAGGAGATCAGGAATATGATCAAATCCAAATATGACGGGGAGGCGCTCAGTGTTGAGACGGATATTCCGGCGGAAGATTCGGCTGAGGGAAAGAGCGGCTGCATCCGAAACATTATTTCCTTCTGCACTGAGACGGGCAGGCGCTTCGCCTATATTGACTGCCTGACAAACGTTTATAACCGCAATGCACTGGAGCGGGATCTGAATGAGCGGCAAGGGGACGGTGCGGCATACCTTCTGATTGCAGATCTGAATAATCTGAAGACGGTAAACGATACCTGCGGCCATTCCGCCGGGGATATGATGCTGCAGGGCTTTGCCCGGCTGCTGGCGGCTGCGGTGGGTGCAGACGGCAGAGTGTACCGACAGGGCGGGGATGAATTTGCGGTTCTTTACCACGGAGACGCCCAGGAACTGATCAGAGATCTGGATGAGCGCTGCCGGGTTTATAACCAATCCGCCGCTGCTCCGCTCAGCTATGCCATTGGCTGCTGCCGGACGGATGAGGACGGATTCCGAGATGTGGCAGACCGGAGAATGTATGAAGATAAAAGGAGAAAAAAGGGTTTTTGTGAAAATGAAAAGATATTTAAAGACAAATGAGGAAAAATATGATAAAATTATCTTGAATAATTTGCAGGAAGTGGTACAATAGTACTAGAGTACCAGAAAAAAGTTCGGGGGGGGGTAAAGCGTTACGAGGAAGATATATAAAGCAATACCAATGAGACTGCTGCAGCTCCTTCTGATGTTGTTTTCCTGTATATGCCTGTTTGGGCGGACGGTGCAGGCGGCGGATGCAGAAAAACGTGTTTTGTTTATCAGCTCTTATTCATATGCCTGGGAGCAGGTAAGGATGCAGATCGACGGGATCCGGGCAGGTCTGGAAGATAATGTGACATTGGACTTTGAGTTCATGGATACAAAGCGTGTAAACACGGAAGAGTCGCTGCAGCTGTTTTACGAAGGACTGGCCTACCGGCTTTCCATGGTGGAGCCTTATGACGCAGTGATTCTGGGGGATGATGCTGCGTTGAAATTTGCCATGAAATATCAGGAGGATTTATTTCCGGGGATCCCTATGGTTTTTGAGGGAGTCAATGACGAAGAGCTGGCTGCGGAAGCAATGAAGAATCCGATGATAGCAGGTGTTTTGGAACGGCTTTCCGTGGAGAAAAATATTGAACTGGGTCTGAAAATCAATCCCAAGGCCAAGCGGGTGGTGGCAATTTTAGACGATACCATTACCGGTCAGGCGGAGCGGAAGCGTTATTATCAATGCGCGGAGCAGTATCCCCAGCTGGAATTTGACGAGATCAATGTTTCACAGTCCAGGAATTTCACGATCCGCTATAATCTTGGGAGTCTGTCGAAGGATACGATTTTGATCTATATCGTGATGACGGAGGATATTGACGGCAGAAGGTATACGGACAAGCAGGCGATTGACCTGATTACAGAATGCTCCACGGTGCCGGCTCTGCGGATGGTGGACGGCGGAATCGGAAGCGGGCTGCTGGGAGGAAATGTGGTCTCCATGTATAAATCCGGCGAAATTGCCGCCAGGATGGCCATGGAGATTATGAAGGGAGCATCTGTGGACAGCTTTGAGCTGGTTACGGATTCGCCCCAGACCTATCGAGTGGATGCGTATGTGATGGAAAAATTCGGAATACGCATGTCCGCTTTGCCCAAGGAGACGGAGATCATCAACAGGAAGACCAGCTTTTTTGAGAGGAACAGGGAGGCGATGATTCCTTTCAGCATCTTAGTGGCTGCATTGCTGATTGTAGTGGGCTGGGCGCTGTTTGATAATTTCAAACGGCGGCATCTGATGGTAGAGCTGGAGGGTACGAAAAAAATCATGGAATCTGCTTCACAGCATGATTTCCTTACGGGAATTCCCAACAGGAGCAAGTTTATGGGCGATATAGAGCGCTTGGTGGGAGAAAAGAAGCCGTGTACGGTAATCATGATTGATATAGATGATTTCAAGAAGATTAATGATACCTTAGGGCATACGGCAGGCGACGAGGCGTTAAAGCAGGTTGCTTCCCGTCTGAAGGATATGGGGTCCCCTCTTTTGACGCCTTATCGTTTTGCAGGAGACGAATTCATTCTGATTCTGGAGAGCAATCAGTACAAGATTGTGGAAAAGACAGCGTATCAGTGCAGACAGGTCTTTACAAGTCCCTTTATACTGGACGGGAAAAAGGCAAAGGTATGTGGCAGTATCGGAATCGCTTCTTATCCGAAGGATTCGGAGGATGTGGAACAGCTGATTATCTGTGCGGATGACGCCATGTATCAGGTGAAGAAGAATGGTAAGAACGATTTTGCTTTTTACAGTGCTCAGCAATTTTGAAGAAATACAGGATAAGCAAAGGCCCACCTCAGGGTGGGCCTTTTTGCCGTATACCAGGCAGTGTAGTTTTGAAGGGGATCTGAAATGGCTGTAAAGAAGGTTTATGCCGTAAGACGAGGGAAAAAAACAGGTGTTTTTAAAACCTGGGAGGAATGCCGCGATTCCGTGGAGGGTTATCCGAAGGCGGAATATAAGAGTTTCCATTCGGTCAGGGAGGCGGAGGCTTATCTGGGGATCGAAGAAAAGCCTCATATGGAGGACGAGCTGCCGGAGGCCGGGTGGCTTTTGGCATATGTGGACGGAAGCTATGAGGATTCCCTTAAAAAATATGCCTTTGGCTGTGTATTTTTGCTGCCCGACGGGCATATTTATACCCAATACGGCAACGGAGACAATCCTCAGTCTCTGCAGCACAGGAATGTAACGGGTGAAATGCTTGGAGCCATGTATGCGGTGAAGACGGCTATGGTAAACGGATTTCGGGGGATAGAAATCCGCTATGATTATCAGGGAATTGAAAAGTGGGTTACCGGGGAATGGCGTTCTAAAACGGAGCTGACCCGAAAGTATGCCGAAGCCATGCGGGAGTGGGGCGCAAGCATTGAAATCAGATTCTGCAAGGTGGAGGCGCATACCAACGTGCGGTATAATGAATTGGCAGACAAATTGGCAAAAACCGGGCTGCGGGAGGGCAGAGGGGTTCCCAGGACGGGACCGCTGGAAGAAATGGAAGCGTATGACGAAGGTTGAGGGCGGAGAATCAAGGATCAATAAATATCTGGCACATGCCGGGATCTGTTCACGGCGCGAAGCGGACAGACTGATTGAGCAGGGCAGAGTGCTGGTGAACGGGCAGCGGCCGGATCCCGGCCAGGCGGTAAGCGACAGGGACGAAATTACCGTAAACGGTAAGCTGGTACAGGGGCAGAGAAAAACGGTGGTGCTGGCCTTTTATAAGCCGGTGGGTGTTACCTGTACGGAGAAGGATGCTCATGCGGAGAAAATAATCAAGGATTTGGTACATTATCCCGTCAGGGTTACGTATGCTGGAAGACTGGATAAGAATTCCGAGGGTTTGCTGCTTCTTACCAACGACGGGGACCTGATTCAGGGAATGATGCGGGGAGAAAATCGTCATGAAAAAGAATATGAGGTGCGGGTGGATAAAGAAATAACACCTGATTTTATATTTAAAATGGAAGCAGGGGTCTATTTAAAAGAGCTTAAGCTAAAAACCAGAGAGTGCAAATTGGAACAGACAGGTAAATATACCTTTAATATTATTTTGACTCAGGGAGTCAACAGGCAGATCCGCAGGATGTGCGCTGCCTGTGGGCGGCAGGTCAAGTCGATCAGGCGGGTCCGGATTATGAATATTACTCTGGGGAAGCTGAAACCGGGAGAGTTCGTGGAGCTTTCGGACCGGGAGATCGAAGGATTATACCGGGAGTGTGGAAGGCAAAAAGATTTTCGATAAGTTGTGTCCAAAAAAATTTGGGAAGGATGGATGATATGCTGCAGAATGAGCGGGCTGAAAAAACAGAGCGGATAAAATTACTGGCAGATCTTTTAAACCGTGCGGCAAAGGCCTATTACGCCGAGGACAGGGAGATCATGAGTAATCAGGAATATGATGCTCTTTATGACGAGCTGCAGAGACTGGAACAGGAAACCGGCTTTCAGCCGGCAAACAGCCCTACCGCGCGGGTAGGGTATGAGGCGGTGGATGAGCTTCCAAAGGAGAGGCATGAGACCCCTATGCTGTCTCTGGATAAGACCAAAAGCCGGGAAGCGCTGCGGGAATGGCTGCAGGGTAATCCTGCGATTTTAAGCTGGAAACTGGACGGATTGACGGTGGTATTGACCTATCATGACGGAAAACTTGCAAAAGCAGTGACCAGGGGTAACGGTGAGATCGGTGAAGTGGTTACCAATAATGCAAAAACATTCAAAAATATTCCGCTTTCGATTCCGTTTACCGGGGAGCTGGTGCTTCGTGGAGAGGCGGTTATTACGTATTCTGATTTTGAAAAGGTGAATGCACAGCTGGGGGATGCGGAAGCAAAATATAAAAACCCGCGAAATTTGTGCAGCGGCTCCGTGCGTCAGTTAAGCAGTGAGGTGACAGCCGGCCGTAATGTGCGGTTTTACGCTTTCAGTCTGGTCAGTGCCTCCGGAGCGGACTTTCATAATTCACGGGAGGAACAGTTTCGGTTTCTGGCAGAACAGGGCTTTGATGTGGTGGAGCATTATACGGTAACGGAAGCGGATATTTTGGGTACCATAGAGCTTTTTGAGAAAAAGATCGAAGATTACGACGTTCCCTCGGACGGTCTGGTGCTGACCTATGAGGACATTGCTTATGGGCAGTCGTTGGGGAGAACGGCAAAGTTTCCCAGACATTCCATTGCCTTTAAATGGGCGGATGAGCTGCGTGAAACTACGCTAAAGGAAATTGAGTGGAGCCCCAGTCGTACAGGGCTGATTAATCCGGTGGCCATTTTTGAGCCGGTGGAGCTGGAGGGCACCACTGTCAGCCGTGCTTCGGTTCATAATATCAGCATCCTGCGGGGGCTGAAGCTGGGGATCGGAGATCGGATCACGGTCTATAAGGCGAATATGATTATTCCTCAGATTGCAGAAAATCTGACCTGCAGTGATAGTGTTCAGATCCCTGTGCAGTGTCCTGTCTGCGGCGGGAAAACGGAAATCCGACAGGTGAATGAGGTGCAGTCCCTGTATTGTACCAACGAGGGATGTGCGGCGAAGCGGATTAAATCGTTTACTCTGTTTGTCAGTAGGGACGCTATGAACATTGAGGGGCTTTCCGAGGCCACCCTGGAAAAATTTGTGGACAGGGGTTTCATTCAGGAGTATGCGGATCTGTATCATCTGGACAGGTATCGGGAGCAGATTGTGGAGATGGAGGGATTCGGAGAAAAATCCTACCGTAATCTGGAAGAGAGTATCAATGCCTCCAGAAGCACCACCCTGCCCAGAGTGATTTACGGACTTGGCATTGCCAATATCGGTGTTGCCAATGCGAAGATGCTCTGCCGGCATTTTTCTTTTGATTTTGATCAGCTGAGGAATGCAGATGTGGAGACCTTAAGTGCCATTGAAGGGGTGGGAGAGGTCATTGCCTCTGCGTTTGTGGAATATATGCAGGATCAGGATAATCTGCAGAAAATAGATCATCTGCTGGCAGAGCTGCAGATGGAGACGCCGGCGGTGGATGAGGGCAGTCAAACCTTGGCCGGGCTGCAGTTTGTAATTACCGGCAGCTTAAATCATTTCGGAAGCAGAAACGAGCTGAAGGAGATCATCGAAGGTAAGGGCGGTAAGGTGACGGGAAGCGTCACAGGAAAGACTACGGCTTTGATTAATAATGATATTACCTCTAATTCTTCCAAAAACAAAAAGGCGAAGGAGCTGGGGGTCCCCGTTTTGTCGGAGGATGATTTTCTGGGGGAATATGGGATAGATTTTCAGATATTGTAGGAGGGAAGGAACATGCCGATTAAGACGCAGAGTGATCTGCCTGCCAAGGAAATACTGGAAAACGAAAATATATTTGTAATGGATGAATTCAGGGCGATGCACCAGGATATACGTCCCCTTCAGGTGCTGATCCTGAACAATATGCCCATTAAGCAGGACACGGAGCTGCAGCTGCTGCGGGCGCTTTCTAATACGCCGCTGCAGGTGGACGTTACGTTTATGAATGTGCAGAGCCATGTATCCTTAAATACGCCGGCCAGTCATTTGAACAAATTTTATACCTCCTTAAATGAGATTCGGGACAGGAAGTTTGACGGTATGATCGTCACCGGTGCTCCCGTGGAGGATATATCCTTTGAAGAGGTGGATTACTGGCAGGAGACCTGTGAGATTCTGGATTGGGCAGAGACCCATGTGACGTCAACTTTACATATCTGCTGGGCGGCGCAGGCCGGTTTTTATCATTATTACGGCATCAACAAAAAGCTTTTGCCCAGGAAGCTTTTCGGCATTTATGAGCATAAGGTCTCTAACCGCAAGGTTCCTTTGGTTCGCGGGTTTGACGATATTTTTCTGGCCCCGCACAGCCGCCACACGGAGACTCCGGCGGAAGCCATTCATGCCTGCGGGGAGCTGACGGTACTGGCAGAATCTCAAGCCGCAGGAGTGTTCCTGGCCATAGCGGAGGAAGGCAGAAAAATATTTGTCACAGGGCATCCTGAATATGACAGATATACGCTGAATCATGAGTACCACAGGGATCTTGACAAAGGTCTGCCCATTCAGATTCCCTGCAATTATTACCCGGAGGACGATCCTGAAAGGCGCCCTTTGCTGCAATGGCGTTCCCACAGCAACAATCTTTACAGCAACTGGCTTAATTACTACGTCTACCAAATGACACCCTATGAGCTGTAAAGTGTGCGATAAAGGAGGTATACTTATGAAAAAATTATTCTCCAGAAACAGCAGACCCAGGCAGGAAAACGGACCGGGACAGGATACGGAGGTTGTTTTCTCCACAGTAGAGCAGGTGAAATCCGCCAGTACGGAGATTGTGGACGGTGTAACCATAGTCAGGGATCTTGCCGATGAGAATAAGCACAGCGCCAATACAGTGGTGGGAAACATGGGAGAGCTGACGGAGCAAAACGCGGTTCTTTCCGGGAAAACGGAATCCTCCATACATATGACCGGAGATATTCAGAAGCAGGTGGAAAATATAGCGGCCATGATTTCGCAGATGGTTCTGCTGGTGAACGAGACCAATGACCACGCAGGCACAAGCTCCAGAGAGCTGGCGGAGGTGGTAAAGTCAACTCACACCATGGCGGAATTGTCTGCTGATGTAGGCCGCATCGTGGAGGAATTTTCGGAAGAGTTTACAAGGGTGAAGGAAGAAACCGTCTCCATTGAAGATATTACCGCCCAGACAAACCTGCTTTCCTTAAACGCATCTATCGAGGCGGCCAGGGCCGGAGCAGCCGGACGGGGATTTGCGGTAGTGGCGGATGAGATTCGTAAGCTCAGTGACCAGACGCAAAATTCCTCTACCAGAATAATGAGTGCCTTAAACCGGCTGGAGGCGACCTCAGCCAGAATGACGGAAGCCATTGAAAGGGTGATCGAGATCATTCGGCTGAATCTGGAAAAGATTACGGAGGTGGATACCAGCGTGGTCAGTATTGCCGAGGATTCCCGGAAGCTGAACAGCGGTATTTCCATTATTGACAGCGCGGTCAGAGAAGTAGAGCAGTCCAATCAAAACATGGTGGAGAATATGCGGCAGATGTCTGAGGCTATGTCTGTGATGAGCAATTATGTGGAGAATGCTTCCGACAATGCCAAGAGTATGCTGAAAAAGTATGAGCAGACCACGGTTAATGTGGGGAAAATAGAGGCGTCCGTGGGTGATCTGGTGGTACGGCTGGGTGAGAGCGGGTTTATGGGGATTCAGGATGCCAAGCCGGGCAGCAAGGTCTCCATTATTACCCTGGACAGGGACGGTACGCCCAGCGAAGAATATTATGGTCAGGTGGTGCGGCAGCGGGGGACGGAGGCCGTGATCGACTTAAGGCCCAGGACCATACCCAAAACTGCGGAGGCGGCAGGAGGCTTTCAGCTGCAGATGATTCTGGGAAATGTTTTGTATCTTTGGAACGATGTGAAGGTTTCGGAGATTGTGGAGGGAGGCGTTACTTACTGCCTGGCGGCCGCCGGCTCCAAGCCCAAGGTGATGAAGCGGAAGAAAAATCACAGGCTGGATATACACTGTCCCTGTCAGGTTGTGATCGACGGCAGTGCGGGAGCCTATCAGGGAAAAATGCTGGACATCAGCGCAAACGGGATGGCTTTTACGGCAACGGATCCGGTTTTTGAAACTGCGGAAAAGAAAATGATAACCGTTACCATCCCGGAGCTGCCGGTCCCTAAGGCCCGCACGGTAAAAGCCTGTATCATGCGCTGCAAGAAGGGAAGCGGCGAATATATTTTAGGCTGCAGGCTGGCGGAAAATAATCTGGCCATTCAGCAGTACATTGAAACTCAATAGAAAAATATGCGGAAATTATGAATATTTTTCCATCTTGTCCATATAATGTAAGCAGATATGCAAATGACAGGTGATTACTTCAAGTCTGGTTACTTTCGTAAACACCTGCCTGCAGATTACGAGAGCGCTCATTACAGGGAAAGGAGACGGCATATGGCAAGAGGGCAGCGTAAAACGCTGGAAGAAAAGATTACGGCAAAGGAAGAACTGATCGACGCGCTGATGACCCGTGTGGAATCAGAGAAAAGAGAGCTGGAGGAGCTGTATCAGGAGAAAAGGATCAAGGAGCTGGAGGCAGTCAGCGAGCTGATCGAAGACTCCGGGCTGCAGCCGGAGGAAGTGGCCGCAGTGCTGCAGCAGTATCTGGACAGCAGGGAAGAAGCGGTGTCGTGAAAACATGTGGAATTACTTATAAAAAAACAGACGATATGTATCGCCTGTTTTTTTGTGAGGTAAATGTTTTGACATCTTGTGTTATTTTATATTTTCATGTTATTTTAAATTTTTTACTGCCGTGGACAGCATCAGCTTAATCCGGTTCAGCTGGTTTACCTCGCTGGCGCCGGGATCGTAGTCGATGGCCACGATATTTGAGGCGGGGTAGGCCTTCCGCAGGGCCTTGATTACGCCCTTACCCACCACATGATTGGGCAGGCAGCCAAAAGGCTGGGTACATACAATATTGGGCACGTCGTCGTGGATCAGCTCCACCATCTCGCCGGTCAGAAACCATCCTTCGCCTGTTTGGTTGCCGATGGAGACAATGGGCTCCGCAAAGCCCGCAATTTCTCGGATAGGGGTGGGAGGCGTAAAGTGCCTGCTTTTTTTAAATTCCTTTACTGCCGTACCTCGCAGCAGGTGCTCGATGGCCCAGATCCCCAGCTTGGCGTTACGGGCTGATTTTTTACTGGTTCCCAGATTCTCCGCTTTATACACTTGATTGTAAAAGCAGTAGAGCATGAAATCAATAAGGTCAGGAACAACGGCCTCGGCACCCTCGCTTTCCAACAGCTCTACCAGGTGGTTGTTTCCTGCAGGAGAAAATTTTACCAGAATTTCACCCACGATGCCGACTCTGGGCTTTTTTATACCCAGCAGGGGAATGGCGTCAAATTCCCGGATGATGGCCCGGCACAGGCGTTTGAAATGCAGGAAGCCGGGATGCTTTGAGGACACAAAGTCTCTGGCAGTTTTCAGCCACTTTTGATGGAGAGCATCCACACTGCCTGGATTTGCCTCATAGGGACGCATCCGGTAAACACAGCGCATGAAGATGTCGCCGATTTGGGCAGCCATGGCAGCCCGCAGCATCATGTCTGCATTCAGGTGAAAACCGGGATTGCTCTCAATACCGGCCAGATTCAGGGAAATCACGGGGATTTGCCCCATATCCGCCTTGTTCAGCGCCCGGCGGATAAAGCCTACATAATTCGTAGCCCGGCAGCCGCCGCCGGTCTGCGTCATGATGATTGCCGTTTTATTCAGGTCATATTTCCCCGAAAGAAGGGCCTCCATGATCTGGCCAACCACCAGCAGGGAAGGATAACAAGCGTCATTGTTTACATATTTTAAGCCCATATCAACGGAGTGCTTGTTGTCATTGTCCAGCACTACAAAGTGGTAGCCACAGGCGTTAAAGGCAGGCTCCAAAAGCTCGAAATGGATGGGTGACATCTGGGGACAGATGATGGTATATTTATCCCGCATTTCTTCGGTAAAGGGCACCTTGGTGATGGCGGAGGAGTGCAGGGTGCGCTGCTTGTTCATTTTTTCCCGCACCTTGATGGCAGAGAGCAGAGAGCGGATACGGATCCTGGCAGCTCCCAGATTATTCACCTCGTCGATTTTTAAGCAGGTATAAATCTTGTCCGAGCCCGAAAGAATATCGTTCACCTGATCCGTTGTCACCGCATCCAGACCACAGCCAAAGGAATTAAGCTGGATCAGGTCCAGATTATCCCTTTGCCTTACATAGCTTGCTGCGGCATATAGCCGGGAATGATACATCCACTGGTCCGAGACGATGAGCGGCCTCTCCGGAGTTCCCAGATGGGAGACGGAGTCCTCCGTCAGCACTGCCATGTCGAAGGAAGTGATCAGCTCAGGGATCCCGTGGTTGATCTCCGGGTCGATATGATAAGGTCTGCCGGCCAGCACAATGCCCCGTTTTCCTGTTTCTTCCAGATATTTCAGGGTTTCCTCGCCTTTATTTTGTATATCCCTGTGGACTGCAGCCAGCTCATCCCATGCGGCTTTTGCTGCGGCTTTGACTTCGTGGGCATCCAGTTCGGAAAATTCTTTTATAAGCGCCTGGGTCACGGTATCTATATCCCGGAAGGACATAAAAGGATTGCGGAAACGGAAGCCGCCGCCGGAAATCTCTTCCACGTTGTTTTTGATATTTTCGGAATAGGAGGTGACAATGGGGCAGTTATAATGATTGTTTGCTTCCGGCACTTCATTGCGCTCGTAAAACAGAGCCGGATAAAAAATGAAATCCACGCCCTGCTTAATGAGCCAGGTCACATGACCGTGAGCCAGCTTTGCAGGGTAACACTCCGATTCGCTGGGAATGGACTCGATGCCCAGTTCATAGATTTTCCGGTTGGAGCTGGGGGAAAGTACTACCCGGTAGCCCAGTCTGGTGAAAAATGTATGCCAGAAGGGATAGTTTTCGTACATGTTTAAGACTCTGGGAATGCCTACCGAGCCTCTGGGGGCCTGATCAGGCTCCAGAGAAGGATAGGAAAAGAGCCTCTCCAGCTTATATTCAAATAAATTCGGCACGTTATTGGCATTTTTCCGGCCGCCGATGCCGCGCTCACAACGGTTGCCGGAAATAAACTGGCGGCCGCCGGAGAATTTGTTGATGGTAAGGCGGCAGCTGTTGGTACAGCCCTTACACCTTGCCATGCTGGTCTCGTATTGAAGGGCGCAGAGCTTTTCGTAAGAAAGCATGGTGCTGAATGTGTCTTCCTCGTAATGTTCTCTGGCGATCAGAGCGGCTCCGAAGGCGCCCATGATGCCTGCAATGTCGGGGCGGACAGCCTCACAGTCCGCAACCTTTTCAAAGCTCCGCAGAACGGCGTCATTGTAAAAGGTGCCGCCCTGAACCACGATGTTCCGGCCAAGCTCCGAGGCATCGGAAACCTTGATCACCTTGAACAGGGCGTTTTTGATGACGGAATAGGCCAGACCTGCGGAAATGTCCGCCACGCTGGCCCCCTCCTTCTGGGCCTGCTTTACCTTGGAGTTCATAAACACGGTGCAGCGGGTGCCCAGATCTATGGGATGCTCCGCAAAAAGAGCAGCCTGTGCAAAATCCTGAACGCTGTAGTTTAAGGATTTTGCAAAGGTTTCGATAAAGGAGCCGCAGCCGGAGGAGCATGCCTCGTTTAGCTGCACGCTGTCTACGGTCTGATTCTTGATTTTGATACATTTCATGTCCTGTCCGCCAATATCCAATATGCAGTCCACAGCGGGATTAAAGAAGGCGGCGGCATAATAATGGGCAACGGTCTCCACCTCGCCGTCATCCAGCAGAAAGGCGGCCTTCATCAGCGCTTCGCCATAGCCGGTGGAGCAGGCGCGGACAATATGCACGTCCTCCGGCAGCTGCTCATAGATTTCCTTCAGGGAGCGGATGGCGGTTTTTAAAGGGCTTCCGTCATTGCTGCTGTAAAAGGAATAAAGCAGGGAGCCGTCCTGGCCTACCAGGGCAATTTTTGTGGTGGTGGAGCCTGCGTCTATCCCCAGAAATGCGTTACCCCTGTAGGAGGCAAGCTCCGCGGTATTCACGTGATGGCGGCTGTGGCGCTCTTTGAATTCTTCGTATGCGGCCTGATCCGCAAACAGAGGCTCCATACGCTCCACTTCAAATTCCATTTTAATATTTTCGGAGAGTTTGGCCGCCATTTCCTTCATGGTAATGGAGCCCCGGCCGTCGGCGTTCAGTGCGGAGCCGATGGCGGCAAAAAGGTGAGAGTTATCCGTGTCGATGATATGCTCGTCGTCCAGCTTTAAGGTGCGGATAAAAGCGGTTTTTAACTCCGAGAGAAAATGCAGCGGGCCGCCAAGGAACGCTACATGTCCCCTGATGGGCTTGCCGCAGGCCAGTCCTGAGATAGTCTGATTCACTACCGCCTGAAAGATGGAGGCGGCCAGGTCCTCCTTAGTGGCTCCTTCATTGATCAGGGGCTGGATGTCCGTTTTGGCAAATACGCCGCAGCGAGCCGCTATATCATACAGAGATTTATAATTTTTTGCGTATTCATTTAAGCCGGAAGCATCCGTCTGGATCAGAGCTGCCATCTGGTCGATAAAGGAACCGGTGCCGCCGGCGCAGATGCCGTTCATGCGCTGTTCCACATTGCCGCTTTCAAAATAAATAATTTTTGCATCCTCACCGCCCAGCTCGATGGCCACATCGGTTTTGGGAGCCAGCTCCTTTAAGGCGGTGGCCACAGCGATGACCTCCTGGGTGAAAGGGACCCCCAGGTGATTGGCCAGGGTAAGCCCGCCGGATCCGGTAATCATCGGATGCAGAGTCAGATCATCCAGCGCCGCAAGTGCTTTGTTTAGCAGCGAGGCAAGAGTTTCCCGAATATTGGCATAATGGCGCGCATAGTCGGAAAACAGAATATGATGTTTTTCATCCAGTATCGCGATCTTGACCGTAGTGGATCCGATGTCGATGCCAAGAGCCGCAACAATGTTGTTTGTTTCCATTCAGACACGTCCTTCCTGTGGGCATTGGTCATTTAAGCCGTCCGTGTGACATGGTCCGACACACGAAGCTATTATACGACACGAAGGTCCAAAAAGCAACGAACAAAGGTTATGAAATGTTTATGAAAAAAATTTCTTTTCTATTAAAATCTATTAAAAATGGAAATGCCTGGTTTACTTATAAGGGGGGGCATGATACAATGTATTCATGTTTTTTCGGAAGATGCCGGAGGGAAAGGAACCGATAATGATATGAGTAAATGGGAAAAAAAATTTGGAAAATATGCCATTTCCAATTTGACTTTTATACTGATTGGCTGTTATGTGGCCGGGTATCTTTTAAGCTGGATTGCCCCTTCTGTCATGAAGTATCTGACGCTGGATCCTTATGCGATCCTTCATGGGCAGGTCTGGAGGCTGGTGACATGGGTGATCTCGCCGCCGTCCTCCTTTGATCTTTTTACCATTATTATGCTGTTGTTTTATTTAAGCCTGGGGACCACTCTGGAAAGGGTATGGGGAACATGGCAGTATAACGTATATATTTTTACGGGAATTCTGCTTACCGTTGTCGCCAGCTTTGTTTGTATGGGAGTGTTTTATCTGGTATACGGTCCGGCGGCGTCCTCTGCCATGAAAAACCTTTGCAGTATAGGGGCCGGTCTTTTCAGCACTTATTTTATCAATATGTCCATTTTCCTGGCGTATGCGGCCACCTTCCCCAACGCGGAGGTGCTGCTGATGTTTGTAATCCCCATTAAAGTAAAATATTTGGGGGTGGTCTATGGCGCCATGCTGGTATATCAGGGGGTGGAGTATTTCCGGGCAGGAAGCTCTCTGTTTGGAGTGTACTGGTTCGGGGTTGCGGCCATTGCCGCTTCTCTTTTGAATTTCCTGATTTTCTGGCTCCGCTCAAGAAGTCATATGCACTTAAATCCGAAGCAGGTTCGAAGAAAAATGGAATTTAGGCAGGACATAAAACGGAATCCCAATCCCAAGATTACAAAGCACAAATGTGCCGTCTGCGGCAGGTCGGAGGAAGACGATCCTACTTTGGAATTTCGGTTCTGTTCCAAGTGTAATGGAAATTATGAGTACTGCCAGTATCATTTGTTTACGCATCAACACAGGACGTGAAGTTCCTCTAAGGCTGAACAGAGCGCAGCCTAAGAGGAACTAAGTCACGTCCCGAAGAATGCCAAAGGCGGGCATTCTTCCAGATGGGAGCAGGCTGGAAAAAGTTGAGAACAGATTTTTTGGGGTATCACAGGCGTTGGGTAAGAGCAGGCTGATGAAAATGCCAGGGGAGGCGGTATGAGCCAGAGTAAGGAAATTTTGTTTGCGCGGACGTTGGAGGACGTGCGCTTAAAGGCAAAGGAGCAGGGGGGATGCGTCGGTGAAGAGCAGGTCAGGGAGGCCTTTGCGGCGCAGAATTTGAGTGAAGAGCAGCTGCAGATGGTCTTTGATTATCTGGTGAAGCATAAAGTGGGAATCGGAAAGCCGGTGGATCCGGATGAATATCTCACGGAGAGGGAAAAGAGTTACCTTCAGGATTATCTGGATGATATTGCAGCGCTTCCGGTCTACACTCAGGGAGAGACGGAAGCCTTAACCTTATCCGCTATGGCCGGAGAGCAGGAGGCTCGGCAGAAGCTGGTACAGAGCTGTCTTCGGGATGTGGCTGATATTGCCAGACTCTACGCGGGTCAGGGAGTGCTTTTGGAGGATTTGATCGGAGAGGGAAATCTGGCGCTTGCTGCGGGAGTGAATATGATCGGAAGCCTGGAGAAGCCGTGCGAGGTGCCTGGAATGCTGGCAAAGCTGATGATGGACGCCATGGAGGATTATATTCAGGAAAATACGGCCAGCGAAAAGACGGATCGAAAAATAGCAGACAAGGTAAATCTGGTGGCGGACAAGGCCAGGGAGCTGGCAGAAGAGCTTCACAGAAAGGTAACACCGGAGGAGCTGGCCAGAGAGTCGGAGCTTTCTTTGAAAACAATTTTGGATGCCTGCCGGATGAGCGGGTATAAAATCGAGGACATAAAGATTGAAAATTGAAATTTTCAATCTCGGAATTTGTGACGCTGCGCGTCCCAAAGTTCCCAAAGATTTGAATGCCGCTTGCGCGGCGGAATAAGAGGAAATATGAATCAGACCGTTTATGAGGATTATAAGTACTGTATGCAGGATACCGGCCGCCTTTATGTGGGAAGCAAATACACCTTTGCGGAGCTTCTGGAGGCGGAAGAAGTGAGTTTTAAATTCCGTCTGACGGTGCAGAAGTATATTCTGCCGGAGGCGGACGGAGAGGATACCCTTGAAACCCATTTGTATTATCTGGAGCCCGGAAGTTTTCTGGTAAAGCTGTACAGACAAATGAAGGCCCGCATCAAGGTCAACATTATAGAAGAGAAGAAAGGTCCTTTTGGCAGAGGGAAAAAGGAGTATGTGACAAGACAGCTTACCATAGAACAGCTGACAGGGATGACGAAGGAGGCGAAGGAGGCCTGCGGACTGGTGATTCAGGAGCTTTCTGTGAGTAAGCTTGCGTTGATGGGGCTATAGTGTGAACGGAATGAAGATTTTCTAAGGTCAGAAAGTATCTGACCCAAGAAAATCTAAGTCATTCCGAGAAGAACGCCAAAAACGGGCGTTTTTCATCGGCCTTGGGATTGTGGATACAAGAAAAAACATAAAAGAAGGAGAAGAAGGATGAAGGTAGAAGAATTAACAGCGTACGAGGTATTGGAAAGGCGGGAGATTAAGGACATTGACAGTGTGACATATCTTTGCCGTCACAAAAAGACAGGGGCAAGGGTGGCACTGATTTCCAACAATGACGACAACAAGGTGTTTTACGTGGGTTTCCGTACCACACCCAAGGACTCTACCGGCGTGGCGCACATTACGGAGCATTCCGTGCTTTGCGGGTCAAAGGATTTCCCGGTGAAGGATCCTTTTGTGGAGCTGGTAAAGGGGTCATTGAACACTTTTCTGAACGCCATGACTTACCCGGATAAGACCGTATATCCTGTGGCCAGCTGTAATGACAAGGATTTTCAAAATCTGATGCACGTTTATCTGGATGCGGTATTTTATCCTAATACTTATCAGAACGAAGCAATTTTCCGTCAGGAGGGCTGGCATTACGAGCTGAACGAGGACGGCGAGCTGACTTACAACGGTGTGGTATATAATGAGATGAAGGGGGCCTTATCCAATCCGGACAGCATTCTCTGGAGAGAGGTGCCGACGACACTGTATCCCCATACTACCTATGGGGTGGAATCCGGCGGCGACCCGGAAAATATTCCCGATCTGACTTATGAGCAGTTCCTGGACTTCCACAGAACTTATTATCACCCCTCCAACAGTTATATTTACCTTTATGGTGATATGGACATGGCGGAAAAGCTGACCTATATTGATGAACAGTATCTGTCAAAGTTTGATCATCTGGAAGTGGATTCCGGAATCACGGAAGAGCCTGTTTTTGAAAAGCCGGTGCGCCGGGTAAAGGAATTTCCTCTTGGCACGGGGGAGGATCCGGAAGAAAATACTTATCTGGTGCAGTGCTTTTCCGCAGGAGACTGCCTGGACAGGGAGCTTGTGATTGCTATGAAGGTGCTGGACTTTGCACTTTGCAGTGTTCCCGGCGCACCCTTAAAGCAGGCGCTGATTGATAAGGGAATCGGTAAGGATGTTTACAGTATGTATGACAACGGCGTAAAGCAGCCTTATTTCGGCGTGGTGGCTAAGGGAACCTCTGCAAGTAAAGAGGAAGAGTTTAAGTCTGTAATCAGAGAAGTATTGGAAGGAATTGTAAAAAATGGCTTTGACGAGAAGGCACTGCTTTCCGCTATTAACCATTTTGAATTCAAGTATCGGGAGGCGGATTTTGGGACCACTCCCAAGGGACTGATGTACGGGCTGCAGATGCTTGACAGCTGGCTGTATGACGATAATAAGCCCTTTATTCATATCGAAGCTAACGAGACTTATGCGTCTTTGAAGAAAAAGGCGAAGGAAGGATATTTCGAACAGATTATCCGGAAATATATTCTGGAGAATCCTCATTCCGGAACGCTGATCCTTCTGCCGAAGGAAGGGCTGGCGGTAAAGCAGGAGGCAGAGCTTAAGAACAAGCTGGCGAAGATCAAAGGGGCTATGAGCGAGCAGGAGCTTGCGGATGTACGTGCTATGATGGAAAGACTTAATGAATTCCGAGAGAAGGAGGACGCACCGGAGGATATTGCCAAGATTCCGCTTTTAAGCAGGGAGGACTTAAAGCGTGAGGCAGCGCCCATTTACAATCAGGAGAAAAAGCTGGGGGATACCTTGGCGCTTCATCATGATATATTCACCAACGGCATCGGATATTTCAGGCTGGTGTTTAAGATCAAGGACATACCGGAAGCGTATTTCCCTTATATCGGCTTTTTAAAGAATGTGTTCTTTAATATGAATACGGCTCATTACACTTATGGAGAGCTGTGCAATGAAGTGAATCTGGTTACGGGTGAAATATTTGTGGCGCAGAATAATTACGGAAGCGTGGACTCGGCGGATCAGTATACCATGACCATGGAGGTATGTACGAAAGCGCTTTATGAAAACCTGCCAAGGGCCATAGAGCTGATGGAAGAGCTGATCCTTACTACGGATTTCACGAATACCAGGAGATTGAAGGAGGTTTTGGCAGAGAATAATTCCAGGCTCCGCGAGTATGCCAATCAGGCAGGACATGTTGTTGCCATTCAGAGAGCTTTATCTTACGGCGGGGTGAAGGCAGCGGTGGAAGAGACCATGAGTGGCGTGGACCAGTATCGTTTGATCTGCGATCTGGAAAATCATTTTGAAGAGAAGAAGGAGGAAATCGTTGAAAGGCTTCAGACACTTTGCCGGATGATATTCCGCCCGGAAAATCTGATGATTGACTTTACCGGAGATGCTGCAGAATTGGAGAAGCTGGAGGAGCCCGTGGCGGCGTTAAAGGCGAAGCTGTATACCTGTGAGGTAGAGCGGCAGGCTTATGCTCCCGTGCCGGTGAAAAAGAATGAGGGCTTTACCACTCCGGGGCAGGTGGATTATGTCTGCCGGGCAGGCAATTTCCGCAAGAAGGGGCTTCCTTATACTGGTGCACTGACTGTCTTACGTGTTATGATGGGTTATGAATATCTTTGGGTCAACATCCGGGTTAAGGGCGGAGCATATGGCTGCATGTGCGGCTTTGGCGTGGATGGCGACTGTTATTTTGTTTCCTATCGAGATCCCAATCTGGGTCAGACGATTGACGTGTTCGAGAAGGCGGCAGATTTCATTGGCAGCTATGAGGCGGATGAGCGAACCATGACCAAGTACATCATTGGCGCCGTCAGCGAGCTGGATGTGCCGCTTACCGCTGCAGGCAAGGGGCATCGCTCCAGACAGTACTATTTTACCGGGATGACCCAGGAGATGGTGCAGACAGCCAGAAATGAAGTGCTGGATGCAGAGCCTGCGGATATACGTGCGCTTGCAGAGTATATCAGGGCATTTATGGACGATGACTTCCTGTGCGTTGTGGGAAATGAGCAGCAGATACAGGCAGAGAAGGATAAATTCATGAAGGTGGAGAGCCTGCTGTAAGGCTTTTCTGTCGGAAGTTACAGAAAATAGCAATTTGTTTTTATTCCCTTGTTTTTGCTCTTACGGGCAGGAACAAGGGAAATTTTTTGCCTGTGACACCATATAAAATACCCTGTTTTGCATTGTGTCACGGGATGCAAAACAGGGTGTTTTTTGGTATATTTAAGAGACCGTCTTTCTTTTTAACCTGAAAATATAATACCACAAAACCTGTAAAAAATCAAGTCTGGTAATACCCTGGGCAGGGGGGTATAGTGTGGAAGGTAAAAAGATTTTCTAAGGTTGCAAAGAACTCAACCTAAGAAAAACTAAATTTTACCTGGCGAAAGGATTTGCATTTCTAAATCCGCAGAGAATGAAGGAGGTATTTATGGAGGGAAAAGACTGGATGGAGCTTGCGGGACAGAAGAATCAGCTGGCAAAGGTAATGGAGGGCAATCGTTATGGGGAACGGTTTGGCTTAAGGCTTACGGAGGAAGAGGCAAAGCTGCTGATGCAGGAGCGAGCGCGCTGCCTGAAGGAGCAGCACAGGGTGGAGTTCGGTGAGAGTATTTTGCCGAAGCTGATGCAGGCGTTCTGCGATTCGGATTATATCCGGGGGGAGGATTATGCAGAGGTACTGGGAAGGCTGCAGGAAATATTTTATTTATTTAAAAATGAATCCATGGACTTATTGACCGATGACGAGCTGCTGGCTTTTATGCGGGAGCAGTATGACGAGACCTGTTTTGGAGAGCTGGATTATCTGGAAGGAACATGTCTGCCGCTGTTTGCCGATGCGGTCCGCGCCGGTTACCGCGGTTATCAGCAGACGGGAGGCAAGGGAGAGTTTGAACAGTTTGATATTGTGCAGAGATGGGATAAGGATTTGTATCTGCAGGCGCTGGCGAATCAGATGGATTAGTGTGCTGACAGGAGGGGAATCCATGAAATATGCAGGTTATGAAATGGAAGAGCTGCTGCCGCTGGTGGCAAAGCTTGCCGCTAAATATACATCGGGAGAAAGCTCTTCCGTGCCCTATGAAACGGCAAATATGCTGATGGAAGCAGTCTGCTACTGTATTCTGGAAAACGGAGAGCAGGAAAATGCGCTGTTGAAAACGGGGCAAATGGCGGCAGCGGAGAGTTACCGGCAGGGTTATGAAAAGGTATTGAAGAAGACCGGGCGGGCGCAGGAGGCCTATAATGAGCTGATTGCTGATTTTCGGGCATACGGAAATGAAAACTATCGGGATATGGTTCTAAAGGTACTGCCGACATTTTTTATGGAATATGATCCGAGATTTGCACCTCAGGAAACGATCATCGGACTGGACTATCCGACGCTGCGTACAGTCTCGGAGGATACGGGAATCGACGCGGTGGAGCGGTATCTTGAGTTTATTGTGCTGGAACAAAGGTTTTTACAAAAATTTTCCGAAGAAACGGTGGAGAAGTTGTTGACCCGTTTTTCCGGGGATTATCGTATTGACATTTTTAATCTCTGCAGTGTGGTTCTGCGGCATGTGCTGGCAGCAGGACTGCTGGGGCGGCAGCCGGGGAAAAGAATTTCGGAGGAAGAGTACACGGCTCTTGGACGGGTTTGTGCCGGCAGAGACAAAAATGAGCTGACGGAGCTTTTAAGCAGGCTGACGGAAATACTGGCGGCAAGCGGATGGAAAGAAGACGAAAAAATGCTTTGGTATCTGCTGGGAGATACCGAAAATTTTGCGGTGGAGCTGGCGGAGGGCGCAAAGCGGAATACGCTGGAGCATGTAGTAGTATAAAAGGACGGAATTTATACAAAACCGCGTATCCGCGCAGCTTGGAGCGTAAGCGCAACTGGCAGTTGACGGATTTTCAAGGTATCTTTCTGGTATGTAAAGAGCAAAAAAGATAAAATGACAGTCAAAAATAAGGCAGATACATGCCGGAAAAGGAGAATCAAATTATGATATTGGCAGACAAAATTATTCAGCTGAGAAAAAAGGCAGGATGGTCTCAGGAGGAGCTTGCAGAGCAGCTGCAGGTTTCCCGACAGTCGGTGAGCAAGTGGGAGGGGGCACAGTCGGTGCCGGACCTGGAAAGAATTCTGCAGATGAGCCACATTTTCGGAGTGACGACGGATTATTTATTAAAGGATGAGCTGGGAGAGCCGGAATATGCAGAAAACACGGATAAGACCGCTTTGCGCCGGGTTACCATGGAGGAAGCCTCGGAATACCTTTCTTTGAAGAAAAAGGAAGCACCCAGGATAGCGTTTGCAACCTTTCTCTGCGTCATTTCGCCTATCTGCCTGCTTTTTCTGGGGGGCTTGAGCGAGACCGCGGCATATTTTTCGGAAGATGCGGCAGGCGGGATCGGCATGGTTGTGCTGTTGGTATTGGTGGCGGCAGCGGTGGCCATTTTTCTTTCCAGTGGGGCAAGAACGGCAGAGTACGGGTTCCTGGAGAAAGAAGCTTTTGAGACGGAGTACGGAGTAACGGGAATGGTAAAGGATAAAAAGGCGGCATGGAAAAGAAATTATACTCGTCTGAATATTCTGGGAACGGTTCTGTGCATTTTAGGAGTGGTGCCGATTTTTTTCTTTGCAGGTGCGGGCTCCGATGATCTGGTTCTTGTGCTTGCGGTTTGCATTATGCTGCTGATTGAAGGCTTTGGCTGTGTTTCCTTTGTCTATGGCGGAGTTTATCAGGCTGCCATGGAAAAGCTGCTGGAGGAAGGAGATTATACCAGAAAAAACAAGGCGCGGCAAGGAATCAAGGGCGGGATCAGTGCAATTTACTGGCTTATTGTGACGGCAGTGTTCTTTTTGTATACTTATGGTCCCAAGGGAAACGGAAAGCCGCAGCATAGCTGGCTGATCTGGGTTATCGGCGGGCTGCTGTACGGCGGTTTGGTGGTACTTATGGAAGTGATTGAACGTGCAAAAAATGCAAAGCAGCAATAGTATTTTTATATAAAATATACTTGACATTCCCCCCTGACTGGAATAGAATTAATTTAGAGGAAAAGTAAGTACGAAATAACGATAAGTCGCTTGATATGATTTGGAAACCAAACAGCCCTCACATGGAAGATCATCATCAGTTTACTTAGCGGAAAGGGGGAATGTCAATGTCAGATAATGAATTATTATCGGCAATTTCTGAAATGATGGACAGGAAACTGGAGCCGATACATGCGGACATAATTGAGTTAAAAATGGATGTCAGGGAACTGCAGGTCAAGGTGGAAAATCTGGAGACCCGTGTAAGAAATTTACAGACGGATATGAAAGGCGTGAAATCGGACATCAAGGAGCTGCAGGCGAACGTTAAGATTTTACAGGCGGATGTCAAGGAGCTGCAGACGAACATGGGGCATGTACAGGCGGACATGGAGGCTATGCAGGTGAGAATGGAGAATATGGAATTCGGCATGAAAAAGATGCAGATCCGGATGGAATCCGATGTTTCGCCAAGGCTGCAGAATATTGAATCCTGTTATTTATCTACCTATCAGCGCTATTCTAAGGGTGCAGAGCAGATAGATTCCATGCAGATGGATATTGATGTCTTAAAATCTACGGTAATCGAACATTCGGAAAAGCTTCAAAGAATTTCCTGATTAACAGTTAGGGTCTAAAATAGGGTCTAAAATGTGGGGGCTGTTTGGTTTTCAAAGGCTTTTTATGAAAAGCTTTTTATGAAAAGCTTTGTATGAAAAATTTGTAAGGGAGACTGGAAATGAGTGAGAAAAATTCCTGCAAGGCTGGATTTGTAACCTTAATCGGAAGGCCTAATGTGGGTAAGTCTACATTGATGAATCGACTGATCGGGCAGAAGATAGCGATAACCTCCAATAAGCCCCAGACTACCAGAAACCGCATACAGACAGTGCTTACCAGGCCGGAGGGGCAGATCGTTTTTTTGGACACCCCCGGTATTCACAAGGCAAAAAACAAGCTGGGCGATTACATGGTGCATACGGCGGAGCGGACGCTGGAGGAGGTGGATGTGATTCTCTGGCTGGTGGAGCCGACGGATTACATCGGCGCAGGAGAGCGTCATATTATAGAACAGCTGAAAAAGGTGAAAACACCGGTGATACTGGTCATTAATAAAACAGATACGGTAAAGAAAGAAGCAGTTTTTTCGTTTATTGACGTTTATCGCCGGGAGCTGGAGTTTGGGGAAATCGTACCGGTGTCTGCCCTGAAGGGAACAAATACGGAGGAACTAGTGCAGTGCATTTTTAAATATCTGCCTTGCGGGCCGGCATTTTATGAGGAAGATACCATTACGGACCAGCCAATGCGGCAGATCGTGGCAGAGCTGATCCGCGAAAAGGCATTGCGCCTGCTGCAGGATGAGATTCCTCACGGTGTGGCGGTGACGGTGGAAAGCATGAAGGAAAAAGGAAAGATCTGCCATGTTGAAGCAACGATTGTGTGTGAGCGGGAATCCCACAAGGGAATTATCATCGGTAAGGGCGGCGGAATGCTTAAAAAAATAGGTTCTCTTGCAAGGCAGGAAATAGAAGAATTGTTGGAAATGCAGGTCAACCTGCAGCTTTGGGTAAAGGTGAAAAAGGATTGGCGCGACAGCGATTATTTACTGAAAAATTTTGGATATAATCCTAAAGAGTAGTTTCGTTGGATTGAATTGATTGCATTGAATAGAAAAATAAAAATCTGCAAATTCTACTGTCAGGCTTAAAGCTTATACAAATGGAATCGGGGGATTTGCAGATGAATATGGAATACTGGAAGCGCTTTGAAAACAGCGGGAAAATAGAGGATTATTTATCGTTTGTCTCCGGCATCGGGGACGGGGCAGACAAAATGAAGAGTGCATCGGGAGAAGCCTTGAATGCAGGAATATATCACGGTAACGGGGATCGTATTAAAACAGTCGCCCGTAGGGGAGTACGACAGACATATCAGCCTTTTGACTAAAGAACGGGGAAAAATTTCCGCATTTGCCAGAGGCGCCAGGAAGCCGGGCAATAAGCTGGCAGCCGCGGCGGCTCCTTTTTCCTTTGGCAGGTTTAAGCTATATGAGGGAAGGAGCTCCTATACTCTTGCAGAGGCGGATATTCAGAATTATTTTGAAAAGCTTCGCTCGGATTATGAAGGCGCATGTTACGGCATGTACTTTGCCGAGGTGGCAGATTATTATACCAGAGAAAATAGCGACGAAAGAGAAATGATGAAGCTGTTCTATCAGTCCCTGCGGGCGCTGTGTACGGAAAGCCTGCCGAATCAACTGGTACAGTGTGTTTTTGAGTGTAAAGCGATTGCGGTAAACGGGGAATTTCCGGGGCCGCCTGCAGACCGGCAGTTGGAAGAATCCACGGTATATGCCTTGCAATACATAGCAGCAACTCCTATTGAAAGGCTTTATACTTTCGCGGTATCAGACTCTTGCCTGGCAGAGCTTCGACAGGTGGCAAAGGATTATATGAAAAGATTTGTGGGAAAGGAATTTAAAAGTCTGGAGGTTCTGCAAACTCTATGTTGAAAAAGGAGCATGTTTTTGATACAATCCCGAGTTTGACACTTGTGAAATCAAAAAGTGGCTACAAACCCAGTAGT
>CAJUIA010000040.1 GCA_910586485.1 uncultured Acetatifactor sp.
AGGGCGGCCTGTGGGGCTTTTTTTGTCAAAAGACTGTCAAACTCAGGAATATAAACGCAGTCAAATTTCAAGCGAAATCCGCCTTTTTTATCTGTTTTTCAGGTGTCATATCCCTATCCTGACAAAGTAAACACCTAACATCCGTTTATACATCCAGCTCTACAAAATGTACGGCAGAAGTATCCCAATATTTTTTATAAATCCGATTTTCATTACCGTCCAGGTTAAGCTGATACATTCTAAATGTAACTAAAATATCTTTGGGCTGCCATTGTTCTTCGTAGGAATATTGGTATTTCATTCCCACATTTCGCATAACGCCGCCGCTTCTGGGATTATTTCTGTCATGGGTTGCCGTAATATAGGGCAAACCGTCTTTTTTCACTTGTTCAATAACAGCCTTGCCTGCTTCCGTGACAATCCCCTTATGCCAAAACTCCTTACGAAGTCCATAGCCGAAGTCATGATGCTCTTCCATCTCAACCTTTATATAGCCAATCGGAGCATTGTCTTTTTTCAAACAGATTGCATAGGCATATGCCTGCGGCTGCGCATATTTTAAAGCATACCCCTCTTCATAAAAGCTTTTCGTTTCCGCAAGACTTTTTAGCGGATACCAGGGCAAAAACCGATTAACTTCCTCATCTTGAAGTATCAGGAATAGTGATTCCATGTCTTTTTCTGTAAATTTTCTTAAAATCAAACGCTCTGTTTCCAATGCAGGTGTATTCATCTGTTTTCTCTCCAGCTTCTATTTGTAAATATGCCTTACAGATTTCTATAAACGGCTCATGTATAAAAGCGGATAGGGATTTCCCTGTTCATCATAGTCTGTTCTTTTATAAACTTGAAAGCCCATATGCTCATAAAAGCCTTTTGCCTGTGGATTTTGCTCGTTCACGGCCAGGCTTTTTATTCCGTAATGCTCTATTCCATATTGAATAAGCTGTCTGCCTAATCCTTTTCCTCTTTCTTCCGGCGTTATAAACAGCATTTCCAAACATTCCTTTTCAATTCCCATAAAAGCAACGGGATTGCTGTTTTCATCGTTTGCTGTCACAAGCCTTTCAACATTGCTTAAGGCCTGTGGAACGTATTTTTTAATGTTCTCTATCTCGCATTCCGATAAGAACAAATGTGTTGCTTTTACGGACTTTTCCCACACTTTTAGAAGTGAGTGCATTAACGTATCAGGTCTTTCACAGACTTCGATAATTTCCATATATCCTCCACAAATTACTGCCGGCAGCCAGCTTTCATCCGAAGACCCCCATCTTACAACATCTTTTAAAGCGGCACGGTAAATTGCAAATTCACTGGTGGGAACAAAAAACATATTGCGATTGAAGGCAAATGCTTCCGTAATTCTAAACTCCTTATAAGCCGCAGTATCCAAGTCCTCCACAGCAAAGTCCTTTTTCCTGTTCCAAAGCATCATATAATGGTTCAAATGTCATCATAAGCTTTGTTGCTCATGTATCTTTTCCCCTCTCATTACCACTCATTTTAACCTTATTCCCTTGAGTGCTTCCACCACCAGCCAAACGGCCCTCTCGACAAAGCACTCATACTCTTCCCTGGTCATCCCTATGTAAGGATATTTACTGACTTCTTTTCCCGGAAGGTAGCCCATGACGCCGATCTTGCGCACAATGGCTCCGGCAGGGAGGTAATCAATATAATCCGGAAAGGTCTTTAAATTTAGAATCTCCGTGAAATACCCCGATTGCGGATGCTGCTCCAGATACTCCGCTTCTATCCGGTATATATCCTTCATCCGCTCTTCTTTCCCGATAAGCCGCTTTACAGAGTCCCAGTTTTCCGGCATACCGGCACTTCTTTCCGATAATACGGGATGCTCCCTGATCCGCTGCCAGGCGGCTGCCACCCGCTTCTCATCCCGGATATATCTCTGAAATTCCGCATCCGTAATCAAATGTGCATAATACCCCAGCAGGAATGAATATTCTTCCTCCGTCCTGATGTCCTGCCTGCGGTTTTCAATATATTCGTTGTAAAATCTGCCACAGTCAGAGCCTGCCTTTCTTTCACCGCTCATCCAGTGGGTCACTGCACGGGGCGGCGTAAACTCCGTCCAGTCCTCATTTTCTACATTGCAGTCCGGCGCTATATTCCCCACGCAGAAACCGTGCCGGTCCAGCCCGGAAACCTTGTCCAGCACTCCGTCGGCCACCATCAAATGTGTCACCCAAGTCGCCATTATTCCGTTCCTCCACTAGTCCCACCAAAAGTACCAGATTTCCGATGCGGCAATACACGCCGCCAGCTCTGCTAATGTTCCTGTATCCGTACACTGGGAAACCCGGTCCGTCGTAAATGCAAAATGCTCCTTTGCCACCTGAAGAGCATCCTTCTCCGCTACCGGTGAAGGCACGTGCATTTCCATTTCGTCATGAGTAATCGTTACCGGCACCGCCCCGTACTTTTCATACCAATATTTACAGACAGCCATCATTTCCTTCACTTCCGGACAGTCATTCCAGCCGCCAAACGGCACATAGGCCACCAGCTCCCAAGGTCTAGTGGTAGGCACCTTAAACAGCATCGTTTCCTTTATCTCCTTTGTCCACCCATTCTGAAAAGCCGTATAACGATCAATCAATGCCGGCTCATCGTCAAATTCACCGATAAGCTTATCCTCATCGAATTCGTCCGCCTCAAACCGCTTTTTCAACAGCTCTTCCCCGGACTCCGGCTCACTGTTTAATATACTTTCCAGAGAATATCCGTCGTCCTTTAAGATCCCCAGATACTCATCCAGCACGCTGTCTTCCGGAACCAACACAGGAGTAAAGCCCTCCTGCCGTCCCTCCTGCAGGGCCTGCTCATAGGCCGCCACGATTTCCTCATAGCTCGCCTTTCCCGAAAAAATCCGGCAGGGATAACCTAGCTGCGCAACAATACTTTTCGTGACCGGCTCTGCCTGCTCCGGTGTAATCTCATGGCTTCCCGCCCCTCCGTCTGCAGCCGGCTTTTGCTGCTTTCCTTTTTTGAACTTGTCAAAAATCCCCATCAGCTTCCTCCTTCTTCCAGGTCAGGCCTCTTCCTGCAAATTCCGATTCCCAGATCGCAGACCTGCGCCCTATTTCATTTTAACTATTAACGGGCAATAAGCAAATACTTTTCTGTTTTTGGAAAAGCGAAGTCTTTGGAAAACCGCAGGCCATATCTTTACACGATTATCTTTCCGTGGTAGCATAGAGGCAACAAGCCGAAAGGAAGATTTTTATGCCGAAGCAAAAAATTACCGATGCACAGATTTATTATGAATCCTACGGCCAGGGGGAGACGATTGTCTATCTGCAGTCCACCTTAGGCGGCATCAATCCCGGCGCCTGGTATTTTGCCGGCAGGCTGTCCGCACACTTCCGGGTCATTATCTGGGATGGCCCCAATAACGGGCAGTCCGATGTTGTTCTTCGGGATACCCCCAGTGAATATCATTTGTTCTGCACCTGCCTGAAAGAATTTCTGGACGGGCTGCACATCAGCTCCGCGCATCTGGCCGGCTGTTCCGGCGGCGGGGAAATGGCCCTGCTGTTTGCCCACCTATATCCTGATACGGCAAAAAGCATTGCTCTCTACCGACCCACGGATACCACCAGCAGCGTGGAAGCGGAAATTATTCAGACCCGCTTCGGCCGGATTGCAGAATTTGCCCAAAGCCATACCATGGAAGAGGTGGCTGCCTACAGCGCCAATCCCCCCCGGACCAGATTCGGGCACTGTGCCGCCTGGATTGCGGACCTGTACCGCAAGGATAAAGATAAAATCCTGAAAATATCCCCGCAGGACTTTGCTGGACTCATGAAATTCTGGGGTGACTGGATGGGAAGCCCGGCCTTCTACCGGGCCAATTTAAGCGACGAAGACCTGCATAAAATCGACATTCCTGCACTGATTGCACCCTGTGCCGATAAATATCATCCGGAAAGCATTGCGCTTGATTTGGCAAACCATCTGCCAAACGCCATCTATATCCCTTCCGGGAGCCCCAGGACAGAGAAGGAAATTTATCATGCCCCTGATGAGGAACATCCCTTTGGAGGGTTTGTGCAATTTGTGAATGACTATGAGAAATTTGTGGCGCCTTTTTACTTATCACCATAATGATACCGACATGACAAAATATAGATATTTTCTTCATCAATTCTGTAAATCAGACGGTCTTTATCATTGATTCGCCTGCTCCAATAACCGGATAAATTCCCGCCCAGAGGTTCCGGCTTTCCTATCCCCTCATTGCCGTTTCGGGCAATATCATGAATTAACTGATTGATCTTTTTAAGCGTTTTCCGATCTTCTGTCTGCCAATAAAGATAATCTTCCCAGCCGGTATCTGCAAATATCTTATTCATCCTCTTCTACCTCAAGTAATTCATGACAGGCACACTGCCCCTTCTCCAGCTGTGATTTCCCCTTCATCAGCCAGTCATAGTTTTCCTTGCTTCCAAAAACATAAATATTTTCCATTAGGTTATTATACGCTTCCTCCGAAATCATTACCACGTTCTTATTATTTTTCCTGGTGACAATCATTGTCTCATAATCGTCCGTTACCTTATCCATATACATTTTCATATTGTCACGAAGATTTGTATAATTTACCGCCAACATGACGCAGCACCTCCCAACACATTTTTATACTTTTATTATATTGTACAGTTTTCTGTACGTCAAGTATGTTATCTATTATATTCACATTCTGCACGATTATTACTTTTCGCAATTTCCCATTCTTTAACGAAAACAACCGCCAGGAGACAGCAGTCCCACCTCCTGACGGCACAAATATCCAAAAACAGTACAGACCGAAATATTTAAATTCCCAGCAAATCGCTGTATTCCTTCAAAGCTCCATCTGTATCATGAGCCAGCACCTTCTTTGCCAGCACCTTCCCCAGCTGCACGCCTTCCTGGTCAAAGCTGTTGATGTTCCATACAAAGCCCTGATACATCACCTTATTTTCAAAATGAGACAACAGAGCGCCCAGTGCCTCCGGGGTCAGCTGCTCACCGACAATGATACTGGAAGGGCGTCCACCCTCAAAGTTCTTATTCCGGTTGTCATCAGCCTTGCCGCAGGCAAACGCCACAATCTGAGCCGCAACGTTAGCGCAGAGCTTCTGCTGGCTGGTGCTGTCCTGAATCACAACATCTCTGCCAATCTGGTTATTCTGAAAACCTACAAACTGCAGGGGCACAATATCCGTTCCCTGATGCAGCAGCTGGTAGAAGGAATGCTGCCCGTTGGTGCCCGGCTCGCCGAAAATAACAGGGCCTGTGGAATACTTGACAGGCTCGCCGAAACGGTTCACCGACTTGCCGTTGGATTCCATGTCAAGCTGCTGCAGATGCGCAGGGAAACGGCTTAAAGCCTGGGAATAAGGTAGTACTGCCGTATTCTGATACCCCAGCACATTCCGCTCGTAAATCCCAATCAGAGCATCCAGCATAGCAGGATTTTCCAAGACATCGCTGTTTTTTGCCAGCTTGTCTTCCTCTGCTGCGCCCTCCAGAAATCTCGCAAATACATCAGGACCAAAGGCCAGGGATAACACCGCCCCGCCCACGCCGGAGGTTGAGGAAAACCGGCCGCCGATATAATCATCCATGAAGAAGGCGGCCAGATAATCGTCACTCTTTGCCAGCGGCGAAGTCTCACTGGTAACAGCGATCATATGTCTGGAAGCATCCAGCCCCGCGTTCTTAAGCGCATCCTTGACGAAGGACTCATTGGTCAGGGTCTCCAAAGTGGTGCCGGATTTGGATACCAGCACAAAAAGGGAATGGGCTACGTCAATGGAATTTAGCACTGCCGCCGCATCATCCGGGTCCACATTGCTGATGAATCTGGCTTCCATCTTGAAGGTATTATTTGCCTTCGCCCAGTTTTCCAAAGCCAGATACATGGCGCGGGGACCCAGATCGCTGCCGCCGATGCCGATCTGTACCACAGTGGTAAACTTCTCCCCTGCGGCATTGGTAATCTCACCCTTATGTACCTTGTCTGCCAGCTCTGCTATTCTTTCTTGCTGTTCCACATAAAAACCGCGCTTATCCACGCCGTCTGCCACAACAGCCTCTCCAAGCTGACCTCTGGTCATATGGTGAAGTACCATGCGCTTCTCTCCGGTATTGATCACCTCGCCGTTATAAAGGGCTTCGAATTTTTCTGCAAGCTGGGTTTCCTCCGCCAGCTTTGCCAGCGCCTGCAAAATCTCGTCATCCACCTGCTTTGCGGCATAATTGTAGGAAAGCCCCGCGGCCATGGGCACACTGTATTTCTTTACGCGGGCCGCGCCGTTGTCCCCTGCCATTACTTCTGCCAGATCTACAGGCGTTTTCCTTTGCAGCTCCTGATACGCGGATACGGTATCCAGATTGTTCCAGGTAATCATATTTCCTTCTGACCTCCTTAACTATTTTTCCTGAAGAAAAAAATTATTTAGAAACCAATCATTTCCGGATTAGTTTCTTACTCTATGATTATACTGTGAATCGTCTGCAAATTCAAGGGCAGAAGCTTCTGCTCTTCATCTATTTCCAGAGTATCCGCATCATCCTTCCTTTCATCCGGCCGCCTGAAATAACTGGTAGACACCCGGAAGCGCACCCTGCTTACAGGCATCTCACGCCTTACAGGCAACCCAAAGGAATTCGGCTTCCCGCCAGTTTGGGTCCCGATGATACGGGCAAGTCCGTTGTCCCTTAAAGTGACAGCAAAGGTTCTGGCGCTGCTGAAGGTATGGCAGGATACTCTGCAATACAAATCTGCCGGAAAGCAAATGGATTTCCGTTCATTTTTGACCACCTCCTGTCTGCTTGATACCCTCTTTGCTTCTCCGGATGAATAATCTGTCATCTCATATCTTTTAAAGCAATCCGTATCTATATATTTGATAAACTCGTCAATAACGGCAGAACTTCCGCCCATATTTCGGCCAAGATCCAGCACAAAGGATGTAAGCCGCCTCTCTCTGCACAGCCTTGCCAGCTTTTCCAGAGCCGCCTTGTATTCCTGATTATAAATGCAGGCGTTAAGATGAAAAATCATCCTGTGATCCTGTATTTCATAATTCCAAAAATGACTGTCGTCCATAAAATCCAAAAATCCGTTATATGTTTGTAAGGGAATCCTTTTTTGCAGCTTCTGGTCATTTACCTGAAAAGAGAAAGTGTAATCATCCTTTACATTAAATAAATAGTTCAGACTCATTTCGCTTAAAAAATGATAATTCTGATACGGATACCCAATCATTCTGCTTTTTACCAGATAAATGTTTTCATGAGGGATCCTTTTTGCCATCAGGAATACCAGCTGTTCCACTGTGATACCGTTAATGCCCGTAATCCGTGCCCCGGCCGGTATATCCCCGTAAGCCCTGCCAAGAATCAAATTCCTGCCGTCTTTACTCCATTCACACGGCAGGGGAATACAATGATCTTTATTTGAATAAGGCACCTCGATATTTGTATGACCGTCCTCAAAAAAAGCAGTTAATTCCGTTGCTGCATTGACCAGGCTGTCATAGGAGCATATTTCATCCGTCTTTGACTGATATAGCCTCTCAAGGCTGCTTTTCTCCATTCTGCCCATAAGAATAGCAGGATGTTTTTGCAGCGCGTTATATAAGAATTTAAAATCCCCTCTAAGTGCATCAATTAACACAGCATCCATTGCCACTCTTTCACTCATTGGCGTCCTCCGCCTGACTCTCAATTCCTTTGCCGGTGACAACCAGATGCTCTCCATTTCCATGCCATTCAAAAAAACGCCAGCACTCATCATCTGAGGTCGTATCTAAATAAACGGTCAATGTGATGGAATGACTAAAGCAAATCTGCAGGTCACCAAACTTGTTTATTTCCATAGATTCAATTACGATTTCCGGGGACAAATTTTTGTTAAATTCCTCACACCATTTATCCAGTAAGTTGTTCCCCTGCACATCCCAGTTAAAAGATTCATAATCTATATCCGGTGAGATGGGCTGGTATTTATCCATGTCAGTAATCAGGACTGCCTCCTGATTGCAAAACCTGAAAAAAGTCTGCATATGAAGAGCATAATTTCTGCCATCCGCCCCTATCATGGCAATCCAGACTAAATCCACGACTCTTCCTAATTTGATATTTTTGGCACCTATGATTTTACGCATACGCTCGGTGATTATATTTCTCTCCGATAACGTCATATGCCCCTCCGATTCCTCTAAAAAATATGCGCCAGCCCGGTATAGCCGAAGCTGATGGGCTTGATCCCGTTGACAAAACGGATGTAATAAGTTCTGTTTGCCTCATCCACACTTTCGATAATGCCCTCGCCAAATACCTTGTGCCGCACCTGATCCCCTACCCTGTAGACCACCGGCACCTTTTTGTCAAATTTCCTGACCTGGCATACATATTCCGCCTTAAGCTCTGCAGGGATATTGCCGATGATCTCCAGCAGATTTTCGTCAATGTCAAACACGAACCGGGAAGGCGCCTTGGAATAGCCCTTGATCCCAAAGCCCTCGCTTTCGGTAAGATACAGCTGCTTTCGCGCTCTGGTAACCGCCACAAAACAAAGGCGGCGTTCCTCTTCCAAAGCATCGGTTTTCCGCTCTTCCAGACTCCTAGCCGAGGGGAAAACGCCCTCGGTCAGCCCTGCCAGGAACACCTCGTCAAACTCCAGCCCCTTGGCTGTGTGGATTGTCATCAGCTTTACGCAGTCGCTCTTGTCCTCCGCATCACTGTCCCGAAGGAGAGTAATGCCCTGCAGGAACACCGTCAGCGTCAGCATCTCGCCAAACTCATGCTCCTGGGTGACAACGCCCCGCAGCAGCTCCGTCACATTGTCCAGGCGCTCAATATCACCGCTCTCCCGCAGATACAGCTCATATCCCGTATCCTTCATCAGCATTTGCAGAAGCTCCGACACTGGCAGGGTATCTGCAGCCAGCCGCAGCTTCTCAATAGATTCCACAAATTCCGCCCCTTTGCAGCCCTTCATGCTATCGTGATGGCAGAGAGCCTTCAGGGCAGCATAAAGGGAGGTACCGTTTTCTTCGGCGTATGCCTGCAGGAAACCCATCTTGATCTTGCCGATTTTACGTCTGGGCGTATTGATAATGCGCTTAAAAGAAAGGTCATCCTCCAGATTGTCCACAAGCCGCATATAAGAAAGCACGTCTTTAATCTCCGCCCGCTCATAAAAGCCTACGCCACCATACACAGTATAAGGAATGTTCTCCGACAGCAGTCCCTGCTCCACAAAGCGGGACACGTAATTGGAGCGGTAAAGCACGGCAAAATCAGCATAATTTCCGCCGTTTTCCTTATGGGCCTTGATTTTGTCACAAATAAATTTAATCTCTTCCTTGTCGCTTTTACCATGAAAATACTGCACCTTACTGCCCTCGGCAACAGAGGTAAAAAGCTCCTTCCTGACACGATTGTCATTCTTCGCAATCAGGGAATTGGCTACATCCAGAATTTGCTTTGTAGAGCGATAATTTTCATTTAGTATAATGTCCCTGGCCTGAAGTTCAAGTTGATTTTCAAAACATTCATTGTTCAACCATCCTTCAAAATCCACCAGCACGCTCATGTTGGAGCCCCGCCATTCATAAATGTTCTGATCCGGATCTCCCACCACAAACAGATTTTGATTCGCCTCCGACAGACGGCGGATCAGCTTGAACTCCTTAACGGTAATGTCCTGAAACTCGTCCACCATAATATAGCAAAGGCGCTGCTGCCATTTTAAAAGCACCTCTGGATATTTGCCGAACAGATAAATAGTAAAATTAATCAAATCAAAAAAGTCCAGACCGAAATATTTGCGCTGCTTCCTGATATAACGGAAAATAATCTCGTCCGTCTTCTTATCGGCAGTGAGCGTGGAATAATCAAAATTGGGATCAGCCAGATATTCCACATAGGTGAGAAGATTCTTATAATACCGAATCTGGTCTATCATGAACTTGAAGCTGGCGGTGTCCATTTTCACCCCCATTTCATCATAAACTTCCTCCAGGATTTTCTTCTGGTCAATATTGTCCAGCACAATAAAATTCTCCGGGTAAAAAAGCCGGAAAATCTCTTCCCGCAGCACCCTGGTGCAGAAGGCGTGAAGGGTCGCCACAAAGGAGGTATCAAACTCTTCTCCCAGCATGGCCTTAATCCGCCGCTTCATCTCATTGGCCGCTTTATTTGTAAAAGTGATGCACAGGATATTGGAGGGCGATATGCCCAGCTCCTGAATCAGGTAGGCGTATCTGTGGGTCAGTGTCCTGGTTTTACCCGTTCCCGCACCGGCGATCACCCGCACATAGCCCTCCGTAGCCGTCGCCGCCTCCTGCTGCTCTTGATTTAAACCGCTTAAAATATCCTCACTCATCCTCTGTCTCCCGTGGTATACGTTTTGGTGTCACTTTCATTTTACACAGGCTGACAGGAAATGACAAGCCGCCGGAAAAGTTCGCAAGATTTATCAATCTCCGCGTTTTACTCTAGAGCGGCTCTGTTCCTGCAGCAGTTCGCACACCTTTTCCGCCTGCCCTGGCATGCTGCACTCTGTATTCCACTTTTCTATTTTCATTATATATGGCGCAGAAACATATTGCAATCAAATACACCAAAAACCGGGAAACCATCAAGTCACCTGCACTGTTCAGCCTGCGGCTTGCAGCCCAAAACCGCCTGTGATAAAATCAGAACAATACACCGGAGAAACAAAAGGAGGAAAAGTGTCATGAAAATTCAAATCAGAAATGCAAAACCAGATGACTACACAGCCGCAGAGGCCATTATGAAGCAGGTACAACAGCTGCATATTGACTGGAGGCCGGATATTTATCAATACAGTGAAACCGTATTGCCATTAGAAATATATGAACAGGCGTTGAAGGACGAAACCTTTTTCATCGCAGAGTACGAAGAAACGATAGCGGGAGTTTTATTTATCATCTATCGCCATATTGAGAATCCGGTTCAGGTAACAAGAAATATTATTTTTATTGACTCCATGGCCGTAGACGAAAAATACCGGGGGAAGGGAATCGGACACGCTTTTTTCGATTTCCTTAAGGTTTTAAAAAACCAAAAGGGATTTGACGGGATTGAGCTGCAGGTAAATGCCAGGAATATAGCTGCATATAAATTCTATTCCGATTATGGCTTCACGAATAAATCCATCAATATGGAGCTTTTATAAAGCGGATACAGAAGCTCCGAACGGTTGCTTAAGGCTTGTCAGGATAGAGTCCCGATGGTCACACATTTTTTCTCTATCCTGACTAATCTTCTGCTTTCAGCATCCGTTGTTCAACAGGGACCGCAGGATCATAATATGGTACTCTTCATCCTGAATGATCCGTCTCAAAACGGCATTGACATAGTCGTCCCGAATGGCGCTGATGTGCATCCGGTACTGCCGGATTGCGGCTTCTTCGGCTTCAATATCCGCCTGGAGCATCTGCGGAATGCAGTCCGGCAGGGTCAGGCAGGAAGGCGACCACATACCGTTCGGCCGTTTTGCTTCATAACACACGTATCCGCCCAGCAGCTGGATCAGCTCCGCCAGCTTTTGCAGATGAATCATCTCCGCCATCGCGATCCCCAGAATCGTTCGAACCAATGTACAACGCTCTGCCGACATTCTGTTTTCATTATTAATGTATTGTAGGATTGCGGACAGCTCCGACACGGATCCACAATAATCCACCGCTAATAAATCCGCATATTGGGTGTTCATTTCTCTTACCTGGGTCGGTGGATAAGGAAGGTCTACCATAATCGGTTTTATCCCCTGCAGGCTGCAATCATTGGCAATAGGAGGCATACATTTATCCATTTCATCATCCGCTTCCTGAAATTTTTGTAATACTATCATATGCCCTCTTGCCCTGCCGCGTCACTGATCCCCTGCAGAATTCTGTCAAAGAAATCCTCAGGCACCGTTATGTTCCTGTTAAACGGGATATGCACAAAGAGCATTTTTGTCCACAGTTCCCGATTACGGATGTATTCCAGTCCATTCCAGTATAAAGCATTACAAAAAGAGGTCCCGGCGTGATCGGAAATCCGAACCGCTATCTTTTCCGCCATAAAAATATCCTGCAATTTGCCGTATGCAAAACCCGTATGAAGATGCTTGTCTCCGCTTCTTGCAGTAGTTTCAAGATATACCTTATCCCGGATATTGGGCTTCTGCCCAAAACTGAAAACATACTCATAACTCTGCCGCTCCAGCTCTGAAAGGAGAAGCTCAGCGTCCAATACCTTATCATTCAGAAGGATCAGCGACTTACAGTCTGCTCTTTTTACAAGCAGCTCAGAGGACGTGCCGCGAAATCCTGTCATAAGAATGTTCATTATGATTCCTCTCCGTTAAATATCCTTCAGCTCTCTCTCCAGCACATCGGCAAAGCGCCGGATAGGCTCCGCCAGTGTTTCCGCATAATCAAAGGTGCGCTCATCCCTGTGTCCAAGCGGATCTCTGCGAACTTTTAACGCATAACGTAAAGCATCTGCATCCAGACAAAGATCATTTTCCAGTGCCCACTCCGCCGCCTCGGTCTTGGCAATTATTTTACCGGTACGAAGTGTATAAATACACCTTGCAATATCCAGCAGCCAGCCAAAGGAATAGAAATTACGCTCCATCTTCCGGGCATATTTCCTTATGGCTTTATAATGACGCTCCACATCCGCATACAGCTCCTTCCAATCCGGCGCCTTCAACAGCCCGCGAATATCCTTTCCATACAGTAAGGCACTGCTTTCCACCAGCTCAGCCCTGCCAAAGCTGTCAAACACATAGGTATTGGTAATTTGCTCCCCGCTGGTGCCCCAGTAGACAACGAGATCCTCTTTTCCCGAAAGGAAAGCATCCAGCGTAAGCATTCCCCCCTCAAAGAAACGGTAATACGGATTATCCGGCTCCTCTTCCAGCATCTCCTGACGCAATCCCACCAGCATTTCTGCCTGTATTGCAGACATTCGCTTTTCATTTAATACCAGAATGTCAATATCACTCCAGCCCAGCCGGAAATCATTCAGAATCAACGAGCCGTACAGATAAATTGACGGATGACAATCCTCTAAAATGCCGCTGATCCTGCTCACCATTTTTTGAATCGCCATTGCTCTTTCTTCCATATTTTGCTCCCATGAATCAGATAAAAGCACCCCTATTTGCTATTCTGCGCATTCTGGACCATCTGCTGATACATGCCCTTCATGATTTCCAGCTCGATTATTTTCCAGTGTTCCCCTTTTATGTCCGCGGATTCTTCTTTTTCCATCAGGGCTTCCTGAAATCCCACCGCCCTGTAGCACCGGTATGCCGGAAGATTATTTTCAAATACGCCGATGGTAACCTTTTCAGCCCCAAGGATTTCAAAGGCATATTTTAAGCCCAGCTTAAGCATCCCGCTTCCGTAGCTCCTGCCCCTTTTTGCAGCATCCACAATCACCCATCCCAAGCGAAGTATCCTGTAATCACCACGTATATAACGCATGATAAAATGTCCCACGACGCCGCTGTCATCAAAGGCCGTCATGGGATAAAAATTATCCTGCTCCAGGCAGTCACCGTTCTGCAGCCCGTACTTGTTATCAATATCCCTGGCACTAATGGGGAATTCACCAAACCGTCCCCCGCTCCATTTGTAAAATACATCCTCGTCCTTAAGCCAGCCTGCTATAATTTCCGCATCACAGCTCTTATATGGTCTTAACCTAAGCATTTATTGATCCTCCTGTCAGCGGAACAACTCCGCCGTCTTTGCCATCCGCTCGGCAATTTTAACGCCAAAGGGACACCTGCCCTCACAGCTTCGGCAGCCGATGCACTCATCGGCATGATGCTCCAGGGTGTCATAATGAGCTTTTACGGTAGCGGGAATCTCCGGCTGCATGACAGCCAGATCATAATATTTATTTACCATGGCAATATCAATTTCCGCCGGGCAGGGCTTACAATGGCCGCAGTAGGTACACTCGCCCTGTCCAAAGGTATGGCGGGGCGCTTTGGCAAGCACACCGGCATAATCCTTCTCCTCCTGCGTAGCGGTTTCATAGGCGACTGCCTGCTCCACCTGCTCCGGCGTGTCATAGCCTGCCAGCACCGACGCTACCGCAGGACGGGTCAGACAGTAATGAATGCACTGCACGGGCGTCAGCGCCACCCCAAAGGGAGACCGCTTTTCATCAAACAGACGGCCCCCTGCATAAGGCTTCATCACCGTGATCCCCACATCCCTCTGCTCGCAGAGCTTATACATCCCGGCACGGACAGGGTCGATTCCTCCCAGTCCGGCCTGATATTCATCGGCGAAATAGTTATCAAGATTATCCGTGGGCGGAAGCAGGTCAAAAGCAGGATTGACGCTGAACAGCAGCATCTCAATCAGTCCGCTTTCCGCTGCCTTGACCGCCATAGCGGGATTATGAGTACTCATGCCGATATGCCGGATTTTCCCGCTGGCCTTCAGCTCCTTTACGTATTCTATGTACGGGCCGTTCATGGCGGCATCCCAGTCGCTTTCCTGATCAATAAAATGAATCATACCCAGATCAATATAATCCGTCTGCATCCGGGTCAGCAGGTCTTCAAAAGCCTCCTTGCACTTCTCCGGATCCCTGGTGCGGACATATTGGCCGTTCTGCCAGGTGGAACCGATATGGCCCTGAATCAGCCAGCGCTCCCGCCTGCCGGATAACGCCTTCCCGATATTGGAACGGACATTAGGCTCTGACATCCAACAGTCAAGGATATTGATTCCCAGCCTTTCGGCGCAGTCTATGATCTCCCTGCACTCTTCGCCGCTGTGACGTTCCAGCCATTCACCGCCCAGACCGATTTCACTGACCTTAAGTTCTGTTTTCCCAAGTCTCCTGTAATTCATCCTCTGCCTCCTTAAACAAACATGTTCTATGTTCCGTAAATATCTTTTTCCCGCTGATATGCCCTAATCGTCCCAAGTTTTATTATACATGGCTTCCCGGCAGATTACAACTGCTCACTCTCCCTCATATATCATTTTATTCTCTTTGGGGAAATTGAGTATCCACTGAAAATGAAATAGATAATTATGTATTGCTGCGAACAGTCGAATACTTTATAATAAAATCGGATAAAAACAGGTTTATGCTTATTAAACGGGGTGAAACTGTTAGAACGCATAATGTCAGGGAGGTTACTATGGTTGACATAAAAAACAAAGAGTATTGCCCTACCTTGGAAGAAATCGGAGAATTCATTCATAATTCCGTCTTTTTGCAGTTTTGTGCAGAAATCAGTGCAGAATATAGCTGCAGAGAAAAAATAGAATTCAGCTCGTGCAGTTGGGAATATGGCTGGAATGTAAAATATAAAAAAGCCGGCAAAAGCCTTTGTACCATATACCCAAGAGATGGTTATTTCACGGTATTAGTCGTGGTTGGTGATAGAGAGAAGGCGGCCGTTGAAGCTGTTTTACCGGAATGTACACCCGAATTAAAAAATATCTATGAGCAGACAAAACCGGGAAACGGTCAAAAGTGGTTAATGATTGACCTGGAGGACAAGGACAAGATATATACGGATGTATTTCGCCTGATCGAAATCCGGAGAAGATAACAAAATACGCATTTATTTCCCCTCTTCCAAACCGAAGTGCTTTGCCAGAATCGACAGTACTTCTTCCCTCGTATCATTTTCAAAATCCGAACGAGTATAAGTAAAAAAGCCTGTATGCGCCCAGTCAATCTCCAGCGGAGGATGATATAATGCCCAGGAATTAAAATTTTTCAGTGCCGCTTCCGGATCCGGACAAAGCTGAATCTGCTCCATCATAAATTTCTTGTCCGGGTCATCTCTGTCAAAAAAACGAGTGGCACAAATATCCGGCGGATCACAAAGCATAATGGCAACACGATGATACACTGAAATCTGCCTCAACACATCCGGCGGGATGTTGGTATCCACAATGACCTTCTTCCCCGATGCCGCCAGCCTAAGCAGCTCCAGAATTTCAATTTCCACACACTCCCTGGACACCTGGTCCGTCCAGTTCCAATGCTCTTCCGGAGTCATATTGAGCCACTCCTGCCAGCCGCTCATGGTATCAAAATAGCACAGACCCGGCTGTTTCCACCGTGACAGCTTGTTCCGAGGAAATACATCATGATAATTTTCACCGCAATGGATCATATCATACCGCTGGGACAGCATCTTAACCATCGTTGATTTCCCTGCATAGCTGTGCCCGTTTATAAAGTATACATTTTGCAGATAATGCTGAATTAAATTGTCACTTAACTGTAGTTTCATTGATAACCCCCAATACTATTTTGCCACAACGGCTGCATCTGGGTAGAGGCTTTGTACATACTCTGCCAAATCCTGCAAATATTTTCTTCCTTTGTTTTGTCTGCCCCTTATCTGACCCCATTATATCATCTTCCACTTTTGCAGGCAATAAAAAGCGGCTGCGCCTCCTGAAATTTGACTTTACTTTCATTTCTTACATCATAAACCATATGTCGCGACGCTCCGATATAACATAAAACAGCCTCTATAGCTGCCTTAGAAAAATGGAGCCGTATATATGAATATTATCGAAATATTAAAAATCCTGAGATTAATTTATCGCCCGGAAAACGCTTACTACGACAGTGAAAAAGGGCAGCATCTGCATCGTATCCCTGCAGATCTTTCAGACGCTCAGCTGGAAACCCTGAAACAGGCAGGACGCATGCCCAATCAAATGTCCTGTCCTGAACATGATGAAATTTGGAACAATCTATACACACTGGCCGATACATGGACCTTGTCTCAAGCGGCAGACTCATTTATAGCAGGTTTATGGAGCGCCCCTTTCCTGTGGCAGTCTGCCTTAAACGCAAAGCTTCTTTCTCTTGTCACACCCCGACATTCCTTCACCCCCTACAAAGGCTCCCCCGAAACTTGTATCATCTGCGGCTTTCGGAAAAAAGCTGTAGATGATACGCTGCTTTGGTATAACCGTATAACAGGCGGTGTCCCTCTGGACGGCGATCCTGCAGGATATGCTTTTGCGTTACTTGAAATGTCAAAACTGGGACAGCCTCCCACTCCTACGTTCTATGACCTGTGGACTTTTCGCGCGATTTTAACCGTAATCCGGCAAATGCCGCCAAACTCAAGATACAGTAAAGTGAGAGATACTCTGCATAAAGAACGTCTGCTGCCCGCTGCCCAAAAGGGAACTGTCTGCTCTTTGCTGGAAGCACTGGCACTGGCGGGAATTTTAGATACGCCTGAACATCCGGGGATGGCAACGCGCTTTACAACCTATCAGGAACGGGATTTACGTCCTTCCGTCAGAGTGGAGGTACAGGCCCCTCTTGCATGGTGGAATTCTTCCATCGGCATTAACGAGAGTGCTTTAGAAAAAATTTTTTGCAAAACCGATTGTTCTTCCGTTTCTCTCACAGACCGTCCTACGCCTGCCCTTCCTTTGTCTCAAACAAATACAGGCAGTCTGCAGAACAAAAAAATACCTCAAAAAAGACTGCCCTCGTCTCCCGATGCCGGGAAAGGCCCGAAAAATTAAAGAACGGCATCCGTATTAACACATCCTATCCCACACCCTCTGCTGAAGGCGTAATCTCCAGGTCCCGCTCCCTGTAATCTTCCGCCATACTTACTTTCAGCAGATAAACTGCCTTTTCTTCTACATAATTATCCTTTAACACCCTGATCCGCAGAAGAAAGTCCGGCGAATACGACACCCCTTCCACGGTAAATAGATAAGTCGTATCCCCAAGCTTTTCGCACCAAAGCTGCCGCAGAATCAGCGCTTCTTCCGGCAGGTCTGCAAAATCATCCTGCCTGGGAAACATCTCTTCGAACGGAATGCAGTAGAACGCCCCCTTCTCCGCTTCATAAAATGTAACGGCCAAACCGCCCCCGTCTTCTGCCGCTCCATACTCCACGATTCCGTCATTGTCAATATCTGCAGCAAAATAATAACGATTTGCATACAAGTCTCTGCTGCCGTCGGAAAGGCTGTTAAGCATTCTGTTTGCCTCTGCCGTAAGCCCCTGGCCTTCTTCCATATCAGATACATATATTTTCCAGTTCATACATGCTCTTACCGCTTCTTCATATCGTTCCTGCACATAATCCTTTACCACTAAAGGAAGTCCCCCGGCCTCATACAATGGAATACAGGTAAAATCCTGTTCTTCTTCACGAGTTAGACCAGAACCTGACCCACTACCCCGCAGGTAATATTCACTTGTAGAAATAGAAAAATGTGCTGTCCGCCAAGTTTCCCCATTATCAATTTTGATAATGGATGTAGATACCTCTCCGCCCCAATAAGCAGGAACGGCCTCGGTAATACAATAGACCTGCCCTTCACAACTGATTATTTGCGGCGAATCATAAGACTCCATAACATAAGCATATTCTTCCAGACTCCCGTCCGTCACCTTCCACCATTGGATGCTGTCCTTTGCAAAGCCGTAATTGATACAGGAGAGAAAATTATCGCTTCCATCCTCACCGCCCCAGCGATATGCCCACTTACATTCCTCATCCTCCCTGTGTACAAAGGTACGATTCCCCATCGTCTCTTGGACCATCTGCATAAAGCTTTCCGTATCCTCTGTCAAATCCACCCTATAGCTTTCCAAAAGCATATTGGGCTCTCCGCATAAGCCTGTCCATGCCTCTTCCCGCAGCAGATGAAAAACCGCATCCGAGAACTCTTTTTCTCCCTGCCATGGAGTAATGCTTCTGTTTTGCTGTTCCTGCAAAACCTGCTCCCACATCTCACTCCATGGGAGATTCTTTTGCTTCCCCGCCGTCAGTCCGCTGCAGTCAAACGTTTCCCAATAGGCAGGCGTTATCCCTCTTACCCCCGCCTCTTTTATAAGGTTAAGCTTACAGGAAAACACAAGTCTTCCATCCAGGTCTCCATCACGAGCTTCCAATAAAAGGAGTCCGTCTTCCCCTTCCGTCATCTGAAAAATCACTGTTTCTTTTGAATTTGTTTTTTCAAAATCAATCACCCATATCTGCTCTGTTCCATCAGCATCCGGAGAGACGGCTTCTCTCATAACATAATGCTCTTCTTTCCCCTCATCTCCCCATATTGGCTTGTGGTTCTCCTGCATCCACGCCAAAAAACACGCATTTTCTTCTACATATTCCTTTACCTGCGCCACAAGCGCACTGTTCGCCTCCTGAAATAGTATCTCCGGCTTCACCCCTGTCTCAATCAGCCCAATATCCCACCCGCCCAAGGGTACGTGAAAGGATTCTGAAAGCCTTGACAATTCCAGCCATGACGAAGAATCATAAAGCTTTAGAAGATAAAAAAACTTTTCTCCCGCTTCCTCTCTTGCAAAAATCTCATAATCCCTAACACCGCCTGCTTTGCTTGTATTACCTGTAAGCCGCCACTCTTGCCCATCCTTTTTCAGCGTCATGGTGCTTAAATAGCCTTTATCGTCTGACCCCGCAAAATTAACATAAAACAAGAGGAAACAGTCCTCACCGTCTGCTTTCTGCAAATGGTAAATCTTTTCTGTCTGTAAAAGGTTCTCTCCCCACTGATCCGCAAAGTATTCTTCCACAAGTGTTTCATAATCAGGACAGGCTTCTGCCAGCTCTTCTACCGTACAAATCAGCTCATTCTGCCGATAGTCGGAAAGTGCCTCCACATATTTTCCCTCTACCACATAGCGCTGCAGGTCCGTAAAAAGCTCTACTGGCAGTACATCCTCCGTCCCATACCGGCTCTCCCACACCATACACTGCGCCACAATATCTGACTGCTTAATTGGTTGGTAATCATTTTGCGCAGCCGCCCGCACACACGCAATAAGTAAAACAAAAACAGCCAGCTTTTTCATAAGTGTTGCTCCTGTCTGATTGCATTCCGAACAAGTAAACATACTTCATCCAAATCATCCTGCCCTGACTTTATATGAATATCACATTTCTCAGAATCAAAGCATCCATGCTTTCGCTGCAACATATCTGCCACCGGAACCGGCAAATTCCCGTGCATCCGCTCTGCAAATCTTTCCTGAATTACATCCAGTTCCGCTGTGACAAGAATCCTGTATGCTTTTTCGGGCAGCAGTTCCAAATGTTCTTTTTCAGAAATCACATAAATAACAGGAGCCTCAATAGTTGCTACACGCATTTTATTCTGAAAAATATTTTTCGCCATACTTTCATTCTTTGCAAGACGTAGGTAATCTTTGCCGGTATAAACTTCCCCATTCAGTACATCACGCAGCTTTTGGGCAAGCGTTGATTTCCCTGTACAGCTTTCGCCTATAATTCCAACTACCATTGTACATTCCCCTTTGTTTTTCATCGTAATGTTAATGCTCTGCCCTGCTCGGTCACAGAAGAACTTATTGCTACCAGCGCTTCCTCTTCCAGTCCCCTGCATCTTTGCAGAATGCCGATATATGCCTGCCGCATCATTCTGGCCTCCGCCGCATTTTCAGGCGTCTTGGGAAGCATTTCATTCAAACATTTTTCACAAATAGACAGGATTTCGTCATATTTTGAAATTGCAGTCCGGATGTAACTGTCATCAATATCCTGTATCAAATGTATACAGCATTCAAGGAACTGCCTTATCCGCAGTTTGCCTTCATAGTGTATAAAAATATGCGGAAACATACATTCAATATCTGTCATCTCTCGATTTGTTTCTTTTCGGAGCTCTTCACACCAATTATCATAGATAACCAGTCCATAGCCCATAAGGGGCTCTTCAAACAAATGTACTTTATTGCTTAAAAGCGCATATCCTTTTTGCAGAACTTTTCTGCACTGATCAACGACAGAATCCGTTTTAGAGCCAGGCTTAATAAGAAGCAGTTCCGAATCCTTCAAATACCATTCGGAAAAACTTTTCAGCTGTTCAAAAGACATGATGGAATTTTTCTCATCATCCCCATCTAGAAAGGGGAGTCCCTTTAAAGTTCTTCCTGAATCAGAATATCCTGTTGCCAGTATGGTGTCTGTATATTCTTTGGGTATAACGATTACGGGATACCCGCTCCTTATATGGTTTATCGCCGTCTGTATAAACTCCTTCTGTGAATACTCTGCTTTTTTGTGAATTTCACAGGTTAATCCATACACCGCAAGACATTCTTCCCAATTATCCTCAAACCCCCAGGAATAACCAAAGCTGATGCCGGAAAATGCCCCCTGAAGAATATACTCTGTATCATCATTAATTTGTCGGTTCATTGCATCCCGGCGCGTCTCAAGACCCATAAAAAGCTTGATTGCGGACAGGATTGCAGGCTTCGACATACTCCGCGGCCAGGTTCTGCCTGTAAACTCCGCAACAGGTGCATATGGCAGCAGTATATGCTCAAAATTTGCATTTACAGCAGGCATGGGCGCCGGGAAAAAAATCTGATCCATTGTGCATTCCAATAATTCCGATAACTCCACAAGAAGAGACAATTCCGGCATCGCATGTCCATTTTCCCATTTACTCACTGCCTGAGGACTTATGTCTAATTGCCTGGCGACATCCTCCTGCGTCAATCCCTTGTTTTTTCTAAACAGCGTAATTTGTTTCCCGACTTTCACAGTATCTAACATTTTTGACTCCTTCCAAGTTATTTGTTATCTTCATTATAGGGGAACAAAGACATCTTTACCATCATTGCATGGTTGTGTTTCAGACACAAAATTCAACCTGAGGTTAAGTTTATCAATACGCTCAACATTTTTATTATGACTCTTTTTATTCGGCGAAAGCAGTTTACTCACGCTCTCGCAAAATGTGCCATACATCATTACCACCAAAACCACATTTACGATATAACCCTTCCGGATTATCAGTATTTGCGCATTTCCCGGATACCGTAACAAATCTTGCCGCTTTTCTCATTCTCCACAACAGTTCTAACACAAGATAACTCCCTAATCCACGTCTGCGATAATCCTTTGATACCTGCAGCCATTCCAATACGCCCTCGCCAATCTCACGGTCCAGTTCGGCAATACCAGTTGCCACAATTTTTCCTTTATCATCATCTCTGACAGCCAGCCAAAGCTCTGCACAATATTGTTCTCTGGCCAGGTAACTCTGTATTTCAGACATTGTAATGCCAATATCTTCATAACAGCTGTTGATATGATCCACAAATTCAGGTACAGAGGCTTCATATAGAGAATAACCCTCCGGCAATGACACAGGCTTTAACTCCCGCATACGATGCTGTAAACGAAAATATGGTTCATCAGAGTATCGTTTCAGCATCTCTGTATTGAACTCCCTGTCATGCAAAATTTTCATATTATCAGGTATGGAAATACAAACTGCTTTCCAATAGGGAATAGATGCTGTTCCGCATGGATTTTCAAGATATTGTTTCTTGCTTATTTCATTCATACATTTCTAAACCATCCCAGATATTTTTAAAATGCCCTACAATACACCGCTTTCTAAAATGGAAAGGGAAACCTTTTCGCAATTTATTTCCGCTTCTGCCCCATATGGCAGAACGCAGACAGGAGAAGAATGTCCGAAATTCACTCCATAAATAACCGGAAGCTTCCCCTGTCCCAATCGGGACAACACATCTCTTACCGTTTCCTTCTGTTTGGCAAATGCGGTATTTTCATTTGCTTTTCCCAGAATCATTCCGTTTATTTCTTCCAGTGCTCCAATTCTGTCAAGCCATCTCAAAAAATCCTCAATGGCCGAGGGCGTATAAAATTCGGGAATATCTTCCAAAAAAAGAATTGTATCCCTGAAATCCTCTGCATCAAGTGCCAGCGGCGTATTTTCAAGCTCCTTCAGCCCGGTATGACCGCCAAACAACCTGCCCTTCACCGTTCCCTCCCCCTGAACAAGCTCATATCCATTGTTTGGATAATAAGTACGCCTGTGAAGAGGATTGAAATAATCCGCTTCTTCATAGGTCCATTCCTTAGACGGTTCAATGATGCCTATTTCAGAATCAGAAAAAAGCACCCTATCAAACCACTTTCTGCTATATGGGTGCCAGCCCTGTGCTTCTGCCAAAGGAGATAACAGATTGCAGCCGTAAAAAGAAGACAAGCCGCAATGATAAGCGAGGATATGCAAATTCATAACATCAGAATAGCCTATCAATATTTTGGGATAAGTACTGATTAGGTATGGCTCAATATAGGGTATGATTTTTATACTGTCGTTGCCTCCCACACTGGCAATAATGGCTTTCACATTGGTATTTTCAAAAGCCCACATAATGTCTTCCGCCCTCGCCTTTGGGTTTTCAGACAAATAAGCTGAGCCTCTAAGCGCATTAGGCGCAGGGAGTACCTTCAGCCCTGTCTCCTGTAGATATTTAATGCCCAACTGGTATTTCCAGTGGATCTTTGCATCTCCAGCCCAGCCATTGCAGGGGCTGACCACTGCAATGGTATCTCCTTTGCAGAGCTTTGGAGGTTTTTGCAATTCCTTCATCCTGTTTTCCTTTTTCCTGTTCAGACTGGCTTTTCTGTTTCCAGCCAGCTTTCCTTGGAATTATTCTGAAATATTTCGCCCTTACTTATGGTACGGCGACCCATGAATAATCCGGAAAGCCCGATATATCTGTTCCGACAGGATTACCCGCATCAGTTGGTGGGGAAAGGTCATATCCGAAAAGCTTAAAGAAAAGTCGGCACGGCGGCACACTGACTCATGAAGTCCCAGCGAACCGCCGATCACAAACATGATATGACTGATTCCACCGACCGTCAATTTTTCCATCCACCGGGCAAACGCCTCCGAAGAAAGCTTCTTTCCGCTGATTTCCAGCGTGCAAATAAAAGCATCCTCCTGAAGCTTTTCCAGAATTCTGCGCCCTTCCTTTTCCTTAATCTGGTCTTCCGTCTGGAGCGAAGCCCCGTCCGGCGTTTTTTCGTCCGACACTTCAATGATTTCCAGCTTACAATAACGCGAAAGCCGTTTCGCATATTCCGCAACGGCTTCCCGATAAAAATTTTCTTTTATTTTTCCCACACAAACGATTGAAATCTTCATTCGGCCCTCTTTCCGAAGATCTCGTCATAGATATAATCATCAATAAACTGATCCAAAAACCCCTGATTAAGATTCACAAATTGATGATTCAGCTTTTCCTTAATGCAGAAAGATCTCCTGAAATACGCAACTTCCTCTGATACGCCCTCTCCGCACACCTCTCTGTCAATGTCCGCCGCGTTTAAATTAGCCCGACACCAGTCCAGAAGTGTCTGCCTGAGAGAGTTTTCCGATTCTGCCTTCTTTTCAAAAAGTCTGGCGTTTTTCATGGAAACTATCCCCGCTACCACAAACAGAATAAAGATTGCTCCCATGACACCGTAAAATAGATAAGGGTTGCCGAGCCGAAACGGCAGGATTCCGGCCACGCCCAAAATTACCGCGATCAATCCTGCAGAGCCAAGACCCAGCAGCACCCAGGCCGACGAACGATTGTCGCTGGCCCGTTCGGAGCTGTCCTGGTAAAGTCCGCCTGTCCGCCCGCGCCCGACATTTTCCCTGACTGCCGTCAGAATCTCTCCTTCATCTGCGGAATCCTCTGCGGGAATGGCTTCTTCCTGATCCGGCCGCCCCGTCTCTTCCTGATTTTCCGAAGCTTCTCCGAATTCTCCGCCTTCCGTTTCCCCTGTCAGCTCATCCACCAGCTCACTGCCGCAATCCGCACAAACCCGAAAACCTTCCCTGTACTCTGTCTTGCATTTAGGACACCATGGCATAGTTTTTACCTTCTTTCCCCATTTCTCATTTGTGGAGGTCCAGAAACTATATAATCATTTGTTGCGCAAATATTCGTCTATCCCTTTCGCTGCCGCCTTACCCAATCCCCGGAACGGGGATTTGCCCATGGCAGGCCACGGGCGCAACTTACTTGCTTTTCAGGTATTCGTCTATCCCTTTCGCTGCCGCCTTACCCGCGCCCATGGCCAGAATAACCGTAGCCGCACCTGTAACCGCATCGCCGCCTGCATATACACCTTCCTTGCTGGTCTGTCCGTTTTCCTCTTCCGCCACAATGCACTTCCATTTGTTGGTCTCAAGTCCTTCCGTAGTCGAAGAAATCAAGGGATTGGGCGATGTTCCCAGGGACATAATAACCGTATCCAGTTCCATGGTAAACTCGGAGCCCGGCACCTCCACAGGACGGCGGCGGCCCGACGCATCCGGCTCTCCCAACTCCATCCTGATACACTTCATGCCCGTGACCCAGCCCTTTTCGTCTGCCAGAATCTCCGTGGGATTGGTCAGCAAATCGAAAATAATGCCCTCTTCCTTTGCGTGATGTACTTCTTCCACTCTGGCAGGAAGCTCTTCCTCGCTTCTACGGTATACGATATGCACCTCTGCACCGAGACGGAGTGCCGTTCTTGCCGCGTCCATAGCCACGTTTCCGCCGCCTACCACGGCCACCTTTTTGCTCTCCATAATAGGCGTATTGGAAGCTTTATCAAATGCCTTCATCAGATTACTTCTGGTCAGATATTCATTGGCGGAGAACACGCCGTTTGCATTTTCTCCGGGAATTCCCATGAATTTGGGAAGGCCGGCACCGGAACCGATAAATACGGCATCAAAGCCTTCCTCGCCGATCAGCTCGTCAATGGTAACGGATTTTCCCACTACCACATTGGTCTCAATCTTTACGCCCAGCGCCTTCACATTTTCTATTTCCTTTGCCACCACGTCCTGCTTGGGCAGACGAAATTCCGGAATTCCGTAAACCAGCACGCCGCCGGGCTCATGCAGTGCCTCAAATATAGTCACCTCATACCCCATTTTAGCCAGATCGCCCGCACAGGTTAGTCCTGCAGGGCCGGAACCGATAACAGCCACCTTTTTGCCGTTTTTCTCCTTTGCCCCCTCCGGCTTAATCCCGTTCTCCCTGGCCCAGTCCGCCACAAAGCGCTCCAGCTTACCGATGGAGATCGGATCCCCTTTAATGCCGCGGATACATTTGCCCTCACACTGGCTCTCCTGAGGACACACCCGGCCGCAGACTGCCGGCAGTGCGCTGGAACGGCTAATAATCTGATAAGCCTCTTCAACGTTTCCTTCCTTCACCTGCTCGATAAAGGCAGGAATGTCGATGGCCACGGGACAGCCCTTAATGCACTGAGCATTTTTACAGTTAATACACCGTGCTGCCTCACTCATTGCCTCTTCTTTATTATATCCTAAGCACACCTCGTCAAAATTTGCCGCGCGCTCCTTTGCATCCTGCTCTCTCACAGGAACTTTTGTCAACACATCCATCTATTTTCTTCCTCCATGTTTTCGTGTCTTCCCAATATTATCAAAAAACCAGACATCGGAATGTAAAGCTTTAGATTTTCTTAGGCAGCGTTTTTCAGATGCCTTAGAAAATCTCTTTACCTTCCGCAGCCGCCATGGTGGGTGTCGCCCTCTTCCAGCTTCAGCATAGCTCTGCCCTCCGCCGTTTTATACATCTGCTGACGTCTCATAGCCTCATCAAAATTCACTGCATGACCGTCAAACTCCGGACCGTCTACACAGGCAAATTTCACCTTGCCGTCCACCGTCACACGGCAGGCGCCGCACATACCCGTTCCGTCCACCATAATGGGGTTTAAGCTGACCACGGTGGGTAGATTCAGTTCTTTGGTGAGCAGGCAGACAAACTTCATCATAATCATGGGACCGATGGCAATACACACATCATACTGCTTTCCCTCTGCCACCAGATCCTTGATGGTCTGGGTCACCATGCCGCTCCTGCCATAGGAGCCGTCATCCGTGGTCACATAGAGATTTCCGGCCACCGCCTCCATCTCCTTTTCCAGTATCAACAGATCCTTCGTCTTGCTGCCCACAATCACGTCTGCCGCCACCCCGTTTTCATGAAGCCATTTTACCTGAGGATATACCGGCGCCGCGCCCACGCCCCCGGCCACAAACAGAATTCTCTTCTTTTTCAGTTCTTCAGGCGACTCGTTTACCAGCTCGGAAGCACAGCCCAAGGGGCCCACAAAATCATGGAAGAAGTCTCCCTCTTTTAAACCGGCCATCATTTTAGTAGCCGCGCCTACACACTGAAAGACAATGGTAACCGTTCCCTTCTCCCTGTCATAATCACAGATCGTCAACGGGATCCGCTCCCCCTCTTCATCCGTCCTGACAATCACAAACTGTCCCGGCTGGCAGGCCTTTGCCACTCTTTTTGCCTCCACCTCCATCAGATAAATGTTTGTGGTCAGCTCTTTACTTTTTACAATCTTATACATAATCCACCTCTTTTTATATTGTTTCAGCCCGATTTTCTCAGACTGCCAACTATCTGAATCCCCGGTTATATCCTGAATCATCCACAGCTGCGGCTTATCTTTTGCTTCACATAAGTGCAAAATTTACAGCCCTTCGCCGCCTTAAAACAACCCCGTGATAACCCCGTCCTCCGTCACGTCAATTCCGTATGCTGCAGGCTGCTTCGACAGCCCCGGCATGGTCACCACGTCTCCGGTCAGCGCTACCACAAATCCGGCGCCTGCGGCCACATACACCTCCCGTACCGACAGCTCGAAGCCTTCCGGTCTGCCCAGGCGCTTGGGATCATCGGAAAGCGAATACTGATTCTTCGCCATACATACAGGCAGATTGCCAAATCCCATTTCCGTGATTTTCTGCAGTTCCCTCCTTGCTGCCGGTGAGAAGCTGACGCTGCCTGCGCCGTAAATTTCAGTGGCTACCCTGCAGATCTTTTCTTCCAGAGCAAGGTCATCCTCATAAAGCACATGGAAATTACTTTCCTTTGTCTCCAGCGTCTGCAGCACCTTTTCTGCCAGGGCAATTCCGCCCTCTCCGCCCTTTTCCCATACCTTAGACAGGGCAAATTCACAGCCTCTTGCCTCACAGAAATGTTTGACATACACTGTTTCCGCCGGCGTATCCGACACGAAGGAATTTAAGGTCACTACCACCGGTATCCCATATTTCTGCAAGTTTTCTATATGCTTTTCCAGATTCACGATTCCCTTTTCCAGCGCATCCAGATTTTCCGTATTCAAATCGCCTTTCGCAACGCCGCCGTTATATTTCAGCGCCCGAACCGTAGCCACCAGCACCGCTGCATCCGGCTTCAAATCCGCTATCCGACACTTAATATCAAAAAACTTCTCTGCGCCCAGATCAGCACCGAATCCCGCCTCTGTGATGCAGTAATCTGCCATCCTCATTGCCGCCCTGGTAGCCCTGACGGAATTACAGCCATGTGCAATATTGGCAAAGGGGCCTCCGTGTACCAGCGCCGGTGTTCCCTCCAGCGTCTGAATCAAATTGGGCTTCATGGCATCCTTGAGCAGCGCCGCCATAGCGCCCACCGCCTTTAAGTCCCCGGCCGTTACCGGCTCTCCTGCCATATTATACGCCACAATGATCCTTGCCAGCCTTTCCTTTAAATCCTTCATATCCTCTGCAAGACAAAGGATTGCCATGATTTCGCTGGCTACGGTAATGACAAAATGGTCCTCCCGCACCACGCCATCCGCCTTTTTCCCCAGCCCCACAACGATATTGCGCAGTACCCTGTCGTTCATATCCATACAGCGCTTCCATACAATCTGACGGGTATCAATCTGCAGCTCGTTACCCTGCTGGATATGATTGTCCAACAATGCCGCCAGCAGATTATTGGCTGAGGTAATGGCATGAAAATCTCCCGTAAAATGCAGATTCAAATCCTCCATTGGCACCACCTGAGCATATCCGCCGCCGGCAGCGCCTCCCTTGATGCCGAAGCAGGGCCCCAAAGACGGCTCCCGCAAAGCAATCACCGCCTTTTTCCCCAGCTTTCCGAAAGCCTGTCCCAGCCCCACGCTGGTGGTGGTTTTTCCCTCCCCCGCAGGCGTGGGATTGATCGCCGTCACCAAAACCAGCTTTCCGTAAGGTCTGCCCTCAATACTGCCCAGATATTCCTCCGTAAGCTTGGCCTTATACTTCCCGTAAAACTCCAGTTCCGACTGCTTGATTCCCAGCGCCGCCGCCACCTTCTCAATGGGCTCCATGACGGCTTCCTGTGCAATTTCAATATCTGTCTTCATGCTCCCTCTCATTCCGCCGCCTATGCGGCACTGCTTCTGCCAGGCGGCCTTAACCCTGCCCGGCTCGTCTTTTGCCCTACAAAACTTCCTCAATCAGCTGTTCAAACTGCTCCGGGCTCATCAATATCTTTCTGGGCTTCGTACCCTCACCCTTGTCCACAACCCCGTACTCGCAGAGCTGATCCATGATCCTGGCGGCACGGTTAAAACCGATTTTTAAAAGTCTCTGCAGGGCGCCGATGGATGCCTTGTCCTGCTCGATAATAAATTTGCCCGCCTTTTCAAAGAATTCGTCCAGATCCGAACCGCCCTCCGCAGAACCGCCTCCGCTGCCGCTTCCAATGTTCAGAATCTTTTCTTCCACCTCCTCCGCGTATACATTGCCTAACGTCTGGTTTTTCAGATAATCCACCACGTCCGAGACTTCCTTGTCCGACACAAAAGCCCCCTGAATCCGGGCAGGCTTAGAGTACCCTTGAGGGTAAAAAAGCATATCTCCTTTTCCCAGCAGCTTTTCCGCTCCGTTCATGTCCAAAATCGTCCGGGAATCCACCCCGCTGGAAACCGCAAAGGCCACTCTGCTGGGCATATTTGCCTTGATCAATCCGGTGATAACATCTACACTGGGCCGCTGGGTCGCTATAATCAAGTGGATGCCGGCCGCTCTTGCCAGCTGCGCCAGCCGGCAGATGGATTCCTCCACCTCTCCCGGACAGACCATCATCAGATCGGCCAGCTCGTCTACAATAATAACAATCTGAGGCATTTTTGCAGGCGCTTCTTCATTTCCGCCCTCCCGCAGAGATTCCACCTTTTTGTTATAGCCCTTTAAATCACGCACATTATAATCCGCAAACCTGCGGTAACGATCCTCCATTTCCGACACGCCCCAATGCAGCGCGGCAGAAGCCTTTTTGGGATCGGTAACCACCGGTATCAGCAGATGAGGAATGCCGTTATATACGCTCAGCTCCACCACCTTGGGATCCACCATAATCAGCTTTACATCATCCGGATGGGCCTTGTACAAAATACTCATAATCAGCGTATTGATACATACGGACTTTCCAGAGCCTGTGGAACCGGCAATCAGCATATGGGGCATCTTGGCAATATCCGACACCACCGTCTGACCGGCAATATCCTTTCCCACCGCAAAAGCAAGATTGGAAGAAAACTCCTTAAATTCTTTGCCTTCCAGTAAATCCCGCAGTGCTACGGTCATATTCTCCTTATTGGGCACCTCAATGCCAATGGCCGCCTTGCCCGGAATCGGCGCTTCGATCCGAATATCGGTAGCAGCCAGATTCAGCTTAATGTCATCCGTAAGGCCTACGATCTTTGACACCTTGACTCCCTGCTCAGGCTGCAGCTCATACCGCGTGACGCTGGGACCCTGGCTGATGTCCGTAATCGTCACCCGCACGCCAAAGGTGTTCAGGGTCTGCTGCAGGTGCATGGCAGTCTCCTTCAGCTCCCGCGTGGAATCTCCCGTGGCCTTCGCTCCCTTCTGCAAAAGGGATAAAGGCGGAAACATATATTTTTTCGGAATCCGATTTTCTCCGTGGGCAATACTTTTTTGTATATCCGAAGCCGGTGCTGCCGCAACGGGTCGTTCCGGCGCTCCTGATGCCGTACGCGCCCCCGATGATCCTTCTGCCATACCTTCCTTATGTATCCGAATCGGTTGAGAAATTTCCTCCTGCGCCCGAATATTTGTGGTTTCCGGCACAGGCTCCGCTTTCCAGACCGTTTCCTCCGCAGCTTCCTCAATCCCTTCCGATTCTTCCTGCTCTTCCGGTATTACATCATTTATAGAAACCTGGTGCATGCTTCTGATCCGTACCTTCTCAAAGTCAAACCCAGACGCTGCAGGCATTTCCTGCATAGGCTCTTCTGCTTCCTCCGAAAACATGATTTCATGTATATCATCTCTGTGACCTTGTTCCTCCGGCTTTGTCAACGCAGTATCCAGCATAACGCCGGAAACCTTTTTCTCCATGCGGAGAATTTTTTCGTTCTCCTTCACCTCTGCCTTCAGCCTGCGCTGTTCCTCCTGCTCCTGCCGCCTGAGACGGGCAGCTTCTTTCCTGCGCCCCGTATCCTCCCTACGGCGCTCCGCTTCCTCTCTGCGCAGCCCGGCTTCTTCTCTCCTGCGTTCCGCGTCCTCTCTGGAACGCTCCCGCATACGGCTTCCCCCTTCCTTCATGCTTTTCAGCAAAGATTTCTCCGTCACAAGGATCAGGCTTATTACAGAACAGAGCAGAAGCACTAAAACCGTTCCGATCATCCCCAGATAATGATGCAGCAGAAAGCTTAAGCTTCCGCCAAGGATGCCGCCGCCGTTTCTGGCATCCCGGCATCTCTCATAAATTTCCTTTATATTATATCCTGCGGCCCCAAAGGAATCCGGTGCGGCAGGATGTCCGGCAATCAGATCACACACAGCCCCTAATATGATAAACAAAACAAAGCCTGCAATGATTTTTCTCATTGCATTTGGATTTCCTTCATTTGCAAACCGAAACGCAACCGCAAGAAACAAAAGCACCGGAGCCACATATGCCGTAAATCCAAATACACCAAAAAGGAAGCCGCTGACTGCGTCTCCCACTGGCCCGATTATGCCGAAATTACAGCAGAATAAAATTACCATTAAAATAAAAAGTGCGATCAACCCGATTTCATGAAACAGCGCACCGTCTCCTGCTGCCTTCTGCATATCCTCCGCTCTTTTTCCTGTCCTGCCCTTCTGACTGCCTGATCTCGTACTCCCGGAATTCTTTCTGCTTTGTGAAGTTGATGTCTTTTTTCCGGTAGAAGCTGCCATATTTCACATACCCCTTTTGCTTTTCATTTCCATGCCGCTCATGATTCCCTGCGGCCATTCCCTTTCTTGAATAAGGTCATTATATCACTTACGGGACAACTTGTCACCTTCTTTCACCCGCCGACACCTTCTCTACGTTTTTCCGCCTGGCCTACTCGGGAGTTTGACACTTCCTTTTAAACCTCATAACACACAAATCATGTATTTAA
>CAJUIA010000041.1 GCA_910586485.1 uncultured Acetatifactor sp.
TGCTGGATAGATTATACCATTCGTTCTACATGTCTATCAAATGGGGTATGAGGCATCATTAAAGCACATTTGAAATATGTAGAATGAGAGGAATTTTTATGAACAAAAAAATTATTGTTATTGAAGGCTATTTAGCTTCTGGAAAGTCTACTTTTGCATTGCAGCTGTCCAAAGCACTAAATGTACCATATTTGATTAAGGATACCTTTAAAATTGCACTGTGCAAAAATATATCTGTTGGAAGCAGAATAGAAAGTAGTATTTTTTCAACGGTCACATTTGATGGTATGATGTATGTTACGGAAAGAATACTGGAAACAAATAACCCTATTATTATTGAAGGGAATTTTGTTCCTGCTGGTGTTAAAAAGATTGATGAAGCCAGTACGATAAAGCACCTGATTGCTAAATACAATTATATTTCTTTGGATTTTAAATTTATGGGTAATACGCAGATTTTGCATCAACGATTTTTGAAAAGAGAAGAAACTGTTGAACGCGGTGAAGTAAACAAAATTGGGATGGATGTTCCCTTTGGCACGTTTAATCAGTGGTGCCGCAATCTTGACAATTTTGATATTGGTGGAGAAACAATACAAGTAGATACAACCAATTTCTCCAATGTGAATTTCAATACCTACATCAAGTTAGCAAAAAAATTTATGGACAAACAAAATACATAATTATGTCTTGTAGAGGCTTAGTCTGAGACTGTATTATATTACAGAGAAAACTTGAAATTATCAAGAGGGATGGGAATATAGTGACGAAAAGGTGATGTTGAACGAGGGACATTTTAATGTTTAACACTGTGGGAACTTGGGGAGAAGTCAAGAGTATAGGGTAAAAGCAGGGCCTGAAATACAAAAGCAGTGCTGATTGAAAGTTATATGGAAAAGGTGTTATAATATGCTTGTAGCAGAAAACGTTTGACTTTTTGGCAGGAGAGGTTTGATATGTTTTTCTTTAATCGAGCGGAAAAGAAAAAGAAGCGAGAACAAACCGGTCATACGGAACGGGTCCGGGAGGCGGAGCAGGAACGGCCGTATGCAGAGAAGAAGGAGTCAGGTAAAAGCAGGTTTCTTACACCAGAGGAACGGCACATATCTAAGGACAAAAACGGCTGCCCCACTTTGGAGGAAGAAACCTTTTTTTGTAATTCAGACGCGAAATCCGTTTTGGGAGAGTCAATTATTATAAATGGTTCGGATTATCTTCTGCGGATTAACGAAACGAGGATGGAGGTGCTGCTGACCTTATACCGAACTTATACCGAAGATGAACTTCGTAGTTTGCTGCGGGAGAATGGGATTGTTTATGGCATCCGGGAAAAAGCGCTGGAAGAGCTTGCACAGGGCAGGAAGAATTATGAAGAGACGCTCGTTGTCGTCGGCACTGCCGCAAAAGATGGCCGTGATGGATTTTTTGAATATCATTTTAACCCGCGTCCCGAAATGAGGCCGATTATATTACCGGACGGATCGGTGGATTATAATGTGCTGGGGAAGATAGAGCTTGTCACAAACGGCCAGCTTCTTGTTACATATCATCCGGCTTTGCCGGCCGTAATTGGCAGGGATGTTCTGGGAAATGCCATTGAGGCCCGCGAGGGCGAAGAGCTGCCGCCGTTACAGTGTAAGCGCTGCGAAACGGATGAAACTGGCTGCAGGTATGTTGCCGGTACGGAAGGGAATGTGACGATTGAGGGAGGATGCCTGACGGTAACACCGATTTATGTGGTGGAAGGTAATTTAGATGCCGCTACCGGAAATGTGGATTTTCATGGAGATGTATTGATACAGGGCAATGTTTTCGCTGGTGTTACGGTGAAGACAACCGGAAATATTACCGTAAACGGACATGTGGAAACGGCGTACCTTTATGCCAGAAAAGATGTCATTTTGAAAAATGGAATGCAGGGTTCCGGGAATGGGGTGATTCGTGCAGGACGCAATGTTATGGCACGTTTTTTAGAGCAGACGCAGGTGTCTGCCGGAGAAGAAATCAATACGGGGGCTTTATTAAACTGTGAAGTGGAAGCGGGACAAAGGGTGGTGATTGCCGGTAACCGTGGTAATATTATTGGCGGCACCGTTACGGCGGTGGAACAAATTTCGGCAGTTTCCATCGGAAATCGTGCCGGCGTAAATACGCAGCTGGTGATCGGCCTGGATTGTGAATTTAAGTATAAGATGGAAGAAATTGATCGCCTGACAAAGGAATATCTTGATAATATGACAGACGCCATGAGTGCGTTGAATCGCATGAATCAACAGCTAAAGATGCAGCCAGCCGCTCCTGAATTAAATCAGCAGAAGGCGGAGCAGATGCGCAGAAAGATTAGTTATCAGCTGAAATTAAAGGAGCTTTCCACGAAACGGGAGCAGTTGATTGACATTAATCGACGCTCTGCGGATGGAAAAATTATTGTTGGCGGAATTGCCAACGTAGGATGCGTTATTATTATAAACGGTTTGCGGGAAACGCTGCATTCGGAGTATCGGAATGTAACTTTTAAAAAGGGTATGCAGGAAATAAGGATTGTATCTAATAAACAGTAAGCGGTGCGAAAAACGGCCAGGCAGAGCAGGTCTGACGATCAGGAGAGAGAAAAGCATGATTACGGAAACCTTTGACAATCAATCAGAAGCGATCATCAATCCGCAGAGGAAGGTAAATTCGCCGCAGGTGGATGCGTGCATTTTGACCTTTTCTCATGTGATTGAAAGGTTCGTTCTGGAAAATTACCAGTGCAGGCAGATTGCATCATTTTGGTTTGCAACGGGGAATACGCCGATTTATGGTATTGACTATAAGGGAAAAAAATTTGCATTTTATAAAACTTATGTAGGTGCACCTGCATGTGTGGGCACGGTGGAGGATACTTTATCGGAAATAAAGACGGACAAATATATCGTATTTGGCGGTGCAGGCTGTCTGAATAAGGAAATTGCACATGGGAAGGTGATGATACCCACGCAGGCCTATCGGGATGAAGGTACTTCCTATCATTACGCACCCGCAGCAGATTATGTTACGGTCAGGAATGCAGACATTGTGGCTGCTTTTATGGAGGAAAACCATATTCCGTTTGTGAAAGGGAAAACATGGACAACGGATGCCTTCTATAGGGAAACCGTTCATAATTTTGAAAAGCGGAAAGCGGACGGCTGCATTTCCGTAGAAATGGAGTGTGCAGCTTTACAGGCAATGTGCGATTTCAGGGGGCTGAATTTGTATACCTTTTTTACAAGCGGTGATTTGCTGGATGCTCCTGAGTGGGATGCTAGACATAAAGAAGGACAAACGGAAGGTACACAGCACGATGCAGGCCATTTTGATATTGCATTGGAACTGGCACGATATGTGGTCGAATAACGGAATGTAAATGCCGAAAGCAAATAGCGGAATGTTAATAACGAAAAATAGGTGAAAGCGAAGTGCTGAAATTGAAAAAAGTATCCCTTCATGAATTTTTGCGCTTAAGAAAGCTGGTTTACCGCAGTGCAAGGCCCCTTGATTATACGAAATGGAAATTTTTATTTGAAAACGGCAGCTGTGATGATTTTTTGACGGTTTTGTCCGGTTATCAGAATGTTCGGCAGATTGGATTTTGATCTGCCTGTGTCAGAAGCTTTGTTATAGTTGACTTGGAAGCCGGCATGGATGTAAAGGAGGCAGCGTATGCAAGATGGATTTTTAGTCAGTGAATGGGCCTTGATCCGTCGGAATGAGCTGGTAGACATTCCGGATCAATTAGAGATACATCCTGACTTTTTGCAGGTTATTACTCATGAAGAGTTTGAGCGTGCGTTTCGGGAAATCGGCGGGATGTTTTACCAAATGTACACTGATATGGCGGAGGATCCCCAAAGATTCGGGTTACCGCTGTACAGAGAAGAGGAATATGATTATTTTTCCGATCAGGCCAGAGAAGCAAGGAGCGCACCATGGCAGCCTTTTTATTTTCTGTACTGCCTGTTTGCATGCAGCGATTTCAGGGGAGATGTATTGACTGCGGAAACAGCGGAGATTCGTAAAATAAACAAAGCCAAAAAGACAAATTTATTGCTGGAGGCTTTGTGCGATTATGGTTTTACGTTTGGAGGCATAAAAAAATACAGCTTGTCGTCTGGAGGTTATCTGGAAATTGATTATCCGGATAATCGCAATGTTTTAACGGTTTTGTATGCCGTTGCTTCAAAAGTAAAAAACACGCAGCTTAAGGATGTGAAAAACTACTATTCGAATGTAATAGCTTTCAGCAACGGGTTTATTGGTTGGAATTATAAAGTATTGGCCGAAGACCTGTATACCTGCAGTCTGGCGGAGGGCTGTGATTATGTGGCTGATAAAATGCACGTTGAGGCGGACAGAGAGGCGATCACAGCCTTGGACAAAATTCTCATGGAATTCGGGGCTGTAAGGAAGAAAGGGGACCCCAATGAAGGGCCGTCCCTCCGATATTTTTGCAGGAAATCATCAGTCTATGATTATGCGCTGACCTCCGACAGGGGAGTGCTGTATCTGGAGCTGCGAATCCGAAATGCGCAGAACTGCTTAGAGTATGTAAGCGAATGCCCTGAAGGGATAGCAGAGATGTTCCGCTATAGTGATTCCGGATGTCAGAATCGCAGGAACGGCACCTGCAAATCCGGAGTGAAGTATATATTTGAGCAGGAAGAAAAATGGCATTGCGGATGCTGTGGCGCTCCCTTTAAAATACATCCCGTAACGGAAGATATTCCCCATTACCTGAAACTGATGGAGTTGGGCGGTAAAAAGCAGACGAGGCCTGGAGGAAGACGGACACATTGAGCAGCGTTATTGGATTCAGTTATAATAAAGGAGGCAGGCATGTACGAGAGAATGCTTGATAAAAAGACAATACCTTCCATCGAAGAAATGACCGGATTCTGCGGTAAAAATGCGGAAAGGTTTTCCCTGCTGAATGAGTGGCTGGTGTCTACTTTTCATACGGAGGAAACGATTGTTTTTCCTTACGGCAATCAATATGGCTGGGGCGTGGCCCATAAGATGAAAAACAAGCTGATCTGCAATGTTTTCGCGGAGGATAATGCCTTTACGGTTATGATGAGGCTGTCGGACCGGCAGTATCAAGCCGTTTATGACCGGCTTCAGGATTATGCGAAGGGATACATAGATAACAGGTATCCCTGCGGCGACGGCGGATGGATTCATTATCGTGTTTCGAGCGAGGAACATTTTGACGACATAAAGACCTTGCTGTCCGTCAAATGTTTGCAGTAATATAAGGGGGTACACTCAAATGATTTATTTTTCGAATGAGCAAATAACAATTCGCAGCATGGAGCTGGAAGATGCACAGGCAATTACGGATGCTGAAATCCAGCAGGGGTGGGACGCGTCCGTTGAAAAATATCACAGAAGATTAGAGGATCAGAGATCGGGGAAGGCGATTGCGTTGGTTGCGGAATGCGCCGGCAGTCCGGTGGGCTATATCAATGTTTACCCTGACAGTACGTGGGGAGCCTTCGGCGGAAAAGGCTATCCGGAAATCGTTGATTTTGGTGTCCTGGAAAAATATCGGGGAAGGGGTGTCGGCACGGCTCTGATGGATGCTGCCGAGAAAATTGCCGCCGAGTATGCGGATAGGGTCTACCTTGGCGTCGGTCTGCACAGCGGCTATGGAAGTGCGCAGCGAATGTATGTGAAGCGCGGTTATATACCGGACGGTTCCGGCGTCTGGTATCAGGACAAAATGTGTGAGCAGTATGGAGACTGCAAAAATGATGATGATCTGGTTCTGTATCTTTCAAAGGAACTGTGAGATTTGGAGGTTTATTGTTATGCGTTTTCGGTATTGTCCTTATTGCGGGAAGAAAGCGGAAATGAGGGGGATTGGTGATGAGGGATTGATCCCCTATTGTACGCAATGTGAAACGCCGCTATGGGATCTGTTCACCACTAGTATTATTGCGGCGGTGGTAAATGAATGCGGCGAAATTGCGCTGCTGCAGCAGAATTATGTTTCGGCAACAAACTATGTATGTGTTGCCGGAATCATGAAGCCGGGAGAATCGGCAGAGGCTGCGGCGGTGCGTGAGATTGGTGAGGAATTAGGGCTGCAGGCAAAGTCGATTGAGTATGTGAAGAGCTATCCCTATGAGAAAAAGGAGATGCTGATGCTGGGATTCAAGGCGGTCGTGGAAAGGCAAAATTTTACGTTGTCAGGGGAAGTGGACAACGCTGAATGGGTGAAGCTTGAGGATGCTCTGGGACTGCTTCGTGAAGGCAGTATTGCCTGGCAGCTGGTTAAAGCGGTTACAGGGACTTCCTGTTTTGAAGCCAAGACATTCGTTCCACCAGTTTAAAATATCCTATGGCGGACAGGGGATACATCATGACATAGTAGGGGAATACATATCTTGCTTTTGCTTCCTACAAGATGCCGAAGAAAAAGTCGCCAATAATCACAACAGTCAGCAGATGATCAAGAGGCTGTGTTTCCTTTCGGATGGCAAGCAAATAGTAAAGCAGCATACTCAGATAGATCAGGAACTGCATCCTGTCTGCAAAGCAGGAGCTCTTTCCGGGGTCTTATAGCCATAATTCAGAGAGAATTGTGTGAAATAATTTTACCTTTCAGAACTGGTGAGAATAAAGGTAATGATTATGCAAACTTGTAATTTCACTGATTTGTGCCTCTGTCTCGTTGCAGTATATATTTATGAGTGCCGTCAAAAGGGCGGCCTGATTTTTGTGCATTAACTTTTTCAGTGCATCTGTGAGCAAACAATGTCAGATGTACTGTGGCTTGTTCTCTGTCAAAGATAAGCGCAGTGAGGATATTTACCATAGCATTGGATGAATTTATCAGATGCTTTTCTAAGTTCGCAACATCGTTTTCAGTAAATTTTCCGATCAACTGAAACGCAAAATCAGACATTTCTGAAAAATCATAGTATTTCAGTGCTGTCAGGATCGACTCGATTTCTCCTTCGAAACGCAAGTACTCCAGGCTTCCTGCTTGAAGATTGTATTTATTTTCGTTCACATCAATATTCATGACGTTAGTAAAGTCTTTCATCATAAAATGTCTGTATGTGCTTTCTGTCAACATCGGTTTTAAAGCATATATGATCGCAGCATAGTCCTGTGGCAGTGTTAATAGGACACTCTCAATTTTTACTTTACTGCGAATAAATGCAGGCGGAGTATTTATGATACAACCGGGAACATGAACACGCATCCAGTCAAAGTCTTCACTGCTTTTATTATTGTTTTCTATGGCGGTATTATAATTAATGCAGGTGGATGCTGCAGTTTTGCCATTATTTAGATATGTGGCAGTGTCAATACCTGTGTCTTCTTCCATATCAATATTATACCGATAGCTTTCGAGGGTACTGATGAGAGAATTATTTAAAGGAGCAAAATTATCGCCTTTAAGGCAGGTCAAGAATACCTGGGCGATAAAAGTAAGCTTATCTTCGGAGGTATAATATTTTAATAATCTGTTTTTCTCGTTTTCGGATAGTGCAGCATTTTTTAAAAGAACAGCCAATACTTTTGCAACAATGGTAAAATCCTGTATGGCGCTTTTGCTTAATCTATCTTTGGCTGCATCTATTGTAAGGTTGGCGAGATCAACTCGAAGGCTGTTGGTCAGATCCTTTTTTCCTTTTGCATAGTTCGAGCACACGGAATCGGATAGTACGTTATTACTATCCGAAAAAAGATGGCCCGTAAGCAGGAGGTTTATACAGTTTAACTGTGTTAAGTTTGTGAATTGCTTGATGCCGCATGTATAGAATGTGGCAAAAATAAGCGGTATGCTCATTACAGCTGACATTTTTTACCTTTCTTGTCATTGCTTATCACATATTTATTTTGGAAATTTAATATATTCGATGCTATTTAAACTATCATAACACAGAGGCAAGAAAATAACAAGATAATAAAAATAAAATAGAAAGATATTGAAAAGAATTTGAAAACATATTATAATAATGAACAACAATAAGGGATATTTATGTATAGCACAAAAATAAAGGTTTTGTTAGATGTTTTTGAGAATGGTCAATATAGTGCTTAAACAATATTTAGATAAATCATAAATGGACTTGTAAGAGCAATAAAAATTATAAGTTCTTTATACTTTTTTATGTCTTAATAGGTAATTTGACAAATTGAATTCCGTATTTATTTGGGTTCTGGTATTTCGCAAATGTCTATTTAAAGCATTCAGGAAAGGAGAGCGGAAATGGAGTTAAGTCAATTAGTAAATTTTCATTCCAATAAATGCCGTTTGGAGAGAATAATAGATAATAAAAAGAATATCGTACCTTTTGTGGGCGCCGGTATTTCAAAGGGCTGCGGATTGTATTTATGGGAAGAACTCCTTGATCTGCTGGCGGCCGAGTACCTTACACCCGGTCAGATCAAGGCTTTAAAGGCTGCAAATAATGTATTTAAATATGTGGATAAAATTGTGGCGGCTGCTGGAAATGTGGAGATGGTGATGAAAAGAATCGGGGAAATCTTTCAGGAAACAGAGGTAATACATACAGACATACCTAATTTGCTCGTATCGGCGTTTGCCCCCATGGTAATTACCACCAATTATGATACGCTGCTTGAAGAGGCGTCCGTCTGTTCTACGCTGGGAAGGATAAAGGCTCTTCTGCCATCTCATGCAGGGCAGATGAACGAGGCCATTATGCTTAATGCCAGACGGTTAATAAAGCTGCATGGTTCGGTGGAGGAAATTTCCTCTATGATACTTACATCAAAGCAGTATAAATTTTATTACGAGAAAAAGGCAAAGAGGACTTCCGCAACGCTTCCCGTTTATCTGAAAAAGATTTTTGAGGGGAAGAAGGTTCTTTTTGTAGGCTGCAGCCTGGATAAAGATTATACGCTTGATATTCTGAGAGACTGTGTGAAGCGCAATCAAAATATTTCACATTTTGCCATTCTGCCGTGTTTCGCAAATCAGTATCGGCAGATCGAGAGACAAAAGATGCTGTCAAAGCTTGGCATAGAGCCAATTTATTATCCTGAGGGAGACTTCGAGGCAGTGGGGCAGCTGTTAAGGTATGTAGCTTCCGTTTGCTGAGATGCAGAGCCTGAAAATCAAAGAATCGGGAAGAAATACGGGATGAAGCTTCAAAGAGCAAAATGGTTTACAATGTTGAGGGAATATGGTATGCTTTGTAAGCTGAACAGGAGAGTGTTGCTTCCTGTCAGCTGTTTACAGAGGCTTTCATACCGTTGTGATTATTTAACAGTGGGAGGATAAGTAAAAATGCACATACAGAAGATAGTCGGGAGTAAATTGGAAAGGTTGAACTGGAATGTGGTAATGGCTGTGATGGCTGTACTGTTTTTAGCATTGGTGATTTGTCCGCTTCTTTTGATTGGAAGGTATGATTTTGCATCCTGCGATGATTTTAGCTATGGCGGCGAGACATATAAGGCTTTTTTAGAAACGAAGTCCTTTTTCTTCGTACTAAAAAGTGCATTAGAAAAGGTGAAGGAGGTTTATGGAAGCTGGCAGGGAACATATTCTGCTATTTTTCTTATGACACTTAATCCTGCTGTATGGGGTGATGAAGTATATCATATTACGCCATATATTATGATTTTTATATTGGTTTTTTCTGAAGTCGTTTTGGGAAAATTTATACTTCATAAAATTTGTAAAGCAGACTGGCCTGCTACGATTACAATTACTGCAATTATCATTGGCTGCCAGATTCTCTGGGTGCCGTATCCGGTGGAAACATTTTTCTGGTTTAATGGTGCTTCGTACTATACGTTATTTTATTCTGTAATGATTCTTTATTTGGTAAGCATTGCAGACAATTTTATGCTGGGTTCATTGAAGAGTGCACTTTTTTCTATGCCTTTATTATTGGCAGGCTCTGTTTTTTTAGGAGGCGGAAACTATCCTACAGCGTTGTTGACGCTGGAAATACTTGCATGTATGGGGGTTTGGGTGTTCTTGAAAAACAGGAAAAATTTTATACCTTTTTTGGTTAATGCCGTGTTTCTTCTGGCAGGTTTTGTGATTAGCATGATAGCGCCTGGAAATGCAGTCAGGCAGCAGGCCAATGTAAAAACTCCTGTCATTGAGAGTATTTATAAATCTTTCAAAGCAGGCGGGCAATACATTGTTAGTTGGACTACTTTCTCAAGCATACTTTTGTTCCTTTTGTTAATGCCTTTTCTGTGGAAGGCAATAAGGCGTTGCACGTATAAGTTTAAATATCCGCTTTTGTTTAGCTTTTTCAGCATGGGTCTTTTTTGTTCACAATTCACTCCGACTATTTATGCGCAATCTTTTGCAGGGCCAAGGCGCTTGTTGAACATTATATATTATTCCTATTATTTGCTGATGGCAGTGAATATTACATATTGGCTGGGGTGGGCAAAAAGAAAGCTTGATACACAGCTTCAAGGGAAAAATGAGATAACTGCATATGCGCTGTTTTCCGGGATTTTCAAAAAATATCTGATCCCGTATATGACGGTAATAGCGCTTCTTTATTTTTTCAGTTTAAAAAATTATGGTACTGACAAGCTGAGCAGTTTTTCGGCATTTTTTTCTTTGCGGGATGGAGCGGCTGAGAAATACTATCAGGAGCATTTGGATAGGCAGAAAATATTAATGGATGACTCAGAGCTGTGTTTGGGAATTCCTGAGTTTACTGTGAAACCGTGGGTATTATATTTTGATGACATTGAGGCAGACGCGTCTAACTGGAAAAATACTGCTACGGCAAAATATTATGGGAAAGAAAGCATTTGGTTGATTTCGCAATGAATCGGGGGAGCCATCACTGACATTAAGCAGGGGAAGGGAAAGGCACATAAACAGATTAGTTGTTAAGGGGACTCACTATGATTTTAAGTGTCAGCAGAAGAACGGATATACCCAATTATTATTCCCAGTGGTTTCTCAACAGAATAAGAGAAGGATATTTATACGTGCGCAATCCCATGAATCCCCGTCAGATCAGCAGAATTGACTTGTCGACGGAGTTGGTGGACTGCATTGTATTCTGGACGAAAAATCCTGAAAATATGCTGGACCGGCTGGAGCTGCTGCAGGATTATATGTATTATTTCCAGTTTACCCTGACCGGATACGGCAGGGATGTGGAGCCGAACATTCCGGATAAGCGGACTAAGGTCATTCCGGTTTTTCAGAAATTGTCTGCAAAGATCGGAAAGCAGCGGGTGATATGGAGATATGATCCGATTTTTATCAGCAGCAAGTATACGGCGGATTATCATTTGAAGGCTTTTGCGGAAATCGCGGAGAAGCTAGCTGATTATACGGAACGGGTGGTTATCAGCTTTCTGGATTTTTATGCGAAAACGGAGCGGAATGCGGCCGGACTGGGGATAAAAGAGATGACGGAAGCGGAGATGATATATCTGGCGGGGCAGATGAAGGAGATTGCAGAAAAAAATCATTTGGTAATGGAAACCTGCGCGGAGCAGCTTGATCTTCAAAATCTGGGAATCCGGCACGGGAGCTGTATTGACAAAGAGCTGATAGAGAGGCTGTTGGGATTTACGCTGGCCGGGGGCAAGGACAAAAACCAGAGAAAAGAATGCGGGTGTCTGGAAAGCGTGGAGGTGGGCGCTTATAATACCTGTTTCAACGGCTGTAAATATTGTTACGCAAATTTCAGTGAAAACAAGGTAAACGAGAATGTGCGGCGTTATCATGCAGACTCGCCGCTATTATGCGGCGATGTGGGCCCGGAAGATAAGCTGACGGACCGAAAAATGAAATCATTAAGGTGTGGTCAGATCAGTCTGTTTGATGCAGGTACGGCTTAAAGGCTGCTAAAACAATCAGAATTTGAAGCATAAAGGGAAGGTCATGAATTATAAAATAGCAATTTTAGAGGACAATCCGGCAGAGGCGGAATATGTAACCGCCCTTGTGGATCGCTGGGGAAAAGAAGCCGGTCATACCTTAAGCATTGCAGGGTATCCGTCGGCGGAAGCCTTTCTCTTTCAATATGAAGATCAAAAAAGCGTAGACATTCTGCTGCTGGATATTGAGATGGGGCAGATGAACGGGATGGAGCTGGCGAGAAGGATTCGGCAGGCTGATGAAATGATGCAGATGGTCTTTATAACAGGGTATCCTGATTTTATATCCGAAGGATATGAGGTTTCCGCACTGCATTATTTAATGAAGCCAGTAGCCCCTGAAAAGCTGTGGGCAGTGCTGGATAAAGCGGCAGCCAGGCTTGCCAGGGAGGAAAAGCGCCTGGACGTGACCTATGACCGAAAAACAGATTATGTGCCGCTCTCACGGATTCTTTATGTTGAGGCCCAAAAGCAGTATGTTCTGATTCATACCTTGGAAGAAACCTATCGAATGAAAAAATCTCTTGCCAAAACAGAAGAAGAGCTGGACGAGTATTTTTTACAGGTTCATCGCTCATTCTGCGTCAATCTGCGCCATGTGGTTCAGATCAAAAGCGGCGGGGTGGTGTTGAAAAATGGCGAGGAAATCCCCATCAGCCGGGGGATGGCAGAAACGATCGGTCAGGAAATGATACGCTTATTTTAGACGAAGGGGTTTTTATGCGATTGCGAAAATTGTTTTTGCAGAAATGGATGGACAAACGGATCGAGGCGTACCAGAGTGAGCTTCTTCAAAAGTATTGCGACGAAGTGGAGTCCATGTATACGAAAATGCGGGGCTGGCGTCATGATTATCACAACCATATTCAGGCTCTTCAGGCCAGCATGGCACTGGGACAGTATGACGAGGTGAACGATTACCTGCGGCAGCTGAACGATGATCTGACACAGGTGGATACTACGGTGAAGACCGGGAGGATCATGGTGGATGCCATTTTGAACGGGAAGATGAACATTGCCGCTCAGAATGCAATTAAAGTTAATGTCAAGGCAGGAATTCCCGAAATATCACCGGTTAATGATGTGGATATGTGTGCAATCATCGGAAATCTGCTGGATAATGCCATCGAGGAAAATAAAAGGCTTCCGGAGGAAGACCGTTTTATTCGTATCTATATTGCACAGAAGAATACACAGCTTTATCTGGCTTTTACAAATGCTGCCGGGAAAAAGCGCGATAAGAGCAGGGCCGGTTTTTTGTCTGCAAAGGGAGCACACCACGGGCTCGGTCTTATGCGGGTGGAGAGTCTGGTAAAAAAGTACGGGGGGTTCCTGTCGGCGGACAGCGAAGACGGAGGGTTTACCGCGGAAATTCTGATCCCTTTGATGCTGCAGAAAGAAAACCTTTAGCACATTTCGTTCACTGAAATTGATTTTTGGTGCACGATATGTGCTTTTTTTATGAGTGCTGTGTACAATAAGCATGTGCCGGAAACAGGCATTGAGGCCTCAGAATCATATCTACAGTTGACACAGAGAGGAAGCTTGAGCGATATGAAGCAAGAAGAAAAAAAGCAAAAAGAAACACAGAGAACGGAAAAACAGAAACAAGAGGAAAAGCGCCGGCCCCAATATGGGTTGTTTTCCTGCGTGGGCTATATATACCGCCTTTTGTGGCAGTCAGAGAGGGGACTGGTGTTTATCGCCATTCTGACCGTGCCCATATCATTATGCCTGTCAGCCCTGGCGCTGTATACGCCGCCTGTGATTCTGAAGGTTCTTGAAAAATCAGAGAGATTTCAGGCGGTCGCTCTGGTGATCGCAGGGCTGCTGCTGACGCAGCTCATTTTTGACCTGGCCAATAATGTGATCTCTGCAAGAATTCAAACCGCAGAACACCGGGTCCTGGCGCATTTGCAGCATCTGTGGACAAAATATGTGCGGGACAGGGACTGGTATCATGATTATGACCCGGAGGTCCAGAAGGCGGAGGAACGGGTCCATCAGGGCACCCAGAACAACCACGCGGCCGGGGTGCATTTCCCCATGGATTTTGCAAATATACTGACCCAGATTCTCAATTTTGTTTTGTTCGGCACGGTGGTTTCCCTGCTGCATCCGCTGATTATTCTTTTGCTGGCCGCCGGCTGTGCGCTGAATGCCGTCCTGGGAAAGTGGGAGCGGAGAAGGAACTGGGAGGATCGGGATCTGCGCAATGATCTGGAGAAAAAGATTCAGTATTCTACCATTAATTTTTCCCAAACCTTTGATTTTGCCAAAGAAATGCGTCTGTATGGCATGAGGGATTTCTTGAACGAACGGCTGGTTATGCTGTTTGGCCAAAGCAGAAAAGAGAGCAGGAAGGTAAAGCGGCGCAGTATCCTTACCACAGCGGCAGGTTTCCTGGTGATCCTGGTGCGGGATAGTGTGGCATATGGTATTTTGATTTATGGGGCCGTGGCGGGAAGAGTGGATGCGTCTTCCTTTGTCCTGTATTTTACGGCGATTACCTCCCTGGCCGGGGTGATGGGCAGTATTCTGGGCATGATCGGCAGGGTCCTGGAGGGTGCCATGCAGCTTTCCGATCTCAGGGAGGCCATGGACCTGAAAGACAGGCTCAACCGGGGCCCCGGCATTCCCCTGCCCCAAGGGCCTTTTTCCATAGAATTCCGGGATGTGTCCTACAAATATCCCAAAGGGGAGAAAAAGGTACTGGACCATATTTCCTTCCGCATTGAAGCCGGGGAGAAAATAGCCCTGGTGGGCGTAAACGGCGCCGGCAAGACGACGCTGGTGATGCTGATGTGCGGCCTGCTGCTGCCGGATGAGGGGGAAATTCTGCTGGACGGCCACAGTCTATATGAGTATAACCGGGATGAGATGTATTCCCTGTTTGGATTTGTACCTCAGAGGTTTAATCTACTGCCGATCAGCTTGGCTCAAAATATTGCCTGCACCATGGAGGAGGACGAGATAGACAGGGACAGGCTGCGCTCCTGCATCGCCCTGGCGGGACTTGCGGAAAAGATAGATTCTCTGCCCAAAGGGGCGGATACGCCTTTGGGCCGGGAACTGGACGGGGAGGGGATCGAGCTGTCCGGCGGGGAGACGCAGAAGCTCCTGCTGGCCCGGCTCCTTTATAAGGCGCCGTCCTGCATGATTTTGGACGAGCCTACGGCGGCTCTGGATCCCATTGCCGAGGATAAAATGTATCGCAGCTACAATGAAATTTCCGCACAGGCCACCTCCGTCTTTATTTCCCACCGGCTGGCTTCTACCAGATTCTGTAACCGGATTTTCCTGCTGGATGGCGCCAGGTTTGCGGAGGAAGGCACCCATGAGCAGTTGATGGCTGCAGGGGGAAAGTACAGAGAAATGTTTGACATTCAGAGCAGATATTACAAAGAAAATCCGGCCGGCAATGTGGATGGAAGGGTAACTGCAAAAGCTTGAGTCCGCTTGGAAGCTGTTGGAAGCTGGGGAGAAAGACGAAAATGAAAGAAAAGAATAAAGATAAAAATAAGAATAAAAACAAGCGGTCGCTTCAGGAAGACTGGAGGCTGATTCGGCGGTCGCTGGGGATCTTAAATAAATTGATGCCTCATTTTTGGTTTTATCAGATTGCCTGTACACTTACGGAGACCTTTTTTCCCTATTTTGGTCTTTACATGTCGGCGCAGATGGTCAATGAGCTGGCGGGAGTCTGTGATTACAGGCGGCTGGCACTGATGGCGGGTATTACCGTGGGCGGCGGCTTTCTGCTCTCTATGACGACGAAGCTGCTGCAGAGCCGGCGGGAGCTGTGTGAAGAGCATACGTTTTATCGCCATGAGGCTTATCTGGCTGATGCCCAGAGCCGTTTCAAGTATGAGCACCTTGAAAATCCGGATGTGACTCTCTGGCGCTCTAAGATATTGGCAGGAGTTAATGCCACAGGCGCGGGGCTGCTGGTGGTCAAGTGGCAGGTCGGTTATTTCCTGGGCAATGTGCTGGGGGTAATCTTTTCCGTATTTCTGATCATATCCATGTTTACCATGACGGCGGCGGGAGAATTCCGGGGAGTGCTGGCCTTTGTCAACTCGCCGGCCTCGGCGGGAATCGTGCTGTTTTTGATCCTGGCGGATGCTTTTGTCTCCGTAAAGATTTCAGGGGCCTGCGCATGCCGGCAGCGAAAGGCGCTGGGCAGGCTGGCCTGGGATAATACCCATTATTCCGCTTTCAGCCGTCTGTGGGGAGCGGACATGGCAATTTTTAACCTGAACAGGATTGTGGTGGAGGAAACTTATAAGTACCAAATGAAGTTTGGGTGGGTCAGGGAGGTAGAGCGTACTGCAATAAAATATAATACTCTGTCCCTTCTGCTGGATGCGGCGCTGAATGTTGTCATCTTTCTGTTTGTGGCAGTCAGGGCATTTATCGGCGCGTTCGGGATCGGCAGCTTTATCCTTTATCAGGGGGCAGTAAAGAGGTTTATTGCTTCGGCCTCCGGGATTGCCAGGCAGATCGGCCAGTTGAGACAGAACAATGTTGATCTGGTGTCGCTGTATGATTATCTGGACCTTCCCAATGACATGTATCAGGGGAGCCTGGCGGTGGAGAAACGGGATGACATCGACTATGAAATTGAATTCCGGGATGTGAGCTTTCGCTATCCCCGCACGGAAACCTGGGCGCTGCGCCATGTAAATATGAAATTTAAAATCGGAGACAAGCTGGCCATTGTGGGGGAGAACGGCTCCGGTAAAACCACCTTTATTAAACTGCTCTGCCGTTTGTACGATCCCACGGAGGGGAAGATTCTGCTCAACGGCATTGACATCAGCCGTTACCGGCAGGAGGAATATCTGGCGCTGTTTTCCGTGGTGTTTCAGGATTATGCCGTCTTTGGATTTCCGTTGGGGGAGAATGTGGCGGTCAGCCTGAAATATGACGAAAAAAGAGTGCGTGACTGCCTGCTCCGCGCAGGCCTGGGAGAAAAGCTTGAGCGCCTGGAACGGAATGCGGAAGGGAAAAATGTACTAAAGCTGGCCATTGGCCGGGGATATGATTCTCAGGGCATTGATTTATCAGGAGGGGAACTGCAGAAGACGGCTCTGGCCAGGGCGTTGTACAAGGACGCACCCTTCGTGGTGCTGGATGAGCCCACGGCGGCCCTGGATCCGATCGCGGAAGCGGAGGTTTATGAAAATTTCAACAGACTGGTGGCGGAAAAAACTGCCGTCTTCATCAGCCACAGGCTGTCGAGCTGCCGCTTCTGCGATTCCATCGCGGTGTTTGACAAAGGGCAGCTCATACAGCAGGGACCTCACGATTTACTGGTGGCAGATGAAAAGGGCAAGTACAGCCAGCTCTGGAATGCCCAGGCGCAGTACTATCATGATGAGAACCAAAGGACTGCCTCTGCCGTTTCATCAAAATGATATGTTATTGCTGGAAAATCTGCCTCACAAAATGGTAGAGACCGTTTTTCCAGACCGTAAAGTCATGGCCTCCCGGCATGGTGTAGTATAGGTGTGCAATCCCGTTCTTGGTGAGTGTTTCTTCATAATAAGCGGCAACCCTGTGGACCACGTCATCCTGCTCTCCGTTGCAGATCATAATCAGCCGGGGAAGGGGAGCGCCTTCTTTGATAACAAATTCTTCCTCTGAAAACTGTCCGGGATAATTCAGAGCAGGGGTGGGAAGCAGTCCGGGAGCCGGGCTGAAAGCGCCGATATAGCCGAAGGTCTCCGGCAGGGTAAAGCCGATGAATAAAGATTCTCTGCCGCCCATGGAAAGCCCGGCTACGGCCGTGTTTTCCCGGCCGGTTTTGACGGCATAATGTTCCTTGATAAAGGGCATTAAATCGTTGGTGAGATCATTGATAAAATTGTCAAAGGCGGCAATGTTTTCGGGGGTAATGACCTCCTTTGGCACCCGGTCGTCTGCCGCGGCTCGGACATTGGGAATGACGACAATCATTTCCGGGACTTCTCCGGCGGCTGCCAGGTTGCCGATAATTTCCGCAGGAGCGCCGTAAAGCCATTCCTTGTGGTCGCCGCCGATGCCGTGCAGCAGGTATAGCACGGGGTAGGTCTTTTCCTCCGTATAGTCCGGGGGCAGGATCAGTGTAAACAGCCGGTCCGTGCCGGTGGTTTTGGAAGGATAGGAAACCGTGGACACCTTCCAGGGAGCGAGAGCCGGATTCTGCTCGTCGAATCCGGCAGGGGTATGATAGTCAAACATGGCGAATACCTTCTTCCTTAAAAAGATTATAAGTTAAAGATATTGTAAGCGGGTAAAATTGTCAAGCCGCAAACGCAAACGTGTCCGAATGAGCCTGACGGCTGGCTGTGGCCGTCTGAACTGTTACCATTTAGGCGTTTGAAAGCCGCTTGTATCAAGGATTTCCGGGCGCGTTTGGCAGGGGGTGGTATGCTTGATTCCTAAACAGACTTTTGTTTTCTCTGTCAGTGCCATAGCTTCCCCCCAGAACATTATCCCACACAGGATCAATGCAGATACGATAGGTTATCTATATTATATTGTTGATGATAATCATGGACATGCCCAAAACCAGCAGAATCGCACCTGTCACATATCCCACAACCCTGCCCTTGACCTTATTGGCAAACTGCGCGCTGACAAGGGAGAAGAAGGTGGCAACCACAATGGCAAGAACGAGGAACCTCCAGCACTCCAGCACGATGGTGGGCTCAATGAGGATATGGCTCACCGATGCGATCAACGCCGTGAAGGTCATAATAAATGTGGAAGTGCCAACGGCAGTCTTACGCTCATAGCCCAGCATGGCAGTGAACACGATGAGCATCATCATACCACCGCCGGAGCCGAAAAAGCCGGTGCCAAAACCAATAGACAGGCCATAGAACAGAGATACTGCGATTTCCTTAATGGTCAGCTTGGTTTTTGCGTCCTTTTCCGGGCGCTCCTTGGATTCCGGACTCACAAGGAACCGGATGCCGATGAAAACGCACAGAATAAGGGAAAAGCCCCCAAGTACCTCTTGATGGGTAAAATAGGCTGCAATGGAACCGACTGTACACGTACCGATGATGCAGGCGGCAATGAGCCAGCCGTGCCTCAGGTCGATTTTTTTATTCTTAGCATACACCGCCGTAGTAACGGCAGAGCCGAGGACATCACTGGCAAGGGCAATGGCTGTTGCCATATAAGCGCCATGCTCACCGCCGAAGGTGGGGCACAGCACGATCATCAGCGGAACCATGGCTGTTGCCGCGCTAAGCCCGACCAGTCCTGTGCCAACACCAGCCAGCATGGCGGCGATTGCGACTACTACATATTCATAAAACATAAACTTACTCCTTGATTTTCGTTGTCTTTTTGATTATGATTATACTCAACAGGTGTTGAAGTTGCAACCGACAGATGAAACGAAAGTGTTGAGAGGAATGATTATGGGAATGAAGCCAAACCAGAGAATTGCCCTGACCAAGGAACTAATCCATCGTGCCTTGATCAGTCTGCTGAAAAAACAGGATATTCATAAAATCTCTATCCGTGAGCTTTGTGATATTGCAGGCATCAACCGCACAACTTTTTACAACCATTACGGCAGCCAGTATGATGTGCTGGCGGAGATTCGTGACTGGTATATAAAGGACATTGCCGATGCCATTGAAAGTGCCGAGCTGTGTGACAGCGCCGGTGTACTGCACCGGGTCACACTGATATTTTCCTATGTGGAGCAAAATTTGGAGATTTCCCGACTGCTGATTCAAAACAATTTCGACGAGACTTTTGCACACCGGCTGTTCTCTCTTCCGAAAATTGAAGTGCTGCTTGCAGAATACAGGAAGGCGGCAGATGACCATCGGTATGACGAGGATATTGCTTCCTTTGCCCTTTATGGCAGTTACCGACTCCTGCAAAACTGGATTGCGGAGGACGACCGCCGCAGCGCTGAGGAAATGGCGCATATCACTATGACCCTTACCGGTGCGGTTTGTAGTACTGGCACAAAACAATGAAATGAAACTGATATTCATCGTATACGTTACAGTTTAAAATCAGAAATTCAGGATATAATAAAGTAACGACTTTGTCTAATCGCACAAAAAAACGAAGACCATTTTGCTCGGTTTTTATTTTGAACGGATTACTCAAAGTCTGTTTGAAGAATGGGCGTTTCGCAAACGCCTAAAATCTTGTAGACAGAAAGGATAACAACATGAAGTATATTTGTGAGGTCTGCGGATGGGAATATGATGAGGAAGCCGGATACCCAGAGGGCGGGATTGCTCCGGGGACGAAGTGGGAGGATGTGCCGGAGAGCTTTGTATGTCCTCTTTGCTTTGTGGGCAAGGAGCAGTTTGCCAAAGAATAAAGAAGGACAGGGTCCATAATTGAATTTCCACCGTAAACATGGTACAATCAATTTATTCATTACTTCATCGGTAGGAGGAATATCTTTTATGGAATTGACAGAGCAGACGATCCTGCTTCAGGCGCCTAATCCGGCAGCGGCGGAAAACGGGCGGAAGATCTCAAAAAAGGGAAGCTTTTCCGCCCTGTGCAGATCAGGGGACGATACGGTGTACTGGGGGGAGTGTGCGGGAAGCGGGAAAAATCCATATCGTGTGTCTATTGACTGGCTGAATCCGGAAGCCCCTGTGTGCCGCTGCTCCTGTCCGAGCAGACAATTCCCCTGCAAGCACGCGCTTGGACTGATGTTTGAGCGGCTGGCGGGGAAAAATTTTGAGACTGCGGAGATCCCGGAGGACATAGCGGATAAGCGGGCCCGTCAAGCTGCCCGGACGGCAAAAAAGGAGTCCGGGGAAGAGCCCAAAGCAAAAAAGCCTAATGCTGCCAGTCAGAAGAAAAAACTTGCCAAGCAGCTGGAAGGTCTTGAGAGGGCCGAAAAAATGGTAAATGACCTGCTTACTGCAGGCGTGGGTACCTTGTCAGGCAGCTCCGCCCAGGTTTACGACAAGCTGGCAAAGGATCTGGGCAGCTGCTATCTCACCGGTCTGCAGACGGCTTTTACCCGCATGGCGCTGGCAGTCCGCAGGATCCAGGAGGATACCGGACAGTCGGATGCGGCTTACGCGGAGGCCCTGCGGCTTTTGGTCTATTTGCGCTCCGTAATCAATAAATCCCGTACCTTTCTGGAAGCAAAGCTGGAAACCGATAATTATTCCGCGGAGGATACCGTGCTGTTCGAAGCGCTGGGCGGTGTCTGGAAGCTGGAGGACCTTCATGCCGTAGGAGCCTTTCGGGAAAAGGCGCGGCTGCTGCAGCTGTCCTTTGACGTTTCCTATGATGAGGCAAAGAAGGAGTACATAGAGCGGGGCTGGTGGCTGGACATGGACAGCGGCCGCATTGACCAGACCTTGAACTTTCGCCCGCTGAAAGCGCTAAAATATGTGAAGGGAGAGGACAGTCGTTTTGACCTGCTGGAAATTCCGGTTCTCTATACTTATCCGGGAGAGGGAAACTGTCGGATCCGCTGGGACGCCGCATCCTCACGGCCCCTTACCGGGGAAGAGCGGACGGCGTTTCAGACCCTGGCCTGTCCTGACCTGGCGGGGGCGCTGAAGGAGACTAAAAATCAGATAAAGAACACCTTGCTGCCAAAATTTCGGGCGGTCCTGCTTCCCGTGGGAAGGCTGGGAAGGGTGGGAGATACCTTTGTGCTGGAGGACCCGAAGGGGGAGCGTATTGTTCTTCGGGATCGGCCGGAGGACGGAAAGGACCACGCTTCCACAAAGCGGCTGGAGCTTCTTCCAGGAGAGATTCCTTCCGGCAGCGCCTTGTTCGGCCTGATGTTTTATGATGAGAGGGACAGGAGCATCTGCCTGCATCCCTACAGCATTCTCACACCGGAGCGCATGATCCGGCTGCAATTTTAAGGAGACGAAGAAATGAATTTACAACCTCTTTATGACGTTAAATCGCGTTTAGAGCAGGCCGCGATTGCAGGTACGGGCCTGCTGGCCGAGGATTTCCGGCTGCAGAGGGCAGCAGAGAGCTTAAAGCCCCTTGCCGCAGCCAGCCCCGTGTTTGCAAAAATAGATAACGGACTGCAAAAGCTGCTGTCGGCCTCCGGGGAGGAAAGAAGCGGGCTGCTGCTGGACCTGCTGGCGCTGGTGGATGCGGTGGCATATACCCAGGGAAGCAGCGGCATGGAAGGAGAATTGCTTCCGCTTTCCGGGACGGGAGTCGGAACCTGCGAGCCCCTTTCCTACGGGCAGCTGCAGCCGCTTTTGGAAGCCTTAAGCAGTACAGGCGGCGGGAGGATGAATCTGATTAAGGATATGTGGGAAAATCATCCCGAATACTTTGGAGATTTCAGGGTTTTGCCCAGCCTGGCGGCAGGGCTGGGGGAGGGGTATGCGGAGCTGGCCGCCTTGATTGAGGATATTTTAAAGGCGCAGAGTCCGGAGATTACCGTTTTACTGAAAAAGGATTTTGACCCTGCGGGGAAAAAGGATATGGTCCGGCGGGTGGAGGTGATTTCCGCACTGGAGGGCCGGAAGGCCACCGCCTGGCTGAAGGAGGTTTTGCCGGAGGCCAAAAAGGATGTGCGGGGAGCAATCATTACTGCTCTTGGGGCCGATCCGCAAAACGGAGAGTTTTTGCTGGAGCTTTGCAAGGGAGAGCGGGGAGCAAGCCGTGAAGCTGTTTTGGAGAGTCTGGCCCTGCAGGAAGGAATGGAGGTTCAGAAATTCTGGGAAAAGGAAGTGGCGAAGAACGGCAGCTTCGTTCGTTTTCTTGCCCCTGCTTCTTTTGATTGGGCTTCGGACCTGGTGGCGGCCGGACTGCAAAGCAGGATCGAGCAGGCCCTGGCAGACGCCAAGCCGCTGACGCAGGAAAGCTTGGATGAGCTGTATTTATGGCTGAGTGCTGCCAAATATAAAGCTTCTCCTGCCATGCAGGATTTTTGGCGCTGGGCAGGGGAGCATCTGAACGCAGTCAGCCAAATAACGGCTGCTGACGGAAAGTCTCCGAAATTTGATGGGCAGTTGATTGACGGTTTGTTTTCCATATTGTGTGTCACGGCACCTTTATCCGAACTGTGCCTGGAATTATGGGAAAAGGATAAGAAAGGCCCCCGTTTTCTGCCGCATGCGGTGATCGCTTCCCTGTTTACTCGTCCGGCCGCGGAGGTATATGACCGGTTTGCGCCCTATGTGCTGACCTCGAAGCCTCTGGTTGGCAGCAAACAGAAGCAGGAGCTTCATGACGCGGTTTTGAAGGGCTTAAGCTGTATCTATTGGAATCAAGAGCAGGAACGTTACGCCGTGCATTATACGAATGCTGTGTCATTTGTGCCGTCTGCAAGCTGCCTTTTTCTCTATGCGCCGTCTGCCGGGGATCTTTCGATTGCGGAGCCGTTAGATTCGAAATGGATTGGGCGGCTTACCGAAGCCGTGTGGAAAACCTCCTTTGACAGGCAGAAGATGCCCTTTCAAGCCGGTGAGTTGGTTGACAGCTTTGACGCGTGCCTTGCGGGCCTTGTCAATCCGGCAGATGAAGTCATGCTGCAGGCGATTGTCCCCTGGCTTCGCAGACAGGCGGTGGAAACTGGCGCCTGGATTGCTTATAGCCGCTGGCTGCTTCAATTTGGTGTCAGTCCCAAGGGGATTTTGGCAGACAGCATGAAAAAGAGCAAAAGAAGTCCCCAGCTTTATCATGTGTGGGATTTGCTGAGGGCAGCTTCCGAGACCCTTCAGCCGGAGGAGACTGCGGCCCTGTTGGAAGAAATTCGGGATGCGGGCTTTTTCTGTAAGGATGAGCAGGTCAGAGAAACCGTCTTTAACAAGACCATTGTGGATCTGCGGGATGGAAAGCCTTTCCCGGAGTGGAATGCCTGGTGGAAGGCTTAGAGATTGTTTGTGCCGCAGGTGCGGCGGAATGAGAGGAAAAAATGGCAGAGACAAAAATTCAGCGCCTCCCGGCGGAGGAGCTATATCAAACGGAAATTGAAGCCCTGATTTCGGCAGAGAAGGATCCTGTCCCTACGGGATGGCGGATGTCTCCCCGTTCCGTATTGACATACATAACCGGAGGCGTAAAGGTGAAAGGGGTGGATATTACCCCTAAATACATGGGAAATCGACGGCTGGTGGAGATCGCCATCTCCACCCTGGTTACCGACAGGGCCCTGCTTTTGATCGGTGAGCCTGGAACGGCAAAGTCCTGGCTCAGTGAGCATTTATCCGCCGCCGTCAACGGGGATTCCACCAAGGTAATCCAGGGTACCGCAGGCACCACCGAGGAACAGATTCGTTATTCCTGGAATTACGCCATGCTCATTGCCAGAGGACCCTGCATGGAGGCCATGGTAAAAAGTCCGGTGTATCAGGCGATGGAAAGCGGCAGCATTGCCCGCATTGAAGAAATATCCCGCTGCGCCAGTGAGGTGCAGGATGCCCTCATTTCCCTTTTATCGGAAAAGCGGATCAGCATTCCGGAGCTGGGGCTGGAGATCCCTGCGCAGAAGGGCTTTTCCGTGATTGCCACGGCCAATACCAGAGATAAGGGCGTGAACGACATGTCCGCCGCTTTAAAGAGGCGTTTCAATATCGTAGTCCTGCCCACGCCCTCGGATATGGCTACGGAAATGGAGATTGTCCGCACCAGAGTGGCTCAGCTTTCTTCCGGCCTGGACCTGAATGCAAAGCAGCCGGAACAGGATACGGTGGAAAAGGTGGTCACTATCTTCCGGGAGCTGAGGGGCGGTGCTACTTTAGACGGAAAGCAGAAGCTGAAGGCCACATCGGGAGTTCTCTCCACGGCAGAGGCCATTTCCCTGCTGGCAAACTCTATGGCCCTGGCAGGGAGCTTTGGAAACGGAACCGTTACGGCGGAGGATCTGGCCGCCGCATTGCAGGGGGCAGTGATCAAGGACGAGGACAAGGATAAGGTTTCCTGGGTGGAATATCTGGAGAATGTGATGAAAAAGAGGGGCAGTGCATGGCTTCCTCTTTACCGTGCCTGCCGGGAGCTGAACGAGTGATGGGCGGGCCGGTTATTTTTGGTGTGCGCCACCTGTCGCCGGCGGCAGCCCTTCAGCTTCGCAAGGCACTGGATGAGGCGGCTCCGGACCTGGTGCTGGTGGAAGGGCCCAGTGATTTAAATGATCAGATGAAATGGCTCTGCCATCCGGATACCCGGTTTCCAGCTGCTATTTTAGCCTATACCCAGACGCCCCCTGTCCGTACCATTCTTTACCCCTTTGCAGTTTATTCTCCTGAAATTCAGGCTATTTTGTGGGCTCATGAGCAGGGGGTGGAATGCCGCTTTATGGATCTGCCCTCCGGGGTGTTCCTGGCCCTTGAAAAAAATGAGACTGCGGAGGAAGCAGCAGAGAAAGTAAAGGAAAGTGCCGAGGGTAAGGGGGAAGCAGAGGCAGGTGCCGAAGGTAAGGGAGCTGCGGAGGAAGACGAAGGTAAGGAAGATACGGGCGGAACGGAGACCGGCTTAAGTGGAAGCGATGGGGAAGGCCTGGGCGATACCACGGAGAGTGTCTACCGCCGGCTGGAAATCTTCACCGGGGAGGCGCATGATACCTTCTGGGAGCGGAACTTTGAGCAGACAGGCGAGCGCTATCAGGAGGCGGCTGCCACCTTTGGGCGGATGCTTCGGGAAGCCTCTGCGGACGATGCCCGCAGCACTGCGGAAACCCTGGTGCGGGAGGCATACATGAAGCGGGTGATCCGGCAGGCCGTTGCGTCCGGTATACCTGCGGAAAAAATCTTCATCGTCTGCGGGGCCTTTCATGTGGCCGGGTTAGAGAGCAATCAGCCCATGACAGACGAAGAGGAAAAAGCGTTGCCGCGGATAGACAGCACTGCCACGCTGATGCCTTATTCCTATTACCGCCTGTCTTCCCGTTCCGGCTACGGAGCAGGGAACAAGGCGCCGGCTTATTTTGAGCTTCTATGGGAGGCCATGCAGGGCGGGGGCCTGGAAGAGGCGCCGTATCTGTATCTTACCCGCCTGGCGGCCGCACACAGAAAAGCAGGAAATATTGTATCCTCCGCGGAGGTGATCGAAGCCGCGCGGCTGGCCGATACCCTGGCGGCCATGCGGGGCAGCCGGTATCCGGTGCTGGCGGATCTGCGGGATGCCAGCGTTACCACCATGGGACACGGTAACTTTTCCGAGCTTGCTCTTGCGGCGGCGGATACGGAGATCGGGAAAAAGATTGGTTTTCTGCCGGAAGGGGTGAGCCGTACTTCCGTTCAGGAGGACTTTTATCGCCAGTTAAAGGAGCTGCGGCTGGAAAAGTATCGCACGGCGGAGCTCCAGGAGTTGGATCTGGACCTGCGGGAAAAGCTGAACGTAAAATCCAGGCAGGCCGCCCTGGCAGACCTGCGCCGGTCCTTCTTTCTTCACCGTCTGCGGGTGCTGGGGATTCATTTTGCCGCACTTCTGCCCTCCAGACAGGCGGATGCCAACTGGGGAGAATACTGGAATCTGCGCTGGACGCCGGAGGCGGAGATCGAGATTGTGGAGTCCTCCCTGTTAGGAGAAACCATTGAGACGGCCGCCGCTTATGCCATGAAGGAGCGGGCGGAAAACAGTGCCACCATCGCTCAGGCCGCCGCCATCTTCGAGGATGCCTTTTTATGCGGGATGCCAGCGGCAGCAGTTCACGCCCTGTCGGTGCTTCAGGGCCTGTCGGTGGATGCCGCTGCCTTAAGCGACGTGACGGAGACTGCCTGGCGTCTGTCTTTTGTGGTGCGATACGGTGATCTCAGGCAGTTTCAGACAGAGCCGATCATTCCGCTGTTAAAGCAGCTCTATCTGCGGGCCTGTCTGATCCTGGAAGAGTCCTGCATCTGTGATGCAAAGTCGGCCCCCGGAATAGCCGGCTCCATGGAGCGGCTAAATGCCCTTGTGCTGGCCCATGACTTTTTGGAGGAAGAGCGGCTGCTTACTCTGCTGCGAGAGATTTCCGACAGAGACGACCTGAATCCTCATTGCAGCGGTTTTGCTTTGGCGATCCTGCTGGAGCGGGGAATTGCAGGGGAAGAGCTGCTGGCCAGGGAGGTGGCAAGACGGTTGTCTCCCGGTGTTCCGACGGATCTGGGCGCCGGCTGGTTTGAAGGGCTTGCGGCCAAAAACCGCCGGGCGCTGATTGTCCGTCTTTCCCTGTGGCGGCAGCTGGACGAATATCTGACAGGATTGGATGATACGGCCTTCCGCCGAGCGCTGGTATTTCTGCGCCGGGCCTTTGCGGACTTTTCTCCGGGAGAAAAAAATGATGTGGCGGAAAACCTGGGGGAGATCTGGGGCTGCAGTCCGGCTCAGGCGGCAGAGCTGATTATGAACGAAACCACGGCCGAAGAGCAGGAGGCGCTGTCCGGACTGGAAGATTTTGATTTTGACGATATATAGTGGAGGCCAGTGTGAAAAGTAAATTTTCACACGCAAATTTGTGCCTGCGGCACAAATTCGCAGGTTGTGGAAAGGCATGGTTATTAATATGGAACAAAAACAGCAGCTCGGTCGCTGGCGATTAATTTTAGGATCGGAGACACAGGATTCATTTGAGCAAATGGGCGGCTCCCCGCTGTCACAGGAGGAGCTGCTGATGGACAGCGCCTTGGCGGCTATTTACGGGGGGCCGGGAGAAGGCTTTTCCCAGGGCGGCGGTGGCGGTGCCGGCAAAGGCCCCTCGTCTCCCCACATTTCAAAGTGGCTGGGGGACCTGCGCTCCCTCTTTGATCCGGAAATTGTGGCCGTGGTGCAAAATGATGCGATTGAACGCAAGGGACTTAAGCAGCTGCTTTTAGAGCCGGAGCTTCTGGATAATCTGGAACCGGATTTAAATATGGCATCAACCCTGCTGATGTTAAAGGACCAGATTCCAAAGAAGTCCAAGGAGTCTGCCCGGAAATTTATTCGGAAAATTGTAGCGGAGCTGAACCGTATGCTGGAAAGCGATCTGCGCCGGGCGGTGACGGCCGCGCTGAACAGACGGGCGCATTCGCCGCTGCCTGCTGCTTCCGCTTTGGATTTTCCCTATACCATCCGGCGTAACCTGAAAAATTACGATCCTTCTTTGGGGGTTATTATCCCTGAGCGGGTCTGGTTTTTTGACCGTTCCAGCCGGGTGAACCGCTGGCATGTGATTCTGGATATTGATCAAAGCGGCTCCATGGGGCAGTCCATTCTTTATTCTTCGGTGATGGCCTGTGTGCTTGCTTCCATGTCTGCCGTTCAAACCAGTGTGGTGGCCTTTGATACACAGATCATGGACCTTACGCCCTTGTGTGCCGATCCGGTGGACCTGCTGTTTGGATTTCAGATGGGCGGGGGTACAGATATTGCAAAATCCATTGCTTATTGCCAGGGGCTGATGGAAAATCCTTCCAGGACTTTGTTCTTTTTGATCTCAGATCTGGAAGAGGGAGGAAACCGGGCGGCACTGCTTCGGCGTATTGAAGAAATGAAGGCCTCCGGGGTGACGGTGGTGGTCCTTTTGGCCATCGCGGACGGCGGAAAGCCCTGCTATGACGCGCAGACGGCTCAGCGCATTGCCGCTATGGATATTCCCTGCTTTGCCTGTGCGCCGGAACGCCTGCCGGAGCTGCTGGAGCGGGCCCTGACAGGGCAGCTTCAGGGAATGGAGCAGTAGGCGAGGGGCAAAATCAGGGTAAAATAAGCGGGCAAAATAAGTATGGGAAAACCGTCAAAATAGGGTGGCTTTTTTTGAGGGAGTATGATAAAATCATGAGGAAGAGAAGAAAAGTATATATTTAAGGTGCAAGGATAACTCCCATGTCGGACGTTTTGCCAGACATGGGAGTTTTTAGGAAACAGAAAGGAGTATCTGTGGGCGAAAAAATCCTGGTCGTTGATGATTCGATGTTTATGAGGGGAGTACTTAGAAGCATATTGGAGGAAAACGGACATACCGTGATCGGAGAAGCGGAAAATGGCATGGAAGCAATTCAGAAATATGTGGAGCTGAAGCCGGATCTGGTAACTATGGATATTACAATGCCTGATATGACAGGCCTGGAGGCAGTAAAGGCAATCAGACAGATAGACGGAAACGCCCGGATCATCATGTGTTCTGCCATGGGACAAAACGCAATGGTGATGGAAGCTATGAAGAACGGCGCTCTTGACTTTATTATTAAGCCATTCAAGGCATCTACGGTGATGGAGTCGATAAGACGCTGTGAGATATTTAAAAAAATCGAAAACGATTGAAATAGAAGCAGATACGGAAATGCAGAGAAGGGCGGAGGACATCGACTTATAAAGAGGTGAAAGAGATTGATTATCAGAAGATATAATTCTTCGGATTGTAAATATCTGGCGGAACTGTTTTATGAAACAGTCCATACTGTAAATGCAAAAGATTATACTAAGGAGCAGCTGGATGTATGGGCTGCGGGACATGTTGATTTAGAGGAATGGAACAAAACATTTTTGGAGCATTTTACGGTTTCTGCGGTGGAGGACAGCAGGCTCGTGGGTTTTGGCGATATTGATGAAACGGGATACCTGGACAGGCTGTATGTGCATAAGGATTACCAGAGGCGGGGAATTGCGTCTGCCCTGTGTGAGGAGCTGGAGCATGCCGTTCAAAATAATGAGATTACGGTACACGCCTCCATTACGGCAGTTCCTTTTTTTCGGCAAAGGGGATACACAGTCATCAAGGAGCAGCAGGTGATCAGGCAGGGGATTTCCCTGACGAATTATGTGATGGAGAAGCTGCATATTTGAGATACCATCATAGATTGGGGGCTATTTTGGAGGAATCGCTTGTTTATGAAATACTTTCCGTGGTGGAAGAAATACCGGAAGGATGTGCCGCTACCTATGGGCAGATTGCCCGGCTGATCGGCAGGGACAAAAACGCAAGGCTGGTGGGTAAGGTCTTAAGTATGGCGGAATTTTACGGCAGGTATCTCTGCCACAGAGTAGTGAATCATGCGGGGCGGCTTGTTCCCGGATGGCGTGAGCAGGAGTATCTGCTGCGGCAGGAGGGTGTTCCCTTTAAGGATAAGGATCATGTGGATCTAAAGCGATGCAGGTGGGAGTGCTGAACAGAAGGATGATTTAGAAGAAAAAAGATGATAGTGAAGGGTGGAGCTGCTTTTGAGAGGAAGAGCAGCTTTTTTAGTGTGCAAAGAGTGGAGATCAGTGCAATGTGGATGCTGCGCTTTGCTGGGATGATTTTTGCTGATAATTTACTTTATAGTGAAATGATGATATTATATAAAGAAAGCTTGCTTATATAGCTTGCTGACAAACATCCGAAACGCAGGGGAGTGTACATTCATTGGAAAATGTATTCATTCAAATATTGATAGCAATAGCAGGTGGTTTTGCTTTAAATTTACTTTGGGATTTATACGAAAAAAAGGGAAAGAAAAAGCTGATATTTTTGACAGGATCGGTACGTAAGGTTATAGATAAAAATAGAAAAGTTCATCCAATACTATACAAAGGTATCCGCTATATCATTTGCTTTTTTGTAATGTTTTTTGCTTTAGACTTAGGCATTGATATGATGAGAGCAAAAAATAAGATGGATAAAGATTGGATAACCTTTGAGTGGGTCATTTTTGAAGAGAATAATCTGGGGAATCATTTTATTTCAGCAAATTATGAATGGCTCCTATTAGGAACACTGTAATATCAAGGCTTTTCGGAGCCTGCAACCACAAAAAAATAAAATTAGAGCTATCACATTACGCAGAAAGCCGTCCGGCATGAAAAAACGGGCGGCTTTTTTGCGTGGATAGCCGGGAGGGAGGCGAAAAAATAGTAACAAACTTTTAACACAAAATTTGTGCAACATTCACGAAAATAAAAAGGAGGTAACGAATGGCAGACGAAAAGCTGAACACGAGCCCGGAGGAAAATCCCCAGCCCAGCCTGTTCGATACGGGCCCGGCTGAGGCTCCTACCCCGGAGGCTCCCACGCCGGAGCCCCCGGCCCCGGAGAACGCCCCCGAGCAGACTGGCGGCGAACCACCCGCCCAGGATGCCCCGGCTGGTGCTCCCGGCGAGGTGAGTGTATCCGCTGACCAGATTGAAAAGCTGATGGCGGAGCGCCGGGCGGCGGAACGTGCGGAGGTGGAAAAGAACGAGCCGCCCGAACCGGAACAGCCGCCCACCCCGGCCCCGGAGGAAAAGGCCCCCGCCAAAAAGGGAAAGGCCGCCGAGGAAAAAACGCCCACCCCGGAGGATAAGCCCAAGGGCAGGCGTGGCCGCAAGCCGAAGGAGGAAAAAGCGGAGCCCGGCAAGCCGGGAGGGACGGGGGCCCGCCGTGGCCGCCAGGCCAAGGCTGACAAGGCGGCCACGGACAAGCCCCCGTCCCCACCTCGAGACAAAATGTCCCAAAGCAAAGGGACAAAAGCCGCCACGGTAAAGGGCAAAGAAGAGGCCCCCGCCGCTCCCCAGCCTGCGCCGGAAGCGCCGCCCCAGCCCCGTGACGCGACCCGCGCCGAAAAGGAAGAGATTGTTTATCTCAACCTCTCGGAGCTGTTCCCGTTCAAAGACCATCCCTTTGGTGTCCGTGACGATGCGGAAATGAAAGGGCTTGTGGAGTCCGTCAAGGACAACGGCGTACACCAGCCCGCGCTGGTGCGTCCCCGGGAGGGCGGCGGCTATGAAATCATCGCGGGCCACCGCCGCCAGCGGGCCAGTGAGCTGGCCGGGTTTGCAAATATGCCTTGTATCGTCCGCAACATGACGGATGACGAGGCCATCCTTGCTTGCCGAAACGCGCAACCCCGGAAGTGGCGCGAAAAAACGGAGGCGCGTGCTTCTCTTTACGCATCCTCCGTTTCTTTAGCCGCTTTCATCGCTTGGATCATGGCTTCTACAATTTTTAATTCTTTTTCGTCCAGGGCGTTGAGCATGGCGTCAATCCGCTTTCTGCACTCGCTCCCTCTATTCTTGGACGGATAGAAATATTGATCTACCGATATATCGAACATTGTCACCATCTGATAAAAGGTGTTGAGGCTGGGGTGCTGGCCGTCATTCT
>CAJUIA010000042.1 GCA_910586485.1 uncultured Acetatifactor sp.
CCGACGGAGCAGCCCACGCCGACACCGGTACCTACCGAGCAGCCCACACCCACGCCGGTACCGAGCGAGTCACCTTCACCGGAGCCGAGCAAGCCGCCTGTACAGACGTATCAGGTGACCTTTGTGAATCCTTATATATGGACCAACGGTTTCCCTGAAAAGATTTCCGATCTTTACGGGAAAAATGGAGGTAAGACTGTCCCCAAATCAGTGGAAGCCGGAAAGAAGGTAACGGAACCGGGACTCAGCGAGCTTTCTGTGGCCTGCGATAATAACAGCTTGAGCTTGAAGCCGGTGGGATGGTATTTAGAGGACGGTACGGAATGGGATTTCGATAAGGATAAAGTAACCGAAAACATTGTGTTGTACCCTGTGTGGGAAGAGGGGACTGCTAAGAAAAAATATGCAACGGTAATCTTAAGAGGACCTGATGGCGGTAATGAGTGGCTTGTCTGCCTTCCCTGCGGTACGATGGATATGCCGGAGGCCGACCAGTATGGCGATAACGCAGGGAAATATGGCTGGGAGAAGGTTTCTGAAACGAATGAAGCCAATAAGATGTGGGATTCTTCCGTTGACAGCGTGAACGGTGTGATCCTCCTGAAGCTGAAGGAGGTAACGCCGGAGCCTTCGGAATCACCGGAGCCTTCGGAATCGCCGGTACCTTCGGAGTCACCGGAGCCGTCTGCATCGCCGGAGCCTTCCGTGTCACCGGAGCCTTCGGAGTCACCGGAGCCTTCCGCATCACCGGAGCCGTCCGTGTCACCGGAGCCTTCCGCGTCGCCGGAACCGACATCATAGGGCTGACAAATGAAACAGGAAAAAAGTGAACAAAAAAGTAAACTCACAAACAGAATCTTTCTGATTATAATTGCAGCAGTTTTAGCGGGGTGCCTGACACTTTGGGCACCCTTTGATAAAGTGGAATACTGGTTTGGCGATATACTTTATGTCAGAGAAAAACCGGTGGATAACCGGATTAAGATCATCGGCATTGACGAGAAATCCCTGGAAGAAATGGGGCCCTTTTCCGGCTGGACCAGGCAGCAGTCGGCCGATTTGCTAAATGCCTTTGACAAGGAGCATCCCCCGGCGGTTATAGCCTTCGATATTAATTTCGTGGGGCAGAGGGATCAGGCAGGAGATGAGGCCTTGGCCGAAGCGGCAGCCGGTTTTCCTCATGTGGTGCTGGCCTCCTACATACATTACGGTACCAGGGTGCTGCAGGCGGAAGCCGGAAAGTATCAGATTGATACTATGTATGTGGAAGATCTGGAGCTGCCCTATGAGGCGTTGCTTCATGAGACTACTCATGGCTTTACCAATGCGGTGCAGGATGTGGACAATTATGTCAGGCGTTCTATGCTGGCGGAGTCGGAGGACGGCATTCAGGAGTGGAATTTTGCCTGGAAGATTTATGACGAATATCGGAAGGCAATGGGAGAGCAGAGCCGGGAGCCGAAGCAGGTAAACGGAATTTACGGATTTGACTATACTGCGGAGCCGGGCATGTACGAGGTTTACTCCTATGTGGACGTGCTGGAGGGCAGGTGTGATCCGAAGGTGTTTCAGGGCAGCATTGTCCTGGTGGGGGCCTATGCCCAGGGCATGATGGATCAGTATATGGTGCCCATCGCCAGGGGCACCGTCATGAACGGAGTGGAGGTCCAGGCCAACCATGTAGACGCCCTTTTGAACGGTCGTACCTATGTAAATATCAGTGGATGGATTCAGGCATTTGCCGCATTTTTGATTGCCGGCTTTTATGTCTGGCTGGTCAGCCATCACAGCTTTTTGGTAAATACCGTTGGCGGCATTGTACTGGAGGCAGGGATCATCATTACGGCCAAGTGTCTGTACGGCGCAGGCTATTACTGGGGATGCTTTGTTCCGTTTGCGTTTGTGCTGGTTACCTTTCTGGTGCGCGTGGCTGCCGGGTACTTGACGGAGCGTGTCCGCAAGCGGAAGATCTTAAGCGTGTTCCGGACATATATGGCGCCCCAGGTGGTGGATGAGCTGGGAAAGAGCGGCAATTACAAGATCGAGCTGGGTGGACGTGACCGGGAGGTGGCAGTGCTGTTTGTAGACATCAGGGGCTTTACCTCCATGTCCGAGGGACTTTCACCAGAAAAAATCGTCGGCATCTTAAACCGTTATCTGGGAATGGTTACCGAGGCCATCTTTAAAAATGACGGCACCTTGGATAAATTTATCGGGGACGCGGTGATGGCGGTTTACAATGCGCCTCTGGATGTAGCGGATTACGCCTGCAAGGCGGTACAGACCGGGCTTGACATTGTGGCGGCGGTTGAGAGCATCAATATTGAGCTGAAAAAAGAATTTGGCATAGAGATTGCCTGCGGCGTGGGTGTACACAGCGGCAGGGCGGTAGTGGGAAATATCGGCTGCAGCTATCGGATGGATTACACGGCCATAGGAGACACCGTAAATGTGGCGGAAAGGCTGGAAAGCATCGCCAAGGGCGGTCAGGTCCTGATCAGCAGGGATTTGTACGAACAGGTAAAGGGCCGGTATCATGCCGCATTTGTCGGCACGCAGAGTCTGAAGGGCAGGCAGGGCGGTATGGATGTATTTTTGGTGGAGGAGACGAATGGAACAAATACAAGCGGAAAAAATACTTGAGATCGGGATTCAGCTGACGGCGGAAAGGGATTATGACGAGCTTCTGTCTAAGATCATCAGCTGCGCCATGGAGCTTACGGCGTGCGACGGCGGCACATTGTACCTGTTTGAGAAGGATCATCTCCAGTTTTGCATTATGAAAAACAAATCGCTGGGAATTGATCAGAAGGGGACAAAGGATGAGAAGTATCCCCCGGTGACCATGAACGAGAAGAATATCTGTGCTTATGCGGCGATTCACAGGGAATTTCTCAATATTGAGGATGCCTACAGCAGCAGTCAGTTTGATTTCAGCGGCCCCAGGGAGTATGACAAGCGCACAGGCTACAGGACCAAGTCCGTGCTGGTATTTCCCCTGATCAGCCATGAGGATAAGCTGATTGGCGTGGTACAGCTCATCAATGCCAAAAATAAGGCGGGGGAGATCATTCCCTTTGGCGAGGACTGTGAAAAGGTGCTGCGTTCCCTTGGCTCTCAGGCGGCGGTGGCGGTGGCCAATATGCGCTTTGTCCAGGAGATCGAGGATCTGATGATCTCCATCACACAGGTGTTTACGGATGCCATTGATACCCGTATCCCCTATAATTACTATCATTCCAGAAATGTTTATCTTTATGTCAGGCTGCTGGTAGACTATATCAACAGTCAGCATGAGGCCGGAAAGACGGACAGATTTTATACGCCGGCAGAGCGGGATGAGCTGTTGATGGCGGCTCTGATGCACGACATCGGCAAGCTGGTGATTCCTAACGATATTATTGACAAAACCACCAGGCTGGGAGATAAGCTGGAGCTGGTGCTGGAGCGTTTTGAGCGTCTTGCGCTGCTGTACAATATAGATTATCTGCAGGGCAGACTGGCCAAGGATAAGTGGATCGAGAAAAAGAATTATTTTCTGGATGCCAGAGAGCGGGTGGAGGAAATCAACAGAAAACCCCGCCTGACGGAGGAAGATGTTGCCTATATTCAGAATATGGCGCGGATGAATTATACTGATTCCAATGGGCAGAAGGTCAATTACCTGTCTCTTGGCGAGGCGGAGTGCCTGTCCGTGGTCTCCGGCAACCTGACAAGAGGGGAGCGGGAGGTAATCTGTTCTCATGTGGAATACACGGAGAAATACCTGCGGAAGATGAATTTTGGTGTGCGTTATCCCCACATTATAGAGTGGGCGGGAGCGCATCATGAATTCCTTGACGGCAGCGGCTATCCCAGAGGGCTTAAGGGGGATGAGATACCCTTTGAAGCCAGGATTCTGGTGGTAGTGGACGTGTTTGAAGCGCTGACCAGTGCCGACAGGCCTTATAAGAAATCCATGGAAGAGAAAAAGGCATTTTCCGTGCTGGACGACATGATGGCCGAAGGCAAGGTTGATCCGGAGGTGCTGGGATTGTTTAAGGAGGCGGTTGCCAACTTCCAGGGTGATATAAAATTATTTTTTCACCATGAGGACGAAGAATCATGATTGAGATTATTCCTGAAATTGACAGAATCGAAGAGTATGCAGAGCTGGCAGAGAAGCATGCCTTCGGTTTTGAATATAACGATTTTTTTAATCCGGACCTGCTGGACGAAAAGGCGGCGATCGGGGAAAGGATTGCCCGGTACAGAGAGCTGGGACGGCCTGAAAAGACGGATACCATGCACGGAGCGTTTTTTGATATTGTTCCCTTCAGCTGGGACAGCGGGATCAGCAGTCACAGTCAGTACCGGATGCAGCAGTCGGCGGAGATTGCAGCAGAGCTTGGCTGCCGGGCAGTGATCTTTCATGCAGGACTGCGGCCGGAGTTTGCAGGCAGTGAAAAATATTACAGGAACTGGCTGGAAACCATGTCCGGAATGGCAGGAAAGCTGGCGGCTGAGTGGGATCTGGAAATATATTATGAAAATGTGGGCGAAACGTCTCCTGCAGAATTGGGGGAACTGGCGGACATTCTTTGTAATGAAAAACGCTTTGGCATCTGCCTTGATGTGGCGCACATGATGCTGACCGGGGGAGCGGCACCGGAGGAATGGTTTCAAAGGCTTGCGCCTTATATTAGGCATTTTCATTTGAATGACAATCATTTAAAAAGGGATGAGCACCTGGCTTTGGGCTGCGGCTGCATTGACTGGAAGAAAATATTTGAATTGATCGGCCGGTATGGCCTTACTGACAGAAGCATGCTGTTGGAAATAAACGGACTGGAGAAAATAACCTTAAGTTTGGATTATCTGGAAAAGGCAGGGATTTTGTCGTGAATATTCAGGAAATATTTGTACAGATAGATAAACTTTTCGAAGAGAATAAAAGAGAAGAAGCAGAGAAGCTTATGCAGGAGAGCATCGCCCAGGCGATGGACGAGCAGGATGATAACAGCCTGCTCCAGCTCTTGAATGAGCTTCTTGGGTTTTACCGGGAGACAGGCCGTCACGAGGAAGCACGGGTGATCGGACAGAGGGCCGTAGCCCAGGCAGAGCGCATGGGCCTTACTGGAACCATTCCTTATGCTACTACTTTATTAAATGTGGCAAACGCCTGCAGGGCGGCGGGACGCCTGGAGGAATCTCTGGAAAAATATCTTCGGGTGCAGGAAATTTACAGGCAGCAGCTGGCGCCGGACGACATGCTGGCAGCCAGCTTTCAGAATAATTTCAGCCTGCTCTATCAGGAAATGGGTGAGTTTCAAAAGGCCAGAGAATGCCTGCTGAACGCGCTGCAGATCGTGAAGGAAAAAGGCTCCGGGTATGAGCTGGGGGTGACATATGCCAATCTGGCTTCCACCTGCGTACAGCTTGGTCAACCGGAGGAAGCCAGGGAATATGCGGAAAAGTCTCTGGAAACCTTTGAAAAGGCTGGTATCAGGGACAGCCATTATGCGGCGGCTCTGTCCGCTCTGGGAACATGGTATTTTCAGAAGCAGGATTACCAGACGGCGGGAGAAACGTTTCGGAAGGCCATGGAGCTGGTGGAACAGTTTAACGGCAGAAATCACGCCTACATTCGACTGGAGGAAAATGTGCGGGCCTGTGCCGCGGCGTGTGCTTCCGAAAATGTTGGCTGCTCCGGGGCTGAACGGTCCGGTGTCGGTCTTGCTTTGTCGAAGGAATATTATGAGACTTACGGCATTCCCATGATTCGGGAACAGTTTGCAAAATATGCGGGCAGGATCGCAGTGGGGCTGGCAGGCAGAGGCTCCGACTGCTTCGGCTATGATGATGTCTTATCCAGAGACCATGACTGGGGGCCGGACTTTTGTATGTGGGTGACGGATGAGACCTACGCGGAAATCGGCGCTGCCCTGCAAAATGCTTATGAAGCCCTGCCGGCGGAGTTTAAGGGTTACAGAAGGGCGCCTCATGTGAGCGGGAGGAACCGCAGAGGGGTTATAAAAATTTCCGAATTTTACCGCAGCCTTGTGGGCGCGGAGCGTTATGAAGAGATTGACTGGCGAAACGTCAGCGACGCTTCCCTGGCGGCGGCAGTGAACGGGGAAGTATTTCGAGATGATGAGCAGATTTTTACGGACTTTCGAAACCGCCTGTTAACAGGGTATCCGGAGCATATCTTTTATTTGAAACTGGCGGAGGCGGGAGCAAAATACGCGCAGGCGGCGGAATACAATTTTGGACGGATGTTGCAGCGGGGAGATGAGCTGACAGCCCGAATGTTCGCGTGGGATGGCATCAGGGAGGCCATGCGCCTGCAGTTGTATCTGGAAGGAAAATATCCGCCTCATGATAAATGGCTTTACCGAAGCCTGCAGGAATCCGAACAGGGCAGGGATACGGCGGCGCTTTTAGGGGAAACGGCAGGACTGCTGGCTCGGCCTGATTTGGAGGCTGCGGCACTGAAGGAGAAGCTGGAAGGACTGGGAGACTATTTTGCAAAAGAGCTGTATGCCCGGCATATTATCAGCGACATTGATTCTTATCTGGACGCTCACAGCGAGGAACTTATTTTTAAGGCTTCCCTGGCAGAAAAGGAGAACATAGAGCTGGTGGAAAATATTGCCAGGCTGGAATTTGAAGCCTTTGACAAGGTGCAGAATGAGGGCGGCAGAGCCAGCTGCCAGAACGACTGGTTTACCTTTTCCATTATGAGGAAAAGCCAGTATCTGACCTGGGACAGGACTATGCTGCTGCAGTACCTTTACGATTTTCACCGGGAATATGAGCGGGGGCATAACCTGATTACGGAAAAATACGGACGCATGATGGAAAGCACGGCGCCGGAAAAGTATGAAGAGCTCAGGAAAAATTTCAGGGAAAATTTCCGGGAAATTTTCCCTGAGCTCTCGGAAGAGAAAAAGAGGATTATCGAGCAGATCTGCGGCCTGCAGGTACAGTGGATGGAGGAATTTGCAGCGGAATATCCGTCCCTTGCGGAAAATGCCAGAAGCATCCATACCGCCCAGGATAATGAGTATAACACCTCTTACGAGACGTATCTGCGGGGAGAGCTGGGAACCTATTCCGATAAGATGCTGGAATTATATGGAAGATATATTGTAAAATATGCCGGAGAAGGCAGAAATCCGGTTTATGATATTATGGAAAACAGCGTAAAAATGTATGGCTATCAAAGCCTGCAGGAAGCGGCGGAGAAAATTCAGGCTGCAGAAGAACAGTGATTCTAAAGCTCCACGCCGAAAAATGTCGTATTTTTTTCCTATAACTGCACACACTGTAAACAGAAACGGACAGTCGGTTGAAGGCTGTCCGTTTCGACGGAAAGGAGTGTGTGGAGATGGATTTTAACGGGATTGACGGAGAAAGCATGGCTACAGGATCGGGCTCGGACGGAATTCCCATGGGATTTGCCATGAATCTGATGATGAATGATGGAGCCATGCAGGGCTACGCCGGGCTGACCGAGGCGGAGAAGGAGAATTTACTCATGCGCTGCCGGGATGCCAAATCAAAGGGCGAGATGCAGAGAATTGTGGATGATCTGGCGCCCGGCACGGATGTACGGGCAATCATGGACGAAGAGAGGGAAGGCTTTTTCTAGTATAATCCACCCTAATTGTCCCTATGTTTGGCGCAGGATAAATTTTCAGCCTGCAAGGCGGCTGAACGAGGCGATGCGGTGGCATCGTTGAGTGAAGCCAACCTAGTACCAGCCTCCGTCTATGGTGATGATCTGGCCGGTCATGTATGCAGGCGCCTGGGCGGTCTGCAGAATCAGTCTGGCGGCTTCCTCCGGCAGACCCAGCCGGTCGGCAGGAATTTCTGCGGTGAGAGCTGCCTTGTCTTCGGGCGTCAGGCAGTCGTTCATGGAGGTGTCGATAACGCCGCAGGCGATGGCATTCACCTGAATTCCGCTGGGAGCAAGCTCCTTTGCAAGGGCTCTGGTGAAGGCATTTACGCCGCCCTTGGAGGCGGAATATGCCACCTCCATGGAGGCTCCCTGGGTTCCCCAGACAGAGGAAATATTGATGATTTTACCGCAGTGGTTCTTTAACATCAGGGGAATAGCAGCCCGGCAGGTGTAAAAGCAGGCGTCCAGGTTGACAGCCATAATCCGGTGCCATTCGTCTGCCGTCAGGTCGGTGAGCAGTCCGATGTGGGCAATTCCGGCATTGTTCACCAGTACATCCAGCCTGTCTATGGAGGAAAACAGCCGTAATACATCTTCCTCCCGGCCCATGTCGGCCTGCAGGGCCAGACAGCTGATATGATTTTGTGCCTGCAGGCGGGCAGCTGTTTTTTGCAGGGCATCTATGGAGCTTCTGCAGGTCAGGATCAGATCATAGCCTGCGGCGGCGAAGCATTCTGCCGTAGCAAGGCCGATCCCTCTGGAGGCTCCGGTGATGAGGGCGGTCATTTTATTTGTCTGCATGAGGATCTCCTTATTAGGTAATCAGAGGTTGGCAGCCTTTTTATTTTATAAGGCTTGACATTTAAGCTGATTGTAGCATGGATATGGCAGGGATTCAATAGGGCAGAGGCCTTTAGTATTCAGGAGATGCCCGGCTTGCTTTTTAGGGTGGAAGCTGTTACACTGGTAAAGTATAAAGATGATAACATATTTAAGAAATTGTCTGCAAAGGGAGTATTGCAGACGAGTTCCTGGCAGGAACGGAATAAAAACAGTGCTCTCGGAATGGAAGGAAATCATGTACGATCTGATTATAATCGGCTCCGGCCCCGCAGGTCTTTCTGCAGCAGTATATGGTAAGAGGGCGGGCTTGAATCTGCTGGTGCTGGAAAGCGCCCCCATGAGCGGCGGCCAGGTGCTGAATACTTATGAGGTGGACAATTATCTGGGGATGCCGGGCATGAACGGCTTTGAAATGGGAATGCAGTTTCGGGCTCATGCGGACCGGCTGGGCGCAGCGTTTCAGGAGACTCAGGTAAAGGCTGTCCGGCCGGGCGATCTGTTTTTTACCGTAGAGACAACGGACGGGGAGCTGGAGGCAAAGACAGTAATACTTGCCACGGGAGCGGTTCATGCGCATTTAAATGTTCCGGGAGAAGAAGAGCTGTCCGGTATGGGGGTATCCTATTGCGCCACCTGCGACGGTGCGTTTTTTAAAGGCCGGAGAGTGGCGGTGGTGGGCGGCGGCGACGTGGCTTTGGAAGACGCCGTTTATCTGGCAAGGACCTGTGAGAAGGTGTACCTGATCCACAGGCGCGACGAGTTCCGAGGGGCCGCGGTGCTGCAGGAGGAGCTGAAAAAGCAGGCCAATGTGGAGATACTTTACAGTCACACGGTGGAAGAAATACAGGGGGAGGACGCGGTGAAAAATCTGCGCATCAAAAATTTAAAAACCGCCGAGGTTTCCGATCTGAATGTGGCAGGAGTTTTTATTGCAGTGGGTATTCATCCCAATACGGAGCCGGTGCGGGACTGCCTGAAGCTGGATGAGGGCGGGTATATTCCGGCAGGTGAGGATTGTGCCACTGAGATTCCGGGGCTGTTTGCCGCGGGAGACGTGCGGAGGAAGCCCATACGGCAGATTATTACCGCCGTGGCGGACGGAGCCAACGCGGCGGTTGCGGCAGGCACCTTCTGCAGGAAATAAATTTTATAAATTTCTTAAGAAAAAAGGCCATCACCTGATGGTCTTTTTCTGTGCGAAAATTCGAAAAAGACTGAAAATATACCGGGTTTTAAAGAGAATAGCGAATTTTGTACTACGGTTGACAAACGTGTGCGAGAGTGATATATTTGTTAATAGATGTAACATTTCTGTAACAAATAAGAAGATTTTTTAATATTTAATACATTAGATACAGTCTTTCTATAAGCAGATAGGAAGGGAGAAAAGATGAATCGCAGGTATGTAAAGGCTACAGCGTATATGTTGGCAGCAGCGGTAACTTTTTCGGGGGCAGGGCTTGTTGCAGAGGCATCTGTTCTGCCCAGCGGCGGAATCGGGCTGGCCATTGCAAACGGTAATAAGCTGGAAGACGTGGCGGATCAGTCCGCGATTCCTACGGAGTCTATTATCCAGTGGATGAATATCAGTAAAGGCAGCGAGGCGGCTGCGAATGTCCAGGAGCCTACGGAGGAGGATCTGTTCCGTAATCTTGTGATCGCCCAGGTCCGGGCTTATGTAAATGTAAGAAGCTGTCCCAGCGAGGAAGGGGAGGTGGTCGGGAAGCTCTATAACAATTCCGTGGGAACCTTCATTTCCGAAGAGAACGGCTGGTATCAGATTCAATCCGGCTCCGTTACGGGGTATGTAAAAGGAGAATACTGCGTTACCGGTGAGGACGCGGTGGAGATTGCAAAGAGCGTAGGAACCAGGATTGCCACCGTGAATACGCAGACATTGTTTGTACGCAAGGAGCCTACTACGGAATCCTCCGTTCTGGGAATGGTGCCCATGGCCGATGAGCTTTTGGTGCTGGAAGAGACGGAAGGCTGGGTTAAGGTGGATGTGGAGGAAGGAACCGGCTGGGTGTCGGCGGATTATGTAGAGCTTCACAGTGAATTTGTGCAGGCGGAGTCCAAGGAGGAAGAAGAGGCCCGTCTGGCCAAGGAGGCGGAGGAACGCAGAAAGGCTCAGGCGGCAGCGGCGGCCAAGGCCGAAAAGCAGCAGAAGCAGGAAACAAATACCAACACGGATACCCCCGGCGATGCTCCGGCTGGAAACACATATACCGTAGGCGAGGGCAGCGAAATGGGCGTTGCGGTAGCGCAGTATGCGCTTCAGTTTGAAGGGAATCCCTATGTATATGGCGGAACCAGCTTGACCAACGGCGCCGATTGTTCCGGGTTTGTCATGAGCGTTTATGCGAACTTTGGCGTGAGCCTGCCCCATTCTTCAGCGGCGGATCGTACCCAGGGCTATAAGGTGGATGGTCTTGAGAATGCACAGCCCGGCGACTTGATCTGCTATTCCGGACACGTGGCTCTGTATATTGGAAACGGGCAGATTGTTCATGCTTCCAATAAGCGGACCGGCATCATTGTATCTCAGGCGAATTACCGGAAGATCCTGGCCATCAGAAGAATTTTCTAAATATAGCGAAGAAGTACAGAGGATGTCCCAGGGGGCATCCTCTTTTGCGGCCTAAGGACTGATATAATTTCCGGAGTTTTCAAAATATTGTTCCGGATCAAAACCGTCAGATTACACATGTGATCTGTGCAATGTGTATAAAGAATAAAAAAAGCAGGATATTTTGTCGAAACCTCAGAAAGGCCAGAGGAATAGTTATCCACACCCAAAATACCATGAAAACGGACAAAAGCAACTTATACACGAAGTTATACACATTATCCACCGTCTTTCAGGCGGATAAATCATTTCGCCCGCGGCGAAATTTGGAACACCCGTTTTGTGAAGTTATTATAAAAATGTCAATTTGTCGAAAAAAATAAATATTGCACAGAGATAAAAAAATTGTTAAATTGTTGCAAAACCATGGGAAAACATGGTACAATGTTTATACAATAAATAACCGAAAGGGATGATCACCATGAAATTTATTATCGTAGGCAGAAACATTGATATTACACCAGGATTGAAAGCGGCAGTAGAAGAAAAGATTGGTAAGCTGGAAAAGTATTTTAATCCCGATACGGAAGCACATGTGACCCTGAGCGTTGAGAAGGAGCGCCAGAAGATCGAGGTGACGATTCCCGTTAAGGGAAATATTATCCGCTCTGAGCAGGTCAGCAATGATATGTATGTATCTATCGACCTGGTGGAGGAAATTATTGAAAGGCAGTTAAAGAAGTATAAGACCAAAATCGTGGACAAGCAGCAGGCGCCGGGCTCCTTCAGCAAAATGTATGTGGAAAACGATTACATGGACGAGGAAGAAATCAAGATTGTCCGCACCAAGAAATTTGATATAAAGCCCATGTATCCGGAGGATGCCTGCATTCAGATGGAGCTGCTGGGGCATAATTTCTTTGTGTTTATCAATGCGGACACGGATCAGGTCAACGTGGTGTATAAGAGGAAGGGTGACACCTACGGACTGATCGAGCCGGAAGAATAAGCAGCAAAGGTAAAGCTGATATAGTGTAAAGCGTGACGAAAGCGGCGAGAGAATAAGTTCGCCGCTTTTTTCATATATTGCAATGATAAAATGCTATCCGGAGCGGCAATGAATAAAAGACAGAGAGCAAGGTATGTATCCTGCCTGAGAAAGGGGATTTTGGTGGAATGCGTGCTGGTGCTGGCACTGGCGGCGGTTGTGGCAGGAAGGCAGGGAAAGGACGAGAGCAGGTCTGCCGCAGGCAGTCTGATCCTTTCCGTGGATGAAGATTACATAAAATGGGTGGACTTTACCGTTTCTTATGATGCGCTCTGCAAGGCCTATGACTGGGATGTAAAAACTCATGGAACGGAGCATGAGGTGGGCTGGGTGGAGCTGTTGGCCTATACTGCGGCGAAGACCGGGGGCAAGTTTGACAACAGCGCCCTGAAGACCATGGACAAGGCGGCAAAGAAGCTTTCCGAGGGAGAGGCGGTCCTTGAAGAGCTGACGGCGGACATGAAATATTACGAATATTACAGAGAGGCATATGACGCGGCCATCGGCGGACTGGTGGGAGAATATAAAAGAGAAAAAGAGGGAGGAAATACGGCAGCGGACGGCGGAGCCGCCGGGACTGCAGGCGATGGGGAGTATGAGACAGTTTATGGGTTGAAAGGGTATTTTCCCATTGCCAGAGGGTTTGATTACACCCATTATGACGATTTCGGCGCAGGCAGAAGCTACGGCTACAAGAGAAAGCATCTGGGGCATGATATGATGGGCCTGGTGGGTACACCCATCATTGCGGTAGAGTCCGGAGTGGTGGAGGCCCTGGGGTGGAATCAGTACGGCGGCTGGCGTATCGGTATCCGCAGCTTTGACGGGAAACGGTATTATTATTACGCTCATCTGCGCCAGAACTATCCTTATGCTGAGGGGCTTGCCGAGGGGAGTGTGGTGACGGCGGGGGATGTGATCGGCTATATGGGCCACACCGGCTACAGTGCCAAGGAAAATGTAAACAATATCGACGTGGTCCACCTGCACTGGGGGCTGCAGCTTATTTTTGACGAGTCCCAGAAGGAAGGAAATAATGAAATTTGGATTGACCTGTATGCCCTGACAAGGTTTTTGGCAAAGCATACCCAAGCGGCGGTGAAGGTGGAGGGGACGAAGGAGTGGAAGAGGACCAGTTATATTGTGGACCCGGCGGTGGAAGAGTATGAGGCGGGGCATTCAGGGGAAGTGCAGAAAGAGGAAGAGCCTTCCATGCTTGAAAAATGAATATAGGCTTGATATACTTGTCCAGATGGGAGATAAAACAGGGACGAGGGGTAAGCATGCAGAAAAAGACACTACTGATCGTTGACGATGAGGCAGAAATCAGAATGCTGTTGAAAGAGTACCTGGAGCTGGAAGGCTACCGGGTGGTTACGGCGGCCAATGCCGGGGAGGCAGACCGGGCGCTTGCAGACGATCCCGATCTGATCCTGCTGGATGTCAATATGCCGGGAACAGATGGTCTTATCTGGTGCGAGCAGATCAGGGATCAAGTACAGACCCCCATCCTGTTCCTGAGTGCAAGAACAGAAGAAGAGGACCGGATCAAAGGCTTCAGGGCAGGCGGGGATGATTATATTTTAAAGCCTTTCAGTATGGAAGAGTTATCAGCCCGCATTGAAGCACATCTGAGAAGGGAAGACCGGAAGGAAAGGGAGAAACAGCAAAACAGAGAGTATTCCAAGGGTGACCTTACGGTAGATTTCACCGGTTACAGGATCTTAAAAAACGGCAGGGACATCGGACTGACCAAAATGGAATTTCAGATCGCAGAGCTTTTATTTACCAATAAGGGACAGGTATTTACCAAGGAGCATATTTATGAGAAAGTGAGAGGCTTCGACAGAGAAGCGGATGCGGCGGTCATAACGGAGCATATCAGGCGTATCCGCTTGAAGCTCGGTGCAGGAAAGGAACAGGAATACATCGAAACAGTGTGGGGTGTGGGATACCGATGGATTGGTTAGAAGAATGCGCGGAAAAGCTGAGACAATATATCAGGAATACCACAGTCGTAAGGGCAGCGGCAGCTTATCTGCTGGCGGCCCTGGCTGTCGGTCTGGCATGTACCAGGCTGACGGTAAATGTCATGTCATTGTGGATTCATGTGATGTCGGAGAGTGTTACTGTGCCGGAAGAGAAAATGCGCTTCCTGAGGGAAATCGAGCAGTTATGTCCCTGGTTTTATATGACGGTGTCCATTGTCGCTGCAGGTCGCTTTTTTGTGGAAAATAAAATGAAAGCCGCTTTGGCGGAGATCGGGGCGGCAGTGAAGCATATGGCGGCAGGTGATCTTTCCTATGAGATGGCATGGCAGAGCAAGGACGAATTTGGATTGCTGGCAAAGGATGTGGAACAGCTGCAGGAAACTGTCAAAAAAGACAAATTAGACCAATGGAAAATGGGCGAAGAGCAGCGAAGGATCAATGCTGCATTTGCCCATGACATCCGCACGCCGCTTACGGTGATGAACGGTTATACGGAATTTTTAAAAAAGTACGTGCCCACAGGAAAAGTGACGGAGCAGGTCATCTTAGAAAAGCTGGAGCGGATTTCGGAGCAGGGGGAGAGACTGCTTTCCTTCTCCAAAACCATGACTACCTTACAGACCATGGAAAAATGGGAAATCCATTGCAGGAAGATGGAAGCAGCGGAAATCTGCAAAAATATTAAAGATATGGCGGAGGGGCTGAAAGGGGAAGAGGTGCATCTTTCCTTCCGGGAGAATGTGGAAGGAACAGGGTCTGTCCTGGTGGATCTCGAACTGATTCTGGAAGCGGTAGGAAATGTGCTTCAGAATGCCTGCCGGTATGTCCGGAAAGAAATTGAAATTACAGTGCAGTACCGGAAAAGCAGGCTGACAGTCTATGTAAGGGACGACGGGGATGGGTTTTCCGAAAAGGCGCTCAGGGAAGCGGCAGCGGTTTATTTTAGCGAAAGGAAAGAGGGGGAAGCGCAGGACGAACATTTTGGCATCGGGCTTTCCGTCACGAAAATGCTGTGTGAAAAGCACGGCGGGGAACTGAAATTATTCAACAGCATAGAGGGCGGCGCGGTGGCAGCCGTTTCTTTTTTCGTTTAAATGCACATTTTTATTTAGGTCTTTTTAGAATTTCTTTTGTTTGCATAGGGAATTTGTAGAGATTTTCTCTTTATACTGTTTTCATAAGCCGGCTGGCTCAGGAAAGGAGTATGCAGTATAAATGGAGACTTCAATCGAAATTCATAATCTGACAAAATATTACGGGAAAAAACAGGCTTTATCGGAGGTAAACCTGACGATACCACAGGGGATGTTCGGGCTGCTTGGGCCCAACGGCGCGGGAAAGACCACGCTGATGAAGGTGCTGGCCACACTGCTGGAAAAGACAGACGGCAAAGTGAAGATCTGCGGCGTACCGGTGGAAAACAGCAGGCAGATCCGGAGCATGACGGGGTATCTTCCGCAGGACTTTTCCATGTACGGAAATATGAGCGCTTACGAGGCGCTGGATTACCTGGCGGTGCTTTCGGGCATGAGCAGGCAGGAGCGAAAGGGAAAAGTGCCGCAGATGCTGGAAAAGGTCAATCTGCTGGAAAAGCAGAGGACAAAAGTAAAATCCATGTCGGGAGGGATGAAGAGACGGCTGGGCATCGCACAGGCGATCATACACGATCCGAAGGTGATTATTGTAGACGAGCCTACGGCGGGGCTGGACCCGGAAGAGAGAGTCCGTTTCCGCAATCTGCTGTGCGAGATCGCGAAGGACAGGATTGTCCTGCTTTCCACCCATATTGTAGGGGATATTGAAGCCACCTGCGAGAACATTGCCGTGCTGAACCAGGGGAAAATCTGTTTTGACGGCAGAGTGGCGGAACTTCTTGCTCTGGTGGAGGGCAAGGTGTATTCCGCGGAGATCGCAGCGGTGGAACTGGAAAAAGTAAAGGAAAAATATATGGTGACCGGAATCCTGACAACAGGGAGTACGGCGAATGTAAAAATAATAGCGGACGAAAAACCTTTCCCCCAGGCAAAGCCGGTGCCGCCTGATGTGGAAGATGCCTATATGTATCTGATGCACACGGAATGAAGATTTTCTAAGGTCAGAAAGTACCTGACCTAAGAAAATCTAAATCCTTCCGGGGAGAATGCCAAGCGAATAAATTCGCCAGGCATTCTTCCAGACTGGCACCGAGTTCGTTAATTGGTTTGTGCCGACAAAGTCAGCACTGCCGCCGTGCGTCGGCATGTCTGAAAGCTTGAGAAAGGACAGGGAAAGGTTACGATGTTTGGAGCACTATTTTTCAAGGAATGTAAGCAGGTTTTAAGAAGCCTGGTATATCTTATTTATGTGGTGGTTTTTGTGCTGTTCATCACCGGCCAGATGAGCAGTGACAGTGCTGTAAGGCTGCAGGCTCCTGTACCGGGGCAGTCCTATTACGGAACTACCGTGACGAAGGATGAGACATTGATCATGGAGGGAACGCTGGCAAATCTGGTGGGGGATGTCTATCACAATTCCTGGGCCACTTACCCGCTGGGATTTTACAAGGGCGTAACGCTCACCGACAGGGAGACGGAGCAGGCGGAGGCCATTCTGGAACGCTGCACGGGCAAACCCTTTGCAGTGCTGCTGGAGGAGATGACAGGGCATTTTGGAGAGTATGACCCAGGCAGTGCGGAAGAGATGGAGGCGGCTCAGACGAGCTATAGGGTGTCTGTAAGAGAGGGTTTTACCTATGCGGAATTTGAAGCGGCAATGGAGGAGATCTGCGACCTGGTTGGCAGGGGATCTGCTTATGAGAAAAGCAAATATGAATACAGTATCCGTGTCCCCATGACTTATGAACTGGCGAAGGAGGAATTTGACGCCCTGTGTGAAAAGGACCGTGTGACGCGGGCGTATATGCGCCTTTTCTGCGATTATGCGGGGATAGTGCTTGCCATTCTGCCGATTTTTATCGGTGTGTCAAGGGCGCTCCGGGACAGAAGGGCAAAGGCGCAGCAGGTTATGTTTTCCAAGCCGGCTTCTGGTGCACAGATTATCGTGAGCCGTTATCTTGCCAATCTGGTCATGCTTTGTATCCCGGTGTTTGTCACCGCTTTCCTGCTGCAGCAGCCTTTCTGCTACCGGGCGCAGACCCTTGGAATCAGGGCGGATGGCATGGCATTTTTGACCGTGCCGGGGGTATGGCTTTTGCCGGAGATCATGGTGGTGCTGGCCCTGTCTTTTCTGATCACGGAGCTTACAGACACAATTTTGGCAGTGTTTTTGCAGGTTGCATGGGCAATCGGAAGCGTATTTGGGGCGGAGGTACTGGTGGGGGATTTTCGCATGAGGCTGATAGCCAGGTGGAACACGCTGGGACAGACGAATCTTTTCTACTCGCTGGAGAAAGCATTTTTGCAGAACAGGGGCTATTATTTTCTGCTGGCAGTGGTCTGCGTTATCCTGACCGTGATCATTTATGAGAGAAAGCGCAGGAAAGGAGGGAGCCTGATATGGAAAAATACGGCAGGCTGACGGCCGGCTTTGTGAAAAGACAGTACTTTCCCCATCTCTTGATAGTTCTCTTGTTTGTGGCCTTTTCCGGCGGATTTGTAAGCTTTCGGGGCCTGGAGGACGCACAGGCGGCAAAGGTGATGGAAATGTATGTGGCATTTACAGGAATCCTTTTATTTACGCCCCTTTTCATGCCGGAACAGGACCGGGAAATCTGGGATCTGGAGCGAAGCAAAGGGACAGCCATGTGGCAGCTTTACCTGCCCCGTATCCTGCTGGCGGTTCTGGTATGTATTCTGGTCATTTCGCTGTTTATGAGCCTTATGGTAAGGGGAGGGGGGAGCTTCGACGCCGGCAGCCTCTTCCTGGGAGCGTGCTGTGAAATCCTCTTCCTGGGAAGCATCGGCTTTTTTGCTTCGGCAGTGACCAACCAGGTAGTTGTCGGGTACATGATCGCCGTGGTTTATTATGCAATCAATATTGGCGGGGGAAAATATCTGGGGAAGTTTGCCTTGTTCCAGATGATGAAGGGAGAGTATGGAAGCTGGGGCTGCTGGCTTTTGGGGGCGGTGGCGTTGCTGGTTTCAGGGGTTGTTGTCCGCGAGAGGATGCGGAGGCGCGGATGGCTGTAGACAGAAACAGAAAATAAGATACTGATATGCACACCCCATGCCGGGAAAATAAATTCGGCATGGGGTGTTTCTGCAAGACGGGCAGCTGCCGGGCGAATTTCTGTCGCTCCGGAATCGAGACCAGCACAGAAAATATGGAAACTGGCACAGAAATAGCATTAAAGGAAGATAATGCTGGCATAGAAAATACAAAAACTGACATACAAATAAAAGAGACCAGCACAGAAATGAAAAATGTGGTGCACCTGATAAATTTGTGTGGTATAATTTTATGCAGACTTACAGGGCATGAAACAGGAGGATAAAGTAACTATGACAGATTATTCACAGTTTGAAGCAGGTACAAAATCCGGTATCCATGCGGATACGGCATGGATTCGAAAGCATGATGAGCTGATTGGAAGAGTGTTGAAGCAGCGCAGCAGCTCGATGGGCCTTTTTTTCATCAGTCTGGCGCTGGCCGTGGGCGTCAGCGTTGCTCTGAAAAGTTTTATTCCGGGGATTATTTTCGGACTGGCTGCTTTGTTCTTTTTATGGAGGTTCTGGGGAACGGGCGTGTCGGAGAATTATATGCGGGAGGTTTATGAGGAAGGGCTGCTGGTGCCGGGAATGGTGGTAAATACTCAGCCGCTTACCGTATTGGCGGTGGCAAATCTGGCAGCCCATGACGATGTACCGGTAATCAACGCATGTTATAATCTGGTGGTAAAAAATTTGGACGGCGCGAAAAAGGAATTATTTGAAAAGATCCCCTGTTCCTGCTTTTTTACCTATGAAGGCGGTTCCTATCATTCGAATTTTGAGCCGCATCCTCTTTGCTGGGGGACGGGCAGTCGTCAGGAAATTGAGGCGGCTTTACAACAGGCGGAGGAAGACAATAAGGAGAATACCCAGGACGAATGGGAAGTGCTGAAGCGGATTGCAAAGCAGTTTCCCACGCTTGCGCCTGGGGAGATGATTCTGCTGGATGAAAATTATGCGCCCTTTGGCAGGAAGAAGTATTATGAAAGCAGGTATGAGCCGTTGAATCTGGATACGGCACAGGAGGAATATCGCAATATATTGCAGGAAGGGCAGGAAGAAGTGCAGGAAGGCGAGGAATCGCTGCCCTGCTCTGAAAAGAAGATTTCTGGAAAAGATGTATATAGCAGAATGGCGGAGCTGGCGTATCGGCTGGATGTTTACCAATATATCGGCAGTCACTGCGAGCTGGGGCATTTTGTGAACAGCGAGCATCCGGGATTGTTTACCTGCATAGGGGATCCTGAGGACTTTCCGAAGGAACTCAATGACAGTGGGATCGTGTTGTCTGAGGGGGAGTATCCTCTGATCTATGAGAAGTATTTAATTACAACAAAGGGATGCTACGGCGCGGATCGGAGGCTCCAGCCCTGGGATGAGGTGAATTTCTCCATCCGGCTTACCGTTTTGAACGGGATGGAGCTTTTGGTAAACGGAACAAAGATTGCGGAGTTTAAAGGACATTTTGAAAATCCCGCTTATGTAGAAGGGCTTCCGGCTCAAGAGCAGGAGATGGAGCTTCAGAAAGAGGCGGTACGAGTGATTGAGTTTTTGCGGAAGCTGAAGCAGGCCTATTCCGTCTGATCCCGAAAAGCCCGGCTGCGTTCCAGCCGTTCCTTAAAGTATTTTTCACTGCCCTCTTCGGAGGGCAGGTAATAGCGTCTGTCCTTCAGGCTTTCTGGCAGGCAGGTCATGCGGGCCTGCTTTTCCTCCGTGTCATGGGCATAGATATAGCCGTCTCCATAATGCAGGTCGCTCATAAGCCGGGTGGGCGCGTTACGGATTACAAGGGGCACCGGCTCCGCAAGCCGTGTCAGCGCGTCCGCTTTGGCGGTTTCGTAAGCCCGGTATACCGCGTTGGAGCGGGGAGCAAGGGAGAGATAGATCACGGCCTGAGCAAGGTTCAAATTGCATTCCGGCATCCCGTTAAAATGGCAGGCCTGATAGGCAGCTACGGCAATCTGCAGGGCCTGATTGTCCGCCAGGCCAATGTCCTCGCTGGCAAAGCGGATGAGCCTTCTGGCGATGAAGAGCGGGTCTTCCCCCGCCTCCAGCATCCTGGCCAGCCAATATACCGCCGCGTCGGGGTCGGAATTACGCATGGATTTATGCAGGGCGGAGATCAGGTTATAATGCTCTTCGCCCTTTTTGTCGTAGAGTAAGGTCTTTTTGCCAAGGCATTGCTCCAGGGTCTCATTTTTAACGGTGATGGAGCCGTCAGGATGGATGTCGCCGTTTAGTACGGCCATTTCCAGGGTGTTTAAGGCGGTGCGGGCGTCTCCGTTGGCAAAATCGGCGATGACCTCTATGAGCTCCGGTGCCATATGAATCTCCATGGTGCCAAAGCCTCTTTTCTCCGTAAGAGTGCGTTTCAGCAGCTCGGTAAGCTCCTCACGGGACAGCTCCTTCAGCACAAAAACCTTACAGCGGGACAGCAGTGCGGCATTGATCTCAAAGGAAGGATTTTCCGTGGTGGCGCCGATCAGGGTGATGCTGCCTTTTTCCACATAGGGAAGAAAAGCGTCCTGCTGTGCCTTGTTAAAGCGGTGGATCTCGTCTACAAAGCAGAGGGTCCGCCTGCCGTAGACGCGGTTTTCCTCTGCCTTCTGCATAATATCCTTAATTTCCCGAATACCGCTGGTAACGGCGCTGAAGTTCACAAAGTCGGAGCTGGTGCGTCTGGCGATAATTCGGGCCAAAGTGGTCTTGCCTACTCCGGGCGGGCCCCAGAAGATCATGGAAGGAATCTGATCCTGCTCCAGCATCCTGCGCAGCAGCATACCCTCGCCCAGCAGGTGGCGCTGTCCGGCGTAATCCTCCAGAGTCTCCGGGCGCATCCGGTCCGCCAGGGGTGCGGATGCGGGGGAGAGAGTGTGTTCTGACTGCATGTCAAAGAGTGATAATTGATCCATCGCAAATACCATCCTGTAAAATATCCTTATCAGCATTAAAAATAGCACAAAGCCGCGGCTTCTGTCAATGTACGGGGCATATGGTTCGATTCAGGATTGTGAAGGGGTTTGAAATATAGTATACTAATAAGGAAAGCAGGTTTATGAGTCTCGTAAATGTAAAGGTATGAGTATGAGAATCGGAATTATTTCAGATACCCACGGACTGCTGCGGCCGGAGGTGATCGAGCATCTGCAGGAGTGCAGTCTGATTCTGCACGGAGGGGACATCGGCGGTCAGGGACTGCTGGATGAGCTTGGGCGGATTGCGCCGGTTAAGGCAGTCAGAGGAAATAACGACAAGGAATGGGCACAGCATATTCCGCTTTGGGAAAGGCTTGAAGTATGCGGTGTGTCCGTTTTCATGTGTCATAAAAAGAAGGATATACCGGCGGACTTGCAAGGCGTGAAGCTGGTAATTTACGGACATTCACATAAATATGCCGACAGCAGGGAGCAGGGTATCCGCTTTCTAAATCCCGGAAGCTGTGGTCCCAGGCGGTTCAATCAGGAAATTACCATGGCTCTTTTGGAAGTATCGGAGAGCGGAGATTTCCGGATGGAGCAGATTATCATTCCGCATACGGGCAGGGCCCTGCAGATTCCTAAATCCGAAGCGGACAGGGAACGTATTGTCCGCGGGGTGATCCGGGGGATTGAAAAGGGGATGACGACAAAGGTCATTGCAGAGAAAAATCAAATTTCTCCGGAGTTTGCAGAAGAAATCAGCCGCATGTATCTGACCCATCCGGGAATCGGCGTGGACGGGATCCTGAATCGGCTGCATGATGCAGGGTGCTGAGGATGCGGCGGAGGGAAGCGCTTGTGCAGTGCCTTTATCCGCGGCAGGGAAGGTCAAATGAAAATTTTCAGCGATAAGACGTGGTTGAAACAGCATAAGGATTTTATTTTGGGAGCGGCGGCAATCCTGTTTATTTATGTGTTTTTTCATTTTGCGGGGATTGGTTGTCCCATTAAATTTGTCACGGGAATTTCCTGCCTTGGCTGCGGCATGACGAGGGCATGGCTGTCATTGCTGAGGCTGGATTTTACGGCGGCGTTTTATTATCATCCGCTTTATGCACTCCCGCCGGTGGCACTGCTGGTATATCTGTTTAAATCTAAAATAAATATAAAAATTTATAAAATAATTATGTTGACAATAATTATGGCCTTTATTATAGTATATATATATAGGCTCTTATTTACCGAGGGAGACATAGTGGTTTTTGAACCGCAGAATAATATTATATTTCGGTTAATAGGGCACGAAAGAAAATGAGAGGAGCGTTTATTTATGTTTTGTCCAAAGTGTGGAAAAAGTGTAGAAGACGGCGCATCGGTATGCCCGAACTGCGGCAGTCAACTGGGGGGGGCAGGTCAGCAGTCCTTTGAAAAGCAGTTGGAAAATACGACGCAGCAGGCCTTTAACAATTCCGGAAACGAGCTGAAGAGTGCCTTTAACGACATTCGCAATTCCTTTACCGGTAAGGAGGCGCCTTATGCAGGTGAGAAGCTGAAGACGGACAGAGGCCTTTTGGTTTACATTATTCTGTCGATCATTACCTGCGGTATTTATGGTTATTACTTTATTTACAAGATGGCCAAGGACGTGAACATTGCCTGTGAGGGTGACGGTGAAAGCACTGCCGGCCTGCTTCAGTACATAGTGTTGTCCTTTGTTACCTGCGGTATTTATAATCTGATCTGGGAGTATAAGCTGGGTAACAGGCTTGCGGAAAATGCGTCAAGATACGGAATGAATTTCCAGGAGAACGGTACTACGATCCTGATGTGGCATCTTTTCGGCGCCGTGCTTTGCGGTATCGGCCCTTTTATTGCCATGAACATTTTGATCAAGAACTCCAACAAGATTTGTCATGCTTACAATCAGGCGCATAATCTGTAATTTGTGACAATAGAACATTTGTGGAAGCATTGGGCGGCGGTGGGAAAAACTTCTGCCGCCGTTTTTTGGTGTTATGACTTGGAATGAGGTATCATTATGGCAGAATATCATGACAGAAGTGAAAATCCGCTGCATCGGCAGTTTGGAATCCGAAGTAATACAATCTACATTATTAAGAAAGTAAAACAGTACTGCCCGGCAGTAATCCTTATTACCCTGCTGGGCATTATATGCGGGTCAATTCTCTCCTTTTACTGGGGGATTGTGGGTAAATATGTGATCGACCTGGTACAGGCGGAAGGGAACGCCGGGGAGAAAGCGGAATCACTACTTAAGCTGATCCTGATTGCCGGGGGGATTGCCGCCGTTTTAACCCTGGGCAACGCTTTTGCCCAGAATAAGACCTGGTATCGTTTTATTTATGTGAGAATGCAGATTATCACGGAGCGGGTAGACAAGGCGCTGGGGCTGAATTATCAAAGGCTGGAGCAGCCGGATGTGCTGGACGTCCATCAGCGGGCCACCGAGGCCACCGGCGGGAACAATAACGGTGTGGAGGGTATGATGCACCTGATGGACACCTTGGGGAGAAATCTTTGTGTGGTGATTTCCACCTTTGCGGCGGTTACGGTCCTGAATCCGGGTCTGGTGATCTTCCTGATTGTGCTGGGAATCCTTCAATATCTGTATTACCGGAAGATTATCCGCACGGATAAGCGGGAGGTATGGGATAAGCTGGCGCCGGTTTGGCGGCAGGTGAATTACATGAGCCGTGTCACCCAGGATTTTGACTATGCCAAGGACATTCGCCTGTTCGATTTGGCCGGCTTTTTAACGGAAAAACAGCGGCAGATACTTGCCAGGCGGGAGGAACGGATAGATTATAGTAAAGAGCTGTGGTTCCGGCATTCGGTAGTGGTGCAGCTCCTGTACCTGGCGGGCAATGCGGGGATTTATGGAGCGCTGCTTTATGCCGTTTTACAAAAGGGGCTTTCCGTGGGCGACTTTACCATGTATCTGGCGCTGGCGTATTCCTTCTCAGGAAGTATGCTGCAGTTCCTGCATCGGTTCGGTGATTATGAACGGGCCTCTCTGGAGGTGGATGATTTCAGGACCTTTATGGAGCTGGATATGGAAGAAGAGGAAGATACCGTTCCTGTTCCGAAGGCGGAAGAATATACCATTGAATTTCATGACGTGTGTTATCGTTATTTAAAGCAGGAGAAAAATGCCCTGGATCATCTGAGTATGACCCTGCATCCGGGAGAAAAGCTGGCGGTGGTGGGTTTAAACGGTGCCGGCAAGACGACCATGATTAAGCTCCTGCTCAGGCTGTACGATCCCACGGAAGGATATATTACCTTAAACGGGGTGGACATCCGGAAATTCAGGCGGGAAGAGTATTACAGGCTGTTTGCTCCCGTGTTCCAGAATATAGAGGTGCTGGCCTTTCCCATTGCGGAAAATATTTCCATGATGGCAATGGAAGACACGGACTGTTCCAGGGCGGAAGCAGCGGCGGAAGAGGCGGGCTTAAGTGACAGAATCAGCATCCTGCCTAAGGGGATCGCTACCGAACTGTTGAAAGTGGTAGACGAAGAGGGAGTGGATCTGTCCGGGGGAGAGAGGCAGAAGCTGGCCCTGGCCAGGGCCCTGTATAAGTCCGCGCCGGTGGTGGTGTTGGACGAGCCTACCTCGGCGCTGGATGCCCTGGCGGAGCAGCAGATGTATGAGCGGTTTAATCATATGATCGGAAAGAAGTCGGCGGTTTACATTTCTCACAGGCTGGCGTCCACCAGGTTCTGCGACCGGGTGGCCATGTTTGCGGAGGGCAGGCTGATCGAGTACGGCAGCCATGAGGAGCTGATGGCAAAAGGCGGTGAATACGCCCGCATGTTTGAACTGCAGGCTCAGTACTATCAGGACGGACAGGAGGCGGAGGCATGAAAAAGTTAAATTCGGTCATCAGGGTACTATTTTCCACCGCCTGGAAGCGCTATCCCCGGTTCTTTCTGCTGGAAGGATGGAAGACGCTGATAGAGACGGCCCGGCCCTTTCTGGGAATTTTTATCACGCCTCTTTTGGTGGACGAGCTCTGCACCTCCCGCAATCTCCGGACGCTGGCCCTTTATGCCGGGATCCTCGTTGTCGGAGAGAGCATGCTGCAGGTGGTAAATGACAGGCTGAACATGACGCTTCAGAAATATCAGGAGCGGCTGGACAATTATTTTACCATGCAGATCAGTCTGCATTCCATGGGGCTGGACTTTCAGCTCACCGAGGACAAGGCGGCGCTGGACCAGCTGGAAAAGGCTCGTACAGGCATGACCTGGTATTCGGGCGGGGCTTACGGAATTGCAGAGCAGCTCTTTATGTTCCTGGGAAATATCTTTAAGATTGCCGGTTTTGTTACCGTCATCACCCTTCATGCTCCGCTTCTGCTGGCAGTGATATTGGTGCAGGTGGCGCTGAACGGCGTGGCTACCTCCAGGCAGAATAAGGTGGAGCTTAAGGCATATGGACGCCTTTCCAAGGTAAACCGTCTGTTTGGCTACTTTAGCTGGGAGATCGTGGACTTTCGTTTCGGAAAGGATATTCGCCTGTATGACGCCCGCGGGATGCTGGTGAATAAATGGAAAAGGTATACAAAGGAGAGTATCGAGGGCTGGAAGTGGCAGGCAGATAAGACATATCCCTATTCGATGTTTATGACGGTGACGGGGCTGGTCAGGGCCTTGATTACCTATGCCTATGTGGGGCTTCTTGTCATCCGGCAGGTGTTTTCCATCGGTACCTTTACCCAGATGATTTCCGCGGCAGGAGGGCTGAACGATACCCTGGGCGGGCTGATCTGGAATGTACAGGAGCTGACGAAGCGTTGTAATTATGCTTATGAATATGTGCTTTTCATGGAGTATCCGGAGGCAATTCCCAAGGGGAATGCCCCGGTGAAGAAGGGGGAGCATCGTCTGGAGTTTCAGAATGTGGGCTTTGCCTATCCGGGCACGGACAGGAAGGTGCTGGAGGGCGTGAATATTACCGTGGAGCCGGGAGAGCATTTGTCCATTGTGGGCTTAAACGGCGCCGGGAAAACCACTTTCATCAAGCTTTTATGCAGGCTCTATGATCCCACGGAGGGCAGGATCCTCATGGACGGCCGGGACATCCGGGAGTATGATTATCAGGAATATATGCGGCAGTTTGCTCCGGTATTTCAGGATTTCAAGCTTTTCGGTTTCACCATCGGGGAAAATATTGCCTTTGAGGATCAGAACCGGGAAAAGCTGGAGCGGCTGTTAAAGCTGGTGGAGCTTGAGGAAAAAGTGGGAAAGCTGAGTAAGGGAGCGGATACCCGGCTGTTTAAGATTTTTGAAGAGGACGGAATAGAGCCCTCCGGCGGTGAGCAGCAGAAGCTGGCCATCGCCAGAGCCCTTTACAAGGAGGCACCGGTGATTATTCTGGACGAGCCAACGGCTGCTTTGGACCCGATTGCGGAATATGAGATCTATCGGCAGTTTCATACACTGGTGGGCGGGAAGACGGCATTTTATATCTCTCACAGGCTGTCCAGCTGCCGTTTCTGCGACCGGATCGCGGTATTTGAGGACGGCAGGATTGCGGAATACGGGAGTCATGATGAGCTTGTGGGCATCTCCGGCGGCATTTATGCGAAAATGTTTGAGGCCCAGGCGCAATATTATAAATAAGTAACAGTTCAGCCCTCCAACAACCTGACGGTGCCAGCCGCCCATTATTCTCATTCGGACACGCTTTCGCTTGAGGCTCGACGTAGCGGTACCTAAGCAAGCACAGTACGCTTGCTAAGTACCGACGTCTTGCACAGTCCTCATTGAGAACAATGGGCGACTGTCACGTGTTATCCGCTTACGGGAGGGCTGAACTGATACTAAATAATAAACAAGCGTGGAAAATTCATTGCAAATAAGCGGTGACTATGGTACACTTGAAAATAGGTTTATGACAAAAAAATAACAATCAAAAAATAATATCACTGGAGGGAAAAAACATGGCAAAGAAAGTAGTTTTAGCCGGAGCATGCCGTACCGCCATCGGTACCATGGGCGGCACACTGAGCACGACTCCCGTTGTGGAGCTGGGCGCAATCGTGATTAAGGAGGCCTTAAACAGAGCAGGCGTGAAGCCTGAGGATGTGGATCAGGTTTATATGGGCTGCGTAATTCAGGCTGCCCAGGGTCAGAACGTGGCTCGTCAGGCGTCCATCAAGGCAGGGCTTCCCATCGAGGTGCCCGCCGTTACCATGAACGTAGTATGCGGATCAGGCTTAAACTGTGTGAATCAGGCTGCGCAGATGATTATGGCAGGCGATGCGGACATTGTTGTGGCAGGCGGTATGGAAAACATGTCCATGGCTCCCTATGCGATTCCTCAGGGCCGTTACGGTTACAGGATGAACAACGGCACCCTGGTGGATACCATGATTAAGGATGCTCTTTGGGATGCGTTCAATGATTATCATATGATTATGACGGCTGACAATATCTGCCGTGAGTGGGGATTAACCCGCGAAGAGCTGGATGAGTTTGCGTTAAAGAGCCAGCAGAAGGCGGAAGCTGCGCAGAAGTCCGGCGCCTTTGATAAGGAAATCGTTCCCGTGATGGTGAAGAAAAAGAAGGAGACCATCGAGTTCAAGGTTGACGAGGGTCCCCGCGCAGGCTCCACCATCGAGGGACTGCAGAAGCTTCGTCCTATCAATCCCGACGGCTTTGTTACCGCAGGTAACGCTTCCGGAATTAACGATGGCGCAGCGGCAATCGTTGTTATGAGCGAAGAAAAAGCAAAAGAGCTGGGCGTTAAGCCGATGGCAACCTTTGTGGCAGGAGCCCTGGCAGGCGTTCGTCCTGAGGTTATGGGCATCGGCCCTGTGGCATCTACAAAGAAGGTGCTGGCTAAGACCGGCATGAAGATCGAAGACTTTGACATCATCGAGGCAAACGAGGCCTTTGCGGCACAGTCCGTAGCCGTGGGCAAGGAGCTTGGCATCGACGTAGACAAGCAGCTGAATCCTAACGGCGGCGCGATTGCGCTGGGCCATCCTGTAGGAGCTTCCGGATGCCGCATCCTGGTGACACTGCTTCACGAGATGCAGGCCAAGGGAGCAAAGACCGGTCTGGCTACCCTGTGTATCGGCGGCGGCATGGGCTGCTCCACCATCGTAAAGATCGAGGATTAAGGAGGAAGATTGAAAATTGCATTTTCAATCTTGGAATTTGTGACGCTGGGCGTCCTAAAGTTCCCACAGATTTAGATGCCGCTTGCGCGGCGGAATGAGAGGAAATATGGAATATATATTATATGAGCAGAAGGGTAACATCGCCACCATTACCATTAACCGGGAGAAGGCGCTGAACGCTTTGAATTCTCAGGTGCTGGATGAGCTGAATCAGGTTTTGGACGGGGTTGATTTAAACGAGGTGCGCTGCCTGATCCTTACCGGTGCAGGCCAGAAGTCCTTTGTGGCAGGAGCGGACATCGGAGAGATGAGTACGCTGAGCAAGGCGGAGGGCGAGGCCTTCGGCAAGAAGGGCAATGACGTATTCAGAAAGCTGGAGACCTTCCCCGTTCCCGTGATTGCGGCGGTAAACGGTTTTGCTTTGGGCGGCGGCTGTGAGATTTCCATGAGCTGTGACATCAGGCTTTGCTCCGACAATGCGGTCTTCGGGCAGCCTGAGGTGGGCTTAGGAATTACGCCCGGCTTCGGCGGCACTCAGCGTCTGGCCCGTTTGGTAGGAGCAGGCATGGCAAAGCAGATGATCTATACCGCACGCAATATCAAGGCTGCGGATGCTTTGCGGATCGGCCTGGTAAACGAGGTGTTCTCCGCGGAAACGGACGCCGAGGGCAATGTGGTAAAGACGGCGCAGGAGGTATTGATGGCGGCGGCGGAAAAGATGGCGTCCACCATCGCCAAGAATGCGCCCATTGCTGTGCGCAACTGCAAGAAGGCCATCAACGAAGGCCTGGATGAGGATATGGACGAGGCGCTGGTGATTGAGGAAAAGCTTTTCGGCGCCTGCTTCGAGACGGAAGATCAGAAGTACGGAATGGCATTTTTCCTGGACAAAAACAAGGAGAAGGTAAAGGAGCCGTTTAAGAACTGCTGAGTCAGGTAAAGCCCTGCAGGCATAAAAAAGGAAGGAACAGATAAAGGAGGATTTACAATGAAGGTAGGTATTATTGGTGCAGGTACAATGGGAGCCGGAATCGCACAGGCATTTGCCATGACGGACGGCTATGAGGTCTGCCTCTGCGACATCAAGCAGGAGTTTGCTGACGGCGGCAGAGCAAAGATTCAGAAGAACATTAATTTCCTGGTAGGCAAGGAGAAGATCAGTGCAGAAAAAGGCGACGAGATCATGAACAAGATTGTCACCGGCTTAAAGGATATTTGCACGGACTGCGATCTGGTAATTGAGGTATGTCCTGAGAATATGGCAATCAAGAAGCAGACCTTTGCGGAGCTGCAGCAGATCGTGAAGAAGGATTGTATTTTTGCCTCCAACACCTCTTCTCTTTCCATTACCGAGATGGGCAACGGTCTTGACCGTCCGCTGATCGGTATGCACTTCTTCAATCCTGCCGACAGGATGAAGCTGGTGGAGGTGATTGCCGGCGCAAATACGCCTGCAGAGCTTGTGGAGAAGATTAAGGGCATTGCCACGGAAATCGGCAAGACTCCCGTTGAGGTAAACGAGGCGGCGGGCTTTGTGGTAAACAGGATTTTGATTCCCATGATTAACGAGGCTGTCAATGTTTATGCCGCAGGCGTTGCCTCTGTTGCGGATATTGACGTTGCCATGCAGCTGGGAGCAAATCATCCCATGGGACCTCTGGCTCTTGGAGATTATATCGGCCTGGACATCGTGCTGGCGATTATGGAAGTGATCTATGCAGAGACAGGAGATTCTAAGTATGCTCCTGCTCCCCTTTTGAGAAAAATGGTCCGCGCAGGCAAGCTGGGTAAGAAGACCGGCGAGGGATTTTACAATTATTCGAAGTAACAAATAATAAATTTATGGATGGAGGATGAAACATCATGGATTTTACATTATCCAAAGAGCATGAGATGGCAAGACAGCTGTTTAAGGACTTTGCCGAGACAGAGGTAAAGCCGCTGGCACAGGAGGTTGACGAGGAAGAGCGTTTCCCCAGAGAGACTGTGGAAAAAATGGCAAAGTACGGCTTTCTGGGCATTCCTGTTCCCAAGGAGTACGGTGGGCAGGGCTGCGACATCCTGACCTATGTTATGTGCGTGGAGGAGCTTTCCAAGGTATGCGGGACAACAGGCGTTATTGTTTCCGCACATACCTCCCTTTGTATTGATCCGATTCTGACCTACGGCACGGACGAGCAGAAGCAGAAGTATCTTCCTGATCTGGCAAGCGGCCGTAAGGTTGGTGCTTTCGGCCTGACAGAGCCCGGCGCCGGTACCGATGCCCAGGGACAGCAGACCAAGGCTGTACTGGACGGGGACGAGTGGGTGTTAAACGGCTCCAAGTGCTTTATTACCAACGGTAAGGAAGCTGACGTATATATTGTGATTGCCGTGACGGGCACCGTGGAAAAGAAGGGCCGGAAGCTGAAGGAAATCTCCGCATTTATCGTTGAAAAGGGAACCCCCGGCTTCACCTTCGGCACCAAGGAGAAGAAGATGGGTATCCGCGGATCCTCTACCTATGAGCTGATCTTTACGGACTGCCGGATCCCCAAGGACAATCTGCTGGGTCAGCAGGGCAAGGGCTTCAATATTGCCATGCACACCTTAGACGGCGGCCGAATCGGTATCGCCGCACAGGCATTGGGCCTTGCAGAGGGCGCTCTTGAGCGGACCATTGCTTATACCCAGGAGAGAAAGCAGTTTGGCAAGTCCATCAGCGGCTTTCAGAATACCCAGTTCCAGCTGGCAGACATGGCTACCAAGGTTGAGGCAGCCAAGATGCTGGTGTACAAGGCTGCTCTGAAGAAGGATGAGTACAGAAGCAATCCCAAGATTTCTTATTCTGTGGAAGCGGCACAGGCGAAGCTTTATGCGGCGGAGGTTGCCATGGAGGTTACTACTACGGCAGTTCAGCTGCACGGCGGTTACGGCTATATCAGAGAATATGACGTGGAGCGCATGATGCGTGACGCCAAGATCACCGAGATCTACGAGGGTACCTCCGAGGTTCAGAGGATGGTCATCTCTGCAAGTCTGCTTAAGTAAAAGTAAAGCAAAAAATATAGAGTAAGGAGAAAATACAATGAAAATTGTTGTTTGTATTAAGCAGGTGCCCGATACAAA
>CAJUIA010000043.1 GCA_910586485.1 uncultured Acetatifactor sp.
GCACCGGTTTATAGTAACCAACTTATAAAATTTGAGCTTTTAACTCAATCAATAAGGCAACCATGTTGCCAAAATATTTGCATGGAAGACTCTCAGCCCATGTTTTCCATACAGCTTCACTATATCATGAAATCTCCATGAAAGTCAATTAAAAAATCGCAATTCGGCCTTCCCATATATAAAATGTATAAAAAAGCAAGAATACAACATACTTAAAACAAATGTTGCATTCCTGCCTACATTATTTATTTCGGCCAGTCTGCAAAATACTTTAGACCCTTTTGCAAAATTTTTTCATTTCCTTTCCGCGCAAGACAAAGACCTCACAGCAGGCTGACGGGAATCACCGCTTCTTTTATCGCAGACTGTCAATCATTTCAACCGATGAATCTATAATGATATGTTCAAAAATACCCTGTCTCTGTCATCCTGATCAATTCCGAGATAATGCTTCGTGACCCGGTAAGAAGAATGGTTGTATATATCCATAAGCAGCGCCGGCTGCGTGCCCTGACGCCATGCGTGATAGCCAAAGGTCTTACGCAGGGAATGACAACTGACATGCTGTTCCAGGCCGCTCTGACAGGCAGCCTCCTTGACAATGCGGAATGCCTGGCTGCGGCCAATGGGGCAGTTTTGCCCTTTTCTGCTGCAAAACAGATAATCCTCCGCAGAGGGAGTCGTTTGATAAGAGTCATAATAGCTCTGCAAAGTCTCCACAAGAGTCTGATTCAGGACAATCTGATTTCTCTTTCCGGTCTTATGCTCCACCACAGAAATATGGGAGAAGTATTCCTTTTTGATAAAATCATAAACATTTCCCCATTTCAACTGCAAAATATCCGAAATGCGCAGGGCAGTATTCAGGCCTAAAATACACAAAGCATAGTTTCTGGGGCTTGGCTTGTCAGTCAGGTAATATTCTTTAAAAACATGAAGCTTTTCCGGATCTCTGATTGGCTGTGTTGTACTCATTTTCTTCCTCTTTTCTACACGGCTTTTGTTACACAGGGCATGGCAGTCTAAGGTTTGCGGATGCCGCACAGACACAAACCCCGCATCTTGAATGCTTTTCATTTTCTTCCTTTTTTCCTTCATACGTCAATACTCCGCTTTTATGGCAAAACTGCTGATCGCTTTTGCCCTATGACCTATGTGCACACGCCCTTTATAAACATCGGCGTGAATGCAACATTTGTTTTAAAAGTGTTGCATTCGTATAACAAGGCAGGGAAGCCAAGAAACGGGCATTCTCCCTACCGATTTGAACCGCAGTTAAACTGCACAGGGAGGCTACCATGTTAAGACTGACAGTAAGTACGGAAGAATACTTAATGCTTGGGGACGATATTAAACTGATATTCTTGGGCGGAACAGGAAAGCATCTACGGATTATGATCGACGCTCCCAAAGAAGTGGACATCGTACGCAGCAGTGTCATCGAAAAGAAGTTTACGGATCCGGAAATCCGGGCGACACTTCCAAGATATTATGCGGAGGCGGAGCATCCTGAAAAATATAAAAAGAAAAACATTGTCATCACAGGGGATGGCATTCCGAAAAATCCCCGGAACAGACAGATGAAATCCCTGTAAGCAGACCACCTGCCCTTTTTACGAAGGATTTCAGTATCCGCCCGCCTGCAGAAACCATCACAGGCCCAAAACCGATAATGACCGGATGCGGAAGCATCCAAGCCTGGGCCCGGCAGAGGGCTTTCCTGTCCGGTTATTATAGATGGATGAAAACATCCGCAACTATTAACGGCTGTCAACAATGCAGATTCCGCTCGCAGCAGGGCAGAGCTGACGGGGCAGCACAACTCCGGCACGAACGGATTCGTGCCAGGTAAAACCATGGAGGTAAAATTATGGTAGTACAACACAACTTAACAGCAATGAATTCCAACAGAATGTTGGGCATCACCAGCAAGTCACAGGCAAAGTCCACGGAGAAGCTTTCTTCCGGTTACAAGATCAACCGCGCGGCTGACGACGCAGCAGGTCTGGCAATTTCCGAAAAAATGAGAAAGCAGATCAGAGGCCTGACGCAGGCTTCCGCCAATGCACAGGACGGCATCAGCGCAGTACAGACCGCCGAGGGCGCTCTGACAGAAGTACACGACATGCTTCAGAGAATGAACGAGCTGGCAGTAAAGGCAGCTAACGGAACGAACTCCATATCCGACCGGGCTTCCATTCAGGCAGAGGTTGAACAATTAAGTACAGAAATTGATCGCGTGTCCGAAACCACAAAATTCAACGAAACCTACCTTTTAAAGGGCGATCAGAGTGCTTCCGCAGTAAAAGGCTTCCGTTATAGTTATGCAGGAGTTGCTACACCGAAAAAGGGTGAAATTACCATGAATAATGGTAAAGCCGATGGCGCTACCAGCATTCAGTCTGAAGTTGAACTGAACAATTCCAAGGGTGCCAGTGCAGAAGATCTGAATACTCTGGCAAAAGCACTTCGGGATCAGGGTATCTCCATTACGGCCACCAGCGAGTGGATCGGCGATGCAGATAACGGAAAATGCGTTGATTCCTATTCTGTAGCGTTAAATGGCGACGCGGGAAAGAAGTATACCGTGGTCGGCACGGACACGGAGGGTGAGTTCAAGGTTCAGGATGCTGCAGGGCACGAGATGGCTACTATCACCGTAAGCGGCTACAGCAAAAAAGGCACTGCGGAAAAACCCGGCGATTTGTATACGGATACCATCAACATGACAGCCAGCTATGTTACGGCCACTACTCTTGATGGGGATCGCGCTCAATATTATGATGCGGACGGTAACGCTATCTCCGAAAACAGTCTTGCGGACTACATGGGCGTGCCTGACGGGTCAGCTGCAACGCTTACGGCTTATCAGAAGGCAAATACCAAGCTGTACGATGCTGTCGGAAATGCCATCACAGACTTTAATACCGCCAAAACCGATGAAATCAGCGTGACGCAGGATCAGACCGCAACCTTAAGGCTAAGCCTGCACGTAGGTGCAGACGCTACCAAGAACAATCAGATTACTATCAATCTTGATGCTATGAGTGCAAAGGGTCTGGGCGTCAATGGCCTGAAGGTGGATGGCTCTGACGACACCAACGCCCTTGGCGCCATTGAGACCATCAAGGCTGCCATCGCCAAGGTTTCCGCTCAGAGAAGCGATCTGGGTGCAATTCAGAACCGTCTGGAGCATACCATCAACAATCTCGACAACGTTGTGGAGAACACCACCTCTGCTGAGTCCGCAATCCGCGATACCGATATGGCTACCGAGATGGTAAAGTACTCCAACCAGAATATCCTTGCACAGGCCGGTCAGTCCATGCTGGCACAGGCAAACCAGTCCAACCAGGGCGTATTGTCTCTGCTTGGCTAATCCATTCATGTTAAGTAACAGTAGGAGGAAAAGGAACATGACGCAGGAAAAACAAGGGAGCGGCAAAATGACAAAGGCATCGCTGATTGCAGTCATTCTCATTCTGCTGGCGGCGATTATTACCCTGTTAATCCTCATTTTATTAAAAAGGGATTCCGGGCAGTCCCAGCCTCCTGCCGCTCCTGCGGCAAACGGCGGCATACTCACCTATGACAGCACCGTGGTACTGGATGATCCGGAAACCTTGCAAAAGCTGGTAGACGAGATGGTGCGCAAGGCGGAGGAAGGCACTATGACGCTGGAAATGCAGGTGGACGCCGTCAGCGGCGACGGAATTACATTTTCCTGCTATCTGGCCAATGCCCTGGAGAACAACTACGACATGTTCCTGACCCTCTATCTGGATGAGACACAGGAGGAAATCTATCGGACCGGCCTGATTCCTCTGGGAGGAAGAATCGAAACCTTCTCTTTGGAAAAAGCGCTGGAAAAGGGCAGCCATTCCTGCACCCTGGTATTTAACCAGGTGGAAGAAGACCTGCAGACCATCCATGCTCAGGTCAACGTAGGACTCAACCTGATCGTCAACTAAACCATGTGTTTTAAAAACGGATTTTAAATATGTTCTAAGACAAAATAAAGTTAAAATATAAAAGGAGAATTTACAATGAAAAAGAAATTACTGGCACTGGCACTGGCCGGCGTAATGACCTTTGGCGCATCTCTTACTGCTTTTGCAGCAGACGCTACGGTAGATAATAATACAACCTCTGAAGCAGAGATCACCGGTACCGGCTCCATGAATCTGCCCACCATCAAGGTAACCGTACCTACCAGCTTTGACGTGGTACTGAATCCCTTCCAAATCGCTTATACAGTGGACGATGTAGTTTACAAGACCCAAATCGTTACGGTTCCTCAGCTGATTACCAATGAAAGCGATGTGGCCGTGGCTGTCAACGTCAGCGAATTTAAAGCTACTCCTGAGGGCGATGCAAAGCTTGCCGCAAAATCCGTAGGAAAGCTTACCGATAAGTCCGTTTATCTGTACTTGGAGATCGTAAACTCAGCCTCTGACGATGCTGGCGCAGCCAAGTTTACGGGAATCGGCCTGGTTCCCACAACGGACGGAGATGGAGCTAAGAAGGACGCCGTTATCACTTTAGCGGCAAAGTCCGACACGGTGCCTAAGACCTATGCAGCTTTCAAGCTGGGCGGCGATATGGTGGTAAATCCGGTTAACGCAGATGGCGCTGCTGATCCCTGGGTAGCGGCAGACAAGATCGGCGTAAGCTTTAAGCTGACCTTTACTCCGCAGATGGCATCCGGCAAGTAAGGCTTTAACGACAGACTTCATAAGGATTTTAGAATTCTTCGGAAAATCTTCGGCCATGTCGGCTACGTCGGCATGGCCGAAAACGTGAAAGGAATATTTATATGAAAAAAAGCCTGCAGACAGCAGCACTTCTCATCTCTATATTATTTTTGGCAGGAGGAATGGTCCGCGCCGAGGAAGACGGTCTCCCGGCAGACATATCCGAAAATATTATATCCTCGGACAGCAACGCAGCCCCGGACTGTCAGACCGTTGGCAGTGTATCCGGCAATGATTCTGATATGGCCGCATCACCCATTATTTCCGTATCGGCGCCGAGCTGCCTGGATTTTATCATGGATCCCTATGAGCTTGCCGGACAGGGAAGCATCTGGTCCCAGGAATATAGCTTTGTTAATACAGGAGACGTTCCTGTGAAAATTTTCTTGAATAAACTGCACTGTACGGCGGCAGATGATGTTATCATTACGGAAAATGAAGAAGCAGTCACAAAAGACGGTAAAACCGCCGCCCTGTGGCTTGATTTGAATGATGGCAGTATCCTCCGGATTACGGAAAAGAATTCTGCCTGTGAATTTATGCTGTCACCCGGAGAAGCGCTGATATTTCGGATAAGAGGGAAAATAAGCATCTGCGATCAGTGGGAAAATGGCGATCTTGGCCTGTCCGTGCTGTACCACCTGGAAGCAGCCGAATAGGAAGAACAGTCCCGCCCCTTTACAGTTCACCTATCGGCACTTGTTTTTCTTTATATTCCATTTCTATTTCTTCTGCAAGATACGCATCACTCATACAGTGCATATCCGAAACACCATCCCGCATCAGCTGATAGACCTCGGAGCGGTAAAAAAAATCCAGCGCTGCGTTCAGCGAAATACTCTGCTGTCTGGCAAAACACTCGATAACCCGGCTGTATTTTTTCTGCAGTAAAATCGAATTTGCGTTCATACCACTTCACTCCTTTCAAAATGTAACATCTGCAACGCCTTTTCTGTTCGAAAACAGGCTTGCTGATTGGGCTTTTCATAACGCAGCCGGCTGATTGCTTCCGACTTATCAATCAGTCTGTCAAAATACAGCTCGACCGTATTAAATACTTTATCATTGGCAATACCGCCAACAACAAGATCATAATTCGTAGTATCTTTTCCATTGCGGCAATTTAAGATAAAGTCCAGCCACTCATCAGAGTAAGAATCAAATTTTAATATATTTAAATCCCTTTCTCGGCTCTCATCAAAAAAATAACAGGAAACGACTCCTTTTTTTCCTCTGCGTTTGAATTTACCACACCATTTTACAGCCTGTTCATACAAAGGAGTAACGTAGAATCCTCGGCCAAAATCCACATTAGACCGGGAATGAAGCAGATTTGGTACTGCAACTTCCAAATAGGAGCCATGGTAAAAAATCATACCTCCACACTCCTTTCTTTCATCACATTAAGAAGATCATTGACAATATATTCTTTGCTTTGCGTATGCAGAATTTCATATTCAGGTACAATATAGCCATTCAAAATATCGCTTTCTTCCGTAAAAGCTCTATAAACCCGGTCTGCCTTCACGCCAAGTTTTGCCGCAACATTTTCTATACAGAATACGACAAATTCCAGCTCTTGGGAATTCTTGATTGTATCATCCGGCATCATTGTGTGCTCCTTCCCTTACAGCTCCAGCTCCTCCTGAAGATACTGTATATCTTCTTCAATCAGCCCGATTCCCGTAAAAACCGCCCACACATAAGGCGCTCCGTAGACATTCAGGGTTTTGGGACCCACGATCCGCCTGGGCGCATCCTCCCCGCATTGGTCCCGCTCCAGCTTATCATATGCCTTCTCAAAGGTACTGCGGGTAATCGAACGCTCTCTTCTGTCCGTAAAAAGCTCTCCACCCCGGATGGAATATACAAAGGGAAGGCCCTTCTTCGTAGCAAAGCTTTCTCCCGCATGTTGTACGATCACATCCCACAAATTGGAAATCGTTATCTGCTCTCTGTTGAATTTCATAGACTTCTCCTTTGTAAAACAGACATACACTCATGAAAATTCCGCATTGCCCCATACTGGCCTGCCTGACAAAAAACTGTTAATCTGATTGTATACCAATATGTCCTTATATTCAACAGCTTTCCATTGCGGTTACCGGATACCAAATAACAGATTACAACAAATAAGGCCAGCACAGGCTGACCTTATTCCTTCATCCATATGGCGGCGGATTACCCTTACTACCGCTTTCTTATATTTACGTCTCCACTGGTGGTGGTGATGCTGATCTCTCTGTCACCGCTGCCAACGGTTCCTTTGGCGTGATTTCCTTTCTTGGAAAAGCTTAAAGCTTCGTCAAAGAAGGTATTGATGTCTCCGCTGGTGGTGCTTGCCTCAAAATCCAGGGAAGCATTCTCCGGTAATTCCAATATTACCTCGCCGCTGGAGGTATTCACTGAAATATCCCCGGTAAGCGCCTCTGCAGAAAACAATACATCCCCACTGGTGCTTTGCAGCTTTCCGTCTCCGTTTTCCCCTCGAACAAGGATCTCTCCGCTAGTGGTGTTTACCTGTATACTCCCCGAAAGACCGTCAACTCGAACATCTCCCGATGTACTGCTCACCCTTCTGTCACCCTGCCCCCCCGAAATAATAATCTCTCCGCTGGTGCTGGAGCAGGACATAAAAGAGTTCCCTTCCTTAACGGATATATCTCCGCTGGTTGTACTGATATTAACCTCCCCGGCCTCCAGCACAGGCAGCCGGATTTCGCCGCTGGTAGACGACACATTGATCTTTTCTGCCCTGATATTCTGACTGCCGGCATAAATATCGCCGCTGGTGCTGCACAGATTCAACTGACCATCCAGCAAAAGATCCATGGTTATGGAGATTTCCCCGCTGACCGTATTGATCTTCAGCTCACCGGCATAGTCCGCCGGAAGATAAACCTCCGTATACATATATCTGTTGAAATTGAAAAAGACATTGTGCCAACGCGGCCCCTTTACCGTAAGCTTTCCGGCCTGGCATTTGATCTGGGCAAGCTCGCCGTCGGCCGCCTCATAGCTGGCATATTCCCGGACAATTACGGAATCGCCCTCCGCCTCATATATGGTCACATCATTACTGCTCTTTGTATAATCAATGCTGATACTGTCAATGTCTTCCGCGGAAAATTCCTGCTCCTGCACCAGATGGCAGGTATTTGACTCGCTCACATTCCAGCCCCCCCACCAGCTGCCACCGTTTCTCATCCGGCCGCCAAGCCCAATGCCCAGCAGCACGCAAAGCCCCAGTATCACTACCCCTAACAATACAATTAATACGATCTTGGCATTTTTCATTATAATTTCCTCTCTTTATCCTTCCGCAGACTATTGATTAATACGGCCACTGACTGTACGCAGGCCGCAATCAGGAAGATAACCCATGTAATATGCCAGCCGCCCAGATTGAAGCTGATAAGGAAATACAGCACCAGTGCCGCTGTCCAGATAATGCAGCTAATCGCGCCCATGATCTCCTTGTTCCTGCCGCTGCGGTATTTTTCCTGCTGATATTCTTCTACCATATTCGTGCTTTCCTTCTTGCTGTAGCCGGGGTACATATTTGCCGCATAAACCATCATAATGGTGGGTATAATGCAGATCAGGCCGGCTGCTACAAGTCCAATGCCTTCAAAAGGATAGTGTGGAATATTCCAGGCCATCATTTCCAAGCCAAAAAACACCACTCCCGCCAAAATATACAAACCCACCGCCGTAGATTTCAGCATGGCCCGCTTTTTCCTGTCCTTTTCTGGAAGCTCCAGCAGATTTTTCTCTTCCAGATCTTCAAACAGCTCGCTTACGTCTCCGATGGACTGAATGACATTCTGGTAAGCATCCTCTTCCGAATACCTGCCCTCCTGCATCAAATCCTCATACTTATCCAGCGCATTCTGCATCAGCTCCTGTTTTAGCTCCAATGCCTTCCGCGTCTTTGGCGCATTCTCGAACAGCTGATTAAAATACTGTACTATTTTTTCTTTCATTCTCTCTCCCTTTCCGCCAGGAGGACACTTTCGGCTATTAAGCATTGCCGTCTTCCTGACCCTAACTCTTTCCTATGACCGCTCCTATTGCAGCAGCTGGTCAATCATTTCCTTTGCTTCCTCCCACTCCTGCTTATAGCTTGTATAAGCCTGCCTGCCGGAATCGGTGATGGCGTAATAGCGGCGTCTGGCACCTGTGGTCTCGTCACCCCAATATGTCCTGATACTGCCTGCCTGTTCCAGTCTGCGAAAAGCAGAATATAATGTAGCTTCCTTTAGTTCATAGCGGTTATCGGTTTTTTTCATAATATCCTTGTTGATCTGATAACCGTAGCTGTCCCTTTCCAACAGGTGAGACAGGATAATCGCCTCCGTATGCCCCCGCAGAATGTCTGATGTGATAGACAAGGTCATTCCTCCTTTCCGTCAGAATATTACCTTCGAATTTATTGTATTTCTATTTTGCAGATACAATATATCATTTTATACCTCGCCTGTCAAGGTATATTTTTCATTGTAGTATGTATAGATTTTTTTGCGATTTAAAATCGCAAAAGTTATTGACTCTCATATTTTTTACGGTATAATTTGTTTATGACGAGATAGAAACAAACGATTCTTTCTGCAAGCGGAGGCAGCAGCATGATATACAGACCCCTGTATCTTGATAAAATTATGGCTTACGTGGATACTCCCTTTGTAAAGATACTTACAGGCGTACGCCGTTGTGGGAAATCTACGATATTAAAAATGATTATGGAAAAGTTAAAGATGGAAAAGAGCATTCCTGAAAGCTGCATTGTAAGCTGCCGCTATGATTCCATGGAATATGAGGATATGACGGCAAAGCAAATGTATACACAGTTAAAGGAACGGCTTTCGCCCGGCAGAAGAACTTATCTGTTTCTGGATGAAGTTCAGGAAATTAAAGGCTGGGAGCGAGTTGTCAATTCATTGGCATCGGATTTTGACGTTGACCTGTATATAACAGGCTCTAACTCCAGAATGATGTCCTCCGAAATATCAACCTATCTCACCGGAAGGTACGTTTCCTTTCGAATTTTCACCCTGTCCTTCAGCGAATACCTGATGTTCAGGGCAAAGTATACTGCTGTCGGCGATTCCAGAACAGAGCTGGCGAATTATGTCCGTCTGGGAGGTTTTCCCGCTGCCCACCTGCAGGCATACTCCCAGGATGAAATCTATACGATTGTCAGAGATATATACAATTCTACGATTTTTTCAGACATCGTAAGAAGAAATCAGGTCCGAAAAATCGACCAGCTGGAACGAGTTGTAAAGTATACCTTTCATAACGTCGGTAACACATTTTCCGCAAACTCGATTGCAGACTACCTGAAATCCGAGCGCCGCGCGCTTGACAACGAAACTGTTTACAGCTATTTGGAAAAGCTGGAAAAGGCCTACCTGCTCCACCGTTGCTCACGATATGATTTGCAGGGAAAAGAACTCCTGAAAACACAGGAAAAATTTTATCTTGCAGATGTTTCTCTGCGCCACAGTGTGCTTGGATACAATGCAGACAGCGTGGCTTCAAGCCTTGAAAACATCGTATATCTGGAGCTTTGCCGGCGGGGATATACCGTCAATGTAGGTAAAGCCGGCGACGGTGAAATTGATTTTGTGGCGTTACGGCAAAATGAAAAACTCTATGTTCAGGTCACACAGGAAATCAAGTCCGAAAAAACAGAAAAACGGGAATATGATCGTCTCCTTGAAATACGCGATAATTACCCCAAATACGTTCTTACGACAGATGCGTTTACAGGTGGAAATTACGAGGGCATTAAGACAATGCACATTGCAGATTTCCTGCTCAGCTCTGACTATTGATGGGAGGTCCTTATGAACATCACCTACATTTACCATAGCTGTTTCCTGGTGGAAACGGCGGAATGCTATTATCTGTTTGACTATTATAAAGGGGAGCTTCCCGCTCTGGATGTGGATAAGCCCGTGCTGGTGTTTGTCAGCCACAGTCATCAGGACCATTACAACCCTGCCGTATTTTCCATGCTGTGCGCCATGGGCGTGAAAAAAATCGGCGCCATCCTGCCAAACGACATTAAGCTGAAAAATTATCCCGAAGGATGGTCCCTGCTGCCGGAAAATATGACTGTAAACACATCCCCTGACCATCCGTACATGGATGTGCTGAACAATCATATTTTTAAGGTCTATCATGATCGGGAATACACGCTGCCCGGCCACACGCACATTCGCACCCTGCTTTCCACAGATTCCGGCGTGGCCTTTCTGCTGACCTGCCCTGAAGGCGTTTTTTATCATGCGGGAGACTTAAACGACTGGATTACGGAGGATACTCCTGAAGCGGAACGCCGACAGATGACAGGCAGCTTTCGGGCGGCTCTCCGCCCTTTAAAGGAGCTGTCCATAGATCACGCCTGCCTGCCCCTGGACCCCCATCTGGGCAGCCACTACGCAGACGGTTTCCTTTATTTTTTAAAAAATATAGACGTAAAAAAGGTTTACCCCATGCACTTTGGGGATAAACCTGAAATTGCTGCTCGGTTTCTGGAGGAATACCCGGAATATCAGGAGCGCATTATAGTGCCGACGTAGCCGGCACAAACAATCCCATGGAACTAAAGTTCCAGGAAGAATCGCCGCTCTTGCGATTCTTCGGGGAATGACTTAGATTTTCTTAGTTCGCGTACTTTGCGGACTTAGAAAATCTTCATTCCCTTTCCACTGCAGCCTGTGCAGCTCCCCTTCCGCCTCCAGCCCCCGGAAGCCCTGCTGTCTCAAAGCCTCATACAACACGATGGCCACAGCGTTAGACAGATTCAGGGAACGGATGGCCGGGAGCATGGGAATGCGGATACAGCTTTCCTCATGCTCTACCAGAATTTCCTCAGGAATTCCCGCGCTTTCCTTTCCAAACATAATATAATCCTCTTCCCCAAAGCTTACCTCCGTGTAAGCCCGCCTTGCCTTGGTGGTGGCCATCCAGATCCTTTTCCCCGGATGCCGCTGTTGAAATTCCTGAAAATTTACATATCTGTGGACATCCAGATCCTTCCAGTAATCCATTCCTGCCCGTTTAATGGATTTTTCATCCAGACGAAAGCCCAAAGGCTCGATCAAATGCAGGGACGTACCTGTGGCCACACAGGTACGCCCAATATTTCCGGTGTTTCCGGGTATTTCCGGCTGATGCAGAATAATGTTCACATTGACCTCCATGTCGCGGTCCTGCCGCAACTCACAATCCCATGGCAAACCTGTCCGCCTGTGAAAGAAGCCTCATAAACTCAGGATTCAGCTATGCGCGCAGCCTCTCTACAAACCGCCCCAGTCTCTTCAGGGCCTCCCGCAGCTGCTCTAAGGAATAAGCATAGGAAATCCTTAAGAAGCCTTCCCCACAGTCGCCAAAGGCCGTCCCCGGCACCACTGCCAGCTTTTCCTCCGCCAGCAATTTTTCGGCAAACTCGTCGCTGGTCATGCCAAACTCTTTAATACAGGGAAAGACGTAAAATGCACCGTAAGGCTCAAAGCATTCCAGCCCCATCTCCCGCAGGGCATTCATCAGATACCGCCTGCGCTGATTATAGGCCGTGCGCATTTCCTCCACGTCGCCGTCACCATTTTTCAACGCTTCCACCGCCGCATGCTGACTGGTGGTGGGCGCACACATAATGGCAAACTGGTGAATTTTTGTCATCTGTTTGATGATTTCTTCCGGCCCGCAGGCATAGCCCAGCCGCCATCCGGTCATGGCGTATGCCTTGGAAAAGCCGTTAATCAGGATTGTGCGCTCCTGCATGCCGGGAAGCTCCGCAATGGACACATGCTTTTCCTTATAGGTCAGCTCGGAATAAATTTCATCCGACATCACAAATATGTCATGCTTTAAAATCACCTCTGCAATGGCCTCCAGATCCTTTCGTTCCATAATGGCTCCGGTAGGATTGTTAGGGAAGGGCAGGATCAGAATTTTCGTTTTATCCGTAATTGCCTCTTCCAGCTCCTGGGCCGTCAGTCGAAATTCATTTTCCGCCTTTAAGTTGATAATGACGGGCGTGGCCCCTGCCAGCACCGCACAGGGCTCATAGGATACATAGCTGGGCTGGGGAATCAGCACCTCGTCCCCCGGATTACACATGGCCCGCAGTCCCATGTCGATTGCTTCGGAACCGCCTACGGTAATCAGCACCTCCTTCATCGGATGGTATGTAATACCCTGTCTTCTCTGCAAATAATTACAAATCTCCTGTCGCAGCTCCACAAGCCCGGCGTTAGAGGTATAATGGGTTTTCCCTTTTTCCAGCGAGTAGATGCCTTCATCCCTGATATGCCAGGGCGTGTCAAAATCCGGCTCGCCTACCCCTAAGGAAATGGCATCCTTCATCTCGCTTACAATGTCAAAAAACTTGCGGATACCTGACGGTTTGATTTCCACAACCTTGTCTGCTAACGGATTTCTCATGGCGTAATCATCTCCCTTTCATCTTCTTTTTTCCGGGAGAGCACTGTGCCATGATCCTTGTATTTTTTCAGGATAAAGTGTGTGGCCGTGCTTAAGACCGTATCCAAAGCAGAAAGCTTTTCGGACACGAAGGAGGACACCTCTCGCAGAGTCTTTCCCTCCAGAATAATCATCAGATCATATCCGCCGGACATCAGATAAACGCTCTGCACCTCCGGATACTTTTGAATACGCTCCGCCATGTTGTCGAAGCCCTGCCCTCTTTGAGGCGTTACCCGTACCTCGATCAGTGCGGAAACCTTTTCAATGTCCGTCTTTTCCCAGTCGATCATGGTATGATAGCCGCAGATAATCCCTTCGCTCTCCAGCGCTGCCAGCTCGTTGACAACGTCGATTTCTTCTGCGCCAAGAATGACAGCCAGCTCCTTTAAATCAATGCGGCTGTTTTTCTCAATAATGGTAAGCAATTCGTCTCTCATTTTTTCTCCATTCCTTTCTTTCAAACGGTTTACACCCGATAAATCTCGTCTCCTGCAGGTCTTCCCAGGAAGCGCATTTCTTCGCCGTTTACAATCATCCTGTTATTGCTGTCGGTGACTCTCCCCACAACTGCCGCCGGAATATTTTCCGCCTTCAGCGCCTCTGCAAGCCCCGGACCGTCCTCGGTGACCATGAGCAGGGCGCCTCCCGAAAGCAGCTCATACGGGTTTGCCTCGCAGCATTCACATACCTCCACCGTCTCCTGACGCAGAGGCAGCTTTTTCAAATCTATGTTCAGTCCAACGCCTGCTCTTTCCGCCAGCTCCCAGAGAGCTCCAAAAATCCCCCCTTCGGAAGCATCGTGCATCATGCAAACGCCGGACTTCACGGCGGTGGCGGCCTCCGGTATCACAGAAAGAAAACGGTCAAAGCCCGCCGCTTCCTCCACGAAATACGCCGGATACCTCTGAAGCAGCTTATCACGATACCGCCCGGCCAAAATTGCCGTTCCCTCCAGCCCGATCCACTTGCTGATTACTATATCCTGCCCGGCACGCACCGTTTTTCCTGCCGAACCATCATCTTGTCCGCCTCTACGCTCCGCACCGGTACTCCTTTCCTGGCCGTCAGCCTCTCGCTCCGGCCTGCTTTTTTCCCTGTCAAAGGGCCTGCCATACCCCGTCACTGCAGCTACTGGCTCTCTAACCGCACTGCTGATACAGGTCTGTCCGCCTGCGATCTGAATGTTAAGCTCCTTACAGCAGGCCGAAGCCTCTGCCATCAGGGCCTTAATCTCCGCTTCCTCCGTCTCCGGCGGAAGCGTCAGGGCTATCATGATGCCCACAGGCTCCGCGCCTGCTGCCGCCAGATTATTAGTACACCGTCTAATCAGCTGCCCCATGGAAACTGCAGAAGCTGCCGCCACCGCCGCCGTCTGTATACAGGTCATCATTTCCCTGCAGTCAAACGAAAAAACGGCGCAGTCCTCCCCTATTCCTGCGCCACATATAATTTCTTCCCTTTTCGTTTGTATCTGCCTTAAAACCGACCGCTTTAAAACGTTCTCCGGCACCTTCCCGATCTTCATGCCTGCAGTTCCTCTTCTGATCTATCCGTTTATTATATACTCTTCTGTCAATATCCTTAAAGCACACAAGGTCCTTCGACCGTTTCCCGGATCATTGTGCTGCTGTCTCCCCCGCCGGCGGCTCCGGAGGCGCCGGAGGGGGCGCCGTCAGCGCCGCAATCACTGCTTTCACCTGATCCACGCTGCCGGAATTGACAGCCGCCATAATCTGCTCATAAGCCGCCGGATTGTCTGTCGCCGTTCCCACCGTTGCGCTTCTGGGCACCATCTTATAGCTGCTGCTGTTGACCTGCGTACGGCTTACTTCCTTGCCGTCCTCCTTTACGATCTTCCACAGCTTCGCCTTATAGCCGATATGGGCACCCTCCGTTACGATATATCCGATGGGCTTTGTTTCGTCCGCATAAATCTGATCGGCCGGCGGAACATTTACTTCCAGCTCTTCGCTTTCAAAGATAACTTCTCTGCCGGGCGCCCTGGTCTCCTTTCCATATATGTTAAAGGTAATCTGTTTCTTATCAATATAGCCCTCAATATACACCGGGAAATCCAGATCATTCCGGAAACAGAAATCCTTGCCGGAGCTTTCCGCGATAGCCGCATCTGCGGAGCGGGGCACATAGCTTACCACCATGGAATGATTATGCCGCTCCGTAACCTCCAGCTCTGCCCGCAGTACCGCATTGTAAAGAGTAGTGGACACCTGACAGATGCCGCCTCCCAGACTGTCTACCACCTTACCGTTAATATAGGACCCGGCCATATAATAACCGTTGGCTTCTGTAAAGGGGGACACTGCCTCATAGGTAGAAAATTCTTCTCCCGGATAAAGAAGGGTCCCGTTGATCAATGCACAGCCATTTTCCACGTTTGCGCTTCTGGATTGATTGGAAGATTTAAAAGAGGTAGTAAAGCTGCCCAGCACGTCCTTTACCTGGGCCAGCTCTTCCGCGCTGCCCTTCGGCTCTTCCACCAGCACGTCCAGCACAATGCTGCATTCCCCGCCGTCCCATGCTTCGGTCAAATAATCATTTATCAGGTCAATGGAGGTTTCCACATCAAGAAAATACCCCGCCTGTCCCTCCACAATCCGAAATACGCCCTCCTCCCGGACCAGTCCGAAATCAACGGCTTCCTGATCATATCCGGCACAGCTTCCGGTAAGGACATCACTGATTTTCTGTACATCAAAGGACAGCTCTACAGGATATACTTTATTTTCATGCTGCAGATCCTTGAGAATCTTATAACGCTCTATTACATTACCCCGAAGCCCGATCTCCAGAGCCTCTGTCACAATCTCCGTATTTGCCCAGGTAATTCCCAGATCCTCCGCAGTAACCGTTACTTCCTTGCCAGGAATATACTGCAGCACGATCTGTGTGTTCCGGAGGCCGTCCACATATTCTTCCACCGCCGCTTCCGCCTGCTCCCTGGTCATACCGGACAGCTCAATCCCTCCGGCGAAAATGCCGGGCTTTATGGTTTCCTGATCCTCCGCCTGAACCGGCATGGCAAACAGCCAAAAACACGCACATGCCAGCAGGAGGTAACGTCTGCCGGCCCCTTTCATGCTTTTCTCCATGATTGATCCTTCCTTATCTAACAACAGTTACTCATTGAAATATCAAATGAAATATGCTACAGTGGGTATAATCATAGCAAGCACCAATATTGCAATAATAATCGCCGAAATGCGCCGCCTGGTTTTTTTATTATTCATGTTAAACATAAGTACCTCATTTCCGCCATGCTCACGGCTGCGCACGGCCTTTTGCAAAATATAAAACTCTGAAAGGATATTATATATGAATTTGTTTTTTTTGGCAAGTTTTCTTATCTTTATCCTGATGGTCTTCTTCGTCTTGCGGAAACAGCGCAAAACAGCCAGCGAACAGGAGGCCGCCTTCTGGTCCAGGGAAGCGCGGGCCAACTCCGTCCGCCGCAAATCCCTCGAAAACCTGAATTATATTAAAATTCCCCTGGAGTCCTTCCCCACTCATCTTTTGAACGATAACGCTGACGTGCTTGAGTGCATTGACACTCTGGAATCCCTTACCTCCCGGAAGATTGTAAATTTCACGGGCTACTCCAACACGGACCTGAAGCTGGAATACGGCACGGCAAATCTGGAAGCTCTGTCGGAATATGACCAGAACTATACTGTTTTGGTGCGTACTCTGCAAAAATGGGCAGATTATCTGCTGGAAGCCGGTTTTCAGAAAGAAGCCGCCATATTAATGGAATTTGCCGTCAGCACGGGCACCGACATCAGCCGCACCTACGATTCCCTGGCCGGATATTATGTCTCTCTGGGGCAGCATCAGGAGATCGACCGCCTCAGAGGCGCCGCCAAAAACCTGCACTCCGCCAACCGGAACGTGATTTTAAAGCATCTTCAAAACAGCTATCCCGATGTATTTTAAGGCAACCTCCGCAGGACAAAACCGCTTCCGGCTTATTTAAGGAAAGCGGTTTTGTATCAGCGCTTCTCTAGTATATACAGTATATGCCGCCAGAGGCCTTTTTTATGCCAGCTGGCCGATAAATCTGTCAAATGCCTTCTGGCCTTCCTCTGTCCTTTTATAGACTCCGGCGTCCTCCAATACCTCCATAAACACCAATCCGATCTCCTTTTCGATCACGGCATCAATATTGTCGGCATCTATTTTCTCATACTTGGGCGTAAATTCCTCCACCCAATCGGCATGCTTTGCCAGCTCTTCGTCTCCCCGAATATCACTTCCCCCAAGGATGGCTTCCTTCAGCCTGGCCATTTCGCCCTTTAAGCGGGCAGGCAGCACCGCCAGGCCCATGACCTCAATCAAGCCAATGTTTTCTTTTTTAATATGATGGAGCTTTGCATGAGGATGGTATACGCCAAGAGGATGCTCATCGGTAGTAATATTGTTTCGAAGCACCAGGTCCAGCTCAAAATCATCCCCCCGCTTTCTGGCAATGGGAGTGATGGTGTTATGGGGCTCCCCATCCGTTACGGCAAGGATAAACGCTTCTTCATCCGTATAGCCCCGCCATTTTTCCAGAATCAGATCCGCCAAAGCAATGATCCGGTCCGTATCCTTTCCGCTCAAGCGGATTACGGACATGGGCCACTGCACCACTCCTGCCGAAACATCCTCAAAGCCCTTTACCGAAAAGCTTCTCTCCACGGGAGCCTTTGCCATGGCAAATTCATAGTGGCCGCCCTGGAAATGGTCGTGGCTTAAAATCGAGCCGCCCACAATGGGCAAATCCGCATTGGAGCCCACAAAATAATGCGGGAACTGCTTAACGAAATCAAAAAGCTTGCAAAAGGCCGCATGATCTATCTTCATGGGCACATGCTGAAAATTAAACACAATACAGTGTTCATTGTAGTAAACATAGGGGGAATATTGAAATCCCCACTGACTTCCATTGATGGTCACGGGAATAATACGGTGATTCTGCCTGGCCGGATGATTTACCCTGCCTGCGTAACCCTCGTTCTCCCGGCAGAGAAGACACTTGGGGTACCCGGACTGCTTTGCGCTCCTGGCCGCTGCGATGGCTTTAGGGTCCTTCTCCGGCTTGGAAAGATTGATGGTAATGTCCAAGTCACCATATTTTGTGGGCGCAATCCACTTTATATCCCTGCAGACCCGGTATCTGCGGATATAATCGGAATCACGGCTGAGCTTATAGTAATAATCCGTAGCCGCCTGCGGGGACTCCTGCTCATACAGCTCATGAAACCTGCGGATGACCTCGCTGGACCTTGGCATGAGCATACTCATAATCTTTGTATCGAACAGGTCTCGGTAGGTTACCGTGTTTTCCTCAATCAGCCCCTTCTCAAAAGCATAGTCGCACATCTGCCCCAGAATTGCTTCCAAATCCTCCGGTTTACCCATGACACCTGTGTCGGAATTCTTCCCGCTCTCATTGACAGCAGAATCCCCTGCTTCTCCCGTGCCAGAACCCGCACTGCAGTCCTCCGGCTCATCCAGACCGAACAGCTCCAGCAGTCTGTTGAAGGTATAAACCGCATCTTCCTCCGGCACCAGCCCTGTCTGTCTGCCGTAAGCTGCCAATTTCTTAATATTTTCCGTTATTGTCTCCATATTAATCCCCCATGCCGCCTTTGACGGCTCAAACAAACAATCCGTGAAACTCTATGAAGAATTGCCGAAAGGCAATTCTTCGAGGCGAAACTTAGATATTCTTAGGGTGAGTTCTTTTCAACCTTAGAATATCTTTTCGCCTTTCACACTAACCCCTTCGGTCCGTCTCCGACCTCAACCACATAAAAGTCCGCAACATATCCGATCTTTTTCTCATATGCGGCGCCGACCTTCTCTATAAAGGCATCAATCGCCTCATCCCTCACAATGCTGACGGTACAGCCGCCGAAGCCTGCACCGGTCATGCGGGAGCCAATCACGCCTTCCACCTTCCAGGCCTCTTCCACCAGCGTATCCAGCTCGATTCCCGTGACCTCATAATCGTCCCGCAGAGACACATGGGAAGCATTCATCAAGCGGCCGAATTCCGCTACGTCATTTGCCTTTAAAGCTTCCACAGCGCGTATGGTACGCCGGTTTTCATATACTGCATGCTTTGCGCGCTTTCTGCGCACATCGCTTTGAATGGCAGACGCCGCCTTCTCGAATCCTGCCTCGTCCAGATCCCCCAGCGTCTTAATGTCCACTTCCTTTTGCAGCTCCACTAAAGCGGTCTCGCACTCTTCCCGGCGCTCGTTATACTTGGAGTCCCCTAAGCCGCGCTTTTTATTACTGCAGGCAATGACAATTTTTGCCCCCTTTAAGACAATGGGTGCATATTCATAGGAAAGATCCGCCGTATCCAGAAAAATGGCGTTATCCTTTTTCCCCATGGCTATGGCAAACTGGTCCATGATGCCGCAGTTTACCTTGTTAAACTGATTCTCGGAGTACTGCCCGATCAGCGCCAGATCCTGATTGCTGACGTCAAAGCCGAACAGATCCCTTAAAATAAATCCTGTAAGCACCTCCACCGACGCAGAGGAAGAAAGTCCTGAGCCATTGGGAATATTACCATTTAATAACAAGTCCATTCCGCAGGGAACCTTCATTCCCTTTTCACCGAAGGCCCACATTACTCCCTTTGGATAATTGGTCCAGTCCGCTTTCTCAGAGGGCACCAGCTCGTCCAGAGAGGACTCGATCACGCCCAGCTGTTCAAAATTCATGGAATAAAACAAAAGCCTGTTATCCTTTCTCTTCCTCGCCACGCCGTAGGTGCCGATGGTCAGCGCACAGGGAAATACATGTCCCCCGTTATAATCCGTATGCTCTCCGATCAGATTCACTCTGCCCGGCGCAAAGTATACCTTTGCCTTGTCACTGTCGCCAAATACCTCCGCAAACTTTTTTAATACCATCTCTTTCATTTCTTCCATGTCTGTCATTCCCTCCGTTTTCCTTTTGGCATACCCTCACTGTCACAGCCGCCTTCAGTGCCTTTCCCGTAAAACTGCGCTCCGCGGTTTATGACTTTATCCGGCTCATCTGCCTTATACCTGTCTACATCTTATAAAAAAGACCGCCGAATTACCACATCCCAATGTTTTTTGAACCTGTCAAAATGTTAAAAATCAGCGCATTAACAGTCTGGCAATCAGCCCCTCTACCTCCTGCAGCTGTTCCTTCGTATTTTCCCGATGGCTCTGCCTGCGGTACTGGGAAGGCGACATCCCCTTCAGGGCATGAAACGCCTTGGTAAAGACCAGGGCGTCACTGTATCCGCAGGAAAGCGCAATGCTCTCAATGGAATAAGATGTGGAATCTAACAGCTCTCTGGCCTTTGTGATCCGAAAGGTAGTCAGAAACTGCTGGGGGGACATTCCCAGATAGCTTTTAAACAGGGTGTACAGATAGCTTCTGTTGATACACACATAATCCGCCACATCCGTAACCCTGATGGGATTACAGTAATTGCTCTGTATAAAGGAAACCGCCTTTTTCACATATTGATTCCCTTTATCTTCCTCGTCATGAGCCACCACCCCGGCGCTCTCCGCCAGAACCGATAAAAACACGCTCATCTGGCCGTTACGCCGCAGATCATTAGCCATGCCAAAGGTATTATGCTCCATCATATCCCGGACAATTCCGTAAAGCTCTCCATCCCTGTCACAGGCAAAAATAGGATGTCTTGCGGACAATCCCATCTTTGTCAGATATTCCTCCGCCCGGCTGCCCCCAAAGCCCACCCACAAATAGCTCCAGGGATCTTCCGCGTCCGCCTGATAAAAGGCCAGCTCGTTGGGCTGAATCAGGAAGCCGTACCCGGCCTCCAGACGATATTCCTTATCATGAAAGCGAAAAATTCCCCTGCCGTTTAAAACATAATGAATCAGATAATGAGGCTTGGAAGCCGGTCCGAAGCTGTGCAGACTCTCGGTTTGAGAACAGCCGCAGCAATTTACATACAGGCTTCCCAGCCGGTCATTGTCAAAGTCCAGCTTAAAGGCTTTTTCCATATGCTGCATCCTTCCTTTTATAACCGGTAAGGCTGCTCGTCCTTATCCGGCGAACAGCCTCCCCCCGCACCAGGCCCTTTTCACGACAGGATAAACTCCCTGCCGTCCAGATCTGCCTGTACCTTTTCCAGATCTGCCCGGATGGAAAGCTTCTGAGGGCAGACCTGCTCGCACTTTCCGCACTTGATACAGTTCTTTGCCTTATGTTCCTCGCCCAGATACTTCTCCCATTCATCCTTCACCATGTTATAGTTGCGGTACATGTGATAAGTATTCCAGGTACGGAAATTCCGGGGAATCTCCACGCCCGCAGGGCAGGGCATACAATAACCGCAGCCGGTGCAGCCGTTCTGAACACGACTGTTGATCAGGGCCACCACCTTGTCTATGATTTCCCTTTCTTTTTCCGAAAGCGCCTTAAATTCTCCGAAGGCTTTCAAGTTGTCTTCCACCTGTTCCATGGTTGACATACCGCTTAAGACCACTTTCACCCCCGGCAGGCTTCCCACCCAGCGCAGGGCAAAGCTGGCCATGGAAGCAGCAGGATCCAGCTCATGATACATTTGCGTAATATCCTCCGGAAATGCCGCCAGGGAGCCGCCCTTTACCGGCTCCATAATTACAAGAGGCACCTGCTTTTCCTCCGCCAGCTTATAACCCTTAAGTCCGGCCTGCTCATTGGCGTCCATATAATTCAACTGAATCTGGCAGAAATCCCAATCACGATAGTTTATAATATTCTCAAACGCGGAATAACCGTCATGGAAGGAAAAGCCCAGATATTTAATCCTCCCCTCCGCCTTCAGCTGCTCCAGCCGTTCAATACAGCCTAACTCCTGCATTTCCCGGAACCGATCCCTATTCAGCGCGTGCATCAGGTAGAAATCTATGTATTCCGTCTGCAGCTTTTCCAGCTGCTCGTTAAACAGCCGGTCCACATCCTCCAGCTTCTTAACCTCCCAGCAGGGCAGCTTGGTAGCAAGATAAAAACTGCCGCGGTCATACTTCCTCATCACCTTCCCTACCACCCGCTCGCTTTCGCCTCCATGGTAAGGATAAGCCGTATCATAATAATTTACTCCTGCGGCATATGCTTTATCCAGCATTCTCTCCGCTTCCGCCTCGTCGATCTTACCGTCTTTGGTCACCGGAAACCGCATACAGCCAAATCCCAACAGAGAGGTTTCCACGCCCAGCTTTTCCATTTTTCTCTTTTCCATGCTCATACCCTTCCTTGTCTTAATATTTTACTCAGTCTACTTTCAAAATCAGCCCCAGAATCCGCCTGGCACAAATTTCCATCTCACTGCGGGACAAGGCTCCCTTTTCCACGGCCTCCAGCAGTCTCTCCGGGAATCCCACAGCCATCTTCATATCGTTGCCGGCCTTTACTTCCTTATAATGCTCCCCGCAGGTCCACCAGTCCGTAGTCACCATGCCTTCAAAGCCCCACTCGCCCCTCAGAATGTCCTCCAGCAGCTCCCGGTTTTCCGATGCTCTGTGACCATTGATAATATTATAAGAGGACATGATGCTCCAGGGTTTTGCCTCCTTGACAATGATCTCGAAGGCCTTCAAATAAATTTCCCGGATGGCCCGCTCGGATGCTCTGGAATCGCTCTCCCGGCGGTTTGTCTCCTTATTGTTCAGTGCAAAATGCTTCACCGTGGCCGCCACATGATTGCTCTGAATGCCTTTCACCATGGCCCCGGCCATCTTTCCTGTCAGGAAGGGATCCTCCGAATAATACTCAAAGTTTCTGCCGCAGAGGGGACTCCTGTGAATATTTACGGCGGGAGTCAGCCAGGCGCCAATATTGTTTTCCTTTGCCTCCGCGCCGCCTGCAGCGCCCACCTTTTCCACCAGCTCCGGATTCCAGGTGCAGGCCAGCATGGTAGAGCAGGGCCAGGCCGTGGTACAGACACCGCAGTTTGGATGAATCCTCACTCCCGCAGGGCCGTCCGCCGTCATGATATTGGGTACGCCGTACTCCGGCAGATTACCGTAACCAAAGGTATTGGCTACGCCCGTATTGGGCTGGCCGCCTAAAAGCACTGCCAGCTGCTCATCCGGCAGCTTTGCCACAAACTCATCCAGCGACATCCTCCCCTCCGCCACATCAATCAGCTTCGGAATGCTGTCAACCTGCCCCCACAGATGATAGCTCTCTCTGCGCCTTACCACAGGAGTCACCCCGTCTGCTTCCTCCCGCGGAAGCTTCTCCGCAAATACGCTGGCATCCGTATCCACCGGCTCTCCCTGAGGAAGATCTTCATACTGCCCGTTCGCCAGCATTCTCTTTTTCAGCTGAACAGGCGCCATTTTTGAAGAAAGCTGCTCCGTAATCACATCCTCATCCAGCACCATCACATAATTGTCTTCCACCGTATCCCGCACGGAGGTTCCCACATAAAAACGGTACTCCCCTTTTTCCAGCACATAGGCGGACTTTGCCACCTTACCCAGATCGTCGTAAGAGGCCATATCGTTAATTTGGAACCGCAGCACTACCGTCTGAGTTTCTCCGGGCGCAAGCAGCCTTGTTTTGCGAAATGCCACCAACTCCCTTGCGGGCTTGCCCAGCTTTCCCTGGGGAGCGCTGTAATACACCTGCACCACCTCTTTACCCGCCGTCTCGCCTATATTACACACATCCACCATCACCCGCAGATGATGCCCACGCTTTTCCACCACGGGCATGGACAGAGAAAACTTCGTGTAGGAAAGCCCGAAGCCAAAAGGATAGTTCACCTTCTCCGCCGCCCCCGGAATGGTCTCAAAATAACGGTATCCCACATATATATCATCCGTGTACTCCACATAATCGTCGGACTCATGGAAATTGTAGGTGGACGGATAATCCTCCAGCCGCCGGGCCAGGGTGTCCGTCAGCTTTCCGCTGGGGTTTCCCTCTCCGATCAAAAGCTCGGCTGCCGCCAGCCCGCCCTCGATGCCGCCCTGCCATGCCATAAGTACGGACTGTATCCTCTCGTCCCCCGCAAACCAGTCCGTATCCACCATGCCGCCTACATTCATGACCACAATGACCTTGTCAAAGGTCTTCTTCACTGCCTCCACCATGGCCCGCTCGGCATGAGTCAAATAAAAATCTCCATCCTCAAAAAGCTCTTGTTTTGATTGCTCTTTTTCCTCCTGCCCGGCAATGGCAAGATTGTCCTCCTTGCCCTTCCTGTCATAAATGCTCTTTCTGTCCCAGCCCTCGCCGGAAAAGCGGCAGATGCTGATGACTGCCGTATCCGTAAATGCTCTGGCCTTTTTCAGCAGCTCCGCCGGCAGCTTGGGCTCTGCCGTCATGCCGGGCTCCTTCCCTGCCTTATACTGCTGCTGCACATTCTCCCGATAAAAGGAAGCCAGCTCTTCAAAAATCTCCACATGGTATGCTTTTTCCTGAAATCCCTGATAGAGATTACGGGTATAGGCCACGGTTACATCCCCGCTTCCCCCGCCACCCTTCACATAATCAAAGGACGCCTTGCCAAACAGGGCAATCCTGCTTCCTTTGGGGATCGGCAGTACCTGACCAGCATTTTTTAAAAGCACCATTCCCTCTTTTGCCGCTTCTTTAGAAAGGGTAATATGTTCCTTTCCCGCCGTAACCCGGCACCCGTCCTTCCCCAGTGGAAGAACCGGCTGATATTTTGCTCTCGCCCATCTTTCCATAATCAATACCATCCCTTTTCTTTTTATTATCCTAAATTTGCAGGCATTTTGCAATCATTTTATGTATCGAATCGGCTTTTTCCAGCCTCTTAATTCTTTTGGGGCTTGCGCTTATTGATTGGCAAATATATAATCATACTAACAAACAACACCGGCCATTAAATCAGGAGGTTTTTACTCTATGAAGCAGCATTACAGACCACTTGCCCTCTGCCTTGCGGCAGTATTTCTGTTGTCGGGAGTCCTCTTTTCGGCGGTAAAGGCGGAGCCTGTCCCTTCTTACACCGACAAGGAAATAGATCTTCTTTTTCTTCATGACACCCATTCCCATCTGGAAAGCTTCGTCACCCTGCAGGACGGCCAGACTGCGGTGGTAGGCGGCTTCCCCCGGATCAAAACCCTGATTAAGGAAGCAAAAGCAGACAACCCTGACACCCTGGTGGTTGATGCCGGAGACTTTTCCATGGGCACTCTGGTACAGACTGTTTTTGCAAATCAGTCCGCGGAGCTGCGGATGCTGGGTGAATTAGGCTGTGAGGTTACCACTCTGGGGAATCATGAATTTGACTATCGTTCCCAGGGGCTGGCGTCAAGTCTTTTGGCTGCTGCGGAAAGCGGCGATCCCGTTCCCGCCTTGGTACTCTGTAATATTGACTGGCAGGCTATGGAGGCGGAGGGCCTTACGGAGAAACAGCAGCTTTTAAAGGATGCCTTTGAAGCATACGGCATGGCCGATTATACCGTCATTACAAAGGGCGACGTAAAAATTGCCGTGCTTGGTATCTTCGGAGAGGATTCCCTTGCCTGCGCTCCCACCTGCGTCCTGAAATTTAAGGATGCCGCCAAGGCCGCCGCGGAAACCGTGGCTAAGATCAAAGCCAATGAAGACTGCGACCTGATCCTCTGCGTATCCCATGCCGGCACTAACCCCGATCAGCAAAAATCCGAGGACGAAATGCTGGCAAAAAAAGTTCCGGAAATTGATTTGATAGTCAGCGGCCATACCCATACGGCCCTGGATGAGCCCATCCGCCATGGCGATACTTATATCGTATCCTGCGGCGAATACGGTAAAAACTTAGGCTCCCTTTCCATGCGTCAGCGGGAGGACGGCCGCTGGGAAATGGAAGCCTATGCGCTGGTGCCGATCACGCCTGCCATTGCCGCAGATGCCTCCACTCAGGAACGCATAGACGGCTTCATGGAATCTGTGGATCAGGATTACCTTTCTCTGTTTCACTATACCAGCGATCAGATCCTTGCCGAAAATGACGTTGTATTTGCCACCTCGGATGATCTGTACAACATTCATACCGACCACAATCTGGGCAACCTGCTGTCCGATGCTTTTATGTATAAGGTATCCAATGAAGATACCGGCGACGCACATCCCGTGGATGTGACGATTGTTCCCTCTGGCTGTGTGCGGGATACCTTTGCCAAAGGCGATATAACCGTCGCCGACGTATTCAACTCCTATTCCCTGGGAATCGGACCGGACGGTGTGCCCGGCTATCCCCTGATCAGTATTTACCTGACGGGCGCGGAATTAAAAACAGGAGCGGAAATTGACGCCTCCCTTACAGATATTATGCCTTCCGCAAGAATGTATATGACAGGAATCGAGTTTTCCTTTAATCCTCACCGCCTGATTCTCAATAAGGTCACGGACCTTTATCTGACCGATGAAAACGGCAGCCGGATTGAAATCGAAGACGATAAGCTCTATCGGGTGGTCTGTGATCTGTACAGCGGCCAGATGCTGGGAGCCGTAAACAGCGTTTCCTTTGGCATCCTGTCCGTTCAGCCTAAATTTGCGGACGGCACCCCCATTGAAAACATTGAAGACGCCGTCATCACGAACGGCCAGGGCACCGAAATCAAGGCCTGGGCTGCCATTGCGGACTACATTAACAGCTTTGAGGATACCGACGGAGACGGCATTTCCGATGTGCCGGCCTATTATCAGGAGCTGCACGGCCGCAAGGTAGTAGAGGACAGCCGGAACATTATAGACCTGATTAAAAATCCCAACAAATACGCAGTGATCATTGTGCTTGCCGTGATTCTTGTGCTCACGCTCCTGATCCTGCTGCTGGTGTTTATCATAAAGAAAATTCGCAGAAAACGAGCCGGACGAAAGCATAAAAGTTAACGCTCGCTTGTGTTCTTCATTCCCTTTATACATTTATGTCCAGGGCAAAGCGTTTTGCCACGGCCTTCAGATATTTCTCCTTTTGTCCGGCTGCCGCCAGCATGGGCGCATAAGCATCCCTGCCACTGATTCGAAACAGCCAGTCCTGATCTTTAAAATGTTTCTGATACTGCCCGGCGAAATCCAGAATTCCTCTCTGGATTTCCCGGATGCCTTCCTGGTTTTCGTCATATTTTCCAAAGTGCAGCTCCGGCTCCTTCAACACATTGCCCGCTTCGTCCCGCCTGAAGCCAAAGCCTGTGAACTGCCTCGTAGGAGACGACAACAGCAGCTCCCAATACACATTATAATCCTTGTTAGGATCATGCTTCTTCATCAGATCCCTGTTATGCGCCATGGAATACATATAAGAAATAAGCTCACCTGCCTGCAGAAACGTTTCACTGGCATAGGGCTCAAAATTATGAAGAGTATTGGTCCCTGCGATCATGCCCTTCACATTACAGGGTATCCCCCACACCTTTTCCACCAGCGTCTTTAAGGCAATCGCCCCGCTTCCCGCCCAGCCGATGTCTACCGCCACAACCTTGCGGCAGTCCGCCAGCACCTTTTCATAATATAACTTAGCCGCCTCATGTTCTTCCTGATAGCAGGCCAGGACCCTGTCCCAGTTATTCGTCAACAGCTTTTTAACATACTTAACATTTTCCGATGTCAAAAGGTCCGATTTGCGCAGCTGGCCCGGCACGCCCACATCATACTGCATTGTCTGGCCCGGCATACCCGCGTCGCACTGCAGCAGCTCACTTAGCAGCGCTTCCAGCTCCATGGAACGGAATATCTCGCCTATAGAAAGCTTCTGACTCACCTTATGATCCAGAAAACGCCGGAAAAAATCATAACGATCAGAGGCCGCCATCAGCTTCACCGCCGCCTTTCTGGACCAATAAACGTATTCTGTATTTTCCTGCGGATACAGCTTCCGGTATACCCGACTTAAAATATCCCCGTCCCGTGACAAAAACAGCACCTTATCCACCTGATGCAGCCGGCAGTACTCACGGATAAAACTACAATAACCCACTGCAAACAGTCCCCCATAAATGTAGCCGTACTCATATTCAGGAGAATACGCATTCAGCCCACAGTAAAGGTGATTATCCACAAGCCCTCGATAAGCTGCCCCCACAATGGGCGACATGTCGTATGCCCGGAACATCACGGCCTTTTTATGTACATAAGGATAATGACAGGAAACCACCCCCTGCCTCCCGGCCATCTCCACATCGCTCCGCTCATTATCTCCCATATGGATCATCTGATTCCTGCCTAAGCCCAGATCCCCCAGGACCAGTCTGTACAAACCGCCGTTAGCCTTGCTTTGCCCATACTCATTGGAAACATAAACCTTTTCCGCCCCGACAAAACCCTTTTCCTTCAGCAGCTCTTCCAAAAATGTCCGGGGCAGATACATATCCGAGGTAATCACAATCCGCTTTCCCATTTCAACTAATTTAAGGAATACCTGAAGCATAAAGGGATTGCCATAACAGTACTTACGTTCCAGCTCCGTTTCCAGCTCCATCCCCTGCTTTGCGGATAAACCCGTCTTTTCCTCCAGCCGATTCCAAATATCTGCAAGACTGACCTCAAAGGATCCTGCCTGCCTGTGCTTCTCCTGCCTGGCTTCCTGCTCTGCCTCCACCCGCAGCCGCCTGAAATCCATAAAGCCAAGCCTTTCGCCCAGCAAAAAAAATAACGCCGTGGGCTCATCAAAGGGCCGAAGAATAAGCGTGTCAAAAATGTCAAAGGAAATCACCTCATACCGAGCCAGCATGTCCACCGCCTCCTGCACGGACGGTCCCTCCTGCATGCGCATCTGGGATTCCGTTTGATTCGTAATCAGACGCTTTTCCTCATACAGCTTTTCCTTCTCCGGCTGCCCCAAAAATCGACAGAACAACAAATAATAACAAAAATTCAAGTAAAAAAGATACAGCCAGGACAAGACCTTCCTGGCCGCCCCGCCGTTATCATGAACCTTGTGGTATCTATGGGAAATTCCGCTGTGGCGATTTACCAGCAGCTGGTATAATTTCATTCTCATGTCAGCCTCCGTGCCACAGCCCTCCTGCAGCTCAAATTTCTCGCAGTTCCAAAAAATCCACTCCCTCGGCATTTGCTATGCCCGCATATAACTTGTCCGAATAGCGTCCGCCTTTGCAAAAATGTTCCATCACATACTTTGCCGTAAAGGGCATCTCCAGCGAAGATATTTCGTCCAGAGAAAACCATTTACTGACCCCCTCGTTAGACGCCTGATCCTCCCCTGCCTGCTCCTTTAATTCTGCAAAAAAATAATAATTTTGCCTGATCTCACCCTGAATGCTTCTAAGCGTAATATATCGCAGCCGCAGGTTTTCAATATCCTCCGGCTTTATACCCAGCTCTTCCTGCAGTTCCCGCAATGCACAGGCCCTTGCATCATTTAATTCATATTCTTCAAAATGGCCGCCCGCAGAGCCCGTCCATAAGTTATTCACTACCCGGCTCCCCTGCCTGTATAATAGCAACACCCGATCTCCTTTCAACAGGTAGACAGACGTCATGTTGCGCAATTTCCCTTCCATGGTGATTTCTCCTTTGTCTTGTTAAAATGCCGCACGCTTTACACCATGCAGTATAAATATTGGTATCAACATGGTCTTTAATTGTTCTATCGTATAGATCTCACTGGACATATGATGCCTCCTTCCAGGCAAATATTTGATTTATGTACATTATATCCTATGCTTTTCTACTTATCTATATATTTTTACTTTTTTATTTTTAATGATTGACAACTAAAAAGTAAAATTTTCTGCTGATGGACAATTTAAAAGCAGACTCTCATAATAAGGAAAAAACAAAGGAGCGTACCTGCATATGAACACATTAAACACCTATATCAGCGAATACATTAAATACTGTGAATACCGAAAACGCCTAGACATAAAGACCTTAAAAGCCTATCGAATTGACCTGACACAATATGAAAGCTTCTGCAGCCGCTTTCCCGATTGCTTTTCCAAAGATACCGTGGACACCTTTATCACCAACCTGCACAAGCAATATAAAACCAAAACCGTCAAGCGCAAAATTGCAAGCCTGAAAGCCTTTTTTCATTATATGGAATATAAAGAGGTGCTGACACAAAATCCCTTTACAAAACTTGACATTCGTTTTCGGGAAGCCAAGCTCCTGCCAAGAACAATTCCCTTTCACTCCATACAGAAATTTCTTTCTGTCCTGTATGCTCAAAAAGGACAAGCTGTCTCCGAATATCAACGACGCTGTCGAATCAGGGATATTGCCGTAATTGAACTGTTATTTGCAACTGGAATGCGCATTTCCGAATTATGTTCCTTAAAACCGGCTGATATTGATCTTGAAAGCAGAAACATCCTGATCTACGGGAAAGGTGCCAAAGAAAGAATGATTCAGCTGGGCAACCCGCAAGTGATAGATGCTCTGATTTTATATCAAGAAACCTTCCTCACAGATATAGGCACTTGCGGATATTTCTTTGTAAACCGGCTGGGGCATAAGCTGTCCGACCAGTCTGTCCGCCTTATGATCAATTATTATGCCGACCTTGCCGGCATCAGCCAGCACATTACGCCCCATATGTTTCGGCATTCCTTTGCCACCCTCCTGCTGGAGCAGGATGTTGATATAAGATACATACAGAAAATGCTGGGACACAGCTCCATCAGCACTACAGAAATTTACACGCATGTGTCAAATGCAAAACAGAAGGATATTTTGGTAAATAAACATCCTCGGAATCTGATGGAGGTGAATGAAGGATAATTCGGGATTATC
>CAJUIA010000044.1 GCA_910586485.1 uncultured Acetatifactor sp.
AACAATCCAATATATTTTTAGCCACAAATGTTACAAAAATGCTTGACCACTACAGTCCGCAAGCTCTCGCTGCTCTCTGCCTTTGAGATTGCCGATCTGACGGCAGGTGCGCCCACGCTTGTCCCCCGGCGCAAGTCCTCCGCAGTATTTTGTCTGCCTTGCATCGGTGGTCAGAAACCACTTACCGCAGATGGGACATAACCTCGGTGCATGACCGACACACAACCCCTCAAACAAGTCTGAACGGAACATTCCCACAAAGGAAACGTAGTGCAGACGCTTCACAAGCTGCGGTATTTCTTTCTCCGGCATGACAGCGGACACATACTGCATTGTGGTGTTGGTCAACTGCATCCACATTGGATTATCCAAGGACAGAGTAGGCATATCGGAGAAGTGCTTTGCAAAGGTTTCCGCATAGCCCTCCGGCGTTCGCTTACTGTCGTGAAGCTTGTGGGCAAATTCAATCATGCCGTGTTTGAAAATCATCAGAGTGCCGCCAAGCTGAGCCAGTTCGCTTATCAGCTTTACGATGCCCACACCCTTTTTGTACTGTTCATCAAAAACGGCTGCCATGCCGAGTTCCTGCGCTGCCTTTATGTAGGCAATGGCGTTCTCTGTGTATTCAGCGGAGAAGATTTGCTGAATGTCACGCCCGTCGGCAGGAAAATCAAACAGCGAAAAGGGATAGGTGGTGCGCATCATCTGCGTGATCTGCAATACGCTCTCCTTGGCAACCGTGAAATGTTCTGCGGTAGGCGTTCCGTCCCTTATCAGTTCCACAACCGCTGCCAGAGGAACGGCAAGCTGTATGAGCTGTCCGATATGTTCATCGGAAATATTCATGGCAGCACAACCGATACTGCCCGTAGGCATGGTGTGCTCTGCATAGGTCACTTCGTCTTTCCAGAAATCCAGCGTCAGCAGATTTTGATTAAGTATGCTCATGTGCCTACCTCCTATCTGTCATGTTTTTTCTTTTCTTCTATTATACCATACATTTGTGACAAAATATAGAACAACGGCTGATTTTTTCGCCGTATTCATCCAAGAATTTACGCTGTTTTGCCTTGAAACGACTTGTCATGTTTTTTGAAATGAGCTTGTCATGCCATTAGCCTGCTTTTTTCGATTTTCCTCATAATATACACGAGGAGATGAAAAATCGTCCCTATCAATATAAATTATGGAGGAACTAAATGAATGTATTCGGAACAGTAAAGACAAGCATCAACACAAGAGAAGCAGCAGAACGCTACGGCGTGGAGGTCAACCGTCATGGGAAAGCACTCTGCCCGTTCCACAATGACCACAATCCGAGCCTGTTTGTGGACGATGACCATTACCATTGTTTCGCTTGCGGCGAACATGGGGACGTGATCGACTTCACAGCAAAGCTCTTTGGTCTGAAATTGTATGAAGCAGCACAAAAGCTGGCATACGACTTCGGCATTACGCAGGACAAGCCGCCCACCAAGGCAATGCAGGAAAAACAGAATAGGAAAAGCGAAGCACAGCGACTCAGAGAAAATGAGAAGCTGTGCTTTTCTGCGCTCTTGGAGTATATGAAATTACTTCAAGAATGGAAGCGGCTGTATGCACCGAGGACACCGGAAGAAGAATGGCATCCGCATTTTATTGAAGCCTGTGACCGGCTTGACTATGTGGAATATCTGGTGGACACGCTCATCGGCGGCGTTTTCTATGAGCGCAATGATGTGATCGACATGATGCTGACAGACGGCAATCTGCAAAAGCTGCAAGCGTATCTGAAAAAGCACAGAAAGGAGAGGTCTTATGAGCAAGAAGAAAGATGATTGCATGGAAGAACAACCGGGGTGGTATAACGGTCAATTCTTGGATGAAGTCGGCTTTTGCTGTGATTTCGTCTGCCGTCACCCTATGGTCTGCGTGGGCGGCAAGTTCTTTTCCAAGGAGGGACGCATCTACGATGAAAACGGCATCAAAAAGGAGATTTATGAAATGCTCCGTCCCTATCTGAAATCGGGGCTGGCGAAAAAATGCTCCAATCTGCTTGAAATGCTCCGCATGGAAGCCTACAAGGAGAACTTACCCGTCCATGAGGACAGGCTACACGTTGCCAACGGCACTCTGTTTGTCAAAGGCGAGTTCACCGAATACAAGGAGTTCTGCCGTAACCGTCTGCCCGTCAAATATAATCCCGATGCTCCGCAGCCTGTAACATGGCTGCATTTTTTATCGGAACTGCTGGAGGACGAGGACATTCTGACCTTGCAGGAATATCTCGGCTACTGCCTTATTCCCACCACAAGAGGTCAGACCATGATGCTTCTGAAAGGCAACGGCGGCGAGGGCAAAAGCCGCATCGGTGTTGTAATGCAGGCTATGCTCGGTGCCAATCTCAAAAACGGCAGCATTGCCAAGGTGGAGCGTAGTCCATTTGCCAGAGCCGATCTGGAACACGAGCTTGTCATGGTGGACGATGATATGAAGATGGAAGCACTTAAATCTACACATTATCTGAAATCCCTTATCACAGCGGAAATGCCGATGGATTTGGAACGTAAGGGCGAACAGAGCTACCAAGGGGAAATGTACGTCCGTTTCCTTGCGTTCTCCAACGGTGATCTGGAATCCCTCTATGACCATTCGGACGGTTTTTACCGCAGACAGCTTATTCTTTCGGTCAAGAAGAAACCCCTTGACCGTGAGGACGATCCGTTTCTTGCGGACAAGCTCGTTGCGGAGGTCGAGGGTATTTTCCTGTGGTGTCTGGAGGGTCTGCGTCGGCTGATAGCAAACAACTACCGCTTTTCTGAAAGCAGCCGTACCAAGGACAACCGTGAACAGGCAAGGCGTGATGCGGATAATGTGCTGCTATTTTTGCGCTCGGAGGGATATATCCGTCTGAAAGCGGACAGCACCATTACCTCTGCCGATCTGTATGCCATCTATTGCATTTGGTGCAACGATAACACCTACAAGCCGTTGGCGGCACGAACGGTCAGCATTACGCTAAAGAAACACGCAGACGAGTTTGGTCTGGAACACGATAACCACATCACAAATTCCCTCGGCAAGCAGGTCAACGGCTTTTGGGGCATTGAAGCGTTGATCTCGCCGGGGATTTTGTAACTGAACTCAAATTTATCCATCCATCTATCCCATCCATCCCGAAAAGGCTGTTTTTCGGATAGATGGATGGATAGGATGGATGTTTTCAAGTTCAGCCGTGAAATTACGGAAATGTGCTAAGTGGACATTTTGTCCACTCACCACATTCGCACTGTTATCAAGGCTATTTTTCCATGCTCCAAATCAAGCCTTGTGCAATCCGTGAAGATTTACACTGATAGCAGTATCAAAATCATCATTCGGTGATTTACGGGGCAGTAAAGCCAATTCACGGAACTGTAGTGTTTCTTCCTGCTTGGTCTGCTCTACCACAAAACAGTAAAACCGATAGGGTGCTGTTATGAACAGGACTACGCAGAGCGAAATCTGAGAGAAAAACACCATCTTCAAAATCAACACTTGTCGGTGACAGCAGTTCACCGCACAGAAAACCAATATCACGAACTTATGGAGGAATTTTTATATGAAATCGAATCTGAGAAATGAAATCAAGTCGTACATTGTACGCCAGGGCATGACCATGCAGGAGGTCGTTGACCTGTTATCGGATGAATACGGATGGAGCGACAGCGTTTCCAATCTATCCAACAAGCTCCAGCGTGAGTCGCTCCGCTATACCGAAGCGGTACAGCTTGCCGATGTGCTGGGCTTTGAAATCGTATGGAGAAAGAGAGGTGACAGATAATGGCAGTACCGCATTACGCTATTTTACGCTTTGCCAAGTACAAGGGACCGGAGATCAGCGGCATTGAAGCACACAACGAGCGCACCAAGGAGAAATACGCAAGCAATCCCGACATTGACCCGTCCCGTACACACCTCAATTTCCACCTTATCAAGCCGGAACGCAAGTACCGAGCAGAGTCCGAAAAGCAAATTGCCGAAGCTGGATGCCGCACACGCTCCGACAGCGTTCGTGTGGTGGAAGCTCTAATAACCGCAACACCGGAGTTCTTCAAGGGCAAGAAACGTTCCGAGCTAAAGGAATTTTTCAATGAAGCCTTGGAGTTTATCAAGCAAAACCAAGCTCCCGAAACGATCATATCCGCTGTGGTGCATCTGGACGAGAAAAATCCCCATATGCACCTTTGTTTTGTACCGCTGACAGAGGACAAGCGTTTATCTGCCAAGGAGATTTTGGGTAACAAGAAGAAGCTCACACAATGGCAGGACAAGTATTGGGAACACATGGTAAAGAAATATCCCGATCTGGAGCGTGGCGAGAGTGCCAGTGAGACCGGGCGTGACCACATCCCCACAAGAGTATTTAAGCAGATGGCACGTCTGAACAAGCAACATGACAAGCTCGCTGAACTGCTCTCCGACATGAAATTTACGAACTACAAAGAACGCTCCGCACAGATTGCGGCGTTTCTTGAAAAGTATATCCCCGATGTTGCCGCCATGGAAACGCAGATGAAGAAATATGAAAAATTCTTCAAAACGGCAGACGGTAAGCAAAAAGCGTTGGAGAAGAAAAATGCCGATCTGTCCGCTGCTCTGGAAGAAAGCGAAAAAGAAAGCACCGTCAAGAAGCTGCAAGAAATGCGTCTGCACAGCGACTATGAGCGCATCAAGGGGATTCTTGAACGCATCCCGCCGGATGTTATCAGACAGTACACCAACCGCAGCACACAGAGACACGATATTAACCGATAAGAAAGGATATTTTGCCTATGAAGAAAAACAAGACCTATACCGTAGATCAGCTTAACAAAATGATGATGCGTGATGACATCACGCTATGGGAAATCATTGATGCCTGTGCCTTTATCGACATTTGCGACTGCTATGAGCCGATGTTCTATCCTCCCAAGGGGCAGGAGGACGAATGGCGCAGGATGCATGGAGAATACGAGCCGGAGCCTACCCTTGAAAATACTTCGTTCTATGTCACCGAGCCTGACGGAACGAAGTATTTTTATTGCGGCAATACCCGCACCAAGGTAACAGAGTTCTTTTCTCCCAACGGACAAACCATGGACAAGCTGATCGAAAACCTTGTCCGCTTCGCCGCAGGAAAAACCGTGTCCGTAAATATTTCGATGAATTGTTAACAGAATCGCATTGAATCACAACCCACGCTTATGGTATAATGTATCATAGGAAAGTATTGTAAGCGTGGGTTGTTTCACGAACAGGAGGATTTTTAATGAAACAACCGTACAATACAGCACTATATATGAGACTCAGCCGTGATGACGAAAATTATGGCGACAGCGTATCTATCGAGACCCAGCGCACCATTTTACAGCAGTACGCAAAGGAACAGGAGCTTCATGTGGTCGGTGAGTACATCGACGACGGATGGAGTGGCACTACGTTTGAAAGACCGAATTTCAAGCGAATGATGGAAGATGTGGATGCAGGACGAGTAAACTGCATTGTGACCAAAGACCTCAGCCGCTTCGGACGTGACCATATCATGGTCGGCTACTATCTGGAATACGAGTTTCCGGAGAAGCAAGTGCGATATATCGCCGTATCTGAGAACGAGGATACCAAGAAAGGCTTGTCCGATTTCGTTCCTTTCAAGAATTTGTTCAACGAATGGTTTGCCAAGGACACCAGCCGCAAGGTCAAGACCGCACTTCATGCCAAGTTTGCCGCAGGAGAACGCACCTTTGCCTATGCGCCGTTGGGGTATATCCGACATCCAGAAATCAAGAACGCCATTGTGATTGATGTGGAGACCCGCTGGATCATCGAGAAAATCTTTGACCTTGCCTATCATGGGGCGGGTGCTGCCAAGATCGCAAGAGTATTGGTGGAAGAACACGTTCCTACTGCCGGATGGCTGAACTATCAGCGATATGGGACATTCGCTCATATCTACGAGGGACAGCCGGAGGAAAAGTCCTACGCATGGACGCTGGCACAGGTCAAGAGCATCCTAAAAGACGAAACTTATATCGGCAACAGCGTACACAACAAGCAAAGCAACATTTCTTACAAGAACAAGAAAAAGGTACGCAAGCCGGAGGAAGAATGGTTCCGAGTAGAGAACACCCATGAAGCCATTATTTCGAGGAAAGTCTTTGAACAGGTGCAGGAACAGATTGCCAGCCGCCGCAGACAGCAAAAGGACGCTACCACGCAAATTTTTTCGGGGCTTGTGAAGTGTGCGGACTGCGGATGGTCGATGCGCTTCGGTACGAACAGGCAGAACAGCAAGCCTTACAGCCATTACACTTGCAGTCAATATGGACAGGGGTTAAGACAGTGTTCTGCCCACTATATCCGCTATGACTTCCTCTACCACTACGTTCTGACAAGAATACAGGATTTGTCGAGACAGGCGCAGTTGGATGAAACAGAGCTTCTGCATCGGCTCCTGAAAGGAAGCGAACAGGAGCTTGCCGCCAATGCCAAAAGGCAGAGCGCAGAGCTTACAAGAGCCGAGAAGCGCAGAACAGAGGTTGACCGCAAGTTTGCGAAGCTGTATGAGGACTGGTCGGACGGTCGTATCACGGAATACAACTTCAATATGATGTCTCAGAAATATCAGACAGAGCAGCAGGAGCTTACCGAGAAGATCGAAAGGCTGTCTGCTGAGCTTGAATCTGAAAAGCAAACAACTGTCGATGCGGAAACTTGGATTTCACTTCTCAAACAGTATGCCAACCCCACCGAACTGACAGCGGAGCTTCTGAATACGCTGATTGAAAAGATCGTCATTCACGAAGCTACCACCGTGGACGGTATGCGTGATCAGAACATTGACATCTACTACCGCTTAATCGGCAAAATTGAGTAAAATTACAGATATGAGTGCCTATGCCAGTTGGCGTAGGCACTCATACATAACCAATATCTTTAAGTGCGGGAAACGGGCACGGGAATGCCGGATGTCAGCCTGCTTCCGGGAATCTGCAGTGTTTTGAAGGTCAGCGGAAATGAGCTTCTGGGAACGGAAGGAAGCATTGTGGAAAACGACAGCCTGAAGATGGAGCGGGAGATTCGCGAAGCGATGTTTGCGGAACCGCTGGTATTGCAGTTCGGAATGGAGCTGATACCATGCTTTGCGGAAGGCGTGCCCACCAACTATGTGAATAAGCAGAGAAAGAAACTGGCGGCGGCTACGGGAATGCTGATGCCTATTTTACGTCTTCGGGATCAGTATGGTTTGGGGCCGATGGATTATGAGATTCTTTCTTACGACAAGGTGTTGTTTAAAGGGACGGCGGAAAGTGTGGATGAACAGACCTTTCACATGCTGGTGGACAAAACCGTGGAGGTTTGTTATGAAAACTATGACACGATTCTCAATAAACAGCTTGTAAAAATTATGGTTGATAATCTAAAGGCTCTTTGTCCCGGTGCAGCTGACGGGCTTGTACCCGAACGGATCAGTTATCTGGAGCTGCTGAAAGTTCTCCGCAAAAAGGTTAAAGAGGACCACAATATCCGTGATCTAATTCATATTCTGGAGGAATTAGAGGGCAGTCTTTAAGCCCGTGTTCTAAGCATACATTAAAAGACTCAAGGCATCGGGTCAAATGCTCCCAATGCCTTGAGTTTCTGTGATTTTATTTGTTATTTTCCTCTTCCGGATCCGGCTGCAGGTAGTCGGACAGAACAGAATAGTCTTCATCATTTGTACAAACGACTTTGGCATGCTGTAATTCTCCGGGCTTGCACACGGAGACAACCACATACCGTGAAAGCAGGGACTTGACATTTAATATATCGCCCTCCGGTGTGTGAAAAAATACATCCCCGAAGCATTTTTCCGCGGCCTCCAGAAATGTTGACAAATCAACGTTTTCCTTTAATCTCATGACTGACACCCCCTGACAGACTTTTGCTTTTACATGTTCCAAGTATAGCACATTCGTTATAAAATGAAAACTTTTTTTGCTGAATAAATAGACAAAATGTCTTTTTGGAGATAAAATAGAGAAGGTAATAAAAAATGAAAGGACAGGAGTACTTTATGAAGAAAAAATTAGTAGCAGCACTTGTGATAGCAATGACTGTGGGTGTGCTGGCCGGATGTGGTGACGGCGGTGACGGACAGTCTTCCCCTGTTTCTACCTTAAATCCTTCACCTATCAGGACAGATCCTCCGGAGGATCCCGGCGATCAGACGGAGCAGTCACCTGAGCAGTCGGAATCGGAGCCGGAGCCGGGAGAGGTTATCTCAAATGACGGCATGATGTCCGGTGGGGAAACTCACACCATCGGCGCCAGAACCGTGGTGGACGGTAGAATGCAGAGCTGGCTTACTGGAGAATGGAAGGATGAGGCGGTTGCCGACAGGAGAAACCTGGCGATCATGATCCCGAACAACAAGCGGGGCGGCTATAAGGACAGCAGCCCGCTCATGAAGCAATACGGTATTTCCTCTGCCAGCATTATTTACGAAGCCCCTGTTGAGGGACGTATTACACGTTTGATGGCTATTTTTGAGGATTATGATGATCTGGAGTTTATCGGGCCGGTACGTTCCAGCCGCGATTATTATATCCATGAGGCCATGTCCTTTGACTCTATTTATGTAAACTGGGGTCTGGCAATTCCCTGGGTTGAGAAGCTGATCGAATCCCCGCACATTGACAATATCAGCACGGATCCGGTGATTGATAACAGCTATGACAGGGCATTTGAACGGAATAAAGACTTGATGCCGGGTGCGGCCACCGAATTTACAGGTGTCCTGAATGTGAAGAAGTACAGTGAAGGTGTGGAAGCCAAAGGCTATGAAAAGAATTACAGAAATACATTTGTCAAGGCCTTTGAATTTGCCGCTGACGATTATCTGGCAACCTATGACAGCTGCCCGGATGCCACAAAGGTTTATCCCGGCGGTACACAGACAAACTCCGGCGGTTACGGCAGCCATAATCCCTGCTTTGAATACAATGCGGCAGACAGACTGTATTACCGCAGCCAGTGGGGCTCGGCCCATACCTGTGGAAAGACCGGCGAACAGCTGACCGTTACCAATGTTATATTCAAGGTGTGTCATGGCTCCAGAAAAGAGCCCAATAACCCTAAAAGCGATTACCTTGATTTCGTAACGGATGGCAGCGGCAAGGCTTATGTATTTACCAACGGAAAGGTGATCGAGGGCACCTGGGAGCGCAAGGGCGCCAGCGATCCGAGTTATGGCAACTACTTTAACCCCAATCCTACCCTGTACTACGACGCGGCGGGCAATGAGATCGTGCTGAATCAGGGTAAGACCTGGATCTGCTGTATCTGGGATGATTATGAACAATACATTTCATGGGAATAAAAAAATTAATAAACGGATTTTTCTGACGATTCTGGCGGTCATTTTTCTGCTGAATGTGGCGGCGTGGTGCAGTACGGCCTTTTGCGACTGGTATATTGCAAATATTTTTCCGGCCTGGGTCAACACCTATGGGCGTTTTATGGGAAATTTTCCCTTTTCTGCAGGCGAATGGCTGCTTGCCGCAGGAGTTGTTTTGACCGTGCTGGCATTGATCCTCGGAGCCCTATGGGCTGCATGGGGGGTCTTTAACGGAATCAGAAAAGTCCGCAGCCGTATCATGGAGAGAAAAGCTTCGGGAGCGGTGGGACTGGCTGGTGTGTGGGTATATGCAAGACCTATGCAGGTTAGCGGTTTCCGCCGCTTTTCCTGGGGCTTTTTCCGTTTTAATGCCTGGGTTTTGTTGGCAGTCTGCCTGATTATGACGTTGACCTGCTTGATCCTGTACCATGCTTCTCCTTTTTCAGAGCGTTATTTCGGCGAGGACAGCGGAGAGGATACGTCGGTAGAGCTGATTACCCTGTATAATAAGGTGGCGGAGGAATGTAATCGGCTGGCGGAGGTTATGGTGCGGGACGAAACAGGAATGGTGGTGTACACCGGCGGGGATGGAACAAAAATATCGCTGCGAGACAGCGAGTCCTGGCGCGCGGGACTAGACTGCATGGGTGAGGATGCCCGGAAGCTGATGCAGCAGCTGGGAGACACATATCCACAGCTGGCCGGCTGGTATCCGAAGCCGAAAGCCATGTTCTTTTCCGATTTTATGTGCCAGCAGTATATGCAGGGGTATTATTTTCCCTTTTCCATGGAGGCCAATTATAATGATGTGATGCACATCCTGAATATTCCGGCTACCATGTGCCATGAGCTTGCTCATCTGAAGGGTTTTATATACGAGGACGAGGCGAATTTTATCGGCTACCTGGCGTGCATACAATCCGAGGATCCGTTTTTTCAATATGCCGGTTATCTGAGTGTGTTAAATTATTTGTATAATGATGTGCGCAAATTGGAGGCGGAGAATCCTGCCGCTTATGAAGAGGCCGTTTTGGCGGTACAGCCTGTAGATGTGTCAAAGCAGGTATGGGAGGATAATATCTTCGTGTCGGAGGAAGAATGGGAGCGCATTAATAAAAAAGCGCTGATCGACACGGAAACCGTGGACAAGGCGGCAGACGTGTTTATTGATACAAACTTAAAAGTCAACGGCGTGTCTGACGGAGCGGTCAGCTACAGCAGGGTGGTAAGGCTGTTGCTGCAGTACTACAGGAGGCAGCAGGATTAAAACGAAAATGACGGACATTATGCTGCCTCGTTTGGAGGGGAGGTTTATGGCATGAGTACAGAGACAGGAGAACAGGAAATAGTGATTCGGCCGCTAAGTCCAAAGCTTTGCGAGGACTGGCTGGAGTTTTTTGAAAAAACAGCCTTTCAGGATCATGATGACTGGGCTTTTTGTTATTGCCTGGAGGGGCATTTGGATCGAAAAACACAGGAGAATTGGACCGATTTGAAGGAGCGCAGAGAAAAGGCCATTGAATTTATTCAGACAGGCAAGATGCAGGGATACCTTGCTTACCTGGAGGGCAAGGCAGTGGGCTGGTGTAACGTGAATGACAGAAAAAATTATCCCTATCTGGCCGAAATGTTTAAAGAAACCGGTTATAACGAGGATGAGCAGGCGGATTTAAAGGTGAAGGCGGTTTATTGCTTTTTGATTGCACCGGAGTATCGAGGAAGAGGGATTGCACAGTGCCTGCTGGAGCGGGCGTGCAGCGATGCAGCAAAGGCCGGTTATTCCTGTGTGGAGGCATATCCCTTCGCGGATAAAAAATTTGAATTTCAGTATCATGGTACCTTCGGCATGTATGAAAAATGCGGTTTTGTGCAGGCGGCGGATTTAAACTTTGTGAAGGTCATGCGAAAGGAATTATAAAATTCTTGACAATTTATGGTTTTCCATGTAAAATCATGAAAGTTGCAGAAGATGTGGCAAGGCTGCAGCGTGAAGATGAGTGCCACAGGCCCAGATAGCTCAGTTGGTAGAGCAGAGGACTGAAAATCCTCGTGTCACTGGTTCGATTCCGGTTCTGGGCATAGTGTGAGAAGAAAAAACTGCCGTGGATTTTTCCACAGCAGTTTTTTGTTTTAACATATAGGAGTGCAAAGCCTATTTTTACCAAGCGGGCCTGCCCGCCTTTTGTTTTTTGATGGATACTTGACTACATTGACAAAGAATCACGCAGTTCATCCAGATGATCTGATATTTCCTCAATATCATTGCGGAGATCGTCGGCAATATCGGATATGGAGTCTGTCATGTCAGACAGAATGTCATCCAGATCCTCTGCCTCGTCTCTGGTCACCTTGATGTTACCTGCAAGGCTTTCCACATTCAGATCCTCCAGCATATCACAGGCTGAGGAAAGGGATTCCAGACTTGTGGATATTGCATCCAGCTGTTTTTCTGCTTTTGCCTGAATTTCCTGGGTAACCTGCTGCAGGGCAGCATTCAGCTTTTGAAGGGCATTTCCTATGATTTCCCGTGCCTGTTCCCCGCTGTTTTCCACCTCACCCTCAAGATGATCAATGGAAACATATTTGTCCGCTCTCATCTTATCAAAAATATTTTTTATGGAAGCCGTGATTTGTGAGGTATCCACATTTGTTGTTTGATTCTCCGGCATATTTATGCTGGGGTCAAAACTGGGAATCGGCGGAATGCCCAGGTCCATGGCAGGAAAGCCCATGCCTTGACGGAAACCAAAGCCGTCCTGATGCTTTTTATCAGGCTGCTGACATTTGTGCTTTTCTTTGAGACTCCTAGTGCTGTACCAGCTGTTGGCAGGAAAGCCGTCGCTGAAAATGATGTTGTGCCGCTGGGGCCGTTCTGCTTCAAAGGGATCCGGATGATCTTTGACGTCCTTATAAAAGGATACATCCTTTGCAGCCAAAACCGTCATATAAGCCTTCTGTGCAACAAACCTCAGCTCGGTGTATTCGTTATTCTCTGTTCGAAAGGGAATTTCGTACAATTCCCATCCGTTTAGCTTTTTTACAGGGCGGATATAATTACGGTTCAGGTTGTAAGAGAAGCGCTGCTCGTGATTATTGTTAAAAATAATGTCAAAGCGGCAGACCTCGTCATTCCTGTCATTTTCCCCGCCGTTCAGCCAGAAGGTAAAGCTGCAGTCCGCATTTTTCGGCAAAAGAAGGGTTTCTGAAACAATCTCCGTCCATCTGTTGCTCCAGTCGCCGATCATGTAGCCTTCCGCAAGCACTCCGTCTGGCCCTGTAATAAAGGAACGATTACCCACGTTGTCCTTGCATGTTTTGTTAAAGGACCATTTGCGCGGGTCAAAATATAGCTTTACGACCTGATTCTCTGTCTCTTTGTTTGCAGTTTCTATTGTAATAGATTGATCCATCTTCAATACCTCCGATTTTTGTATGTTGTCTGGCAACATGGCATCGGACATAGTCAGATGAATAATGAAGTCGTTCACATAATATGCCCGACCCTTTTTTACCAGTCCTGCCGCTCGTTTCGGATAAGTGAAACCAATCTGGTTTCCCTCTCCGTCAAGAATGCGGACAGTTTTCCGTTGTTCGGAATCCGTGTTTTTTGCTATGGGTATCCTCCCCTCTTTCCGATTCAATTTCAGTTTACAGGTTACGATTGCCGTTTTTTGTTATGGGTGCCATCCCCTGAAATTAAGTATAAGCAAAAAGACAGAGATTGTCAAAGTATTTTCACGAAATTAGGGGTTGACTTTTGGCTCTTCCTATGATAACATTTACTTCGTTCACGAGAAATAGTTTTGCAGGTGTAGTTCAATGGTAGAACACCAGCCTTCCAAGCTGGATACGTGGGTTCGATTCCCATCACCTGCTTGTCAGGTGATTGCCCTGCTTGTCAGGTGATTGCCCTGCTTGTCAGGTGATTGCCCAATTTGCAGGTAATTGCTTATGCGATAGTAGTACAGTTGGTAGTACGCCACCTTGCCAAGGTGGAGGTCGCGGGTTCGAGTCCCGTCTATCGCTCTTCTTCTTGCCCCTTATGGGGCTTTTTTTGTCGAGATGATAATCCCCACATAGGTTCTGCTGTTTTCGGCAGCAGGCTTCATTAAAATAAAACTGTCAGGAGGAACGGGGATGAAAACAAAAGATTTGATTAAGCTATTAGAAAGTAATGGCTGGGAATTTAAACGGCATGGCTCAGATCATGATGTTTATATAAAAGGTACGGAACGTGAGAGTGTTCCAAGGCATAATGAGATAAAAGAAAATTTGGCAAAAGCTATTATCAAAAGGCGTGGGCTGAAATAAGACGGCAGAGATTAGGAGGTGCTTTTATGAAAAATTCTTACCCGATTGTTTTAATGCCTGATAAAGTTGGCTATATAGTGTATATTCCTGATTTTGACATCAATACAGAGGGGGATACGCTGACAGAAGCTATTGAAATGGCAAGAGATGCTATAGGAGTTATTGGTATTGATCTGGAAGATGACGGAGAGGAACTGCCAGAGCCGACTGCGTTTTCTGAGATAAAGGTCACTTCAGCGGCGGATATAGTAACGCTTGTTGATGTGGATTTTGAAGAGTATCGCAGGAAAAATGATATGCGGACAGTTAAAAAGAATTGTATGATACCATCGTGGTTAAATTTTGAGGCTGAAAAGGCTGGAATAAATTTTTCAGCAATATTAACAGCGGCACTTAAAAGCGAGCTGAAAATTCAAGGCCGGTAAACAAGAATTTCCGTAGTTGATGTTCATAACAAAAGTATGGCAGAAACCTGACGAATCAAGGTTTCTGCCTTTTCCATTGGATTTTTAATTGGCCGGAGGATGAATGATGTGATTAACAGGATTGACGAAGTGCCAAATGAAGAGCCCTTGCGAGAAGGAAAAATTAATCCTTTACCTTGCCGCGGTCCCATACCTTTGCGGGCTGGGCCTTTGGCGTCGGACAGCGAAACAAAAGCCGCCACAGGGCTTTTCCGTTAAAGGGAAACAAGGGCCAGAAATAGCTGAAGCCTCCGAAGGTAGGAGTAGCGGCGACGGATAGCAGGACGGCAAACAAGCCTGCCAGAAAACCGGGCAGGCCCCAGATGCCCGTGACGGCGATCAGCAGAATGCGGTATATTCTTAAAGCACTGCTGAAATCCGTACTGGAGATGGAAAGGGATGCCAGGAGCGTTACAGCGCCATAGAACAGTGCCTCTACTGAAACCCAGTTTAAGCTGACAGCAATATCCCCGATGATCAGACCGCCAATCATGGACAGGGAGCCGGAAAACTTTCCGGAGCTTAAGGCGGAGGAATAACGAAATAAGTCCAGGATAAATTCCACGGCCAGAACATAAAAAAATAATTGCGCACCGTTCAGGTCAGAGGAAGCCAGGAGCCCCAGGCGTGCGGATTCTTCCGGGAAATACGCGGTGAGCAGCAAAAATAATGGCATTAATAATAAACTGGCCGGGATGCACAGAAAACGCACCAGACGGAAGTAAGTACCTACTGAAGGGCTGCTGTAATAGTCTTCGGGGCTTTGGGTAAACTGAAAAATGGTGCAGGGAAGAATCAGCACTACCGGAGAATTATCTACCAGTATCAGGATATGTCCTTCCGTCAGATAGCTGCAGGCCACATCAGGGCGCTCCGTAATCTGAAAATTTGGCAGCGGGCTCCACCAGCGTTTGGGAAGGAGCAGTTCCTCCAGGCTTTTTGTCCCCATGGTAAGGGCGGAAACATTAAGGCTGTCAATGGTGTCAGACAGTTTTTGCAGAAGCTCTTTGTTTACGGCGCCCTCAAGATAAGCCAGAGCCACATCGGTTTTGCTTTCCGTACCTACGCTGTGCATGGAGAAGCAGAGCTTGGGGGAGCGCACCCGGCGTCTGATTAAGTTGGCGTTAAACAGCAGCGTTTCCACAAATCCGTCGCGGGAGCCCCTGGTTACCTTTTCCAGATCCGGCTCGGCAATGCTTCTTGTGGGATAGGTTCGGGCATCTATGAGGACGGCCAGGTCGAAGCCGTCGATCAACAGGGCCGCAGGGCCGCTTAAGACACTGCGGATTACGGTATCCCAGGAATCCACGAGGGATACCTGGGCGTAACCCAGCTTTGCGCTGACATATTGTTCAATGTTCTGAACGATGCCGTCCTCCATATACAGAGGATTTTGCAGATCAGAAAAAATCTGCTGCAGGATTTCCGTCTTACAAAATCCGTTGACGCCCAGAAAAAAGGCTTTTGTATCGCCCAGCAGCAGCTCTCTTGTCATCAGGTCAAAGCTGCGCTGCAGGGGCAGAGTTTGCTGCAGGTATTGTATATTTTCCTCCAGTTTATTGGATAGAGCCATGGGATTCTCGCTTTCATCGTATTTTTGTGTATTTTGTCCCCGGTGCGGCGCTGTTATTCAGGCGGGCAGCTTTTTTATTCCCACGAACAAATATTGTTCGTTGAGCAGACGAATGCCGCGTCTAAAATATAAGCTGGATAATGCCCAGCCCGATCAGCAGAAGACCTGAAATCGGATCGGCGGCATTACCGATCAGGCGAAGAAAGCGGCTTTGGCCCAGCCGGTTTCCGCATAAAAGGAAAAGAGCGGAAAAGGAAAATGTTGTCACGGCGGCAGGGAGCAGTGGAAGACCTGCCATGCTGGCGCTTAAACCGATGCCGATATTGTTCAGGGAAAGGGTCATGCTCAGGAAAAAGGTTTCTGCAGGCTTCAGGCAGGCCGAGATTTTTTCTGCGGATGCTATTTCCGGGGCATGTGCCGTTTTTGTTGACTGATTCAAATCGCCGGAATGCAGGATCCATTTAAAAATATAGTAGGCGCCCAAAAGGATCAGAATGATGCTGCCAATGCGGTCTGCCAGAGAAGCGTGAAGAAAAAGCAGCAGACGGCTTCCAAGGCAGACGGAAAGGCAGGTCCCCAATAGAGATACCAGGCTGATGCACAGGTTTTGCAGCACATTAATGCGGATTTTGCGGAGCCCGTAACCGATGCCTACCAGCAGAGCATCCAGACTGGCGGATATTCCAAACAGGAGGGAAGGAAGTAACTGCATAATAAGGTCCTATATATATTCAACTTTCAATTAATATATTCCTGTTTTTGGTATCTTGTGCTATCATGTAAATAGCCGCAAAGAAAAACAAGCGGCTGCGCAGCAGACATTTGTTTTTCTGCGGCATTTAACGAGAAAGCGCCGGCGAGAAAACAAGCGGCTGCAAAGCATACAAGGAGGACGGCAATGAGATTTGTATATCCTAAGGGTCTGCGAAAGGCTTTAACCTTCAGCTATGATGACGGTGAAATTTTTGACAGAAAACTTGCAAAATTGCTAAGAGATTACGGCATGCGGGGGACGTTTCATTTAAATTCCGGCAGCCTGGAGCCTGGAGAAAGGGGCAGTTACCATATTGGAACGGGAGAGCTGAAGGAGGTTTATGCGGGGCACGAGATTGCCTGCCATGGTGTAGAACACAGGAATCCCACGCTGATTACGCGGCAGCAGCTGGTACTGGAGATACAGGAGGACAGAAAAACCTTAGAGAAGCTGACCGGGGGAATGGTACAGGGGATGTCCTATGCTTTTGGAAGCTATGATGACAATGTGATCAGCGTGGCAAAGGAGCTGGGAATAAAATATTCCAGAACGGTAAATAGTACAGGAGGGTTTTTCCCGCCTGCTGACTTTATGCAGTGGCACCCCACCTGCCATCACAACGACCGGCTGCTGGAGCTGGGAGACAGGTTTTTAAAGGCAGAGGACTTTTATGAGCTGCCGCTGATGTATGTCTGGGGTCACAGCTTTGAGTTCGGAGGCTCCGGAGACTGGAGTGTGATTGAGGCTTTTGCAGAGAAGATGGCCGGGAAAAACGATATTTGGTATGCCACAAATATGGAGATCTTTACCTATATCAGTGCCCAGCGGCAGCAGGAATTCTCGGCAGACGGGCATACTATGTATAATCCCACTGCAGTCAGCGTGTGGGTGAGCAGCCGGGAAGGTTGTCTGGAGGTAAAGCCGGGTGAGTATATAAAGCTTGGGGAAGGTCATATTGCAGGAAGGGATGTGGATATATGACGGAAGATATGACGATTATCGGGGAAGAGGCGTACAGGGCGGCAAAGGAGCTGCTGGATGCTGCCCGGCCTAAGAAGGATCAGATACTTTTGGTGGGCTGCTCTACAAGTGAGGTGGGCGGCGCGGCAATAGGCACCTTTTCACGTCCGGAGCTGGCGGAGGTGGTATTCGGCGGCATTTATCAGGCCACGCAGGAGGCCGGGGTTTATATGGCGGCACAATGCTGCGAGCATTTGAACAGGGCTGTTATTCTGGAGAGAGAAGCGGCAGAGCGGTACGGATATGAAGAAGTGAACGTAGTACCACAGCCCAAGGCAGGCGGATCCTTTGCAACGGCTGCCTACAAGGCCCTTGAGCAGCCTGTGGCAGTGGAGCATGTCAGGGCTCACATGGGACTGGACATCGGAGACACGTTGATCGGTATGCACTTAAAGGATGTGGCCGTGCCGGTGAGGATTCGCACGAAACAGATTGGGGACGCACATGTGGTATGTGCGCGGACCAGGCCCAAATTCATCGGCGGCGAGCGGGCTGTGTATGACAGCGGACAGATGTAAAAAGGCTGCCGGCATTCAGGCCGGCAGTCTGTAAAATTTGATTCCCGCGAGCAATGAGCCAAGTCAGCATGGCTGACTTTGTGCCTTTGCGTGCACGAGCAAAAAGCCATTTTTGATGGCATGACGTTTGCCTGGGGTAATCGGCTTAATCGGGAAGCCTGACCTCTTCAAGGAGCTTCAGGATCGTCTGTATGGAATCCATTTGGCCGCTTCCGCTCATGGCATCATGATAATTCTGGCGGTTGAAGTAAAGCTCATGTACCTTATCGACCAATAGCTCCGGAGTCAGATCGTCTTCATTGATTACGATGGAAAATCCCTGGGCCTCGAAGGACTGAGCGTTCAACAGCTGATCTCCCCTGCTGCTTGCGGCGGGGAGAGGAATGAGAATATTCGGCTTTTTTAACGCCAGCAGTTCACAGATGGAATTTGCGCCGGCTCTGGAGATCACGATGTCCGCCATGGCAAACAAATCCTTCAGCTCTGTTTTGATGTACTCAAACTGCTTATAGCCGGGGGTATTTAAGAGCAGATTATCAATTTTGTCTTTTCCGCAGAGATGGACTACCTGATAATCCTCCAAAAGTCTGGGAAGAGCATCTCTTACCGATTTGTTTACGCTGGAAGCTCCCAGGCTTCCGCCGATCACCATGATTACCGGCTTATTGGCGGAAAAGCCGCACATGTTCAGCCCTGCCAGCTTGTTTCCCTGGGAAAGCTCCGCTCGGATGGGCGAGCCTGTCAGTACGGCCTTTTGGGCAGGCAGAAGCTTTAAGGTTTCGGGAAAATTACAGCACACTTTTTCGGCCGCGGAAATGCAGAGCTTGTTGGCAAGTCCGGGCGTCATATCCGATTCGTGGATAATGCAGGGGATTTTCAAAATAGAGGCAGCCCGGACCACCGGCACGCTGACAAAGCCTCCCTTTGAAAAGACTACGCTGGGCATATATTTTTTTAAAAATTTTTTAGCTTCATAAAAGCCCTTTATCACCCGAAAGGGATCCGTAAAATTTTTAAGGTCCAGATAGCGGCGGAATTTGCCGGTGGCGATTCCTACATAGGGAATGTTAAAATCAGCAATCAGCTTTTTTTCGATGCTGTCGTAAGAGCCCATGTATGTGATTTCATATCCGGCCTCCTGCAGCGCGGGAAGCAGCGCGATATTGGGCGTGACATGTCCTGCCGTTCCTCCGCCTGTCAACACAATTTTTTTCATATCATGCTCTCCAGTGCGATTGCCAGTTGATCAGGACAAGAGGTGGGCTTCATGCCGCATTTGATACCTTTAAGCTTGGAAATGGCGTCCTCCGGCTTCATTCCCTTTACCAGGGCACAGATGCCCTTCAGATTGCCGTTGCATCCGCCGACGAACTGCACGGAGTCGATGACGCCGTCCTTTATTTCAATATTGATTTCCTGCGAGCAGGTTCCGCTTGTCTTGTATTTCATAGTATTTCGACCTCCTTATAAATTATTTTAAGTATAGCAGATTCGGTGCGGTGTTTCAATTTAAAAATATCCTGCCATGGCATTATTGTGCCACAGATCGAGGACATTCTACCATGCCTTAGCACAACAGCATTCTGTCATGCCCTGACACAACAGCATTCTGTCATGCCCTGGCACAACAGCATTCTGCCATGCCCTGGCACAACAGCATTCTGTAATGCTGACGCAATTTGTCGATGGAAAAATCTGTAAAAAAAGAGAAGTTTATCTTATAATTAAGATATACAAAAGCCGAATCTGCGAAACAGCAGGTCCGGCTTGTCTTATTTTCATTTATTTCGCGGAAAGGTATGGTTATTATATGAAGATCAGTGTTTTTGCAGAACAAAAGGTAGTAACGGTATGTATGTTTACCTGTCTCGCCTTAAGTATTTTTTTGAAGATTTTTTTAGGTATGCTGTACCGCCATATGATAAAGGAGGCGGATAACATGGCAATTACCAGCAACAAGCTGTTGAAGCAGTGTAAAACGAAGTTTTCAAATTGTTACGAGTTAAACAATGGTATTCATAATATTCCTGTTTTCGTGGACAAGTTTATTAACAGGCTGTCCTTGGGCTGCTTTTCCTTTGATCTGCTTTATCATCTTTCAGGACAAATGATGCTGTTTTCGGTGGTGTCCGCAGGAATCGGTATCTGCCGGAGTATTATTGCCGGGCGGACGCTGGGAGCAATTCTTCCCTTTTATATCGTTAGTTTCTTAGGGCTGTATCTGTATTTTTCCGTGTCAACGGTAGCGGATATTAAGGGGAAGAGAAGGATGTTGAAGATCAATCTGGTGGACTATCTGGAAAATCATCTGGCCTCCAGGATGAACGTAACCAGGCGGGATATGGAGATGCTGTACGGCGATGCGGCTTTTCAGGAAAAGGAAGGGGCTTTGGAGGGGCAGGGCTCCGACAGGGGAAAGCGAAGCAAGACGGGAAGAAGAACCGTGGAGCTGATGCCCGTGGGAGGACGACTGACGGCAGGCAGAGAAAATGCGGTATCCAGAGAAGCATCCGAAGAGGTGCGGCGTATGATGGAGGGAGCCAGGGAGGCATCTCTTAAGGTTACGGCAGGGGAGCCTGAGCCCTTGAGCCGTCAAAACATGCTTTCCCAGATGAAAGATCTACAGGAGGAATCACAGCCTGCCGGAGCGGAAGCACCAAAGGGAGCTTCCGAGGAAGTACAGCGCATGGTACAGGCATCGCAGGATGCGGCGGTTACGGAGGAAGAGCTGGAAATGCTGTTAAAGGAGTTTCTGACGGGCTGAGAAATCCCTTTGTTTTTCACATTGCGAATTTTCCTGGCGGATACTATAATGAAGGTATAACATTTTTGCCGGACAGAGTACAAGTCTGTCTTACATGATGGGAGCCGCTTATGAAGATCGCCAGCCTGCACATCCAGAATTTTAAGTCCATACATGACATGTATATCCCTGATATTGAGGATGCTCTGATCCTGGTGGGACAAAACAATACCGGAAAAACCACCGTGCTGGACGCTATCCGGGCAGTGGGTGGAGAATATCAGATCGGGACGGAGGATTTTGGCGAGGCAGGGGCAAAAATTAAGATCCGGGTAACGCTGTCCTTTACGGAAGAGGACCTTGACCTGCTGCGGCGCAGAGGCGTAGTCAGTCAATACCGGAAGCAGGAGGCATGGTATCGGGATTTTTGCGAAAAGCTGCCTTCTTATTCGAACGGGACCCTTACCTTTACCATGACGGCTAACCGGGACGGCCGCGTCCGTTATCTGGACGGTATCAACAAACATAATCCCTATATTCAGGAAGTATTTCCCAAAATATATCATGTGGATACGGAACGCAGGGTAGAGCAGCTGCAGAGTGACCTTCTGCTGTTGCAGGAGGACGAGATTTTAAAGCGGATGCGTTCGGGCTGCTGTATGTTTAATCAGGCCAGAGACTGCAGCTATTGCTTTAGCTGCATCGGCTTGATCGAGCAGAAAAGTCCTGCGGAATTGAATGCCTTCGAGACCTCCAAGCTGCTGGATTATAAGCTGTATCAGCTGAATCTGGACGCCTTTGCCGGGCGGGTAAACGACTGCTTTCACAAGAACGGAGGCAGGGAAAGCATTTTATATTCCATGAACAGGGATGTGGAAAAAATATTGGAGGTTACCACGGAAATACGCCATCCGGCGCAGAACGTGCCCCGGCCTATTTCTCACATGGGCAAGGGGATGAGGTCTATTTATCTGTTTTCTCTTTTGGAAGCGTATACGCAGGTAGAAGAAAATCTTCCCAGCATTATCATGATTGAGGACCCGGAAATTTTTCTTCACCCCAGCCTGCAGAAGGTGTGCGGCACCATCCTTTATCGTCTGTCCGCGAAAAATCAGGTGATTTTTACCACCCATTCTCCGAATTTACTGCCGAATTTTAACAGCAGGCAGATCAGGCAGGTAGTGCTGCGGGAGGACGGCTCCAGTGACATTCGGAAGAAGACTGACATCAGCGCGATTTTGGATGATCTGGGCTATACGGCGGGGGATCTGATGAACGTAAACTTTGTGTTTATTGTGGAAGGTAAGCAGGATAAGTCCCGTCTGCCGCTGCTGCTTAGGAAGTACTATGCAGAAACGACGGACAGTGAGGGAAATTTATCGCGCATTGCCATCATCACTACCAACAGCTGTACCAACATCAAAACTTATGCCAATTTAAAATATATGAATCAGATTTACCTTAAGGATCAATTCCTGATGGTGAGGGACAGCGACGGTCAGGACCCGGTCGTTCTGGGGAAGCAGCTTTGCCGCTATTATGAGGAACGGAATCAGGAGGACATGGATAAGCTGCCCAGGGTCCGCCCGGAGAACGTGCTGATCCTGAAATACTATTCCTTTGAAAATTACTTTTTGAATCCGGAAATCATGGCGAAGCTTGGCATTGTGGAGTCGGAGGATGCCTTTTATGAAATTTTTCTGGAGAAATGGAAGGAATACCTGTATCGCCTCAAAAGCGGCCGCCGGCTGACGGAAGTGCTGGGGCATGATCTGGAAACCGTGGAGGATGTCCGCCGGCATATGGAGGAAATCCGCATTTATATACGAGGGCACAATTTATTCGACATTTTTTATGGAAAATACAAGGACCGGGAAAGAGAAATTTTGGAACAATATATAGAAATCGCTCCCAAGGAGGACTTCCGGGACATTTTTACGGCGCTGGAACGGTTTCCCTATTTTGAGAGCAGAAGGAATGAAGATTGAAAATCAGATGCCGCTTGTGCGGCGGAATGAGAGGAAAGATGAAGATTGTAATTTTGGAGAGAAACAGTGTGGGAGAGGATGTGTCCGTGGACTGTATCCGGGATTTCGGCGAAGTCACGGAGTATCAAAATACGGTGACGGCGGAAGAGGTTCGGGAAAGGGTGAAGGAGGCGGATATTGTGATTGCCAACAAATCGCCCTTAAATGCGGACACACTGCAGAATGCGGCCAATGTAAGGCTAATCTGTGAGTTTGCCACAGGCTTTGACAACTGTGACCTGGAATATTGCAGCCGCAGGGGAATCAAGGTCACTAATGTGCGGGATTATTGTACCGCCATGGTAGCCCAGCATACCTTTTGTCTGGCGCTGGCGCTCAGCGAAAAGCTGGCACATTATGACACTTATGTTAAGTCTGGGGAATATAGTGCCCAGGACCGATTTTCTAATTTTGCCCTACCCTTTTATGAGCTGGAAGGGAAGACCTGGGGCATTGTGGGGATGGGGAATATCGGCAGGCGGGTGGCCGGGATTGCAAAGGCATTCGGGTGCAGGGTTATTTTTTATTCCGTGACGGGGAAGAGTACCTGTAAGGAATACCAGGAGGTGGATTTTGATACCCTGCTGGCGGAAAGTGATTTCCTGTCTTTGCACTGCCCGTTAAGTAATCTGACGGAAAGGCTGATTGACCGAGAGGCTCTGAAGAAAATGAAAAGCACGGCGATCCTTTTAAATGTGGCCAGAGGAAGGGTGGTGGATAATACCGCCTTATATGAGGCCCTGATGAACGGAGAGATCCAGGCGGCAGGACTGGACGTGGTGGAAAACGAGCCGCTGGAGCCTTCCAATCCCTTAAGCGGCTTTCAGGACAGCAGCCGGCTGATTATTACGCCGCATCTGGCCTGGGCCAGCGTGGAGGCCAGGACCAGATGCGTATGGGAGGCTCATGAAAATATTGCTGCATTTTTAAGGGGCGAGGATCGGAATGTGGTGAATCCCTGAAGGAATCACCGCAAGGGTATTAAAGGCTTTTTGTCGTTTCATGCCGATGCAGAATCATTGCCAGAAGCAGCACCGCCAGTATTAAGACAGCCTCGGCCAAAAGCGGAGAGATGATGGCTGCCAGAATGACAATGCCGGCATTGAAAAGGGCATGGAGGAAGATGGACAGTACATAGAGCTCGATTTTGCGATTCTTTACTGCCAGGTAAATCAAATAAGATAAAGTGATGTGAAGCAGCATGGCGCCGATCCGTTCTATGCCGGCCAGATAAAACTGCTGACTGGGGAGTGTTCCCAGGACATTCAGCTGCTGCATAATTGTCTGCTGTGTGCCTGTGTCATAAGCGGAGAGCATGTTGGGCAGCGCGCCGCTGTTGATCAGCAGGGAATACAGCAGGTTATTGATGTAAGTCAGGCCAATGATCAGCATGGCCTCAATACCGCCGTGGCCGACGCCGTAAAGAATGGCATTTTCCCGGCTTAAGGTATCCTTCATAAAGAGCTTCATGGCAACCAGGCGTCCGGTTTCCTCAAACAGGCCGGCGGCCAATCCTCCGTAAAGGGCATAGAGCCAGATATTATCGGTAATCAGAGTACCTGTAAGGCGGAAAATGAGAGTGTGAAAAATCCGCTCCAGAATCATGGCAAACAGGATAAAGGTACAGGCGCCAATGAAGAAGCTGGAAATCCGGACTTTTTTCTTCCATTTTACCACCAGGACAATACAGGCGGCGATAGGAACAATCAGGGAAATAACCAGTGTAAAGATCATGCCGATTAAACTTGCTGTGGAAACGGGTGTCATGAAGGGAACCTCCTTTTTTGATTTCATTTTGATATATATATCATATCAAATCGCGGAGAAGCTGTCAAATGGTTTATGCCGGTCTGTTGGCTGCCCGGACGGAACAGTTCCGCCCGGACAGTCTGCAAATGCAGGCGAACTTGACAAGCCTGTAAATCCATAGTAGAGTTACAGTATTATTTGATAATCAATTTTTGCCTGACGGCAGGGCCGCGGCATGGAGGTAAAGCGTGGTAGAAAAAGTAAAAGCGTTATGTATAAAATACCGGGAAATTCTGATTTACCTGATCGTGGGCGTCATGACCACCCTTGTATCCTGGGGCGCCGCATTCCTGGGGAAGCTGGTCCTGAATATGGATGTTTCCTGGCAGAATACAGTAAACAATACCTTTAGCTGGCTGGTAGGGGTATTGTTTGCTTATCCCTTAAATCGTAAATGGGTCTTTAAAAGCGAAAATCCGCAAATCCTCAAGGAGTTTTTCGGATTTGCGGCTTCTCGTGTATCCACTCTGATCATGGATATTGTTATTATGTGGCTGACGATAAATGTCATTCAAATGAAGAGCTACTGGATTGCGAAGATTTTCATTTCCTCCGTGATCGTGACCATAGCCAACTATGTGTTCAGTAAGGTGCTGATCTTTAAGAAAAAGTAGCGGCCAAGGTTGCTGCCACATAAGGAGATAATTTGAAAACATCAGCAAAAACAATCTATGTGCGATAGCATCAGTAGTCATTGTTCAATCAAGACAGCGGCTATAGGAGTTAGAATCCACTCGCCATTTGAGACAGACCATTGTTTAGCTAATTCTTTGCTTTCTACCACTGCTATGAACGGTTCGGTAAGAAAATCTTTGATTGTTTTCAAAACGGTACTATAACTATCAGTTTTAGCATCAATCTTGCGAACAAAGGCTTTCCATTTCCTTTGCATGGTTTCGTCATTGTCAAAGGCCATTACCTGCTCAAACTGTTCCATCGTAAAGGTATGTCCACGATTTTCAAAGGTTTTTCTTAATGCTTCTGTCAGCATTGCACCATCAAAATCAAATTTGTTAGCAAGATAATAAATATCATAATAGTCTTTCATACGGCTGGAAAATTCCATAAGGATTAGGATAGCATCAATCTTTTCGGCAATTGTTGTCTCAAGAGAATAGGTATTTACCATCGGGGCGGTAAAACCATCAAGCTGCGTGGGAATCCTCCGCTTTTCCTGCTTCGGTACGATAACATCACCTACGCCGAAATCAATACTGAACGGCGTTTTCGTATTCTTGATTTGAGCCACAAGGGAAACTCCGATACCGGCGTACTTCTTTGCAACAGCAATAGGAGCAATGTCTTTAATCTCAAAGGTCACAAAGTTGTTGTCCGTGGAAGAAGAGATGATTGTTTCTATTACAGTTCGTAACTGTTCGGGAGTGTTGGGAACTTTTTGAAGAAGAAAGTCAATATCTACTGTCACACGACTGTCAAAATCGGTAACGGAATAAATGAACAATCCGCCTTTCAACACAAGGTTTTCAGCATATTGTGACTTTTCCAATCGGCGCAGAAATTCCTCTTAGCAGAAAAGCTGCAGGCAAAGCTGATAGCTCCGCCCGCTTTCTTTTGCCTTATTTTTTAGTCTTGCAAGCACGGATGCAGCAATATCAGCCATTGAGCAGTACCTCCATTACATTCATAACTCTTGCATACAGTTTCATTTCCTTTGCGTATTTAGACAAATTAGCAAGATTCTTTTTTTCGTCAACAGCATAAGCATTGACAGTTTTATTGAAAATTTCGTTATCAAGTTTTGTGCGGTACTTAAAGCAGTCGCATATTGTCCTCTCGCGGTCATACACGGGCAATAGCACGCCGTTAAAATTATCCACAGATTTTCCGATTTCCAAAAACTCTTTTTGAATATAGTAAGCTCTTATCGGAAATTCTTCAATATTCTTTACGGCGCGGGATGCTGTTCTCGGCACGGCAATGGACCATTCGCGGGGCGAAAAATCGCTGTATCCGTAACGGAACAATGCGGACTCCACACAAATAATTCCTTGTGGAAGAAGCTCATGTATTAACTGTTCTTCCGTCGGAGCATTGCTCTGCGGAAGCTGATAAAAGCCTCTGCGAATCCTTTTGATAAGCCCTTCTTTACAAAGTTCCGCCACCTCGTATTTACTTATCCCATTATCGGCAAAGTCTGAAGTTTTTGCAATACCGCCATTGTTTTCAATTACTTTTTGTACGATTTCTTTTTTATTCAAGCAGGCACCAACTTTCTGCGTACAGATAGTAAAAAATGAATGTATTTATTATAACATAAAATTAGTGGGAGTGCGGCAATTAAATGTAGACAGGCAAAATTATTTCAAAAAAGGATTGGCAAACGGATACGGTGCAGCCCTTCAAAAGAAGCTGCACCGTATCCTGCATAAAAGTACCCTTATCTGGCGACGGCCATTATCAGATATGCTTTACCAGTTCCTTTACCAGAGCCGCGGAATGCTTTGCCGCCGCAGCTTCAAAGGCAGGATAATCCATCTCGGCGCTGTTGTCAGCCTTGTCGGAGATGGCGCGGATAATGACGAAGGGAATATTGTTCAGGTATGCGCCGTGTGCGATGGAAGCGCCTTCCATCTCGGCGCAGTCTCCCTGATATTCCTGAATCAGCTTTTCCTTGATTTCATTGCCGGAAATAAACTGGTCACCGCTGACCACACGGCCTAAGATGGCGTGAATGTCAGGGTTTACCTTCTCACAGGCTTCCTTTGCCAGTTTCGCCAGTCGTTCATCCGCCGGAAATTCCCGCCGTCCCATCTGAGGCACTTCGCCTAACTGATAACCGAAAATAGTTACGTCCATGTCATGATGCAGGGCGTCTCTGGAAATCAGGATGTCGCCGATGTCCAGCGCTACATTCAGGGAGCCAGCCACGCCGGTATTGATAATATGAGTCACCTGAAACAGGTCCGCCAGAATCTGGGTACACAGCGCGGCGTTGACCTTGCCGATTCCGCTTTGAACGATAACCACGGGTACGTTATTTAAAGTACCTTCAAAGAATTCCATGTTTGCCTTTTTGGTGATTTCGGAGACGGTCATTGCCTCCTTCAGCTCTTTTACTTCCAGCTCCATAGCTCCGATTATTCCGATTTTAACCATTCCTTTTTCCTTTCTTACTGCTGATGAATTGATTTACTCCGGATAATTCAGCCTGTCATCCGTAATATGATACAAAACCTGATCCAGGTATCTTTTTGCCAGCCAGTTTGCCATTCCCAGATTCATGTCAAGGTAGTTCCCGCAGTCTTTGGGAGACGCGCCGGGCACCTCGCCCTTGTAATCCCGGATAAACTCATACATTTCCACCATCAGAGGAACAATATCCCTGGAGGTATAATCCCCTGCCAGTAGAAGATAAAATCCGGTGCGGCAGCCCATGGGTCCAAAATAGATGGTCTTGTTCCCGTAAAGGGGATGGTTTCTTAAAAAAGTTGCGCCCAGATGCTCGATGGTATGTACCTCCGCCGTATTCATGACAGGCTCTTCGTTGGGGCTTGTCATCCTCAGGTCAAAGGTGGTGATAACCTCTGAGCCTGCGTGGTCCTTGCGAGAAACGTACACGCCGGGCTGCAGCTTGATGTGGTCAATGGTAAAGCTTGTTATTTTTTCCATAAGATTCCTCCTTCTGCCTTATATATACTGCACGTGGAATAGATTTGCAGTCATGTCGCCGATTTTAAGTCTGAATCAAGTATACAACGAAAATAGTGTATTGAAAAGAAAAAAGTAAAAACATCAGGTAAGCCGCCTGTTCACTTTCTGCTTTCGTAGTAAGCATGAACCAGGCTTCGGTAGCCCCAGGATTTTATCGTCTGGTAACGGATGCGGAAGCCGCCCTTGTAATGCCTGCCGGTGGCGGCATAGCGGATATACTGCAGAAGATAGGCATCCAGCTCCTTTAAGCCGCTATCCACCGTGAGACAGGGAAAAAACCAGCGATTCCAGGTAAATTCATCCTCACCGCTGTCGGAGCCGTAAAATTTCCGATTCATGGCATGAATCAAGCCGATGGCGGCTTTTTCGGGGGCCAGTCCCTTCTTTCGCTGCCAGCGCCGCAGGGCTTCTGCCTTGCGCTTGATCTTGGCCTTTGTTTTGCGCAGGGTGTTGGCAGAAAGGTCGATCCGGCCGTTTTGATAGCAAAAGCCTAAGAATTCCCAGGGCTCTCCTGGGCTTGAGATATGTACCTTGTCCGGGTTTGTATGCAGCTCCAGCGCATCTATTTGAGAATAGAGAATGTCTTTATATTGTGCCAGCTCTTCCGGGCTGTCTGCGAAAAGCAAAATGTCATCGGAATAGCGGAAATAAGAAATGCCGTTATCCTGGAAATAGCGGTCGGTTTCACTTAAATATACATTTGCGAAAAAAGGGGCAAGAGGCGTTCCGGCCATGGCGCCGTGCTTCTCCCTGATGATATGCCCGTTTTCCAGAACTCTGTCCTCCCGTAAGATGCGGGCAAACAGCTCATACAGCAGGGGGTCCTGCTCTTTGACAAAAGACAGCTTTTCCAGCAATTTTTCCACATGAATGGAGTTAAAATAATTGCTGATGTCTGCCTTTAGGCAGTATTGCTTCCTGATCCGATGATTCCGGCAAATGCGTTCAATCGCCTCCTTAGCGCCGAAGGAGCGGCGAAAGGCATAGCAATTCCCGCAAAAAAAGTCGTCAAACCGAAAAAGCTGCCAGGCGATGAATTTCAGGAAAAGTCCCTCGTCTCCAGAAAAGGAGTAAACAATGCGCTTTTTGGTGGTGCCTGCCTTGTTGATTGTCAGTTTAACGGGAAGGGTGGCAGGGAAACAGCCTTGCTCCCACAGAGCGCACAGGGGCAGATAAGCCTGTCTCTGCATAAAATTCAGAAGGGCTTTATCCTCTGCAGCGCTTAAGTGCCGGTTTTTTTGTTTGTGTTCATAAAAGTGCTGCCAGCTTTCCGGGCAGGCGGCTTCATTGAAAATACTTTTAGGTGCGGTCATAATGATTTCCTTAAGTGCCTGTCAAAATATGTGCATAAAAAAAGAAAGAGAAAAAGATTTGAATGAATCAAACCGTGTTGATTCATACCAGACGGAACGGATTCCCATTGCCCGTAAAATGCGATACAAGGGTATCGGTAACGGAATGCGCTTTGTCCCCCGCGGGCGCAGCAGATGCTGCATTTCTCTTTCCTTTTTCCATAATATTAGTGTGAAGGGCATGCCCGTAGTTAAAAGGGCATAACTGCTTTGATGCGTTCTGCAATATAAGTCTTGCGGTTAGGCAGGTGCATCAGCAGGTGAAAGGAGCCGACTCCATTCCTTTTGCAGGCCTCGTGAGCCTGCCGTACGTTTTCGTTACGGTACTGATGCTGCTTTAAGATCATAATCATGACCTTTGGCTGTCCGTTCAGATAAAGTCCGTAATCAAAGCTGTGGGCCTTTTTGTCGGCGCCAAGCTCCGTGGCGGATATATTACGGCGCAGCTCATAGCCCGGCCAGTTCTCGGCGGCAGCCATTTCAATGCGGCGGCATATCGTACTTTTGCTGCCCTCGCAGTGAGCATCGTCGCCGGTTTCGTTCTCCCGATTTTTTGCCGTTACCGTTTGGCCGTTGTTCTTTACGGATACATTGGAAGTGGATTTTATTTCCGCATCATTTCCCTGTATGGCTCCCTTTACACTGTCCACTACATTATCCACCACGCTGTCTACCATATTGGAAATGATTTTGCGTGTCTTATTTTTAAAAGATTGTCTAAAAACCCCATATCTTCCCCCCTGATAAAGCTGTCGTAACTTAATCCCGGATGGCCGTTTGAATGTTTTATGCCCCGAATAAGGTCATCATATCATAAGAAGGCTTCTTTTGCAAGGAAATGTAAATGGAAATGCGGCGTGGCTGTGTAAATGGAAATGCGGCGTGGCTGTGTAAATGGAAATGCGGCGTGGCTGTAACGTTTAAAAAAATTGAAGTTTGGACGGTAATCGGCTATAATCCCGAGTTTGACACTTGTGAAATCAAAAAGTGGCTACAAACCCAGTA
>CAJUIA010000045.1 GCA_910586485.1 uncultured Acetatifactor sp.
GGGCCGGGCTTCGGGCCAAGTTGGCCCGAGGCTGTCCCATAGAAACAGAAATGCGTCCGGACAGCATAGAGCCATTCGGGCGCATGAAATAGAATTATTGTTTCTGGACTGAATTATTTCATATTGATTGCCAGAATTATCCTTCCAAGGGGGCGGGCTTTTTTTAACGGTTCAGACAGTTGAAAAAGAAATAAGGACACAGCGATACCTCCCAATGCTTTTAAGCATTTGATACCGCCATATCCTTGAAAAAGGGCGACATTAACACACCCTCCACATTCTCATTTTTCAAAAAGAAAACGGCGGCTTGAAATTTTTATTTCAAAACCGCCGTAAAGGCTACTGGATTTTGTTTGGGCGCACAGATGATTAGCCACCGAGACAACGGTTTTTTTTATTTACCGTTGGGCGGCTGTAACTTCGATTTATTTATTATCAAAATCGTTCATATCATTCAGTAGTTCTTCCATTTCTGCATCATATAAATCATTGGGTTCTTCCATATTTCCCAGCAGTTCCGTTACTTCTGTATCGGTCATATATGCAACATCTGATATTTTTCCATCCTCGCTACGGGTGATTCTGATATTGACCGTTCCGGCCGGGTTTACGGCCAGCCTGTGCATATCCAAAAAGATGTTGACAAGCTGCCCCTGATAATAATGATTATTGCCGTCAACTGTAATGCCTACCGCTTGATACTCCGCTTTCTGGGTTTCAGACAGCGTATCAAATTTATTGCCCTGCCCCAGTGCATTGGATAAGATGGATTGGAAATTAAACTTTTCATCATCCGCTGCTATGCCCATCCATTCTTCCAATGTTTCCTCACTCATGCGCGAGGTCAAGGTGGAGAAATAGGAAATGTTACCGTCATCATAGATTTTTTCCGCATACTGCTGAATTAAAGCACAATCCACGTCCAGCATATTGACCGCAGTTTTCCAAAAACGGATTCTGTCATCTGCATAAATCTTATCCAGCCATTCGCCTTGAGCTTTCTCGTCCAATCGGGAAAAGGCAATTTCAAACAAAGGTAAATTGTCGTCCTCATAATATTGCTCTGCTTGTGAGGAAAACACTTCATTATGCGAACTGTTTTTCTCTTGTGTGGGCGATATTACATTTTCATTCAGGCCCGATACCGCAGGCTCATTTGACGGTTGATCGGCGGCGGCAGCTGGATAAACACCAACAAAAACCACACCTAAAATAATACACAATGTCAGCACACTTGTGAAAAATAAAGTTGTTTTTGATTTTCTTTTTAAGTTCATAATCGCACCTAACCTTTCTTTTAATAATTGTTTGTTTTCACTAAGAGTAACAGCGGCCAGAGATTCCTTGTACTTTCCGACTGCTGCCATTGCGTCAAGCAGAGTTTCTCCATAATCCTGTGCGTTATCATATCCCATTTTTGAAAGAACCGCTTCATCACAAGAAAATTCACATGCCTTTGTGATTTCACGCCTCATTAAATAAACAAGCGGATTGAACCAGTGCAGACAGACGGTAATTTGTACCAGCCATTTATAAAACATATCCCGCCGTTTGTAATGCGTTAATTCATGCAATACGATATATTGAAAGTCCTTCTCCGGAATATCTGCGCTTGGCAAAACAATACATGGCCGGAAGAATCCAATCAGCAGAGGGGACGAAACCAACGGATTGACACAAAGCTCTACTGGTCTTTTCCTGCCAGTCTGTTCCGCAATAACTGAAAGCCGGTCTAATTGCTCAACATTGGAAACCGGATTTAATCCAGCCTTAACATATCGAATAAAGCTATGATATGCCGTTATTTTTTGTACCAAAAGAATCAATGCAACCATGAGCCAGATAAGCCAAACATGATTGGAAAATAAAGACAGAATATCCCCAACCGGGCGGGAGGATATAGAATCGTCTTTAGGATTGACAGTATTCTGGTTGTCGTGTTCCATACCGGAAGCAGGAACATTGAAAGCATTTGTATCACCAGAGGGTGACTGCTGTTGCGGCAGGGAAACAGAATGGGTTATGGCCTGATCGATTGTCTGATAGGCTTTTCCCATCAAGTTTGTTTCCGGTCCAAAAGGCAATAACAGCCGTACAACAACAATGAGCCAAATATAATACTGCCATTGTCTGCTGATTTTGTCTTTAAGGAATCTTTTTCCAGCTAGTAACAGCAGGATGAACAATGAACCGGAAAATGACATAGACAAAAACATTTTCAATAGAATGTTCATTTTTCTGTTCTTCCTTTCTCCAAGAGCTTTTTCAGTTCCTCATATTCTTCGTCTGCCAACAGGTCGCCAGAAATCAAATCGGAAACAAGCCATTTTGCATTTCCCTCATAAATTTTATCCAGAAAATTTTTGGTTTGGGTTTTGTGGTATTCGCTTTCCGACACAAGAGGGGTGTATTCATTGCAACGCCCGGTTTTTTTTGCTTTCAAAAACCCCTTATTGACAAGCCGGTTTAAAAGCGTGATAAGGGTATTTTTTTGCCAGGGTTTTCCTTTTGCTGCTAAATCTGCCGTAAGACTGGCAAAAAGCGTCGGCTTTTCTCCGTTAGCCCATATCACTTTCATAATTTCAAATTCCGCATCTGATATTTGCTGTACCATTTTGATTTCCTCCTTAAAGTATGACATCATGTTACGCTTTAAGAGTAACACGGTGTCATACATATGTCAAGTGGATATTTTTAAAGAATGTGCAATTAAATACAACCAAACATAGAATTGTATTTAATTCACATACTATCACCTTAAATATAAAATAAGTTTGGGTGATATTGTATGGAACATTATGAAGATAGATTTGATTTTCATGGCCTCGGGCTGGCGATAAAAGACGCCCGCGAGAAAAGAGGCTGGACGCAGGAATACCTTGCGGAGCTTGTGGGGCGCACGTCCCACACGATTATGAATATTGAGAACAAAGGGCAGTACCCGAGTTTTGGTGTTTTCGTTAAGCTCGTCAGCATGTTTGATATTTCCGTGGATCAACCTATCTTGTCAAGCCCCCGGTGGTTGGGTTGCCTCCTTTCCCTGCTCCTATGAAAAAACCGCCCTTCGTTGTGAAAGAGCGGTTTTTCAGTAGGTTGGCAGTCCATTATTTTGTTTTTTTATATGTATCCCTTTGTACACTGTTGCAAATCTCTTATGTTTACATATTTATATATTACAGCAGAAAATCAAATAATATTTGGTAGGTATAAAATGATTGCATGTTTAAAGGAGCGGGAGGGAGCGTTTTATGCGGATACAGGGCTGGATTGGAGCCTTTTTCTTTTGTCTATTGTGTTTGGGAGGCTGTGGAAAGGATGAGATTCCTGCAGACAGTTGCTAGGCACCAAAGAATATTGAGATGTCGGGAAACGCGGGAATGTTTGACGATGAGGACTGGGGAAGAAAAAGTTTTTCAGTTTCGGATACAGTAGAAGAGAAAACGGCTCTGTGGGCAGCCAGATATGACAGATGGTCGCATGAGGATATTTGCAGGGGTTTTCCCGCAAAGGGAGTTCTTTATGAGAGACAGGCAATGATCTGGGGGGAGCAGATATACAGACTTTGTAGCATATATCCACAGGAAAAAAGTGGAAAAGTAATAGAGCTGTTAGAGAGTTATGATATATCCTCCGGGCAGGCCACACTCATCGAGATAGACAGCGAAAGGCTTGGTATCGATAGAGGGGCTGTTGCCAGCATGTATGTAATGGAACCGGGTAAGTATGTATTTTGCATTCTAAATGAGCAGGAACAGGTTAATAAGATTGTTTATTCCGATTTGGAAGAACAGACGCGGGTCGTGGATATTCTTCCGGCCTGTCAGGAGAAGGGCATTGCAGACCAGTTATCTTATGAATGTATATGCGATTCGGAGGGAAATACTTATATCAGGGACAACAAGTGTCAGGCGTTTTATGTTTTCGATAGGGACGGCGGTCTGCTGATGGAGTATCAGGGCGAAGAGGGCGACAATATCAGAGTTCCTTTCACCATGCCTTCGGGAGAATTGATTTTTCCCATCTGTAATAGTGAAGAAAAGGTCTGTCGGCTAGTTTGGCTTGATACGGAACAAAAGGAGGATCATATCATCAGCAGCTTTGAGAACTATCCGATTGAATCGGTGTACGGCGTTCAGGGCAGTGATATTTATTACGAGGCGTGGGAAGGAATTGTTAAATGGGATATTGTTTCCGGCGACAGGACGCTGGTATACCATTTTGACCGGGACTGCATTTCAAGGTTATACCGTACCATGTTGGTGCTTCGGAAAGGCCAGACACCTATATTAAGAATGTATGGGACAGTCAATGGTGAAACAGAGGACTGGTTGGTGCCATTGGCGGAGGAAGCGGTAAAACCTAAGGATACCGTACGGGTTGCCAGCTTAACGGAAACCAGCTTTGATATACAAGGCTGTGCGGTCACAGCATTTCGCAAGTATAAAAACCATACCTTTGCATATGAAACATATAAAATGGACGAGAAAGAGGATTACCGGACCAGAATATTTGCGGAACTGGCGGCTGGCGGCGGACCGGATATTTTGTTGTATCTCTGCAGGATATGAGGCTGTTGCAGGAACAGGGGTATCTGCAGGATTTAAGGAGTGTGCTTTCGCAAGATTATTTAGACAGGATTTTTTTCAATGTGATCCAACTGGGAACAGTAGATGATACATTAGTGGGATTGGCACCATTGATGAATACAAACACGGCGGTAACATTGAGGAAAGTATGGAATCCAGATACATGGACGTTGGAGGATTTAATTGATTTGATGGAAGAAGGTGAGTTTACAGAGATTTTTTGTCAGGGTTTTTCGGGAGCATTCTGCCAGATGAATTTAGGCTGTGATTCTGAAAGTGTGATTAGAGCATTGACAGAATTTGGGCTGGAAAATTCCTCCTTGGTTGACTGGGAAAGGGGAGAAAGCCATTTTAATGATAAACTTTTTTGCCGTATGCTGTATATGGCAAAAAATTATAGCGGTATTCCCTTTGGCCAGGAGATTTGGCTGGGAGCAGGTGGGTGTCCGGTGAAGCTGGGAGGATTGGCATTAAATGATTTCAACGACCTTTACGATCAATATGGAGAAGACTATTATGTGACTGGGCTGCCAACTGACACAGGAAACAGTAGTTATTTAAGCTGTGAGGGAGTCTTGGTAGTAAATTCGGCATCGTCGAATCTGGATGCGGTGGTGCCATTTTTTGAGTGCTTGTTAAGAGATGAATTTCAGAATGTGCATCTGCTGAATACATCCATACTGAAAGTGTCCGTGGAGGATATAGAATACAGAGAAGAGGGCGGTGAAAGAAAAGCATACTGGAAGGATGAGGAATTGAGAATAAAGGAAGACGGTACCACTACCTTTGATGATTACGCAGCCTATCTGGAAAGCTGTGTTCCGTCTCCTGTTATTGCAGAAGAAGACTTTATTAAATCTGTTGTCTGGGAGGAAGCGGAGGCTTATATAAATGGTGATAAAAGCGCGGAAGAGGTCGCCGGAATCATTCACAGCCGCATTCAGCTGTATTTGGACGAAAGCCGTTAACAAATGTTTGGGAGCTGTGCGATTATGTGATTGCAGTGGGAAAAATACGTGCGGTATCCTGGAAAACCTGACGTTGGAGCGGACAGGGGCGGCGTCCGGCTATAGCTGCTCGGAGACCGCCTCCAGATATTCCTCCAAACAGAGTCCTTGTTCATATATTTCCGCCGCCGCTTCTGGACCCACGTAGCGATAGTGCCAGACTTCTTCGGCGGTGCCGGTGATTTCCGTCTTGCTGCCGGGGTATCGAAAAATGAATCCGTATTTATAACTGTTTTCCTGCAGCCACAGATATACGTCGTAGGTGGCTCCGTTAATGTCTACCGCAAAGCCCAGCTGATGTTCGCTGTATCCGGGCACGGCTACCAGCTGCTCGGCCAATTTTCTTGCCTCTTCTTTTGAGTAACCTTGTCTGCGGTATTTGGCAATTTTATCGTCATAAAGCTGCTGTTGTTTTTTTTGCGTCCGGTAGCCGGATACAACCATGGGGAGCTGTCCCAGATTCCCTTCCCTTGCTGCTTCCAGCATTTCCATCAATGGCTCGTAAATACGCTCATCAACCTTTTCTCCGCCTTCTACTTTCACCAGATTCACTTCATAATCTTCAGGAATGGGATTCTGACGGTTTACCAATGTCAAATACCAGGGAGCATCTTCAGCCGGAACTTCGTTTTCCTGGTCCAAAGACAGTGTGAGATCCTGCGAGGCGTCGGGAGGAATGCTCTCCGGGACGGGCTTTGGCAGTTCGTCCCCCGGCTGCGTTTTCTGTGTGACTATGATCAGAACTGTGGCAAGAAGCCAAAGTAGTAGAGCTGTGGCAATGCACCATTTATACCGTGTCCTGTGTTGCTGAGTTGAAGAGTTTTTCGTTTTTCCTTTGTAAGAGGCTGCGTTTTTGATCATACATTTTTTCCTTTCCGGGAATGTCCATTGCATTTTGCTGAATCCTATTTTAACGGATCGGGAAACGGCAGGTATTGAGCTTACATTTCTTATTTCTTGCAAAAATCATGATTTTTTCTGTAGTTTCCGTTAATCCCCTCGAATTTATTGAATATCAATAAAAATATATTGACATTCAATCTGTGCGGTGCTATTGTAACGGTACAAAAGCGCTGTGTTAATTATGGAGGCATTATGAAAAATAATACAGGAAATAAGGAAAATATAGAGAAAGAAAACCAAAGTATGGAAAACCAAAATGCTGAAATCCCAAGTGCGGAAACCCAAAATGCGGAAAATCAAAATACAGTAAATCAGAATACAGAAAATAAAAGTGCCAAATACGAAAATGCAGAAAGCAGAAGTACAGAGAACGCAGATCAGCAAAACCCAGATCAGGGGAAATGGAGATTTTTGAAGGCTCATCCTTTTTGGGCGGCGGTGCTGCTGTCGCTTGTGCTGGGGGCGTTCATGAGTGTGGCGCTGCAGGTGATCTCCGGTATCGGAGATCTGATCGGGGGCACGGGCTTTGGAGGAATTGCGGCGTTTGCTGAGGCTTCTGCGGCAGGAATTATCATTTTTGGAGGCTTTATGATATTTCCGCTGGTATTGACGGCGGCGGAAGTGTTTCTGCTGGTGAAGGGGAGACGGAATCAGGAGCTTTATCAAAGGTGCAGAGTATTGGATGTGGCCGGAATTGCACTGGGAGCGCTTTACAGCCTAATCTACTTAAGTATTTTTTATGAAGTATCTTTTGGCAGGGACTGGCAGGAACAGCTGGTCAACCGGCAGACACATACCCCTGTTTATACGCAGGCACAGCTCACCGTAATTATGGTGGCGCTGACGGCTGCGGCCGGGTATCTGATCGTCAATTATATTCCCTTAAGGGTGATGCCGCCGCTGGCATTGGTACTGGGGCTGGCGGCAATGTATCTGGGAACCATTGAAAGCGTGGTTTGGGGGATACAGGTCTTTCGGGGAAGAGACTATGATTTCTTTTTACTGCTTTATCCGCTGAATTGTCTGCTGCTTACGGCACGAACAGTCAGCCATAAGATGTGGGAGTGGAAGCAGCTGCTGGAGACGGACGAATCCAGGCGGCAGCGGTATTTGGAGGGAACGGGAATTTTTCACAGATGTAATCGTTTCCTGGCAAAATCAGAGCGCTGGCCGCTGGCGGCATTCCTGCTGATGTGGCCTTTGCTGGGAATTTTGATTGGACTGCTGATGCTGTTCGGACAAAAGCCTGACGCGGTGATCAGGGCATTTACGGAGACCAGCGACTGGAATTTGTCTCAGCGTGTGGCACCTCAGAATATTTACTTTGACGAGCATTATCTCTGCACCGTGGCGGCAGGCGGACATGAAAAAATTGTAAAGCCAAAGCGGCTGGGAGTGCGGCACGGCCATCAGGTGATTGTAAACAGGCAGCTCTGTATTGCCAATGCCTTTGAGCAGGTGCTGGAAGAGCGGACGCCGAGGTTTCACAGGGCGGTACGCCGGTTTTATGATACTTACGGCTTTCCCGCGGCCAAGCTGATCCGCAGTAAATATGCGGCGGATGTGGTTTATTTCATCATGAAGCCACTGGAATGGATTTTTCTGGCGGTGCTGTACCTGACGGACGCAAACCCGGAAAACAGAATCGCCATCCAGTATACAGGAAAGAGGCTGGAGGATTTTAAGTAAGAGGTAATCAGTCTTTGGGGAAAAGGGGAAGCAGACAAGAAGTCATTGCGGAAAATATATAAAAGTACAGGCAGAAAAGGAAAGCAGGAAAAAGAAAGTCGAAGCCGAAATAGAGCATGATAAATAAAAAGTCGAAAAAACATGAAAGCAAGCAGGAAACAAAAAGCGGAAACGAAAGGTCGGGAAAGAGAAGCTTGGAAAAAGTGAAAAGTACAGGGGAAAGAGCGAATAATTAAAAAATGAAGAGCAACCATACAGAGGAAAGGAAGGACAGCAGGATGAAGGAAAACCAGGTCAAAGAAAACCAGGTCAAAGAAAACCAGGTCAAAGAAAACCAGGTCAAAGAAAATCAGGTCAAAGAAAATCAGACTAAGGGGAATAAAAGAGCCTCCGGGGAGCTTACAATGTCTGCGGCAGAGCAGGAGGATTCCGGAAAGCCCGCAAGCTCTTTGGCAGGTCGAAGACTGACCTGGACGAAGGTGACAAAGTTTCTTCTGGACTTTATGTTCTTTGGCGGGATTTTGGTAACGGCGTCCCTGCCCTGGAGTATCAGGTGGATCGGACAACAGCTGCCGAAGCTGATTTGGCATTATGAAGAATCGGTCATAATTTATTTTGTGCTGGGAATTGCGGCGGAGAAGCTGCTTTGGGAGCTGCGGAAAATCTTTAAGACGGTACTTGTGGGAAATTGCTTTGTCCGTGAGAATGTGGTCAGTCTGCAGAAAATGGGAAATTGGAGCTTTTTCATTGCCCTGATGGCAGGGGTCAGAAGCGTTGTGTATATGACGATAGCCATGGGAGTAGTGATTCTTGTTTTCCTGATTGCCGGGCTGTTCAGCAAGGTGCTGAGCTTTGTGTTTGAACAGGCGGTAGACTACAAGGAAGAGACAGACTGGACCATATAGGAGGGCACTATGGGGATCATTGTAAATTTGGACGTGATGATGGCAAAGCGTAAGATGAGCCTGACGGATCTGGCCGGCAAGGTGGACCTTACGTTGGCAAATCTGTCTATCTTAAAAAACAATAAGGCAAGAGCAATACGGTTTTCCACCCTGGAGGCGATCTGTAAGGCCCTGGACTGCCAACCGGGGGATATACTGGAGTATACAGAAGGCGAAAAGATTTTCTAAGCGGTCAAAAAATGCCCGCTGGAAAGGAGTCAGCGAAAACCAGCGAAAGGAGCAGAATATGACGGGAGCGGAGCAAAATATCTGGGCGGAGCCCGGCACAGCAGGGAAGACGGGAAGCGAGGAAAGCGGAGTGCCGATGACCGTTCTTGACGGGGCGGGGAAACAGGAGCCAAAGCCGGAAAAAGAGACGGAAGAGACAAAGCGCATGAAAGAAAGATTTGGTTTTTTCGGTCCGGCGGCATTTCTCTATGCGGTGTTTTATACCTTTTGCATGTATAAAAACGGATCGGGGGTGACATTCCCTTTTTTCGTGGCAGGCAGCCTCTTGTTTTTATGCTTATCGCTTGCAAAACTGGAGACTACCTTAAAAAAAGGAAGCGTCTATTACATGGCAGCCATAGTGCTGCTGGGAATTTCCACTTTTTGCACAGATGACGGCAGGATCATCTTTTTGAATAAACTGGGCATTTTTCTGCTGATGATGAGTCTGCTGCTGAAGCAGTATTTTGACACGTCGAAATGGGGGCCGGGGAAGTTTCTGAGCAGCATTTTCAGGCTTATTTTCGGCGTTGGAGGCGTGGCGGCGGAGCCCTTTCGGGACGGGGCCGAATGCTGGGCAAATTACCGGAGGGAAAAAGGCGGCAAGGCCGACGGGCGAATCTGGGCAGTGGGACTTGGGCTGCTGGCGGGAATTCCGCTGCTGCTTGTGGTACTGTTACTTCTTTCCAGTGCGGATGCGCTGTTTCGGCAGATGGCAGAGCGGCTTCTGGGCGGTATCCGGCTTGACAATGTGATGAATATTGCCGCCCGCATCCTGTTAATGTTTCTGGCAGCATATTGCTTGACAGCATTTCTCTGCAAAAAGAAAATAGATGAGGAAGTGAAGGACCGAAGGTCGGGGGAGCCTGTGCTGGCAATCACGGTGACAGGGATGCTGACGGCGCTGTATCTTGTGTTCTCCGTTGTTCAGATCAACGGATTGTTTCTGGGAAGGATGCAGCTGCCGGAGGGGTATACTTATGCGGCATATGCCAGAGAAGGATTTTTTCAGCTGCTGACAGTCAGCCTTTTAAATCTGGTGATCGTGCTGGTGTGCCTGTGTTATTTTAAAAGCAGCAAGGTGTTGAAAACAGTACTGACAATAATGTCAGTCTGCACTTATATTATGATTGCTTCCAGCGCCATGCGGATGGTAATGTACGTTCGGAGCTATTATCTGACTTTTTTAAGAGTGCTGGTGTTTTGGGGACTGGCCCTGCTGGCAGTGTTGTTTGCAGGGGTAATGATTCATATTTTCAGGGAAAAATTTCACCTGTTCCGCTACTGTGTGGCAGTAGTGACGGTAATGTATCTGGCGCTGTCCTTTGCTCATCCGGATTATCTGATTGCCAGAATCAACCTGGCAAATGTTTCGGGCGATGATGGCAGCAATATATTTCACAATGAAAATGGCGGTATTGTAGAAAATGTCAACAACAGCGATACAGACAATGCCAACAATAATGATTATGTCAATGTCAACAGTAAAAATGTTGGCATGAAAAAAGAAGCGGAGACAGGAACAGGGTATCAAGATTACTGGTATCTGAGCGGGCTTTGTGCCGACGCGGCTCCGGTGCTGGTGCCATGTATGGAAAGTATGGGCTATGATATGAAGGCATGGACGGCAGATGAGACGCCAGTGGAATACGGCAAAAGGGTGAACAGCGGAAAAACAGTCGGTTATCCGGCGAATGCCTTCGGGTATGTCTGGATGGAAAAAATGGAACGACGGGCTGAGGATCTAAACTGGCGCACCTTTAACCTGTCCAGGTATTGGATGATTCGACTGTTTGGGCGGGCGGCAGGTAAGTGAAAAAAACTGCAGCAAGTTGAAGAGGTATGGAATGGAACGCAAATACGGATTATGAAGTTGTTACGGTTAGAGCTAACATACTGCGCATTAAATTTTTACATATATTTGGCCGGTATTAGGCCGGCCGGGAGCCGGCCTTCGGCAGCTTCCTGACAGTGACGATATAGCTGATGACCAGTATCATGTCAGCGCCCAGCCAGGCGGCAATCTCCGCGAAGAAGATTCCCACTTCCCCAACCGCCAGAGGCAGCAGCAGCGCCGTGGAGGTACGCATGGCGAATTCCCCGATGCCGGACAGCATGGGAAGCAGCGTGTTGCCCATGCCTTGAATGGCGGAGCGGACAACATGCAGAATGTATAAAACCGGCAGGCAGATGCTCATGACTGCCAGGTAGAAATAGGCGATTTCCATGGTTTTTTCTACTTCCTCCGGCGTGCCGGAGATGAAGCAGCCAAGAATCAGCCGGCCAAATATCAGCATGACAATGGCAATGCAGACAGAAGTAACCAGTGCCAGTCCCAAAGCGGAGCGCATTCCTTTACGGATGCGGTCCGTTTTTCCGGCACCCAGATTCTGACCCACATAAGTAATCATGGCGTAGCCGTAGGAGGTGGCGGCGATTTCCAGCAGGCCGTAAAGTTTGTTGGTGGCGGTGAATCCGGCGATAAAGAGAACGCCGACGCCGTTGACTACAAACTGAACGATCATGCCCCCGATGGCAATGATGCAGTTCTGGAAGGCCATGGGGAAGCCAAGCATTAACAGCCTGCCAAACAGTCCCTGCTCCGGGCGGAAGTCTTCTTTGTCAAACTTCATGATCTGAATTTTGGAGATATGATACAGGCAGTAAACCCCCGACACCAGCTGGGCGATCAGAGTGGCTGCGGCAGCTCCGGCAATGCCCCAGTGGAAAACCATTACAAAAAGCAGGTCCAGAACGATATTGGTCAGGGAAGCCACCACCATAGCATAAAGAGGCGTCTGCCCGTCTCCCAGAGAACGCAGGATACAGGCAAAAAGATTGTATGCCATGACGATGGGGATGCCCAGAAACATAATGCGTAGATACAGGAGGGTATCGCCCAGAATATCTGCGGGAGTCTGCAGCAGCAGGAGCACAGGCCGGGCGATCAGTTGTCCGGCGGCAACCAGCAAAAGGGCAAAGACCGCCGAGAGGATACCGGAGCTGCAAATGATTTTTCGCAGCCGATGAAAATTTTCCGCGCCGAATTCCTGTGCCATGAGGATGGCAAAGCCCTGGGTGAAGCCCTGAATGATTCCCAGCATCATCCAGTTCAGCCAGTCTGAGGCTCCCAGAGCGGCCAGTGCGCCCACGCCCAGAAATTTGCCCACGACGGCAGTGTCCACCACCGTATAAAGCTGCTGAAACACATTGCCCGCCATCAGCGGCAGGGCAAAGGTCAATATTAACTTACCGGGTTTTCCCTCGGTCATGCTCTTGATATGAGATGCCATGCTTTCACTTTCTCCATTTATGGGCAGCGCTGTGAAATGGGTACTCTGCTGCCGTTTTTTCATTCTAACTATATCAAAAATCTGCGGAAAAGCAAGATAATTCTGGAAATCCCGACAGCGGGCGGATCGGGAAACTTGACAATTTTCTTATTTATGAATAAGGTAATTATATAGGGGTATGGAAAGGCGGTTTTGGGGAATATGCTGTTGATCGGAGCAAAGATACAGGAATATCGGAAAAGGCAGGGCCTGAGCCAGGAGGAATTTGCGGCAAGGGTCGGCGTGACAAGGCAGGCGGCAGACGCTGGCGGTCCTTTTTGCGCATCTTTTAAATGGCAGGCTGATTCCTTGACACTTTTGCAAAAAGGACTAAAATAATAAGTAGGGTTTTATGCTTAAGGAAAGGCGGAATCAGAAAATGAAAACAGCGGCGGAACTGCAGACACTGCTGCGGCAGATAGACCATAAGAGCTATCCCGCATACAAGGATACAAGAGGAAAATATCAGTTTCAGCAATATGTGCTGTCCATAGACCATGTACAGGGGGATCCCTTTGCGGCGCCCTCCAAGGTCAGCATCATCGTGCCGGGAAAGGTAGCGGGATTTGACGGGAAGTGCTATGACAGTAATGTCAGAAAGATTGCTTTTCAGGATTTTCTGCTGCGGAGAATGGCGGCAAAGATCAAGGACTATTCTTTTAAGGCAAAGGGCTCCGGCAAAAGCGGTCTTCTGGGCATCAGCCATCCGGGCCAGGAGATATTGGAGCGCAGCGCCTGCACGGTAAATACGGCCAATGGAGAACTGACGGTGCGTATGGAAATCGGATTTCCTGCCAACGGCCGTACCATCAATTCGGGAGAGCTTGGCAAGATATTATTTGATTTTCTGCCCCTGTGCGTAAGGCAGACGCTGCTATCCTCCACCTGCCCCAAGGACAGTCTGGAGAAGGTGCTGTTTTTGGCGGATGACCAACAGTATATCAGGGAGGAACTGAAAAAGAGGGATCTGGTGGCCTTTGTGGCAAACGGCGCCATTTTGCCCAGGAAATCCGGGGTATCCTCCCTGCCCATGAAGGAGGCGGTGGCCTTTCAGAGCCCTGCTTCCATGGAGGTGGTTTTGGAGCTGCCACATCATGGGAAGCTTACGGGCATGGGGATGAAAAAGGGCGTGACTTTGATTGTTGGCGGCGGGTATCACGGGAAATCAACCCTGTTGGAGGCGTTGGAGCTGGGAGTATATAATCATATTGCCGGGGACGGCAGGGAGTATGTGATTACGGATAACACAGCCATGAAGCTGCGGGCGGAGGACGGCAGGAGCATCCAGAAGACGGATATTTCCATGTTTATCCGCAATCTGCCAAACGGCAGGGATACCAAATGCTTTTACACGGAGGATGCCAGCGGCAGTACCTCTCAGGCGGCCAATACGGTGGAGGCCATGGAAGCGGGAGCGGGAGTATTCCTGATCGACGAGGATACCAGCGCCACGAACTTCATGATCCGTGACGAGCTGATGCAGCGGGTGGTAAGCCGGGATGTGGAGCCGATTATCCCTTTTATTGACAAGGTGCGGGAGCTGTATGAGGATTACGGTATTTCTACCATCCTGGTGGCGGGCAGCTGCGGCTCTTATTTTCACAAAGCGGACTGCATTGTGCAGATGAATAAGTATCAGCCTGTGGAAATCACGGAATTTGCCAAAAAGGAGGCCGAGAGTTACCCTTATCTTCTGGGAGCCGCTGACAAGTCGGCAAAGCCGGATTATGGCAGGGTGGTAAAAAAAGACATGGCTTTTGCCAAGGATGACCGGATTAAGATGAGAACGGACGGCGTGGACGGCTTTTCCATTAACCGGGAAGAGGTGGACCTGCGTTATGTGGAGCAGCTGGTGGATTCCGAACAGGTGACAGCACTGTCATATATGATTAAAAGCATGAAGCTTCATGAGTTTGACGGCAGGAAGACCTTGGGTCAGGCTGTGGAGAATATGTATAACCGTATCGGCGAGAAAGGCTTTTCTGCCTTCTGCGGAGGCGGACAGGGACGGGGCGGAGAAGATACAGGCTCCCTTCCCGGCAATCTTGCCATGCCGAGAAAGCAGGAACTGTACGCTGCTTTGAATCGGTGTCGGGAGTTGATTCAGATACAAAGGGATTGAAAGTGGGGAGGGTCTTATGAACGTGCGCAGTATGGACCAGCAGGAGAAGGTAGCTTACATGCTTAGCGAGCCGGTGCCCCGTCTGGTCTGCCAGATGGCGGTGCCTACTATCATCAGTATGCTGGTGACTTCCTTTTATAACATGGTGGATACCTTTTTTGTGGGAAAGCTCAATACCCAGGCTACGGCGGCGGTGGGCGTGGTCTTTTCAGTGATGGCGTTTATTCAGGCCTTCGGATTCTTCTTTGGACATGGTTCAGGAAATTTTATTTCCCGGAAGCTGGGGGCCGGAGAGTTTGAAGAGTCAAACCGCATGGCGGCAGTGGGCTTTTTTACGGCTTTCTTTGCGGGAGTAATCGCGGGGGCTTTAGGAATCATTTTCCTGACGCCGCTGGCGAAGGTGCTGGGATCCACTCCCACGATTCTGCCCTATACGAAAGATTATCTGCGGATTATCTTGATTGGCTGTCCTTTTATGATGTCTTCGTTGGTGCTGAATAATCAGCTTCGCTTTCAGGGCAGCGCGTCTTATGCCATGGTGGGAATCGTCACCGGGGCGGTGCTGAATATTGTGCTGGATCCCCTGTTGATCTTTGTCTTTGATATGGAAGTGGCAGGAGCGGCGCTGGCTACGGTGGTGAGTCAGGTGGTCAGCTTTGTAATCCTCTTTTTCATGAGCAGAAAGGGGGGCAACATCCGCATTGAATTTAAAAATTTTAAGCCCTCATGGATGCTCTACTGGGAAATGTTTAAAGGCGGCATTCCCTCCCTTTGCAGACAGGGACTTGCCAGTATCGCTCAGATCTGTTTAAATCGCGCTGCCGGTACATATGGCGGGGATTTCAGCGACGCGGCCATAGCCGCTCTGTCCATTGTAGGGCGTGTTTCCATGTTTGCCAATTCCGCGCTGATCGGTTTTGGTCAGGGATTTCAGCCGGTGTGCGGTATGAATTACGGGGCAAAACATTATTCCAGGGTGCGGGAGGCTTTCCGCTTCTGTGTAAAATATGCGGCGGTTTTTCTGATTGTGGTATCCGTGGCGGGGTTTGTGTTTGCAGAGCCGTTGGTAACCTTGTTCCGTAAGGAAGACGGGGACGTGATCCGCATTGGTACATTGGCCCTGCGGCTGCAATGTCTGGTGTTCCCGCTGAACGCCTGGATCGTCATGTGCAATATGATGCTTCAGTCCATCGGCAAGGCCGCTAAGGCCTCCTTTGTGGCTGCCGCCAGGCAGGGAATTTTCTTTATCCCCCTGATTTATATCCTCCCGGCATTTTTCGGACTGCTGGGGGTGCAGATGTGCCAGACCTGGTCGGATGTCTGCTCGTTTCTGCTGTCCGTGCCGTTAGGGATCAGCGTACTGCGGGAGATGAAAGCGCAGGAGCAACAGTTCGGCCTTTAACAGCCTGACGGCGGCAGCCGCCTGTTACCTGCTTGCCGGGAAGGTTGAACTGTAGCGCATGGTTGTCAGCCGGAGTCGCAAAAGGAAACTGAATATTGCAATCTGTTTCTGCATATGCTATAATGCCAGCAGGCAAAACGATATGAATAGTCCACGCAGGACGACAACGAAAAGCCCCGGTGCTGCTACACTGGGGCTTTTCTATTCCCAATTTTGGCAATGGCAGGGCTTAAAGCCATAGGCTAGTTACCGACTATTCATCACTATCTAACCATTTGCATACATAGTAGGCTACTATGCTTGCCGTGACAGAGATGATAAACGATATGAAAAATTCCACTCAGTACACCCCCTTCCTGTACCAGTCTAGGGGCGGTAACATAAGAATTATAACACATTTCGGAAAAACAGCATATGAATTTATGACGCATCTACAGGAAACTGCTTCTTGACAGATACCCCATCTGCTGGTACAGTAAGAATTGATATTAGGCGAAACGCTTGATCCACGCTTGTCAGGGAAAATTTCTCTGGCAGGCTTTTTTTATTCCTGCAAATAAATATTATTTTGAAGCAGTCAGGAAATTCCCTATGGAGCAAGTGCTGCCTACAACATTTTCAGCAATTATAAAAAAGGAGAGGAAAACAATGGTTACAATCAGCAAATTTGACGTTCAAAACCCCAGGTACATCAATCTTCTGAAAAGAAGAAGCAGTATTCCCCCAGAGGTGGAGACTACGGTCAGGGAGGTCCTGAAAAACGTAAAGGAAAAGGGAGACGAAGCGCTGAAGCTTTATATGAAAAAATTCGACGGCGTTGATCCCGACGAAATCGGCTTCTTTGTTTCCGACAGGGAATTTGCCGAGGCAAAGGAAAAGGTGTCCGCCGAATTTAAGGAGGCAGTTAAAAAGGCTTGTGACAACCTGTTCAAATTTCACAGCAGACAGCTTCCGGCAGGTTTTTCGGAAGCATATGAGGACGGCGTCGTACTTGAGCGCAGGTATACGCCGGTTGGCAGTGTTGCGGTTACCGTGCCCGGAAATATGGCGCCGCTGATTTCCACCCTGTATATGAATCTGGTCCCGGCAATCGTTGCCGGCGTTCCCAATCTGTACATACTGACAAAGCCGCGGGCTGACGGAACCATTGACGAACATTTATTATATGTGGCGGATTACCTGAAGGTAAGAAATTATTTGAAAATATCAGGCTCTCAGGGTCTGGCGGCTGTCGCTTACGGGACGGAGAGTATCCGCAAGGTGGATGCCATAGTCGGCCCCGGAAATCATTATACGCAGATGGCTAAGAAGCTGTTGTTTGGCGAGGTGAAAATTGACTCTGTTGCCGGACCTTCCGAAATTGCAATTATTGCTGACAAAAATGCCAATCCTGCCTTTATTGCCGCTGATCTGATGTCCCAGGCGGAGCATGGAACAGGCTTTGAAGCCAGCACGGCCTTTTGTCTGTCGGAGGCCCAGGCGCAGCAGATCAGGGAGGAAATCAATACCCTCTGCAAGGAAAACAATCTCACCGAGGCCACGAAAAAAACCTTTGAAAACTATGGTGATATTTTTGTGGTTGATTCTATAGAAGAGGCGGTCAAAGCGGTAAATGAAATAGCGCCGGAGCATGTGGAGCTGCTGCTTAAGGATTATGAGGCGGTGCTTGACCGGCTGACCAATGCCGGTGCGGTATTTGTGGGGGAATACAGCACTGAGCCGGTGGGCGACTACTTCTGCGGTACAAACCACATTCTTCCCACCTGCGGCACCGCCAGATTTTCTTCGGGCATGTCGGTGGGGGAATATATGAGAGGCTACAGTGTCATTCGGTATACGGAGGCCGCCCTGAAAAAGAATGCGGACCATATTATTCGGCTTGCGGAAGCGGAAGGAATGAAGGCTCATGCGCTGGCGGTAAGGGTGAGGAAATTTATACCATAGGGATTGATTAAGAAAAAAGGATGTGATAACATAAACTCGACAGTTGAAAGCTCGTATCATTAAGACGCGAGAAAGGTGCATTGTTTTTTGTAAGGGCTTTTATCTAGTCCAGGAGGAAAAAAGATGAAGAAACGTTTAATGTGTTTTATGCTGTCAGCAATATTACTGGTTGGAAGTGGTTTGAGTGTATCTGCGGCTCCGCAGAAAATGAAGGATGGGACCATTTTTGATCCGGAATACTATGCGGAGCAGAATCCTGATGTGGTTGCGGCGATGGGAAAAGGAACGAAAGCGTTGTATAGGCATTACGTCAATCACGGTAAGGCGGAAGGCAGAAAGGCGACTGCAGACAGTGAGGAAGATTTTGATGCGGCATTTTACGCAAGGACTTATCCGGATGTAGTGGCGGTATACGGAACAGATGCTGCTGCGCTTTATCGGCATTATATTGATTATGGCAGAGCAGAGGGCAGAAGGCCGTCTGCCGACAGTACCGGAGCTGCTGTATTTGATGCGGCATTTTACGCAAAGACTTATCCGGATGTAGTGGCGGTATACGGAACAGATGCGGCCGCACTTTATCGGCATTATGTCGATTTTGGCAAGGCAGAGGGCAGAAAGCCCTGTGCAGATAATGAGACGAGTGTGGCCACAGCTGCCGCCTCATCTGCAGCTGCGGCGGCACCTCAGGAAACTCCGAAACCGGGTGAAACACAACAGCCTCAGGAAACTCCGAAACCGGGTGAAACACAACAGCCTCAGGAAACTCCGAAACCGGAGGAACCGCAGCAACCGCAAGGACCAACGGAAAACATTCCCTCAACAGATCAGCTGCCTGCAGTATCCAATAATGTAGATGCCCAAAACTATCGCTGGTATAATAACTACAACTGGAATTGGGCTGAAACGGTGAAGTCCTTTCTGTATGAGAACCAAAGCGGGGGACTCACGCGGGTGGAATATAACAACGGACAGATTGTGGTGGAGGATTATGATAATGATTTCAGACTCTGCGCAAGCCGGAATATTCCGGCGGAGCTGCCAATCTGGGGTGGTTTTTTCGCCGGGGAGAATTATAATTTTGTGATTTTCGGACAGGAAAACGAGTCCCAGGATGACAGCCGGGAAGTTGTTCGTGTCGTAAAATATTCCAAGACCTGGGAGCGTCTGGGACAGGCAAGCCTTTATGGCGCGAATACAACCGTGCCGTTCGATGCAGGTTCGCTCCGCTGTGCCGAGTATGGGGATTACTTGTATATTCGTACATGCCATGAAATGTATCAGTCTCCGGACGGACGTAATCATCAGGCAAATTTGACGCTTGCAGTATGTCAAAGTGAGATGACGCTTACTGATTCCTACCACATTGTGATGAACAGCGGCGTAGGATATGTCAGCCATTCCTTTAATCAGTTTGTCCTTGTGGATCAGAATCAGAATATTGTCACTCTGGATCACGGCGATGCCTATCCACGCGGTATCGTGCTTATGCGGTATAACGACGCAAAGGCCGGCGGGGATAAATTTAGCGGAGAGGTTACGAGCAGCTTGCTGGTGACTTTTCCGGGGCAGACAGGTGACAACTACACCGGCGCTGCAGTAGGAGGTTTTGCGGAGACGGCGAGCGGCTATGTGACAGCATTTAATTATGACGGAATCGGCGGCGGAGGTACGCGTGAAATTTACATTGGTTATACTGCCAAAGATGGAATGAACTCAACGGTGAACAAGATTACGGAAGGTGGCGAAATGCGCACCCCCGTGCTTGTGTCCTCAGGGTTGGACGGGGGATTTCTTATGTGGAATGATGCCAACGGTACTTTCTACTATGCAAGATATGGTAACGAGGGAGAGGTTGGCTCAATCGTTACGGTCGATGCGGCATTGTCCGACTGTCAGCCCATATGCCATGATGGGAAAATTGTTTGGTATGTTACCTCGAATTCGGTTCCAAAGTTTTTTGAGTTGGATATGACTTCAGGAGAGATTACCGCGACAATAGCAAACGAGAGATAAAATATTGGACTTGTTTTTTCTCCCCGGACATATATCTTAACAATTCCGAACGACTTTGGAAGGCTGTTAAAAATATGTTTCGGGGGGGATTTTTGTATCTGAATGGTACAGCGTGCAGGAGACGGTGAGGGAATTAGGGAGTAACGGCGATAGAGAGCTCTCCGGGGCAGCAGCAGATCTGCGCTGTGAATCATCGCTGGCTGCCGAAACAGCGAAAACCAGGGAGATTGGCGGAGATGAACGAATTTTTATACGAGACACATATGCACACCTCGGAGGCCAGTGCCTGCGCGGTGAACACTGGGGCGGAGATGGCCAGGGCTTATAAAAAGGCAGGCTATACAGGCATTATTATCACGGATCACTTCTTCTATGGGAATACGGCCGCGGACAGAAGACTTCCCTGGAAAGAGTGGGTGGAGCGTTTCTGTCTGGGCTACGAATATGCCAAAACGGAAGGGGAAGAAATCGGCCTGCAGGTCTTTTTTGGCTGGGAATCCGGGTATAACGGAACGGAGTTTCTGATTTACGGGCCGGACAAAAACTGGCTTCTGACGCATCCGGAGATCAGGGACGCCACGGTGGAAGAGCAGTTTAAGCTGGTGCATGAGGCCGGCGGCATCATCAGCCAGGCACATCCTTACAGGGAGGCTGACTATATCAAAGAGATCCGTACCTATCCGGACTTTGTGGATGCGGTGGAGGGCATCAATGCCAGCCATTCCAGCCGGGAAAAGAAAGAGCGGCACCCGGAGTATAATCACCGGGCGCTTGAATATGCGGGGGAGCATGGCCTGCCGCTGACGGCCGGCTCCGACCAGCACAGCACCCATATGCTCTGGGGCGGGATGGTCTTTCCCCGGAAGCTTAAGGATATTTACGATTTCGGGCAGGCCGTGCTGAACAGGGAGGCGGTACGCCTGCTGGACGGGATGGAATGAAATTAATTACTCTTTTGTCCGATCACATATTTCCGGGCGGTTTCCTGATATATCTTTGTGATATTTTGCAGGACGTCCGTGTGGGAAAAGGTTTTGTGGTAAATGAGGTTGGTTTCACGGATCATGCTCAGGTTTTCGATGGGGAGAGCGGTAATTTTTCCTTTCCTCAGCTCGTCCATGCAGGCGCTTTTGGGCAGGATGGATACTCCCAGCTCCTTGCGGATTAAGTCCTTGATGGTGGCGATATTGTCTACCTCCATGGTGACGTCGAAGGCGTCAATGCTGTCGTCAATCCCCTCTAAGGTGGATTCAAAAAGGCTCCGGGTGGCGGAGGAAGAGGAGCGGAGAATCAGCCGCTCTTTTTTCAGCTCTGCAAGGGTTACCAGAGAATGCCTGGCCAGGGGGTTATTGTTGGACATGACGCAGACCAGGTAATCCGTATCCAGCATCAGGGCATTAAAGTTTAAGTTGGTATTTTTTCCGTCTACAATCGCAATGTCTATTTCAAAATTTTCCAGCATGGTATAAAGTTTTTTTATGGTATCAGAGATAACTGTAATGCTTATGTTTGGGTTTTCATTGCTGTATCTGGCAAGCACCTCGATCATCAGGTTACTTTCTGAGGTGTGGGTTACACCCACCCGGATTTTATTCAGGTCCCGCTTGGCATCTGCTATTTCTGCCCGCATCTGGGCATCCAGGGCCTTGATTCTTTTTGCGTATTTTACAATTATCTCCCCCTCCTTTGTCAGCATAAGTCCGTTCTTTTTGCGCACAAAGAGCTGTTCTCCGTAGGCCTTTTCCAGCTGGCTGATATGGTGGCTGACTGCAGGCTGGGTCAGGGAGAGGGCTTCCGCAGCCCGCGTAAAATTTTTTAATTCCGCAACGGCCAGCAGGGTCTCAAACTTGGAATCAATCATAATATCTCCTAAATCCATGCAAAAAATTTATAGTTATTTAAAAAAACATAATTTCACTTTATTGTAAGGATAGTGTAACATATATTATATTATGATTCAAGGATTATGGGGCGTGCCTCGCCGAAAAATTTACGGGGGTAATCCTTCGGTAAGGCGCGGAAGGTATTTACAGTGTAACAGGATCATGGGGAGAGGGGAAAGAAATGCTGGATTTCTTTTATGATAAGCTGCAGGATTCGTCAGGGGTAGCCGCCATTATTATTTCCGTGGCGTTTATGTTGTTTTCCGGGTATGCCATGACTCGGATCACCAAGAAGCTGCATCTGCCAAATGTAACGGCATACATAGTGGCGGGTATTTTGCTGGGGCCGTATTGCTTTAAGATTGTTCCGCCTGCCCTTGTGGAGGGAATGGATTTTATTGCCGACATTGCTCTGGCCTTTATTGCTTTTGGTACCGGAGAATTTTTCCGGGTTTCCGCATTGAAGAAAAACGGGCTGAAGGTGGTGGTCATTACGGTGCTGGAATCTCTTATGGCATCGGCTTTGATCTTTGTGGTTACCTTTTTCCTGCTGCATCTGGATCTGACCTTTTCCATTGTTTTGGCGGCACTGGCGGCGGCTACGGCTCCGGCCTCTACGGTGATGACCATACGACAGACAGGTGCAAAAGGGGACTTTGTGGATACCCTGCTGCAGGTGGTGGCGCTGGATGACGTGGTGGGGCTGATTGCCTATAGTATTGCGATTTCCGTAGCATTGGCGGCAAAGACGGGAAGATTCAGCGCCGTGAGCATCATACAGCCCATTCTGGTAAATTTTGGGGTGCTGCTGCTGGGAGGGTTGTTTGGAGGATTGATGAAGCTTCTGATGCCAAAGAAGCGTTCTACAGATAACCGTCTGATTATTTCCGTGGCTACCCTGTTTGCCTTCTGCGGGATCTGTGCCCTGCTGGACGTGTCGCCCCTGCTGGGCTGTATGTCCATGGGTATGGTTTATATTAATATTACGGAGGACGATAAACTGTTTAAGCAGCTGAATTATTTCAGCCCGCCTATTTTGCTGTTGTTCTTTGTCCGCTCCGGCTTGAGCTTTAAGCTGGATGCCATGGTGGACAGCTCTGTCTCCGTGGGAGCAGTTCCCCTGCTGGTGGTGGGGATCCTTTATTTTCTGGTCCGCATTGTCGGCAAATATGCCGGGGCTTTTCTGGGGTGCCTGTTGGTAAAGAAAAAGAAGGAAGTGCGAAATTATTTGGGATTGGCGCTGATTCCTCAGGCGGGAGTGGCCATCGGGCTTGCGGCTTTGGGGGCCAGGACATTAGGCGGGGAGACAGGCAGCGCCCTGCAGACAATTATTTTGGCTTCCAGTGTTTTATATGAGCTGATCGGCCCTGCCTGTGCAAAGCTTTCCCTGTATCTGTCAAAGTCTTATTCCGATGAACTGGAGGATCTGACGCCGGAGATCAAGGCGCCGCCGGAGGAAAAGCTGAGCGAGGTGGAGCTGCTGATTCAACGGATTCAGGCCATTCAAAAGGAACTGCCAAGGCATCAGAACACGCCGTCGGAGGAAGAGCTTGCGTTTACGGAGGCGGCGGAGGAGCAGTATGCCATACTGCGGCATTCTCATATGGCAGGCAGCAGATTTTAGAAAGGCATGGTTATTAGTATGAACGAGATTATTTATGACCCGATAGCAAGGTGGCTGGGGGAATGGGCCAGCGACATTGGGATTGCTTCCGTGTGTCTGCGGCTGACGATGGCCGTTCTGCTGGCGGCGGTGATCGGCTGTGAGCGTGCCAGTAAACGGCACTCGGCGGGACTGCGGACCTTTATTCTGGTATCCTTTTCGGCGGCCCTTGTAATGCTGTTGGATTTGTTTTTGATGCAGGAGACTGCCGTGAAATTTCCCCTGCTGTCGGCGGCATCCGTAATCAGCACCGCCATGCTCAGCGGAAATTCCATTTTGTTCAGCTCAAGGAATCAGATCAAGGGGCTGACTACCTCTGCGGGGCTGGGAGCCTGCGGCATCATCGGACTGACTGCCGGGGCCGGTTTTTATACGGTGACCCTGATTTCCTTTTTGCTGCTGTTGTGTATTCTGACTTACCTGCCGGCGGTGGAGACGTATCTGAAAAACCGTTCCAATCATTTTGAAATTCATCTGGAGCTCAAGAGCAGGGAAAACCTGCAGGATTTTGTGACCACAATTCGCAGGCTGGGGCTGAGGATTGACGATATTGAGTCTAACAGTGCTTATCTGGGGTCTGGCTTAAGCGTGTATTCCGTGACCATCACCATTGCCAGTCAGGAGCTAAAGAAATACAAAACCCACAGTGAGATCATTGAGGCGCTTCGCTCTCTGGAGTATATTTATCATATAGAAGAGATGAATTAAGGATGATTTTAAAGAGGCATCTCGAAAAACCTTATAGAATATCGCTGAAATATATGATATAATTTTCGTGTTGTCCTACCGATACCTGGCAACGGGAGGAGGTGTTCAAATGGAAATGCTCATATCCCTTTTGATTTCTGTCGTGGGCGGTGTGCTTTGCCATCTCATCGTCAAATGGCTTGACAGAAATGATAAGGACAACAAATAGCCTAGTGGGTGCTTTGCCACTATAAAAGAAAAGAAGAATCCCCGGACTGTGTTGCCGCACGGTTCGGAGATTTCATTCTTTGTTCAAATGGATTGCTCATATCCTTTTGCCTAATGGCATTATAGCATATGCAATTTTATTTTACAATATGCTTTTTCGTTACATTTCCCGATCATGCCGTGATCTCATGGTGGATCTGCAGCTCATACAGCTTTTTGTAAATGCCGTTTTGGGCCAGCAGCTCCTGATGAGTGCCCCGTTCCCGGATCTTTCCCTTGTGCATAACCATGATACAGTCCGCGTGCTGGATGGTGGAGAGTCTGTGAGCCACCATGATGGTAGTGCGTCCTTTCATCAGTTTTTCCAGAGCCTCCTGGATCAGCAGCTCCGTCTCGGATGTTTGACACCCTAACCTCATAAAAATACCCTCAAAGCCGTTACCGG
>CAJUIA010000046.1 GCA_910586485.1 uncultured Acetatifactor sp.
ATCAATTCCAGACTTTACTGGGGGTTACGGGTTCCGGCAAGACCTTTACCATGGCAAATGTCATTCAGGAATTGCAGAAGCCCACGCTGGTCATCGCCCACAATAAGACCTTGGCGGGACAGCTGTATGGCGAGTTTAAAGAATTTTTCCCGGAAAACGCGGTGGAATATTTTGTGTCCTACTATGATTATTACCAGCCGGAGGCCTATGTGCCCTCGTCGGATACTTACATTGCCAAGGATTCCGCCATTAACGACGAAATCGACAAGCTGCGGCTGTCTGCCACGGCTTCCCTTACGGAGCGGCGGGATGTGGTGGTAGTGGCCAGTGTGTCCTGTATTTATGGGCTGGGCAGCCCGGAGGAATTTCAGGGTATGTCCGTTTCTCTGCGGCCCGGTATGACGAAGGACCGGGATCAGGTGCTGCGGGAGCTGGTGGATATTCAATACACCCGAAATGAAATGGACATGCAGCGGGGGACCTTCAGAGTTCACGGGGACGTGGTGGAGGTGTATCCTGCGCAGGGCGGCGATTATTCTATCCGTATTGAGTTTTTCGGGGATGAAATTGACAGAATCTGCCAGGTGGAGCCCTTGTCCGGTAAGGTACACGCCGCATTAAATCACATTATCATTTTTCCGGCTTCACATTATGTCGTACCCATTGAAAAAATCCGGCGGGCCTGTGATAATATCGAAAAGGAAATGGAAGAGCAGGTTAGATATTTTAAGGGAGAGGACAAGCTGATTGAAGCTCAGCGCATAGCGGAGCGCACTAATTTTGATATAGAAATGATGCGGGAGACGGGATTTTGCTCCGGTATCGAGAACTATTCCAGACATTTGAACTTTTCGCCGCCGGGGGCGCCGCCCATGACGCTGATGGACTTTTTTCCGGATGATTTTTTGATTATTATTGACGAGTCCCATATGACGATTCCACAGATCCGCGGCATGTTTGCCGGAGACCGGTCCAGGAAGCAGACGCTGGTGGATTACGGCTTTCGCCTGCCCTCTGCCCTGGATAACAGACCCTTAAATTTTCAGGAGTTTGAAAGTCATATTGACCAGATGCTGTTTGTGTCCGCCACGCCGTCGGATTACGAGGCGAGCCATGAACTGCTCCGCACGGAGCAGATTATCCGGCCTACAGGGCTGCTGGATCCGGAGGTGGACGTGCGCCCGGTAGAAGGGCAGATAGATGATCTGATCGGTGCAGTCAACAGGGAAGTGGAAAAACACAATAAGGTACTGATTACTACGCTGACAAAGCGGATGGCCGAGGACCTGACGGATTATATGAGGGAAGTGGGGATTCGGGTAAAGTATCTGCACTCGGACATTGATACGCTGGAAAGGGCTCAGATTATCAGGGATATGCGTCTGGATGTGTTTGACGTGCTGGTGGGCATTAACCTGCTGCGGGAAGGGCTGGATATTCCGGAAATTTCCCTGGTGGTGATACTGGATGCGGATAAGGAAGGATTTCTGCGGAGCGGTACTTCCCTGATACAGACCATTGGCCGGGCAGCCCGGAACGCCGAGGGGCATGTGATTATGTACGCGGATACAATTACGGATTCCATGCGGGTTGCCCTGGACGAGACCAACCGCCGCCGGGAAATTCAGATGAAATATAATGCAGCACACGGGATTACGCCTCAGACCATCAAAAAGGCAGTGCGGGATCTGATCAGCATTTCCAAGACCATCGCCAAAGAGGAAATGCAGTTTGAGAAGGATCCAGAATCCATGAACCGCAAGGAGCTGGAAAAGGTTATCGCTGACGTACAGAAGAAGATGCAGCGGGCGGCGGCCGATCTGAACTTTGAGGCGGCGGCAGAGCTGCGTGATAAGATGATAGAGCTGAAACAAAAGCTGCAGGAGCTGGAGAAGGAATAGGAGTAAGATTGATAATTGTCATTTTCAATCTCGGACTTTGTGACGCTGCGCGTCCCAAAGCTCCTGCAAATTTAAATGCCGCTTGTGCGGCGGAATGAGAGGAAACATGAGCAAGACGGAAGAAACGACGGTAAAGATGCTGGCGAAAAGACAGGCGCGGGAATATATTAAGATAAGGGGCGCCTGCGAGCATAATCTGAAAAATATAGATGTGGATATTCCCAGAAATGAACTGGTGGTCCTCACCGGAATGTCGGGATCGGGAAAGTCATCCCTGGCCTTTGATACCATTTACGCAGAGGGTCAGCGCCGATATATGGAATCCCTGTCCTCCTATGCAAGACAATTTCTGGGTCAGATGGAGAAGCCGAACGTGGAGCGCATCGACGGATTGTCTCCGGCCATCTCTATCGACCAGAAGTCCACCAATCGCAACCCTCGCTCCACGGTGGGAACGGTTACGGAAATTTACGACTACTTCCGCCTGCTCTATGCCAGGGTAGGCATCCCTCACTGTCCGCAGTGCGGCAGGGAAATTTCCAAGCAGACAGTGGATCAGATGGTGGATCAGATCATGGAGCTGCCTGAAGGCACAAGGCTGCAGCTGCTGGCGCCCGTGGTACGGGGGCGAAAAGGCAGACATGAAAAGGTGCTGGAGCGGGCCAAGAAGAGCGGGTATGTGAGGGTGCGCATTGACGGCAGCCTTTATGAGCTGACGGAAGAGATTACGCTGGATAAGAATCTCAAACACAATATTGATATTATTGTGGATCGTCTGGTGGTAAAGGCCGGAATAGAGCGGCGTCTGGCGGATTCCATCGAGAATGTGCTGGATTTGTCTGACGGTCAGCTGGTGGTGGATATTATTGACGGGGAACCTATTGTATTCAGCCAGAGCTTTTCCTGTCCCGACTGCGGAATCGGCATCAGCGAAATCGAGCCCAGAAGCTTTTCCTTTAATAACCCTTTTGGCGCCTGCCCGGAGTGTTTTGGTTTAGGATACAAAATGGAATTTGACATAGAGCTGATGATACCGGATCCTTCCTTAAGCATTAATCAGGGAGCCATCGCCGTTACGGGCTGGCAGTCCTGTATGGATCCCAAGAGCTTTACCAACGCTCTTTTACAGGCCCTGCGCAGGGAATACAAATTTGATCTGGATACGCCCTTTGAAAAATATCCGGAAAAGATTCAAAATATACTGATTCACGGCACGGGTGAGAAGACAGTAGACGTATATTATGAGGGGCAGAGAGGAAAGGGAGTTTATCCGGTAGCCTTCGAGGGCCTGATCAAAAATGTGGAACGGAAATATAAGGAAACCTTTTCCGACACCATGAAACAGGAATATGAGACCTTTATGCGCGTCACTCCCTGTAAGGAATGTAAGGGAATGCGCCTGAAAAAGGAGGCTCTGGCCGTGACGGTCTGCGACCGGAACATTCATGAGATTACCTCCATGTCCATCAGGGATCTTCATAAGTTTATGGCGGATATGACATTGACAAAGCAGCAACAGCTTATCGGAAAGCAGATTTTAAAGGAAATTAAGGCAAGAGTGGGTTTTCTGGTGGACGTGGGACTGGAATACCTTTCCCTGTCACGAGGAACGGGCACCTTGTCCGGAGGCGAGGCCCAGCGGATCCGGCTTGCTACCCAGATCGGCTCAGGCCTGGTAGGGGTCTGCTATATTTTGGACGAGCCCAGCATAGGCCTGCATCAGCGGGATAACGACAAGCTCCTGAACACCCTGAAGAGTCTTCGGGATCTGGGCAATACCCTGATTGTGGTGGAGCATGACGAGGATACCATGCTGGCGGCGGATTACGTGGTGGATATAGGGCCCGGAGCCGGCTCTCATGGCGGAGAAGTCATCGCCTGCGGCACGGCGGAGGAAATCATGAAGGTGCCGGAATCCATAACCGGTCAGTATTTAAGCGGCGCAAAAAAGATACCGGTGCCCAGGGAACGCAGAGAGCCTGCAGGCTGGCTTACGGTGAAGGGGGCACAGGAAAATAACCTGAAAAATATTGATGTGGAATTTCCGCTGGGCGTCATGACCTGCGTCACGGGAGTGTCCGGCTCAGGAAAAAGCTCCCTGGTGAACGAAATATTGTATAAGCGTCTGGCAAAGGAACTAAACCGCGCCAGGTGCATTCCGGGAAAGCATAAGGACATTTTGGGGATGGAGCGTCTGGATAAGGTTATCGCCATTGATCAATCCCCTATCGGGCGGACGCCCCGTTCCAACCCGGCTACCTACACCGGCGTTTTTGATCAGATCAGAGATCTGTTTGCTTCCACGGCGGATGCAAAGGCAAAAGGCTACAGCAAGGGGAGATTCAGCTTCAACGTGAAGGGTGGACGCTGCGAGGCCTGCGGCGGAGACGGTATCATCAAAATAGAGATGCACTTCCTGCCTGACGTTTACGTGCCCTGTGAGGTCTGCGGAGGAAAGCGGTATAACAGGGAGACACTGGATGTAAAGTACAAGGGCAAGAATATTTTTGACGTTCTGGATATGACGGTGGAGGAAGCGTTGCCCTTCTTTGAAAATCTGCCCTCCATTCGAAATAAGATACAGACCTTATATGACGTGGGTCTGTCTTATGTAAAGCTGGGGCAGCCGTCCACCACGCTTTCCGGCGGGGAAGCTCAGCGGATCAAGCTTGCTTCCGAGCTGTCCCGGCGAAGCACGGGAAAGACCATCTATATTCTGGATGAGCCTACTACGGGTCTGCACTTTGCGGATGTACACAAGCTGGTGGAAATTCTGCACAGGCTGGCGGACGGCGGAAATACCGTGGTGGTCATCGAGCATAATCTGGATGTGATCAAGACGGCGGATTATATTATTGACATCGGTCCGGAAGGCGGCGAAAGAGGGGGAACAGTGATCGCCAGCGGGACGCCGGAGGATGTGGCGAAAAATAAAAAATCCTATACTGGAGCTTATGTGAAAAAAATGCTGGAGAAGGGCTAAAGAAAACAAAGCTTATAGCCGATAAAGATAACGTGTGGTTTCTAGTTTGTCAGAGGCTGCACATACATGACGGAAAACAGTCAGACACGGATGTGAACGGATAAGATGGCACGGATGCACAAATCAGGCGGGAGGAATCTGTCGGTCACTGCATCCGTGCTTTGCGTTATGGCTGCCCCTAATTTGAAAAATTTTCATAAAGTTCTATGAAAATGAATGGATTTCGGTTATAATAGAAACTGTATGACTACGCACTGAATGATCGGAGTTCATTTTAGAAAGGGGCACATATTATATGCAGTGTACGGATATTGGTATTGACTTGGGTACGGCCAGCATTTTAGTATACATCAGAGGAAAGGGCGTTGTTTTAAAGGAGCCTTCCGTTGTAGCGTTTGACAGAGATACCAACAAGATTAAAGCCATCGGTGAGGATGCGCGCCTGATGCTGGGCAGGACGCCCGGCAATATTGTGGCGGTACGTCCTCTGCGTCAGGGAGTGATCTCTGATTATACCGTTACCGAGAAAATGATGAAATATTTTATCCAGAAGGCACTGGGCAGGAGAACCTTCAGAAAGCCCCGCATTGCCGTCTGCGTTCCCAGCGGCGTTACAGAGGTGGAAAAGAAAGCGGTTGAGGATGCAACCTATCAGGCGGGTGCCAGAGAGGTTGCCATCATTGAAGAGCCCATAGCGGCGGCAATCGGAGCCGGCATTGATATTTCCAAGCCCTGCGGGAATATGATTGTTGATATAGGCGGCGGCACCTCCGACATTGCGGTTATTTCGCTGGGAGGTACGGTTGTCAGTGCTTCCATCAAGATTGCGGGAGACGATTTTGACGAAGCCATTGTTCGATACATGCGGAAAAAGCATAATCTTTTAATCGGTGAAAGGACGGCTGAGGACCTGAAAATCAAGATCGGCTCCGCTTACCCCAGAACCGAGGTTGACTATATGGACGTGAGAGGCCGTAATCTGGTTACCGGTCTTCCCAAAACGGTGAAGGTATCCTCCGAGGAATCCGAGGAAGCGCTGCGGGAGACGACGGCGCAGATCGTTGAGACCATTCACAGCGTGCTGGAAAAGACGCCGCCTGAGCTGGCAGCGGATATTGCCGACAGAGGGATCGTGCTTACCGGCGGCGGCAGCTTGCTGAGAGGTCTGGAGGAGCTTATTTCCGCAAAGACCGGAATCAATACCATGACTGCCGAGGATCCCATGACGGCGGTGGCGGTGGGAACCGGCAGATATGTAGAATTCCTGTCAGGCTACAGGGAAAATTAGGAGGTACAGATGTTAAAGGGACTATATACTGCATACACGGGTATGATCAATGAACAGCACAGGATGGATACCATGACCAATAATCTGGCAAATGCCAATACGGTTGGTTTTAAAAAGGAAGGCGCTACCAGTCAGTCCTTTGATAATGTCCTGGCGGTAAAGATCAAGGATGAATCCATCGGGCTTCAAAATGTAAAGAGGCTGGGATATAATAATCCCGGAGTTAAGATCGGCGAAAATTATACGGATTTTACACCGGGCTCCTTCAGGGTTACGGGTAATACCTACGATCTTGCACTGGCAGGAGACGGATTTTTTGCCATTGAGTTTACCAATAAAGCAGGAGAAACGTCTACCATGTATACCCGTGCGGGGCAGTTTACCTTAAACAAGGACGGCTACCTGGTGACGGAAGACGGAGATTATGTTCTGGATACGCAGAACAGGAGGATCCGGTTAAATACCTTGATTGACTCTAAGATCAGGAACGACGGCACGATTTCTCAAAACGGCGTAGATGTGGCCCGAATCCAGGTGGCGGATTTTGAGGACTATAATTATCTGGAGAAGTATGGGGAAACTTATTACCGCCCGGTAGAGGGAGCTACGCGGATTGACGGCGACGCCGAAATTAAGTCCGGGTATCTGGAAATGGCCAATGTGCAGATTGTATCGGAGATGGTAAACCTTATTTCCATTACCAGAGCTTATGAGAGTAATCAGAAAATTATTCAGACCTACGACAGTTCTCTTGAAATTGCGGCTTCGCAGCTTGGAAGACTATAATTGCAGGCAGCTTTAAATTGTATATACATAACACAGGAAGGAACGAAGTAAAATGGTACGCAGCTTATGGACGGCGGCAACCGGCATGATTGCCCAACAGACAAACTTAGACACAATAGCCAACAACCTGTCGAATGTCAACACTACCGGTTATAAGACCCAGGTGAATGAATTCAAGACTTTGTTGTATCAGAATCTGCAAACCCGCACTACCACGGCAAACGGTGCACAGAAGCCCACCAGTGCGCAGGTAGGGCTTGGTACGCGCAATTCTGCAATTTCATCGGTTTTTACGGAGGGCAACATCACCGCATCGGAAAGTGAAACCTCATTTGCCATTGATGGTAAAGGCTTCTTTGCGGTGCGCGGAGAGGACGGAAATATTTACTATACCCGTAACGGTAACCTGCAGTTTACCCTGGGCACCAACGGAAACATGCTTGCAAACTCGGACGGCCTTCCGGTACTGGATGCCAACGGCCAGCCCATTATCTTGAATAATACCTATATATTGAGCAAAATTACCGTTACCAAGGACGGAGAGCTTTGCTATCCGGACGAACGGAAGAATCCGCAGTCTATAGGAAGGATTATCGGCTTATTTCAGTTTAATAACCCCAACGGTCTGGATAAGATGGGCGACAGCCTTTATCAGCAGACCGTAGCCAGTGGTCAGCCCATTAACGAGGCCACCAATCCCAATGTGCAGAGAAGTAAGGTTTTACAGAAATATCTGGAAGGCTCCAACGTGCAGGTGGCAGATGAAATGGTAAACATGATTGTGGCGCAGCGTGCATACGAGTTAAATTCCAAGGCCATTCAGGCCTCCGACGAAATGCTTCAGCAGGCGAATAACCTACGGAGATAAGTACGAACTCCGTAAATGATGATACAAGACTAACCAAACGAAAGGAAAACCACAGCGATGATGGATTTCAGTAATATTACAGGTATGTACAGTGATGCTTACGCAAATGCCGCAAACCAGTCGGCATCCAAGCTAAAGGATAAGCTGAACGGCACGGATTACTCCAAGGCCACCGACGAAGAGCTGCTGGCGGCTTGTAAACAATTTGAAGCGTATTTTGTGGAGCAGCTTTACAAGGGGATGTTAAAGACCATACCTCAGAATGAGGAAACCTCCAACTACACCAGTACCATCATGGATTATTATAAGGATCAGATGATACAGTCCGTAGCAGAGCAGACCACGGAGCAGAGCGGCCTTGGACTGGCACAGATGCTTTATGAACAGATGAAGCGCAATTATGGTATCGGCACGGTTTCCGTCTCGGATGCGGAGAATTCCCTGGGTATGGAGTGAACGGATATAAAATAAAGCAACAAAATAAAGGCTTTCGGGGCTGCCTTCGTAGGGCAGCCTTTTTGAGCAGGAAAACTACAGGAGAGGAAATATGGAAACCATCGACGGGTATGTGGATCACATTGTTTTCCAGAATCGGGAGAACGGCTATACGGTCATGAGTCTGATTGCAGAGGGGGAAGAAGTCACCTGTGTGGGGATGTGCAGAGGCCTGACCCAGGGAGATACCATTTCGGCCCAGGGAGACTATGTGGAACATCCGGTGTATGGCGTTCAATTTAAAATAAACAGCTATCAGACCGTGACGCCCAAGGACAGCGAAGGCATGGAACGCTATCTTGGATCGGGAGCGGTTAAGGGTGTGGGAGCGGCACTGGCAGCAAGGATTGTAAAGAAATTTGGCGACGATACCTTCCGCATCATCGAAGAGGAACCCGAACGGCTGGTTGAAATCAAAGGGATCAGTGAGCGCAAGGCCAGGGAAATTGCCGTGCAGATGGAAGAAAAAAAGGATCTCAGGGATGCCATGGTCTATTTGCAGCAGTTTGGTATTTCCAATAATCTGGCTGTAAAAATATATGATGCTTATGGGATGGAGGTCTACGGAATACTGAAGGAAAACCCATACAGGCTGGCTGAGGACATATCAGGAGTGGGCTTTCGCATGGCAGACGAGCTGGCAGGTAAAATTGGAATACATACGGATTCGGACTATCGCATTCGCAGCGGCATTCTGTATGTGTTGATGCAGGCGGTGGGAGAGGGACACTGTTATCTGCCGGAGAATGTGCTGCTTGAGCGGGCACAGATGCTGCTGGAGGTGGACAGAGAGAATATACATCCCCAGCTGGATAATCTGATGATGGATAAGAAGCTGGTGATAAAGGGAGACTGCATTTTTTCGGCGTCTTATTATTATGCGGAGCTAAACTGTGCGCAGATGCTGAGGGAGCTGAATATTTCCATGGAAGCTGATCCTTCTGTGGAAATGCCTGAAACAATCGGGCAGGGCGGCCCGGAGAGCCTTCCTTTGGACACGGTTGCCAAACGGCGTCTGGAACGTCTGGCAAAGGATCTGGGCCTGGAGCTGAACGAGTTGCAGCTTCAGGCGGTTACGGAGTGCATTCGAAACGGGCTGTTCATTTTATCGGGTGGCCCCGGCACGGGAAAAACTACTACGATTAATATGATTATCCGCTATTTTGAGGCAGAAGGCCTGGATATTTTTTTGGCGGCGCCAACCGGGCGGGCAGCAAAGAGAATGACGGAGGCTACGGGCTTTGAAGCAAGGACCATTCATCGTATGCTGGAGCTGAACAGTGCGCTTTCTGATGAAGATACAAGAAAGGTGCGATTTGAACGAAACGAGGAAAATCCTTTAGAAACAGATGTTATTATTATTGATGAAATGTCGATGGTGGATATTCAGCTGTTCCAAGCACTTTTAAAAGCCGTGGTGCCGGGGACCAGGCTGGTCCTTGTGGGGGATGTGAATCAGCTGCCCAGCGTTGGGCCGGGACAGGTGCTGCGGGACTTGATCCAAAGCGGGCAGTTTCCCATGGTTGAGCTGGAAAAGATATTTCGTCAGGCGGAGGAAAGCGACATCATTGTCAATGCGCATCGAATCAATAACGGGCAGCAAATTGCTCTGGACAACAAGTCGAAAGACTTTTTTATGCTGGAACGAAACGACGTTAATGTCATATATAAGCATATGATACAGTTGATCCACGAAAAGCTCCCCAAATATGTAAAAGCAACGCCCTTTGATATTCAGGTGTTGACGCCTATGCGGAAAGGAAGCTTGGGCTGCGAGACGCTGAACGGTATTTTGCAGCAGTATCTGAATCCTCCGGATCCGGCAAAGAAGGAGCATCAGACAGGCTCCGGTCTCTATCGGGAAGGAGACAAGGTGATGCAGGTTAAAAACAATTATCAGCTGGAATGGGAAATTGTCAGCAAATACGGAATTCCCGTAGATAAAGGAACGGGAGTTTTTAACGGAGACATGGGCCGGATTCTGAGGATTGACGAGGGCTCTGCAAGTATGGTGGTAGAGTATGACGAGCAGCGCAGGGTTACCTATCCTTTTTCCCTGCTGGAGGAGCTGGAGCTGTCTTACGCCATCACCATTCATAAATCCCAGGGCAGTGAGTATCCGGCAGTGCTTCTGCCGCTGCTGGGCGGCGCCAGAATGCTGTTTAACAGAAATTTGCTGTATACGGCCATTACGAGGGCAAAGAGCTGTGTTACGATATTGGGAAGCAGCGGAACGGTCCGCGGCATGATAGATAACACCAGCGAAAACAAACGGTATACGGCGCTGGATCAAAGGATCCGCGAGGGGTATTCTTCATTGCGGTAAGGAAGGGGTAAAAATCCGTGGAGAGGAAGCAGGAAAAGAAATAAATATGGAATATATAAAAGCAGGTATCGGAATGCTGGGAGGCGGTGTTTTACAGGCGCTTTATCCAGGACGCTGCCCTGTCTGCGACGGTATTGTGGGCCGGGCGGGAGAAAAAATATGTTTGAAATGTATGGACAGGCCGAAGCTTTTGACACCGCCGTGGTGTATGCGCTGCGGCAGGAAGACGGAGGAAGGAGTAGAATATTGCCGGGACTGTCGTGAAAGGGAGCATCTGTTTGATCGTGGCCGGGCGCTTTACGAATATACAAGTGTGGCGGAGTCCATATACCGCTTTAAATATGGAGGACGCAGGGAATATGCAGAATTTTACGGAGAGCAGATTGTAGAATATCTGGGGGAGTTTATTCGGAGTATGGGGCCGGATGCTATTGTCCCTATTCCGCTCCACAGGCGCAGGCGGGCCGTAAGAGGATATAACCAGGCTGAGCTGCTGGCCAGGGCGGCGGGACGCAGAATGGGCATTCCTGTATACAGCCGCCTGCTGGTGCGTGTGCGGGATACGGCACCCCAAAAAGAATTAAATCGTGAGGAACGTCAAAATAATTTGAAAAGGGCTTTTAATATACCCGGAAATGATGTAAAATTAAAGAGGATTCTTGTTTTCGATGACATTTATACCACCGGCACTACCCTTGATGAGGCGGCAAGAGCATTGAAGGCAGCCGGTGCGGAGCAAGTCTGGTTTATTACTCTGGCCTGTGGATCAGGCGTATAATGAATTTTGCCGCAAAAACGGAGGATACTATGAATATTAGAAATTGCAGAGTTTGTGGACGGATTTTTAATTATGTATCAGGGCCCAGCACCTGCCCGGTCTGCAGGGACAGCCTGGAGGCAAAGTTCCAGGAGGTAAAGGAATACATCCGCGAGCATAAGGGGGCAGGTATTGCCGAGGTGGCTGAAGAATGTGAGGTGGATGCCGGACAGATCCGCCAGTGGCTGCGGGAGGAGCGTCTTGAAATTGCCGAGGATTCTCCCATGTATTTAAACTGCGAATCCTGCGGCGCGCCGATCCGGAGCGGGAAATTCTGTGAAAAATGCAAAGGCAATATGACCAGGGATTTGAAGGATGTGCTGAATGCCGGGAGACCGAAGCCTGCGGTTCAAAAGCAAAACAAGGAGGACGCAGGGGCCAAGATGAGATTCTTAAAATAATGGGAGGCTTTTATGCTGAATGAAGAACGCGTGATATTAATGACGCAGATGGCTTCTTATGAGAGCGGTGAGGGCAAAAAGAATGTTAAGATCGGTAATTATTTTCGCAGTGATTATATTGCCATTCAGGTTCTGAAGTCCGTTGTCTGCGGGACGATCGCATTTGGAATTATATTTGCGTTGTATATTTTTTATGACTTTGAGGTGTTTATGCAGGAATTATACAAGATGGACCTGCTTGCCTTTGCAAAGAGCGTGCTGATCAAATATGCGGTTTCGATTGTGGCATATGGTCTGCTGACGTATATTATCTGCACCTATCGTTATTCAAAGGCAAAAAACAGCCTGAAGTGTTATTATCATAATTTAAAAAAGCTGGGTTCTTTCTACGGGGATGAAAACACGCGGCGACAAAAGCCGCGGCGCTGAAATTCGATGAAATCGGCGAATGCCGCCGGAAAGAGATCGGCTGGAGGAAGTAAATGACGGGATTGTTGGAAATAAGAGAACGGGTGAAAATGCTTTACAGCAGATATGAGGTATTTATCCTGCCTGTGGTAAAGTTCTTATTTGCGCTGATTGTACTGAACACGCTGAACGGCAAGCTGGGCTACATGACAAAGCTTGATAATATTGCCATTGTCCTGATTGTGTCATTGATGTGTTCTTTTCTGCCTACAGGCTGCATATTGATGTTTGCAGCGTTATTCAGTATATTACATTTGTATGCCTTATCTATGGAAGTAGCTCTTGTGGGGCTGTGCATGTTTTTGATTATGTTTTTACTGTTTTTCAGATTCAGCCCCAGGGACTCCCTGCTTGTGCTGCTGACACCACTGCTGTGTAACATGAATATTCCTTATGTGATTCCTATTGCGGCAGGACTCCTGTGTTCGCCGGTATCTGTGGTATCGGTTGGCTGCGGAGTAGCGGTTCATTATCTGTTTCAGACAGTGATTGCCAGTGCGCCGGCAATCGGCACCATGGCAGAATCCGAGGCTACCGCAAAGCTGAGGCTGATTATTGACGGAATCGTTAAAAACAGGGAAATGCTGGTAGTTATTGCGGCTTTTGGCATTACGATTATGGTGGTATATCTGATTCGCAGAATGTCCTTCGATCATATATGGACCATTGCCATGGTGGCCGGCGCAATGACGAATATTGTAATCCTGCTGGTGGGCGACCTGATTTACGATATAAATATTTCCGTTGCAGGGGCGCTGCTTGGCTCACTGCTGGCGCTGGCGGTGGCGAAGGTGCTGGAATTTTTCCGGTTCTGCGTGGATTACAGCCGGACGGAAAAGGTGCAGTTTGAGGATGACGAATATTATTATTATGTGAAGGCAGTGCCGAAAATGACGGTAAGCGCACCGGCCAAGACCGTGAAAAGGATCAACACCCAGCGTCACAGAGGCAGCGACCGCAGTGCCGCCGAGCGGGCTTCCGGCAGCCGTTCCGGAGGATCCCGCCGGACGAAGGGAAACCGGAAAGGAAAGAGGAATACTGTCGTGGAGAACACGGATCAGGACGATGAATTTCTGGATAATGACGATTACGAAGATCTGTATTAAAAGAAAAGACAAAGTAGGACATATGGCAGATGCAGTGGGTTGAGACATTAATTGATTATGTGAAGGATTTCAGTACCTACCGAACGACGATCAGCGCGGGAGATATTCTGGAGATTTTGATCATCGCCTGTTTGGTGTACTATATTTTGGCCTGGATGAAGACCACACGGGCCTGGCAGCTGCTTAAGGGTCTTATTGTAATCTGTGTGGTTCTGCTGCTGGCCTTTATTATGGATATGAGCACCATACTCTGGCTGGCACAAAATCTGTTGAGCTTTGCCGTGATTGCGATTGTGGTAGTGATGCAGCCGGAGCTGCGGCATGCGCTGGAAGAACTGGGAAAGAAGAATTTTCTTCCCTCCGGCGTGTTTTCGGACGCTTCGAAGCGGGAGCAGGAGCATTTTTCGGAAAAAACCATCAATGAGATCGTTAAGGCCAGCTTTGAGATGGGCAGGGCGAAAACCGGCGCCCTGATCGTTATCGAGCAGAACGAGTCGCTGCGGGATTATGAGCGTACCGGTATCGAGGTGGACGGTATTGTCACCAGTCAGCTGCTCATCAATATATTCGAACACAACACTCCGCTTCATGACGGAGCTGTTATTGTGCGTGGAAACAGAATCACTTCCGCTACCTGCTATCTGCCGCTGTCAGATAATCTGGGGCTGAGCAAGGAGCTGGGAACCAGACACAGGGCGGGCGTAGGTGTCTCTGAAGCCACGGATTCTCTGACGGTGATTGTCTCCGAGGAGACAGGCAAGGTGAGCGTGGCATATGAGGGCCGGCTGGAGCGAGGCCTGAGCGCTGATGAATTAAAGGCGAGACTGCAGCAGATTCTGAACAGGAAGGAAGAAGATAAGCCGAAAGGAAAGCGTATTTGGAAGGGAAGGAGTAAGGCGAAAAATGAAAAAGAAAATATTTCATAATTGGGGCCTGAAGCTGGTTTCCCTGCTCCTGGCTGTGGTGCTGTGGTTTGTGGCAGTGCAGATTAATGATCCCTCGGAAACGGTCACCTTTTCCGGTATTCCCGTCAGGCTGACGAACACGGAGCTCCTGGAACAGGAGAATAAGGTATATGAGGTGATGGATAATACGGATGTGGTGCGGGTGACAATCCGGGCGCCAAAGAGCATTACCGGCGATCTTCGGGCATCGGATATTGTGGCCGTTGCAGACGTGAGCAAGCTGACAGACATTAATACCATTGCGATTTCATATAGTATTCAGGGAATTTCGGCAGCCAGATACGATACCATAAGAGGAGATCACGAAACGGTCCGCCTGAATGTGGAGGAACGGGCCAGTAAGTGGATTCGGGTTTTAAGCCAGACAACCGGCGAGGTGGCGGAAGGCTTTCTTGTAATGAGCGCTTCCGCAGATCAGAATATGATTCAGGTTACCGGTCCTGAGTCGGCGGTGGAAAAGATCAGCTATGCGCTGGTGGAGGTTGATGTCAGCGGGACCAGTACCAGTATGTCGTTGTATGTGGAGCCAAAGCTCTTTGATGCGGATGGTAACCTTTTGGAGCTGCCGGCCGTTTCTACAAACGTAAGCTCCATTCATATGGCAGTAGAGATACTGGCATGGAAGGAGGTGCCGGTGGTGCCGGGGGTGATGGGAACGCCTGCGGAAGGCTATCTGGCTACGGGGGAGTTGGACTGCGATCCGACTGTTGTCAGGATAGCGGGGGCACTGGTGGCGATCGCCGGGGTAAACAGTATTTCCGTTCCGGCGGAACAGCTTGATATTACGGGCGCTACAGGTAATGTGGTGAATATTGTCAATATCAAGGAATATCTGAAGGAAAATGTGAGGCTTGCCGACAGCGGCTTTAACGGCCGTGTGACCTTAACCGCTTATGTAGAGCCGGTTTATGAGCGGACAATCGTGCTGAGACGGGATGATTTTGATTTTGTCAATATACCCGATGGCTATGAAATGGAGCTGGTAGAGCCGGAAGGAGGATATAAGCTGACCGTTTCCGGATTGGAGGAAGACGTGTCCGCTGTGCCGGAGGAGACGATCAGGGGTCGGGCCGACATCGGAGCCTGGCTGGCGGAAGAAAATATAGAAGAGCCTGAAGACGGCGATTACAGGATACCGGCAATTATCAGCCTGCCGGAGGACGCCCTGGACGGCGTTTCCGTGGAGGGAGTCTCTACGAACAGAGAAATGACGGTAATTGTGAGATTAATGAAATTGGAGGAAATATAAAAATGGCCAGATTATTTGGTACGGACGGCGTCAGAGGCGTCGCAAATGAGGAATTGACTCCGCTGCTTGCCATGCAGCTTGGGCAGGCGGGAGCATATGTGTTGACAAAGGAAAAGGAGCATAAGCCTACCATTATGGTGGGCTGTGATACCAGAATTTCCGGGGATATGCTTGCCAACGCATTAATGTCAGGGGCCTGCTCCGTAGGCGCAAATTGCATATTTGTAGGTGTGATTCCTACTCCGGCGGTGGCGTATCTGACGCAGAAATACAGAGTCGATGCGGGAGTCGTCATTTCCGCTTCTCACAATCCGGTGGAATTTAACGGTATTAAATTCTTTGACGGGAACGGATATAAGCTGCCGGATGAGCTGGAGGACGAGATTGAATCGCTGATCAAGGAGGGCTTGGCAGGCGTCAAGCTTCCCACCGGGTCCGGTGTGGGCAAGGTGAAATATCGGACGGATGCCAGGGAGGAATACATAAATCATTCTATCAAGTCGGTGCCCGTCAACTTAAGCGGAATGAAGATTGTGGTGGACTGTGCGGAGGGTGCATCCTTTTATACTTCGGTGGAGGCCTTAAAGGAGCTGGGCGGAAATATCGTGGCCATTCACAACAACCCTGACGGAACGAATATCAACGCCAACTGCGGCTCCACCCATATGGAAGAGCTGCAGGCGAGAGTGGTTTATGAAAAGGCAAATATCGGTCTGGCCTTTGACGGCGACGCGGACCGGCTGCTGGCGGTGGATGAGAACGGAACGGTGGTGAACGGCGATCAGATCATGGCCATTGTGGGAAACCACATGAAAAGCCAGGGCAAGCTGAAGAAGGACACCATTGTTGCCACGGTTATGAGCAATCTGGGTTTCTTTTTGATGGGCAAAAAGAATGGCATGACCATAGAGCAGACCAAGGTGGGCGATCGGTATGTTTTAGAGCGAATGAAGGAGATCGGAGCCAGCCTGGGTGGTGAGCAGTCGGGTCATATTATCTTTTTGGATGAGAATACTACAGGTGACGGCCTGCTAAGCGCCCTGCATCTTTTACAGGTTATGGTAGAGACAGGAAAGAGTCTTTCCGAGCTTGCATGTATTATGGAGATGCTTCCCCAGGCGCTGATCAATGCAAAGGTTGCAAATCATAAAAAGGATCAGTTTATGGAATATCCTCAGATTGCCAGGGCAATCAAAGAGCTGGAGGAAAAATTTGCCGGAGAGGGGCGGGTTTTAATTCGTCCTTCCGGAACGGAACCGCTGGTGCGTGTGATGATTGAGGGCAAGGATCAGCAGGCAATTCGGGAAGAAGCGGAAAAGCTGGCAAACCTGATCCAGGATGTCATGTTTTGAACCAGTTCAGCCAGCCGTAAATACGTGAAAAATCATGCTTGCATGAATTTTTCGCGTTTTAACGGCTGAACGGAGCGCAATGGCGCGGCTGAACGGGGAGGTTTGTAAATGAAATAAAACCACTTGTGATTAGCAGGCATTCATGCTAGAATGAATATAAGAGAAGGACGCTGTACGACAGCAGAAATTGGAGGAAAGGACAAAATGGTAAGTCAGAAGGTAGTGATCAAAAATCCTACAGGCTTGCATCTCAGACCGGCGGGCATCTTGTGTAAGGAAGCAATGCAGTTCAAATCCTTGATTACATTTACGTTTCGAGAAAATACCGCAAATGCCAAAAGCGTATTGAGCGTATTGGGGGCATGCGTAAAGTGCGGCGATGAAATCGAATTTGTCTGCGAAGGCGAAGATGAACAGACAGCTTTAAAAACGCTGGTACAGGCTGTAGAAAACGGATTGGGTGAATAATGAAAATTAAGTCGGGGCCGTGCAAAATGCACAGCCCCGATAACTTTTTTTGCGCGCCATGGGCGCGCTCTAACGGGTGAAAGTCTCAAACATGCCTCGGCAACGAGGAAGTGTATAACTGAACAGCAAGGGTGTCTGCCGTGAGGCGGAATCTGAAAGAAACTAAATGTGCGAGTAGATGAGTAGATGAGGGGGCGAGAGTACCTTAAGCGTGAGAAGTCAGGGGATTATTCAAATTCCTCACCTACTCGATCTTTAAAACAGAAAAGCAGGCTCCGAAGAACTTGCTGTCCGCCTGCAGACGTGCAGCAATCAACTTCTTGCAGTTGCTTCATATATATATATATTTGAACAGCAAATACCAAAGTACAAAAATAAAATTAAAAAATACGACAATTTATATTGAAACGTATTGTGATATGTGATAAAATAATAATGCAAACCAACAAGGTAAAGTTTGTAGTGAAATAGAGAAAAATTATAAAGGGATGTTGCGACTTCGTCTTTAGAAGGACTGTGTTAGCCCATGAGAAAACAGAAAGTGCATTAGCGACAACAATGGAAAGAACCATTATGGGAAAATGGGTATAGGTATCCCAAAATCAGAATATTAAGGAGGAAAAATGAGAATGAAAATCAAACAAAGCAAAAAGACATCAAAATTTCTTATTTTGCTACTGTTGTTGACCATTTTTTCGTCAATCACATCGACAGCAGCAGAGCAGATGGATCCCTTACAGCCATATAAAGAAATTCTGGCTGAGTTCAATGAAGAAAAGGGAACTTGTTATATTATGATTACAGATGAAGAAGAACTGGCTAAAACCAATTTGACCATGCAAGAAATGATTGATTTCTACACAAGCATGGGCACCGGTGCATTTCGCGATTATCTTGATAATATTTATGCGCGCAACATGAATACTCCAATACAATCGAAAGTCACCGTAACAGGAAGACAATTAGCGCGGGCAGAATTATATACTCAGCCTTATGCGTATGCACCGCCAAATTATTTCTATTTGACCAGTAAAGTTGTAACCATAAATAATAAAGCTTATTATAATAGTGTAGTCGAAGCGGGTGAATTTCATATTAGTGGTTGTTATCCCATTTATGATTTGTATGCGACTCCCACATATAAAGTATCAGATGACAGCACGAGCATTACGGTGACTTATAAATACAATATAGTAGAAGGGCCAGGTATTTCTAATTTGTTGGCATACACTTGTGATGTAACTTATTTTGCCAGCAGTTGGTTAGATGACTAAAAAAATAATAAAAAAAATAGAAAGTAGGGATTGATATATGAGTAAGCATGTTAGATACTTTACATTAATATTAACGGTTTTTATTAGTGGTTTTTTGTTTGTATCTATGCCGGTGTCCGCCGCTGAGGCAAAGAATTCGAATGATACTTTTGCACCTGATGCAATTACGCTTTCGGATTCATGGCGGGAAGGAACAGTAATGAACAATGGGGTAAGGTTGCGGGCAGAACCTAATTTAGATTGCACTATATATGGATTGATGAATAAAGATGAAACCGTTCTTGTTAATCTGGAAATGTCAACTATGACATTTTACTATGTACAACGTGTAAAGACCGGAGAATATGGTTATGTAAGCCGAAATTATGTTTTAGTATGGACTGATGATCCTGTTACCGTTTCTGAAGATTAAGCAAAATACCATAGTTTGATTCAAAACTGTTAATTGAGGCGTGTATAGGGAAAAGCGCTGGTTTTGTATACCGGCGTTTTTCTTTTATCCTTAAAAATGAACACAATTGTATCCCTGAAAATAGCGCAGCAACGCTTGACATAAATTTGATAATATGGTTAAGTTTTATTGCAAAAAGGACTTTCAGGAGGAAGTGGAGTGCGGAGAAAATATATTTTACGGCTATGGAAATGCTTTTTATCGGCAGTTGTGTTTTTGTGTTTTGTGGGCTGCGGCAGACAGGAATCAACCATCCCGTCCGGCGCTTCAGAAAGCGTTCCTGCAGAATCCTCAGAGGGTTTCATGCAGGGAGAAAAGCAGCAGGGTAATAAGGAACAATCTGTAGAGCGGCCATCGGACGACAGGCAGCCGGACGATGGGGAACCGGAGCAGCAGCCTAAGCAGGAAGCGATACTTTCCACGGAAAGAACAACGGCGACGTTTGATGCGGGATCTTTTTGGGAATTGAATGTCGTGGCGGGAGGCGACGGCATCTATGGTTTTGGCAGGCGGCAGAAAGGGGAAAAAAGCATACTGTTTCAGGTCGGGGCGGAAGACGGCATTGTCCGGGACTTTAAAGTAGAGCTGGAACCGGAGATAAGCGTACGCGCCGCCTGTATAGATAGTTCCGGGAACCTGCATTTGCTGCTGTCTGAACGAGGCGATTCTGAATGGACTGAAATTCTCGCATTGGATAAATCCGGGCAGACGATAAGCAGAAACGATGTCTCGGACGTCAAGGAAGAGACTGACATTTTCGACTTATGTATGACGATAGGGATGGATGGCAGCTATTATATTTCTTACAGGCATGATAAAGGGGGCAGCATCCTGGTGTTAGACGATAACGGCGGCCGAAAGGATTGTTTCAGCCTTAGTACGCGGCTTGTGGCACTGGGAACAGGCAGGAGCGGTCAGATATATGGTATGGTTTATAGTCAGGGCAGTCAATATTTGGCGATGCTGACGGAGAGTGGCGGAATAGAACCCTGCCCAAATGGAGAATTTCAGGATTTTCCGATAATTAATTGTCTGCAGCCTGGTGTTTGCTGCGAGCTGTTGCTGGGAAATGGGACATATGGTGCCTGGATATATGATGCGGGAAGCCTGGAGCAGGTGGTCCCTGCAGACGAAATGCCTATTAAAGGGCAGGACGTGGAGAAATTCGGGTTTTTGAGTGACGGCAGGCTGTGTATTACGGGATACAGGGACGGAACACATATCATCGAGTGCCTGCCGGCAGAAAGGGAAAAATGAGAAAGCTAAAGCAGCTGTTATTATTGTGTGGAACTTTTTTTTTGCTTTGTTCCTGCAGCCTGGGAGAGGAAGGTGCTCCGAGGGAAGCTGTTTCTTTGACGCTTGTTTCCTTTGGAGGAAGCCGTGATCTGACGGAGCAGGTGAACCTGTTTAATGAGACTCATGAAGGATACCGGATAGACATAGAAATATACGAGCTGAATGACGTTGACAAGGACGATCGGATTGAGAGACTACAAAGGGAGATTGTTGCAGGCAGAGGGCCTGATCTTGTCAACTACGGCTCTTTATATGCGTCAAGCTATTGCCTGGGTTATTACACCGAAAATTTGCTGAATTATCTGCCGGAAGACTGGCAATCCATTTATTTTTCAAATATCCTGGAATCTTTCTTTGTGAACGGAGGGCTGTATGCTATGCCCGTAGGGTTTTCGCTGAGTACGTTTGCCGGGAGGCAGGATATGCTGGGTGATCGGGAGAGATGGAGTATACAGGAAATGATGCAGATTTACATGGAGCAGGAAGAGGGCGTTATCCTATACCCCGGTGAAACCAAAGTGGATGTACTCGGGACGATATTAAGTAAAAATATGGAATCCTTTATTGAGTGGGAAGAGGGGGAATGCCGTTTCGACAGCGAAGAGTTCCGGGACATTCTGGCATTTGCCAACAGTTTTCCGGATATGCTGCGGATTACGGAGGATTATAGCCCAAAGACACTGTTTGCAGAGGGGAAAAGTCTCTTATATCAGGATTCTATTAGTGACATTTATGATATTTGCGGGGCGGGCAGGGTTTTGGCCACAAACGAGGTAGTTTATGTTGGCGTTCCGGTCAGCGAAGGGTATGGAACGGTGATACAGCCGTCCCGGCTGGTTCTGGCAATCAGCGCGAATTCCAGACATAAGGATATTTCATGGGAATTTATTGCACAGTTCCTGACTTCCAGCTATCAGAACGAAAAGCTGAATTACTGCCTGCCGTTGAGGAGGGACACAATGGAGCATATGCTGGAAGAGGCAGGAAACATGGAGTATGTCGTTAGTGCGGATGGAAATGAAATACCCATAGTAAAATCGGAAATTGGCTTTGAGGGAGAGGAAGCAATCAAAATCTATCGCATGGAAGAAGAGGAAAAGAAGCAGCTTCTGCGATTGATAGAGACGGCAAGCTTAAACGATGCTATTGATTATACCCTATATAATATTGTGCTTGAAGAGGCACAGAGTTATTTCGCTGGGGACAGGACATTGGATGAAGTTATTGACATCATACAACGGAGGGCATCCTTGTATATAGCGGAGCATATGTAGATTTCTGTGCATGTGGAAAAATTCTCTGAAAATCCGTTGGGTGCATCTGCCATTCTGAAAAAATATATCAATTTGGATATGTAATATGATGATAGGAGGTAGGCGAAATAATCGTCTGCCTCCTACTTGATCTTACCGGAAAGTAAAATTATCTCCTGACTGCACAATGCAGATCATGGTTTTCCCGGTATTGAATATGATTTCATTTCCAAAGTCATCATAAAATTTTGTGGCGCCGTAATCGCTGTCTTTTTCCCAGGTGACGTGAATCCCTTTTCCGTTGGTGAAATACCAGCCGTCCTCCGTGTTATCCGTGCATTGGTAGGCAAGGTAGCCGTCGCCAAGATCCCAGGCCTTTACATTTTGAACCAATATATTTTTAAAGGTCAGCTGTTCTCCGGTCTGAGCATCAATATGAGGCCCGTCCGTTCCGCCGGAAAGGTACTGGGAACGATAATAAAGGCCGTCTGCCGTATTGTAATCAAAATAGCAGCGGGTCAAAGGATAACATCCGGACATGTCGATATAAACGGCGCTTTGCGCATCTTCACCGTACTGTTCCAGAGTATTCTGCGCGGAGGCGCTTGCAAAGCGAAAATGCCGGCTGTCGGCAAGGCCGCGGTATTCCAGCGGATACCCCTTCCTGTTCACCGCGTCCAGAATCATTGTCCCGGTGGCATAGGCATTATGCGGACGGGAACGGGTTTCATCTCGATAAAAGGCGGCAGAATCCGGATAATTACTTTCGTTAATGGTCTGCGTATCGGGAGCGGCAATCAGCTCGTCTACATAATAGGGGTGGCCGGTGTGGATGATAAAAGCATCCCATTCGAAAGCCCAATAGGCGAAATAGGTACGGAGGCTTCGGACATTTCCAATTTTCTCCAGATTTTCCCAGTCTTCATAAATAGCAAGAAGTCTTGTCATGCGTCCCTCAACGTTTGCCTCATAGAGAATGGAGGCTTGAGAAAGGCTGTAATGGGGCTGTGCGTTGTGTTCGTTTGGGGTCATGACGGCAATGGGTCTGGTGTTGGCTTTTGTTTCGTCGATCCATTCGTTGGTAAGGCGGCTGTGAACCATTCCTTCTGCAGGCGGCAGTTCTTCCTCGTCGGTGGAAGGACCTGAGGAATCCTCAGACTGTGAATTGTCGGGCGGCATGGTATACTTGGGGCCTGAAGAATTCGGCGTCGATGATTCCTGCTCCGGTGTATTGCCTGCAGGACCACAGGCACATATCATAAACATACTTATGATAATAAGAATAAGTGTAAATTTCTGTTTTTTCATAAGTGTCTTCCTTTCGGTAGATAAGCAAGGTGGTATAAATACCTTATATAGTATAACACAAACAGTCGGTTTCGTCTCGCACGGACAACAAAATTAAGAATATTTAACATTTGCAGGAAGATATATGATATAATAGCCGCAAGGGAAAAACAACGGGAGTTTGACACTTCCTTTTAAACCTCATAACACACAAATCATGTATTTAA
>CAJUIA010000047.1 GCA_910586485.1 uncultured Acetatifactor sp.
AGGTTATGGCAAAATCTTTGCAGGAAATCCAGGACATGCTGACAGACAAATGGAGTAACAATGCCTGCCGTGGGTATGTCATCAAGGCGATGGAAAGCTGCGGCTATAAGTCAAAGGACATCCGGGAGATTCTTATAGAGCTGTACGAAGTGTTTGACTTCTGCTCCGTGGAGGAAGCGGCGGCCTATTATGAACACTGGCAGCCCTGACCTCGGGCCAAGCTGGCCCGAAGCGTGGAGAAAGACGAAGGGGCAGCGCTCTTTGCCGGGCGCTGCCTTTTCGTGTTTCCCCACAGGACAAGAGGGAAACGGAAGGCTTCAACCCCGATTCGGAAAGGAGGCCCAGATGGTACAATCTGTAACCTACCAGAGAGAAACAAGGACCGTCCCCTTCCAGGGAAAGACTATTGTGCTGGAAAGCCTTACCCCGGTGCTTTCCCCAAAAGAGAAGGAGAGGCGGAAAAAAGAGATTGAGCGCTGTCTGTATGACGTGTTCAGCAAGTACCGCCAGAGCCGGCGCTGACCCCGACAACATTGCCCTCCGGGGCTATCAATGGTATAATATACTTGTAAGGTTGGTAGCTCCATTCCCATAGGAAAGGAGCCTACAATGAACATTAGAGAAGATTATATTTATGCCAGACAGTCCGTTGACCGCAAGGACAGTATCAGTATTGAGAGCCAGATTGACTTCTGCAAGTACGAGCTGAAAGGCGGCAGCTGCAAGATTTTCAAGGACAAGGGCTATTCGGGGAAGAACACCGACCGGCCCGAGTTCCAGAGACTGCTTGACGAGATCCGCAAAGGGAAGGTACGGCGGGTAATCGTCTACAAGCTGGACCGGATCAGCCGCTCTATTCTGGATTTTGCGAACATGATGGAGCTGTTCCAGGAGTATGACGTGGAGTTTGTTTCCTCCACGGAAAAGTTTGACACCTCAACCCCAATGGGGCGGGCCATGCTGAATATCTGCATTGTGTTCGCCCAGCTGGAACGGGAGACCATCCAGAAGCGCGTCACGGACGCCTACTATTCCCGGTGCCTGAAAGGCTTCCACATGAGCGGCCAGGCCCCCTACGGCTTCCGGCTGGAGCCGACCACGGTTGAGGGCATCCGCACAAAAATGATGGTGCCCGACCCGGCAGCCGCCGACCATGTACGCCTGATGTTTGAAATGTACGCCGAGCCCGGGACCTCCTTCGGGGACATCAGCCGGTACTTTGAGGAAAACGACATCAAGGTTTACGGAAAATCGCTGTTCCGTCCCTTCCTCTCCCAGCTGCTCCGCAACCCGGTATATGCGCAGGCCGACCTGGAATTGTATGAGTTCTTCAAGAGCCAGGGGGCGGCAGTCGTCAATGACGCCGCCGACTTCGCCGGGACAAACGGCTGCTATCTCTACCAGGGGCGGGACGTGAAGGAGGACAAGGACAGGAGCCTGAAAGACCAGATACTTGTTATCGCTCCCCATGAAGGGATTGTCTCCTCTGACACCTGGCTGAAATGCCGGAAAAAGCTCATGGCGAACACCACCTTCCAGAACGGGAGGAAGGCCCGGAATACATGGCTGGCCGGAAAGGTCAAATGCGGAAAATGCGGTTACGCTTTAAAAGTCACCCGCAACCCTTCCGGCTATGAATACCTCCGGTGCAATAAACGGTCCGACCACAAGGGCTGTCCGGGGTGCGGCACTCTCCGCAAAGTGGAATTTGAACAGTTTATATTTACCGCTATGGGAGAGAAATTCCGGGATTTCAAACACCTTCGGGGCGGTGAGGAAAAGGCAAACCCGAAATTGACCGCCTATCAAGTGGAACTGGCACAGGTAGAGGCGGAAATTGAAAAGTTACTTGACACGCTGACCGGGGCAAACGCTACCCTGCTTGCCTACGCCAACAAGAAAATCGAGGAACTGGACACGCGCCGCCAGAAAATCACAAAGGCGATTGCCGATTTATCCGTGGAGACCATTTCCCAGCAGCAGATTGATTTGCTGTCCGGCTATCTGGACGACTGGGAGAATATCAGTTTTGAGGATAAGAGGAAAGCCACGGACGGCTTGATTTCATCAATCAGCGCAACCAGCGAGTATGTAAAAATAGAGTGGAAAATCTGACTTTTCCACTCTGCATATCTGAAACATTTCTTTATATCGTTTGTAGCCCCTTGTACACTGATGTTTCCATCGAAAAATTAATTTTGTTTTATACTTGGACATATATCCAAAGAATGCGATACTGTTTCTTCTGTTCCGCCTGCCCAAATAATCCCGCACCCTTTAGAACAATATATTATATCCCTGTCCACACTATGATATTCATAGCATGTAATTGAATTATTTTCTTTTTCAATTACGTTCCCTCCTATCATTGAAAGAAATCTCCTATATTTATCCAAGCTACAATCGCTCATCTGGACGGTTATTTTTTATTATTATAATAAAACTCGTTTATTTTGTCAATCATTATCTCTACGCCGGATAAATGCTGGAAAAATCGGCATACCCATGTTATAATTTCCATAAATTCCGTTTTTCTAAACAGGCAGATATGAGAAAGAGGTGACAAACTATAAATGATATTGGAATTACGTGACCGCACAGCAGAAAATGTAATCCATTATTTTCACAAAACCCGTGACCCGGAGGTGCGCAGATTTCTTCCGCAAAAGGCCGCCACTGAGAGCGAGGCGCTGACCGATTTTGAAAAATCACAGTGGCCCAATGCGTCCAGCTATGGCCGCACGATTTATGCGGACGGTAACTATATCGGGGATATTTGGTGTTACTGCATCCAGCCGGAAGATCGCCATGCCATGATCGGCTACTGCATCTTTGACAAAACATACTGGAATAAGGGCATTGCAACGGAAGCGCTGCGAAGATTTCTCGATGAAATAACGGTAAAATATAACTTACTATCTGTCGGAGCATTTACTTATTCCGCAAATGCTCCCTCCATCAGAGTTTTATTAAAAAATTGTTTCCAGGATACGGAAATCCTGATTGAGGATGGCGTTGAATCCAGATATTTTCAAAAGGATATACGTCCTTCAGTCTAAAATCGGCAGGTGATTCAGGCAGGGCGGCAGGTGCATCATATGATGATCCGTCATGGGAGTTAAAATCATGCCGCCTCTTGTCAGTCTGCCCCAGAATACCAGCAGCCACACGGAGCGGAAATCTGTCGTCACGCCGCCTTCCTCCAATATCCTCATTACCCATTCCTCAGGCACCATGGATTGTATCTGCTCCAGCGTTAAGCTGCCCAAAATGCTGCGCGTGTTCTTTCCCACTGCCATCATATAGTCGCGCAGCGCCCACACATCTATTCCTTTCCCGAACTCCACGGCCTGGTCAAATTCCAGTGCGTTTCCGGTATCCGTAATAGATGCGCCGATTTTTTGCTGCCACCGGGTATTAAAGAGCTGGTTTTGATTGACCATTAAAATATTGCTTACCAGATCTTCAATGCGATAGGTATGCCAGAACTGCCAGCACATGGGGACTCTCCTTGTTCCTGCATAATGCAGGTCCACATCATAATCCTCTCTCGGCACGATTACATTCGGATTTCCCGCCAGCATATAATCCAAAACATAATCCGCAATGGTTTTTTCCGTTCTGCCGGATATTTCTGCTGGATGAACCATGGCATGAACTTCTAATGTCAATTCCCGTATTTTTTCCAGGTCCGTTCCCTTTAAAGCCGATTTCAGCGCCTCATATTTTTCTCTGATGGGCGCAAATAATTCCTCTTTTTTCATACCTTTGTAACTCCCTTATCATTTCGTCAACATCTGTATAAGCTTTTCCAAAAGAAGGATTCCGCTTCATTTGTCGTACTTCTTCTATCGCTTCTTTGGTTTCTTCATTGGGTATATCCAAAGAAATATTAAATGGTTTCCCCGACATTATAATGCCTCCTACCTTGAATAAGCCCTGGTCCAATGATAGGGCTGCAGCTCCTTCAGTTCCACAAACAGCAGGGAATTGTCCTCCGTCGTCACCGCCACCTGAACGTCCTCTCCCCAATAGCGCAGTCTCTCCTGACAAATGCCGCAGGGAGTCAATATCTTAAAATCCGACTTTTCGTCATCCCTGACCAGGCACATACAGTGCGTCACCTTTTCGTCAAATTTATGTGCTTCCAGGATGGCGCCGGTTTCAATACATAATACCGCGGAGGCATTTTCCGTTTCAATGGAAACGCTTGTAAAATAATGCCCCTTTTCGGTATGCACGATTCCTGCCCCGCCCCAGCCTTCAGGGTATCTTTTTTCAATCAGCTCCTTAGCCCGCCTGTACATCTCGTTTTCTATCTCAAAGTTCCGCATGTTGATACCTCACCGTCTTCAAATTCTTCATACAATGCTGCCTAAATGCAAATGCCCTCTTCCCGTAAAAGCTCCGTCAGCCGCTCCACCGACATGCTTCCCAGATCACCGCCATCCCTGCTGCGGACGGAAACACTATCGGACTGAACCTCTTTCTCGCCGATGATAAGCATATAAGGGATTTTTTCCAGCTGCGCCGCCCTGATCTTGTAACCGATTTTCTCAGCCCGTTCATCCACCTCACAGCGCAGTCCCTCTTTTTTCAGGAGGGCTTCCACATCCCTTACGTACTTCATGTACTTATCGGAAATCGGCAGTATTTTAACCTGCACCGGAGCAAGCCACAGGGGAAATTTCCCTGCAAAGTGCTCGATCAAAATCCCCATGAATCTTTCCAGAGAACCAAATATAACTCTGTGGATCATCACCGGACGATGCCTGTTTCCGTCCTCTCCGATATACTCCGCCTGAAAACGCTGGGGCAGCTGTAAATCTAGCTGAATCGTTCCGCATTGCCATGTTCTGCCGATGGAATCTTCCAGATGGAAATCCAGCTTTGGACCATAAAATGCCCCGTCTCCCTCATTTATCACATAGGAAAGTCCCAGATCCTCCAAGGCCTTTTTTAAACCCTCCGTAGCCATTTCCCATTCTTCGTCGCTGCCAATGGAATTTTCAGGTCTGGTGGACAGCTCTACATGATACGGAAAGCCAAAACTTGTGTAAACCTCATCTATCAGCCTGGCAACCCCCTTGATCTCATCCTGAATCTGCTCCGGCGTCATAAAGATATGAGCGTCATCCTGTGTACAGCAGCGAACACGCATCAGGCCATGCAGCGTACCTGATTTTTCATTCCGGTGTATCAGTCCCAACTCACCGATCCGCAGGGGAAATTCCCGGTAAGAACGGGGCTCCATCTTATATACAAGCATCCCCCCCGGACAGCTCATGGGCTTTACGGCAAAATCTTCCCCGTCTATTAGCGTCGTATACATTTTATCATTATAGTGCTCCCAGTGTCCAGAGGTTTCCCAAAGCTGACGGTTCAACAGAATCGGCGTGGATATTTCCACATACCCTTCTCGCGCGTGCAGCTTTCTCCAATAATCAATTAACAGGTTTTTCAGTATCAGTCCCCTGGGAAGAAAAAAAGGAAATCCAGGGCCTTCTTCAAACAAGGCAAACAAGCCCAATTCTTTTCCCAGTTTTCTGTGATCCCGCTTTTTTGCCTCTTCCAGGCGGCTGCAATATTCTTCCAGCATCTCTTTGTCAGGGAAGGATATGCCGTATATTCTGGTAAGCATTTTATTTTTTTCATCCCCGCGCCAGTACGCGCCTGCCACGGACAACAGCTTAAAGGCCTTGATGGCACTGGTGTATGCCACATGAGGCCCTACACACATTTCCAGATATTCTCCCTGCCTGAAAAAGCTGATTTCCTCATGTTCGGGCAGTTCCTCCAACAGCTCCGTTTTGTAGGTCTCATTTCGTTCTTCCATGTCCTGCCTGGCCCTTGCCCGGTCTGCCGTAAAGTGTTTCAGCTGCAGGTTTTCCCGGACAATTTTTTTCATCTCCGCTTCTATTTCGGCAAAATATTCTTCCGAAAAGCGAAAATCAAATTCAAAATCATAGTAAAAGCCTTCGGCAATGGCCGGTCCGATTGCGCATTTGGTATTTGGATATAAGCGTTTCACTGCCTGCGCCAAAATATGGGCGCTGGTATGCCAAAACGCCTTTCTGCCCAATTCTTCTTCGAAGCCGGCCTCTCTGATGGAACCATCTTTCATCAAAATCTTCATCTCTCATTTCCTCCTGAAATATACTTTTTTGATTAACATAAGAAAAGCACCCTTAAAAGTACAAATACTGTACCTTTAAGGGTGCTTACTGCACGGTTCCACCTTAATTTTTCACTTCAGATTCTATCAAATCCTAACCTTTAACGCAGGTATACGGTAATGCTTACATCTACTTTCAGCATTACAGCTGGGGAATGGTTTTCACATACGATCCACATAAGCGCCTTCCACCGTGTGACACTCTCTCTGTCTGCGATTAGTATGCTACTTGTTTCCGTCATCGCCTTTTCTTATGTCAACTTGTTTAGGATTATAGCATTCCCCTTTTAAATTGTCAAATATAAAAAATCACAGCAGGCCCAGATGCCTCAAAACATTGAAAAAAGCAGCTGCTATCACCAAAATACTCACTGCTCCCAAAAGCAGATGTGCCTTGCCCATCCTCCTGCTGCTGTTTTCGATCTGAATGCTGTTCACCGCTTGCTGCCGCAGCTCGCTGTCCTGGGGCAGTTCGTCAATTAACTCTCTCTCCAGCCTGGACAAAAGGCCGGCATAGGGCTCCTTGATCTGCCAAAGGTACCACCCCATTGGTCCTGTTTCTTTCTTCTTTCCATCCCTCAGCCAGGCCTCAAAATGCAGCTTTCCGTTTTCATAAGTATAATCAAAAAAATACAGCCCGATATAGGCCTTGGCAACCCTCACGGGAGGCACCGGCATATTGATCCCCCAATCAGCCGTCCAACAGACCTGTCCCTGCCACTCTCCGCTGTAAAATCCGTTTTCCTGTAGAAAACCATCCAGCAGTCCCCGTACTTTATCTTCCGGGAGCTGCAGTTCCATCTCTCTGATATATCTGCTCATAATCCCTCTCCTGCCTGCACTCCGCAAAGCTCACGCCGCCTGTATTTGTATCGAAAACACATTCTTATGATAGCATATATACCCCTTCTGTTCAAGAATGCAGCAGGTTGCTTTTAGGAAAAAAATGCCGAACTAATTGTATATTAAAAAATTTAACCCGCACATTTTAACAGTGTCATCCGTTAAACATTATAAAGGGGGAACATATAGACCCATGGATCTTGAAGAACAATACGATAAAATATACCACTATTGCTGTTTTAAACTCTATGACAGGCAGTTAGCACAGGACATAACCCAGGAAACCTTTCTTCGATTTTACAGGCGGAACCTGAAGCTGGACAGCGAAAAAGTACTGCCATACTTATATGCCACCGCCAAAAATCTATGTATGGATGAATTTCGGAAAAAGCCGGTTTACAGTATGGAAGCTGTGGAAGAAAAAACGGTCTGTGACGCATCAGAGGAAATCATCAATAATCTGGCCTTAAGAGCCGCCATGGCACGTCTTCCGGCAGAGGAACAGGAAGTGTTGTTTTTACGGTATGTACAGGAAATCTCCGTCGCTGCAATATACAAAATTACAGGCCTGTCACGTTTTGCCGTTTACCGCAGGCTGTCAAGGGCACAAAAACGTTTAAAGGAAGAATTGAGAAAGGAGGGATTTCCGGAATGAACAAAAATTTAAAACAGGAGATGAAAAAAGCATTTATTTTTCCGGAGCCCGACCGGCAGGAGAAAGCCCGGTTTTTAAGAACTCTCGCCAGGCCTTCACCTTCTATCAGTATATGGCAGTTTATACTGACTCAGATTGCTTATTGCAGAAAATGGATATGGATTTTGTCCCTGTTATTTCTGCTGCCTGCGCTGGCAGGCGCCCGCCATATGGATCCGGATACCTTATGGATTCTGTCCGCGCTGATTCCCTTCCTTGGCCAGTTGGCCGTGACGGAAAGCACTCGTTCGGTAATATATGGCATGCAGGAGCTTGAAATGTCCACGAAATTTTCTTTAAAAAGCGTAGTGCTGGCAAGGATGAGCATTTGGGGACTGCTGGACGGGCTTGTGATCTGCTGCCTGATCCCTTTATGCCGCAGCGGCAATATGTCTATGCTTCAAACAGGAATTTACCTGCTTGTTCCCTATCTGCTGACCGTAAATATCAGCCTGTGGCTCACCCGCCGTTTCCGTGGCAGGGAAGCCTTTTACGGCTGTATGTGCGCCGCGGTACTGGTAAGCGCGGGAAGCTTCGGACTGCATCTGATTGCCGATTTTATCTATCGGTTTTCTTATATTCACTGGTGGATCATTTTATCGGCATTCCTGCTTGGTAGAACGGTATGGGAAATTTGCCAGACACTGAAAGGAACAGAAGAGCTGGCGTGATTTGAATCGCAGCAAAGCTGCAACATGGAGGTTACTATGGAACTGATAATAGACAGAGTATCGAAGCAATATCAAAATCATATCGCGGTTGACCGCATTTCCCTGACGCTCCAAAGAGGCGTATACGGACTGCTCGGCGAAAACGGCGCCGGTAAAACCACCCTCATGAGAATGATCTGCGGCATTTTAAAGCCTACAAGCGGCAGTATTTCCTTTGACGGCATAGACGTAAGTGAAGAAAATTATCGCTCCGTTTTAGGATACCTGCCTCAGGATTTTGGCTATTATCCCGAATTTACGGGGCAGGACTTCCTTTTATATATGGCGGCGCTAAAGGGGCTTCCAAAACCGCAGGCAAACATAAGAGCAGCCGAGCTTCTACAACTGGTGGCTTTACAGGATGTGGCTAAAAAAAAGATAAAGGCTTATTCCGGCGGCATGAAGCAGCGCCTGGGAATCGCACAGGCCTTGCTGGGGCATCCGAAGCTCCTTGTGGTAGACGAGCCCACTGCCGGGCTGGATCCAAAGGAAAGAGTACGCTTCCGCAATCTGATGGAGGATTTAGGAAAGGAAAATATTGTGCTGCTGTCAACTCATATCGTGTCGGATATTGAACACATTGCCGATACCGTATTCATCATGAAATCCGGAAGGCTTATTTATCAGGATAAGTGGGACGAAAAGAAAGGCAGTCTGGAGGATTTTTATTTACGGCATATTGACAAAGATTAAACGATTGATTCCTGCAGTATCGCAGCCATTACACATAATCTGCAGGTTTAGAAAGGTAACATCATGAATCATTTTGGAGAAATCTATAGGTATGAATGGAAAAAACTATTGGGTAAAAAAATAGTGTGGGTTTCCCTTTTACTGAGCATTCTGATCAGTATCATTTCCGTGTTTGCCCCGCTTCTTGGAAACTATTATATAGACGGGAAATTTATAGACACAAATTATAATATGTATCAGCAGGACAAAAAGTATGCAAAGGCATTGAGCGGCAGAAAAATTGATCAGGCGCTTTTGGAAGAGACAATAGCCGCCTGGCGGAAAATCCCGCAGTCCACAAATACTCCTTATCAGGCAACAGAGGAATATTGGAAATATGCGCGTCCTTACAATGAAATCTTTCAAATGATACGCAAAACATCAGATATGCAGACCTTTGAGGCCATGTATTCATGGCAGCCCAATGAAGCCGAGCTGTATGCCAAAAGGCAGGCATGGCTTACCTCTCTGTGGAAAGACATAAAGCTGTCAAAGGGAGAAACAGAATTTTGGGGCGAACAGGAAGAACAGGTAAAAAAGCCCTATACTTACGAAGAACACGGCGGATACCGGGTCTTGTTTTCAAACTATCAGACCACCGGACTCTTTGTGCTGATGTTAGTTGCCATATGTCTTTCGGGAATCTTTTCGGATGAACATATCCGAAAAACAGACCAGCTCATTTTAGCCTCTCCCTTAGGAAAAACAAGGCTCTACTGGGCTAAGACAGCGGCGGGCGCCACCTTTGCCGTAATCATTACAATCCTTATTTTTACGGCTGAATTTGTATCGGCCATATGCCTGTATGGAGCAGGCGGCTTTCAGGCGGCCTTTCAGTTCATTTACAACCCAAGCTCAGACCCAATCACATGCGGTCAGGCGATATTAATCGCATATGGGAACATGATGATGGCTGCCGTATTCACAAGTATATTTGTCATGATATTATCAGAGCTGTTGAAAAGCAATATTGCCACTCTTGCCATTTCCGTCGTGCTGCTGATCGTGCCTTTGATTTTTACTGCTCCGGCGCAGTACAGAGTACCGGCACAGATATGGAACTGGCTCCCCTGGTCCTTCCTCGCACCCTGGAATGTATTCGGACAATACACTGTGTCCATATTTGGCCACTGTCTGACTCCCTGGCAGGCAGTTCCGTTGATCTATCTGGCGGCAGGCATACTCCTTACTGCCGCTGGAAAGCCGATTTATCAGCGCTTCCAGGTTTCCGGCAGATAAATCATGCGGGGAAAAATTCCTGCATACCGCGCTGTCGGCGGGCTTCCTGTACAGGCTTTACTCTACTGCAGCTTTATGGAAAAATCCTCATAAATCCCTGCCGGCACCGCTTCCCCATAGCTGTACAGCTCCACCGTCTCCTTTTCAAATCCGTAAACCGTCACCATCTGCCTGCCCGGATCGACGATCCAATACTCCCTGACGCCTGCGGTACGGTATTTAAAAAGCTTTATCATATAGTCTCTCGATTTACTGCTCTGGGAAACAATTTCAATAATCCAGTCCGGCGCCCCATGGCACCCCTTTTCATCCAGCTTCGACTGGTCGCAGATAACCGCAATATCCGGTTCCACATAGTTTCTGTCATCCTCATTTAGAAATACCGCAAAGGGCGCCGCCAGCACCTCGCACTGCCCGCCGTTCTTTTCTATATAAGATGATATTTCCTTTGACAAAAACATGCTGATTTTCTGATGATTCCATCCGGGTGGCGCCATATAATAAATCTGTCCGTCAATCAGTTCCGCCCGCTCCCCATCCGGCAGCGCATAAATGTCCTCAACGGTATAAGCATCTTCTTTTTTCAACGCATCCATGGTTTTGCCCTCCTTTTCTTTCATTATATCCAATATCCGAAAGAAACACAATTACTTTCCGTCCTGGGTGCTGCCTGCTGTTAATACCATTCAATCAGGGACAGATCTACCCCGGACTTTATAGCCGATTCCTGCAGGCTGCTGGGGGCTTTGATTCTGGTAAGCGAAAAATAATCAAAGCTACTTCCAGGGAATTCCGTCAATCCGGTGCCCAGAGTCACTTCTGCCAGGCTGTCACATGCAAGAAATGCGTTTTCACCAATACTCTCCAGACTGTCAGGAAGGGTAATGCTGCTCAGATTGTAACACTCTATAAACGCAAATCCGTCAATGTTTCGCACTCCCTCAGGCAAGGTGACATCCGTCAGGCCGCTGCATCCGCTGAATGCACCTTCGCCGATGCTCTTCACACCCTCAGGCAAGGTGACATCCGTCAGACCGGAGCAATATGCGAACGTACAAACCCCAATGTTCTCCACACCCGCGGGCCAGGTGATGACGGTCAGACTGCTGCATCCGCTGAATGCAGAGTTGCCGATACTCTTCACACCCTCAGGCAGGGTGATGCCCGTCAGGCCGCTGCATCCGTCGAATGCTCCTTCGCCAATGCTCTCCACACTCTCAGGCAGGACAATGGCGGTCAGACTGCTACATCCGCTGAATGCAGAGCTGCCGATGCTCTTCACGCCTTCGGGCAATGTGATGCCCGTCATTTTTCTACACCCTGCAAACGCTTTGTCGTCAATCCCGATAATCCCTTCCTCGACCACTACATTGACCGGGCTGTAGTTACCGTAATCATCGTGGCATACAGTCCCTGTGCCTGAGAGATAGAGAGTATCGCCCTCTACGCGAATATGTATTTCACCCTCCAGTGAGGCGTTCTCTTCAGAGACCAGAATCTCTGCAGGGCCGGATTCTTCATCAGAAGGCTTGTCGTTGGATGGCTTGCCGCCAGCCACCGATTCATTGAAATCTTCAACGGTATCATCGGAATTGCTTTCTTCGCTCGTCTGTACCAGCTCGCTGTCGTTTTCGCCACAGGCGGAGAAGGAAATCGTCATGACCAGTGTCAGTAAAAGTGTTGCAATTCGTTTTGCTTTCATATGTTTCTCCTTTTTCTTATCTTTAAGGGCTTTCGTACTAAGTTAATAAAGTACAGCTCCCTTCTATATTATTTCGTTGCGCCGCAGTCGCAGTAGTAGTAATCAACATAAGTGCTGGTTTCATAATAGCCCTGATCTTCTTCATGGGAACCAATTACGCCCCAGGTGGGCTCAGTCCAAAGAGTCTGAGTTGTAAACTGACTGGACTCACCCGCTTCAATATGTGCCATCATATGTGCCACTTGCATATCATGATCTGTTGTTTCAAAGCCACAATTACAAATACACAAACCATATTGTTCACCGGGAATCTCGCCATAGTCTTCTACAACCACAATATTCGGAATCCAGGTCTGAGTCTCTGCATAATGCTCTTTCCATGTATGCTCGTGAACAGGTGGCTGAGATTGTTCAGGCTGAGCAGGTGGCTGGGGCTGCTGTTCAGGAGAAGGTTGCTGCGTCGGTGTCTCCGGCTGGGGTGTCTGTATGGGAGCCGGCGTTTGCGCTGGTGCCTCCGGCTGGGAAGCTGGCGTTTGGTTATTTGTAGAGTCGTTGACAGCCGGCGTCTCGGTGGGGGCTGTCTCTGGCGACTCTACCTGCTTTTCGGCAACTGCGGGCTCTGCAGTTTCTGCAGGTGTCTGGGTCGCGGCAAGCTTTGCGGAAACAGCGGGCTTTACCGTTTCAGCAGGCCTTTCCGCCTTTGTAGACTTTTCCGTTTGGGCAAGTGATTCCGCCTCCGTAGGCTTGCCCGTCTGAACAGGCACTACCGCATCAACAGGCGCTGTGGTTTCAGCAGGCTCAGATGTTGATACAGACTCAGATGTCTGCGCAGCCTCATCCATTACATCAGGCTTTTCCGTTTCGACAAGTGTGGAATCGTCCTCAACTTCTGTACTTTCCATATCTTCCTCTGTGTCAAACTCTTTTACCGTCTCCGCCTGCTCTGCACTTGCCGGATCGGCCTGTTTACCACAGCCACCCATAAACAATATGACTGTTGTGATCAATAGTCCTGATCGAAACGCTTTCTTATTTTGCATACTTTTCATAGCTGATCTCCGCAATTATATATTTTGATTAAATGGCAACGGATATTTTACAGTGAAAATTCACACAGATATATACTTACATTCCAACTGGTTTTTATTTAGTTGCGCCGCAGTCACAGTAGTAATAATCAACATAAGTGCTGGTTTCATAATAGCCCTGATCTTCTTCATGGGAACCTATTACACCCCAGACAGGCTCCCCGTAGTAAGTCTGTGTCGTGAAATTATGAGCATCATAACTATCGACATTATCACGCTGATGCTGTCGCATAGCCTCTGCATCTATTGTTTCAAATCCACAAGCACAAATGGCAATACCATACTGTTCACCAGGAATCTCGCCAAAGTCTTCTACAACCACAATATTCGGAATCCAGGTCTGAGTCTCTGCATAATGCTCTTTCCATGTATGCTCGTGAACAGGTGGCTGGGATGGCTGTTCAGGTGCCTCTGGCTTGGGTGTCTGTACAGGAGCAGGAGACTGGGCCGGTGCCTCCGGCTGGGGTGTCTGTACAGGAGCAGGCTTCTGCGCCGGTACCTCTGGCTGGGAAGCTGCTGTTTGGTTATTTGCAGAATCGTTTACAGCTGGCGTCTCGGTGGGGGCTGTCTCTGGCGACTCTATCTGCTTTTCGGCAACTGCAGGCTTTGCAGTTTCTGCGGGTTTAGCAGTCTGTGCAGGCTTTACAGTTTCAACAGGCCTTTCCGCCTCTGTAGACTTTTCCATTTGAGCAAGCGATTCCGCCTCCGTAGGCTCGCCCGTCTCAACAGGCATTGCCTCATCAACCGGCGCTACAGTTTCAGCAGGCTCAGATGTTGATACAGACTCAGATGTCTGCGTGGCCTCATCCATTACATCAAGCTTTTCCATTTCGACAAGTGTGGAATTGTCCTCAACTTCTGTACTTTCCATACTTTCCTCTGTGTCAAACTCTTTTACCGTCTCCGCCTGCTCTGCACTTGCCGGCTCGGCCTGCTTACCACAGCCGCCCATAAACAACATGACTGTTGTGATCAATAGTCCTGATCGAAACGCTTTCTTATTTTGCATACTTTTCATAGCTGGTCTCCGCAATTATATATTTTGATTAAATGGCATCAGATATTTTACAGTGAAAATTCACACAGATATTTACTTACATCCAAACTGATTTTTATTTGGTTGCGCCGCAGTCGCAGTAGTAGTAATCAACATAAGTGCTGGTTTCATAATGGCCCTGGTCTTCTTCGTGGGAACCGATCACGCCCCAGGTGGGCTCAGTCCAATGAGTTTGAACTGTGAAACCTGCAAGATTGTATTCACCCGCATTGACATGATTTACAATATGTTGTTCAATAACTGCAGCATCTGTTGTTGCAAATCCGCAATAACAAATGCACAAACCATATTGTTCACCAGGAATCTCGCCATAGTCTTCTACAACAACGATGTTGGGAATCCAGGTCTGGGTCTCAGCATAATGCTCTTTCCATGAATGCTCGTGAACAGGTGGCTGAAATGGCTGTTCAGGAGCCTCTGGCTGGGGTGTCTGTACAGGAGCAGGAGACTGGGCCGGTGCCTCCGGCTGGGGTGTCTGTACAGGAGCCGGCGTCTGGGTCAGTGCCTCTGGCTGGGAAGCTGGTGTTTGGTTATTTGCAGAATCGTTGACAGCCGGCGTTTCGGTGGGGACTGTCTCTGGCGACTCTATCTGCTTTTCGGCAACTGCGGGCTCTGCAGTTTCTGCGGGTTTAGCAGTCTGTGCAGGCTTTACCGTTTCAACAGACCTTTCCGCCTCTGTAGATTTTTCCGTTTGAGCAAGCGATTCCGCCTCCGTAGGCTCGCCCGTCTGAACAGGCACTACCGCATCAATAGGCGCTGCGGTTTCAGCAGGCTCAGATGTTGATACAGACTCAGATGTCTGCGTGCCATCATTCATTACATCAGGCTTTTCCATTTCGACAGGTGCAGAATTGTCCTCATCTTCTGTACCTTCCATACCTTCCTCTATGTCAAACTCTTTTTCCGTCTCCGCGGACCCTGCACTTGCCGGCTCGGCCTGCTTACCACAGCCGCCCATAAACAACATGACTGTTGTAATCAATAATCTTGACCGAAACGCTTTCTTATTTTGCATAATTTCCTCCGTCATTGAATGGCTTATGAATCTGCTTTTTACTTAATCCAAGAGCCTCTGCATGCTATTGCTCAGGTACATTTTCAGGAGCGGCGGCAGATTCAGATCCGGGCTCAGGCTGAGATTCAACAGGCTGAGACTCAACGGATGGCTGTACAGATCCGCACGTAGCGCCACAACTATTGCAGATACCATCACCGTCATAGTCAGTATGATTTTGGCTGTCTACACTGCCAAGCTCATCCTTGGTATAACTGTCGCCGCACAGGGTGCAAACGTATGTAACCTCCAGCACCGCCTGCCTGTTACAGCTGCCAGGCTCCAGAACAGTCTCCGTACCCCTGACATAATTATGGTTATTTTTGTCTACAGGCATCTTAATATGATCCCCTTCTTTGCCGCACCGTTCACATATGTGATATTGCTCCCCCTCGCTTACACATGTAGGCCATATCACTATGGGCTCACGATATGCGTGACTCTCTACAATACCAGTGTCACTGTAGACTTTCTGGATATACCCGCACTTGGAACACATATCCACGATACGGGAGCGGCCCGTGCAATTCTCAGGAAACGTTTCATTCAGCTGCCACTGCCATACAATATTATGATCGCAGCCAGAGCCTTCCGTGTCAGGAACAGATTCAGCAGGCGCCTGTGTGGGTGCAGCCGAGGTGTCAGAGTTCTCAGGATTCGTCTGTGATGTTCCCGGATTCTGGACAGGCTCCGGTGCAGCGGTCGGCGTCGCCTCAGGTTTCTCCGTAGCTGCAGGTTTTTCTGTTGCAGTAGGCGTCGCAGTCTGTGCAGGCTTTTTTGTCTCAACAGGTCTTTCCGTGGCTGCAGGCTTCTCTGTGGCTGCAGGCTTTTCCGTCGCTGCAGGCTTTTCCGTCACCACGGGCTTTTCCGTCGCTGCAGGCTTTTCTGTATCCACGGGCTTTTCCGTCGCTGCGGGCTTTTCTGTAGCTGCAGGCTTTTCCGTCGCTACGGGCTTTTCCGTCGCCGCAGGTAAATCCTCTTCAACAGTCGGTGTTGCAATGGTTTTATCGGCTTCTGCGCTATCCGTACCGGAATCCGTATCTGCCTCGTCAGTTTTCAATGCAGCCTGACTATCCAAGACAGCGCCCTCCGTATGTGCTGTGGGCTTGTTCCCGCAGGCTGACAAAGACAGCAGGAGTATCACAAGCGGCATTGACACTGTATATATTCTCTTATAAAATTCTGTCTTTTTCATAAATATCATCCTCTTTCCTAAGTGCTGCGTTTTTTGTTCTAATTGAGCATACTATATATGCTATCTCCCAAAAATCACATAGACTACTTTCTTCATTTAGGAGTCCCTGTTTTTCTCTGACAAAAATTGAGCGATACGCACAAATTATTTGGTTGCACCACAGTCACAGTAATAATAATCAACATAGGTGCTGGTTTCATAATGGCCCTGATCTTCTTCATGGGAACCGATTACACCCCAGGTAGGCTCAGTCCAATGAGTCTGGACTGTGAAATTAACACAAGTACCCGCTAAATATCCCTCTTTATAGTGTTCGCTCATAACACCTGTATCTGTCGTTTCAAATCCGCAGCTGCAAATGGCCAAGCCATACTGTTCGCCGGGGATCTCACCATAGTCTTCTACAACTACAATGTTGGGAATCCAGGTCTGTGTCTCTGCATAATGCTCTTTCCAGGAATGCTCATGAACAGGCTCAGGTGGCTGCGCAGGAGTCGGAGGCGGCGTTGGTGCCTCTGGTTGAGATGTCTGCACGGGAGCCGGTGGCGGCGTCGGTGTCTCAGGCTGAGGTGTCTGCACGGGAGTCGGTGGCTGCGTCGGTGCCTCTGGTTGAGATGTCTGCACGGGAGCCGGTGGCGGCGTCGGCGCCTCTGGCTGGGGTGGCTGCGCAGGAGTCGGTGGCTCGGTGGGGCTCTGCGTTACCGCGGGCTTTTCCGCTTCAACAGTTTTTTCTGCCTCTGCAGGCCCTTCCGTCTCAACAGGCGTTACAGTTTCAGCAGACTTTAGTGTCTGTACGGACTCAAATGTCTGCGTGGCTTCAGCCGTCACATCAGGCTTTTCTGTTTCGGTAGGTACAGAATTGTTCTCAACTGCTGAACTCTCCATCCTTTCCGCTATGCTTTCCGCGTTTACCGTCTCTGTCGGATCTGCACTTACCGGTTCGACCCACCTGCCGCAGCCGCTTAAAAATATCATTACTGTTATAGTTACTATTTCTGAACAAAACATTTTCTTTCTTCTCATACCGCCCTCCGTACTGCCCATTATAAACAAAGCAATAAAATGGCTTAACACCAGAAGGACCAGTCGCCTTAGTCCGCATCTTCCTCCGAAACTATTATATGGTCCCTTGCAAGAGCCTCTTCCACGGGAATCTCCCGAACGGTCGCTCCCTGCTCTTCAAAGGCTGCCGCCACCTCTGAAACCACGTTCTCTTCCACGCTGTATTTATCTTCGTACGTAAATGTTAATACTTCTGCCACATGTATCGCATCGGGTTCGGGTGCATCGCTATGGAAAATTTCCGCAAATGTAATATAATGAAGCCAGGGGTCAACTATGCTCTTAAACTCCCCGTTACCCGGCTCATCCAGGCTCATTACAAATTGATCACCCACGGTCTCATGACTTCCGGCATCTTGTTCCTTAAATTCTCCATAATATTTGCTTATACCTGCCCAGCCCTCCGGGACATTCTCAGTCGGTATCTCATTAACCGTATATGAATTTGCTTCCCACGGGCTGCTTCCCGACGGAGAGTGAATTTTGGTCCGTGATATTCCATAGTACTCCTGATCGGTTTCATTTCCTCCGAAAAAGCAGTACAATACAAACGTATTTTCGCCCGGTGTCAGCGGAACAAGAGGTATCAGTTCACTGTGACCACCCTCAAAGACGATAGGCTCATCGAGGACCGGTACGTCTGGACCAATACCCAATCCTGTTATTTCAAATGCTGCTATTGGCATATCCGAGAAAACATAAAAACAGGCCGTCTCGCCCTCCGCTTCCAGACTCTCTTCTTCCCCTTCCGAGCTCTCTTCTTCCATAGATTGGGAAACCTCCAACGATGCAGCCATTATTTCCTCTACCACTGGTTGTGATTCTACTGTTAAAGACTCTACAGATGCCTCCGACTCTTCCTGGTCAGTGACACCTTTCATGGTCTGCGGATCCTGTGACTCGCCAGAACGGGAGGCGATCCGAATCCCGCCATAAATGCCAAGGCCCACAACTGCCATGGCTGCAAAAGCCACGAGTCCGATTTTCAGCGCACCAAGGCTGCCGGCCACAGCCGCACCCACTGCTCCGCTGCCTGTTCCTGCCGTACCAGCACCTGCCGCCGCTCCGCTGCCTGCTCCTGTCGTACCAGCGCCGCCCCCGGCCGCTGCAGCCCCATCCAGGGGCTGTGAAGCAAGGATAGCCTGAAGAATTCGGCTGTCCGGCATCTCTGCCGCATATGCCTTCTGATTTCGAAAAAGCAACAGCAGGAACGGAAGCGGAGACAGATTGTAAAGCTTCGTGCCCTGCTTTTCCAGCTCCAAAACCTTCTTTTCAATTTTGCCCCGGCCGTACATCAGCCGGCTCTTAACGGCACTCTCGGAGACGCCCATTGCAGCCGCAATCTCTTTTACAGACATTTCCTCGTAGTAGAACATACCAATGGCAGCACGCTGATCCTCCGGCAATTCCTCGATGATCTCGCGGATCAGGCGCTTTGTCTCTTCCTGGTCGATGACCTGGTCCGGAAGATTCTCGCTGCGCTCATCCGGGAACAGCTCTTCTACAGGAGTATCCTTCTCGTCACCGGAGCTCAGCTCCGTAAACAGCATGGGACGCTTCTTTTTCAGCCAGTCCCTGGCTGTGTTAACGGCAATCTGACGCACCCATGGTAAAAACCTCGTGTCACCCTGGAAACTGTTCAGGTGAGCAAACGCCTTTATGTAAGTGTCCTGCACAATGTCAAACACCGCGTCCTCATCCTTGATTATAGACTTGACAGTGTAGTAAACCCTGCTGTAAGTCTTTTCATACAAAGCACCAATAGCTTCCTGATCGCCGATGCGCGCCGCGGTCATCAGCTCCGCCAGCCCGTCGCTCTGTGAGACAGGCATTCCGCAGTACGGACAAAATGAGGCATCGTCCGCAATTTGTTTTCCGCAAGAAGTGCAAAACATCTTTATTGCTCCTCCTTTTTCTTTTTGAGGCCCGTAATCCTCCGCAGCATATCCCTTTTCTTCCCCCTGTCTATGGGGAACGATTCCATAACCAACTGAATTACGCGCCTGATAAAGCCATCCGACATTTTCTCTGCTCCTTTCGTCCGGTTCAGTGTGTGATCCTTACACCCATAAAACGAACAGAGAACATAGCCGGTTGCATAAATACCGAATTTTTTTATTTTCATTTCAGCTTGTTGATTTTTCTCTGGGTCAGGATCGTTTTCACGAGCTGATAAATAAAGGCGGGAACTCCGGCAAGAATCGAGAGAATTGCCTTAACTCCTATGTATATAAGCCAAAACCACCATGTCCCGATCAGAAAGATAGGAATGAAGGACTGCAGATAGGTAAAGAATTTCCAGCCAAAGGGAATGCAAAACGCAACAAAAAAATAACCAACATAATCACCAAAACCGTCAATGGCATTCTCCTGAGTAGCCATCCACCATACGCCAACGATACCAACGAGAATACCAATCACTGCAGTTTTTATGAACTCACCGCGGGTGTCAACCAGGGCATCTTTATATTTCTGCTTTCGCTGGTCTTCCTTCGTTTTTGCTTCCTGCTGCTGGTCCTTCTGAATTTGAGCGGCACAGGTATCGCACAGACAAGGCATATGCTTTTCGGCACATTCCCGGCACAATCCCTTTCCGCATTTTTGACAGGTTGCGACAGCTTCTCTTTCGGGGTGGTTAAAACATTTCATGACGGTATTCCTCCTGATAATATTTTTATCCTTTTTATACTCCAAAGCCACTGTACGCGGCCTCTTATCGCATTTTACCCCCCCATTCCTTTTGTCAATCAGTTTTGCCGGCACAACAAAATACAGATCAGTCCAACCTGAACTGATCTGTATTAGCACAACGCCCGCTATGCCTTACTTAAAAAGCTTTTTGGTAAAGCAGATAACCCTGTTTGCTTCTGTAAAGCCCACCGCCATGTGAAACCGATAGCTTCCCGCATTGTCCAGCTCACAGTCGCTGGCAAACTCCCCTGCGCCCTGCTCTCTGGCCCAGGCCTCACATGCGGCCAGCAGCTCTTTTGCATATCCCTGATGCCGATATTCCTCCCTGACAAAAATGCCTTCCAGGTAACCCACGGGGCTGGTTTCCGTTCCTTCCACATAATCGGAGCGCAGCTGACACTGCGCAAACCCGACAAGGATGTCGTTTTCATATTTTAAGAAAAATTGCGCTCTGCCTTTGGAAAGAAGTTCCGTAAACTCCTGAATCAGATCCTCTACTGTATTGTCCTCCCACATCTGCACTGCCAGCTCTGCCACAGTGCTTATATCTTTCATTTCTGCCTTTACCGTCACCGTTTTCCCTCCTTCTTTTTCCCTGCTTTTATCCTTCCTTCTGCCTTCTCTTACGCGCCTGTCTTACTTAAAATGGATACTGTTTATTTCCCCTATTGAGTTTAATTTTCCAGCTCTTCCAGCAGCTTTACGCCCATTACAGTTGCAGGAATCCGATAACCCGGCGCCAGATTGGACAGCACCACCACCGCCGTCCCCGTCTCAGGCCGAAAGCCAAGATAGCTGTTATAATTTCCCGTTCCTCCGTTATGCCATATAATGCCGCTTTTGTCATCTATAATCCAGGCCATCCCGATCTCATCCATATGAATACCCATGGTCTCATAAGCTTCCGTAGAAGCATTGATTACTGCAAGGCTCCTGTGACATTCGGCAAAATACGGATGCTCCAAAAGCTGCATCTGCGCGTAGGAAAGCATATCCGTTATATTAGAGGTAAGGGCGCCTGCCGCCAGATACGCATCATCCGCCTTCCAGTCCCAGTATTTTCCAAGGTCGCCATTCTGAGCGGATATTTGGGTATTGCCGAGCCCCAGCTCCTCCTGTGCAAAATGATTCACCAGGGCTGCATAATCGGAATCATATACTGCTTCCAGCACCAGGCCTAACACCGCAAAGCCAAAGTTGGAATAGGTAAAGCCATAATTATCTTTATCCATATTCAGCTTGCCCGCCTTGTGGAGCACCATTTCTTTCGTAATCCCGTAAAAGTCATTTCTTCCCTTAAAAAAACTGGAAATCATCGGGCTTTCAAAATAATATCCCTTATACCCGGAGGTATGGGTTAATAATTCCCTGATCGTCGGATATTCCCTGCCGTCAGGGAGCGGCAGATAATTGTCGATCTGATCATCAATATCCAGCTTCCCTTCTGCCGCCGCTTTGCCAACCAGCGTGGCCGTAAAGGTTTTTGTAAGAGAACCGATCTCGTATGTATGAAGCTCCGCCGGAAGCTCTTTCCCGTTTTCACCATATACCTTCCAGGAAACCTGCCCGTCCTTCACAATCCCTACGGTGATGCAGGCCTCTTTGTTATCCTTGGTGGTATATTCCAAAACCTCCGCAAAGGACAGCTCCGGTATTTTGCTGATTTGATATTTTCCGTAACACATCAGTCCGATCACTGCCAGCGCGGCACAAATTAAGATGACTGCTATGACAATGATCCAGATTTTCCTTTTCTTTTTCTCCCTGCTCACTACAGGCCCTCCTGCTGCCGGCTGTTGGCTTGATTCCCGCCGGATCAACGTTTCTGCTTTTTTATGCTATATGCTGTGCGCGGTTATAATGGTGTAGCTGTAGGCGTTTATGGTAATCACGCAACCGTCCCCACGGACATACCAGTTCTTCCCTTTTCTCGAAATCTCCGCCTGAGCCGAGTTCACCTGCTCCCGGCACCATTTTACCACATCTTCCACATCCAGAGAAAGATTTCTTCTTATCCTTTCTATGCCCAGCTCCGTAGTATGCAGTTTATCCAGGTTTTCCAGCAATTCGTTTTCACCGCTCATATCCTTGCCCCGCATGTTGTTCTTTAAAACCGGCATAATTGCGCGTTCAATATAAGACACAGCATCCCCTCCCTGGCTAATCTAAAATCTAACTTTAGATTATACATAAATTCGCCGCCTGTCAACTAACTGCCTGTTGTAAGTAAAATAGAGCACATAGATTTGTATTCTCACGGGAGTTTGACACTTCCTTTTAAACCTCATAACACACAAATCATGTATTTAAG
>CAJUIA010000048.1 GCA_910586485.1 uncultured Acetatifactor sp.
ACGGTATGGATGGCCATTCGGCCGTTTCCTGTCATGAATATGGTTATTATACCATGTGCACAGAAAAGGAAGCGCCTCGAAGAGGCATTTACTTTTCAAGCCATGGCTAAGTATAATGCAGCACAAAGTGCTGGCAAGACAGCTTTAGCTGACTTGAATTCTGCGTCAGCAGAATCATTATAACATATATCACACAGGAAGCCAGAAGTTCTTCTCATACATCCAAACATACCAGTACAGCAGGCACCAAAAATTCATGAAATCGAGCAGGAAGAATCGCCGCTTTTGCGATTCTTCGAGGCGAAACTTAGATTTTCTTTGGCGGCGATCTTTGACGCCTTAGAAAATCTTTTCGCCTTTCGCAGCATTATTGCAGAATATATATTTTCTTCCGGCTCATATCCACCCTTGCCGCCGCGCCGTAAGGCAATGCACACCTGGGGGTGGCATGTCCGAAATTTACATTATACACAATGGAAAGCTTTTCATTGTCAATCACTTTCTTTAAAATATGCTTATATTCCTCATAATAAGCCTCATCCTGCGGCTTTCCCACTATAATTCCGCTGATCACATCAAATATCCCTTTTTCTTTTAATGCCCTCAGCTCTTTTTCAAACAGTACCGGTTCCGGCTTTTCCTCACAGGTCTCGATAAATAAAATTTTCCCTGCCCATTCCTTTCTGTCCGGAAAAATTCCGTACTTCTCGCAAATACTTTTTTCATCCTCATATCTGGTAACGGTAAGTATATCATACAGGCTTTCCAGACAGCCTCCCAACAGCTCTCCCTCAAAAATTTCACTCCCCTGAAGGAGTTCAAACCCTCTTTCTTCCTTATGGGCGATTCTTTCGGTCCCAACGGCTGCTCTGGAAAAGTCCGTCCGTTCTTCATACCAGATTTCACTGGATTCTATTGTTTCACAGCTGTTTTCCTCCAAATAGCTTTCAAATGCCTTTCTGCTGTAAGGGAGCATTTGATCCGCAATCTCTCCCAGATCACAGATAAAATTCGGTCCGTAATACGTGGACAAGCCCAATTTATAAAACATTAAATGATTCACCGTAGTATCAGAAAATCCGGTAAACAGTTTGGGATGTTTTCTTACCGCTTCCGTAAATTCAGGATCCTCCAGCAAATAGGGCAGCAGCCTGTAAGTATCGTCACCGCCAATGGCGCAGATAATCCCGGCAATGGATTCGTCCAGAAATGCCTGTTTTAAATCCATGGCCCTGGCCTCCGGATGAGCCTGCAAATACTCGATTCCCTTAAGGGCACTTGGCATAAAGACCGGCTCCAGCTCGTATTCACGCAGCCTTTTGACCCCTATTTCAATATTGTGGCGGCAAAATTCCTCTCCCAGCATTCCGCTTGACAGACTGACAACCGCAACCTTATCACCCTTTTTCAGCTTTTTCGCAAACTGCATCTTAACCATCCTTTCGCTTTCATTTGCCCGTGTTTCACACTTCCAGACATGCCGCCTCCGGCGGCACAAACAATACTTGAAACTTTTGGAAGAATCGCTTCAGCGATTCTTCGAGGCGAAACTTAGATTTTCTTAGGCGGCGTCCAAAGAGGGGTGTTTACACACCCTCTTGACGCCTTAGAAAATCTTTTCGCCTTTCACACTAACCACTGAATAAACGCCGTTTTATCCGTACTGTTGTACCCTGCATGACGGTAAAAGTTCAAGGTGCTTTCTTCCTTTGAGCCGGTAAGCAGCATCATCTTATAGCAATGATTTCTTTCCGCTATCTCCTTTGCATAATTTAAACATGCCGTTGCATAGCCCTTCTTTCGGTAGTCCCCATGCGTGACCACATTTTCCAAAAAGGCATATGGCCGCACATTTCTGGTAAGATTTGGAATAACCACACAAACACAGGATGCCACAATCCTGCCATCCTCTTCAAAGACAATCAAGTGATGATTTTCATCATTTATAACTGTCTCCCAGGTTCTCCTTAACTGTGCCGAATCCTCCGGCACGGCCGTCTCATGCAGATATAAATATAGCTGTAAAATTTCCGCCAGATCATTTTCTCTCGCTTCTCTGATCATATTTCCCCCTTTGTATATTGAATAAGCCCTCATTCAATCCACTCCACACCATAATCCACAGGAATAAATCCCTCTTCAAAATGCCCATAAAAAACGGCGGCTTTTTTATAAATTCTTTTTTGAACAGCAGACTCGACCGCTTTATCATAAAACGCTTTATTGGATGACCTGTAAAATTCCGAAAATGCTTTTTTTCGAACAGATTCACACCAGATAGACCACTCTTCGAGTAATGAACTCGCTATTTTTTCCTCTATTGGTGTCAGATAATATTCATTACTCCAATCATCCTTAGCTGCATCAAATATACGCTCATAAATACATGTTAATTCCTGATATGTAGCCAGCCCGCACAGTGGCCCGTCCCACCAGTCAGAAATTGTAATTACTTTATCCATGTCCACTCTCCGTTGGCTTAAAAATTATTACCAGCCACCTTTATTAATCAGTGTGTGATCGCGAAAAATTTCAGTAAAATATCTTTTATATGATTATACCGCCTCGCGTAGGAATTTTCTACCCGAATCAGCTGAAGATCATGCTCCTTACAGATCTGATTCTTCTTTCTGTCCCTGTTTTTCACTACCTCATCTTCAAAATGCTCCTTCCCGTCCAGTTCAATGGCCAGAAGCGGTAATTCCTGCTCTCCCTGCTTTTCATATACTACAAAATCAAATCTACCATTATAAAATAAATCATTATAGCTTTCATTTCCCCGAAAAACATGAGCAATGGCCACTTCCTTATGCACCACATAACGGCTCTGCGTCAGCCAGATATTTTCCAGCGCATGTGTCAGATTTTCTAAAAAAGCATCCTCCGTTGCACTGCTGAAGGGCTTTACTCCCAGGGCCCTGGACGCTGCCTGCTTAGGGGTCACAGAAGTGGCACCGTTGCAGCGCACATATTCCACTAATTCATACAAATCGTCCTCTCCATCCTTCTGGTGGAGACGCTCTAAATCTTTTCGGCTGGACAACACGATCAATTTTTCTTTGGCTCTCGATGTAGCCACATTAATCAGTTCTTTGTTATTTTTCAGCCATTCATAGGTCCCAGCCTGTGTCTGCTCGGTAATTGCCGTTGAAAATAAAACAACATCCTTTTCATCACCCTGAAAGGCATGTACCGTTCCGCAGGTCACATTCGTTACCTTCGCCCGCTCCAACTCTTCTTCAATTAATTTCCTTTGATTTACAAACGGCGTTATGACCCCGATATTTTTATCTCTGTTCAGTGCGGCATATCTGGCAATTTCTCTTGCTTCCGCCGGCGCCGTGTTTTTATAATACGCGCCTGCATCCTGAATGTCTACATACACAAGCGGCTGTTCCTCTTTGCTTTCGGAGCGGATATTAAGCCGGGAATTATAATATTTCCGGTTGTTAAACCCGATAATGCTTTTATGGCAGCGATAATGATTATGAAGCAGGGTTTCATCGCTGACCGCATCACATGCCAGATAGGTCTTATAAATAGAATTCTTCCGATAATCATACTCTTCCGATACCGTGTAACGCTTCTTCAGCTTCTCATTGGTTATTTCATCCAGAAGAATCACCGGATTCAGTTGCTGCGGATCCCCCACAAGCATCAGATTCTCGCCACGCACGATTGGCACCAGGGATACCGCAATATTACACTGGCTCGCCTCGTCCATAATCACCATATCAAACATCGGTTCCGGCTCTCCCAGCCGATGCGCTGAAATACAGGTTGTAACAATAATCGGGAAAATTTTCTGCAGCTTTGCTATATTCTCTTTCTTCCCAAGGTATTTCGTAAAAGCTTTCAGCTGCTTCTCCTTATCCTCCGTATTCAAAATTCCCATTAAATCCGCATTTCTTGGTGCTCCGATCCTTTTAATATAGCCCGCCGAAGTATAGAACAGGTATTCTTTTAATTCTTCCGTCCGACCGTCTAAAAGAGAAAGCGCTTCTGTCTCGGAAATCTCACCCTTTGATGCAATCTCCTTCTCAATCTGGCTGCGCTGCCTGTTTTTTAAATCTTCCTCAAATGACAGCATTTGCAGAGAAGTGCCTCTTTTCTTCTCATACTCAAGAAGCCGATCCAGCGTCTCTTCTCTTTCTCTCAAATCCAAAAGCTCTTCGTACTGCCGTAACACCCCTGAAAGCCGCTTTGCTCTTATCTTTCTGGCGTCCTTATTTCGATCCAGCGTACTTTCAAACACATTAATTTTCTGAACACTTTCATACAGCCGCTTTATCGTCTCCAGCGCTTCCCTGGTTTTTTCATTATTTCCCAGACGCAGGATCGGAAACGGAATCGTACGCCCCTGATATTTCATCGTTGACAGCTTTTCATAAACACCGTTAATAGGATGGTTATTGTAAGAGGAAAACAGCACCGTTCTTTCGTTAAAAAAGGCCGTCACAATCGTGTTGATGATCGTGTTGGTTTTCCCGGTTCCGGGCGGCCCCTGTATATATGCAATCGGGTATTTCATGGCATTATGAATGGCAAGGAGCTGATCCATATTAATTCTTTGATCAATCAGGGCAATAGGATAAGCAGCTGTCCGCCGCGGTCGTTCCAGCAAGTCACCGAAAAAGGCCTTAATGGGCACAGGAACCTTGTTCTCCTGATACATCTTGATAATCGCCTGATATTCCCTGTGCAAATCAATGGCCACATCTGTTTCCAGACCGATTATATGCGGCATGTCATCCACGTTGCCGCCATTTTGAGACATCCGGCTCATAATGCAGTCTTTTATCTTCTCCTGATTTGCTTCAAAGTGATTTAATAATTCATATTCGTCAGCATCCAGGAATCGCCGGATACTTTGTTTCGTCCCGTTTATGGTAAATTCCGTACAGATTGTAATCTCGGTATCCGGCCGTAATGCACGCTGCTTTACATCCAGATTCAAATTGCGGTAAGCCAGTACATACAGGCCCTTCGCCATATGAATACTCAAAACGTTCATTGCCAGCTGCCTGATTCTCAGCCCGCCGTCCCGCCGCTTTTCCTCATCTGCCTGATACTGAAATTTTTTAACAATCATTTGAAATTGTTCCGCATTCAACTGATATAACTCGCCCTGTATATTATCCTGATCCAAATACTGAATCAAACTGAAATCAGACTTATAAGGAACACAATCCATGCAGTTGCACTGTTCAAGATAGCTTAATATTTTTAAATTTGCCGTATTATCAAATAACGCAGCATACTTATGGGGATTTAAATATATGTCCTTGACCAGCTCTTTATTGACCGGGTAAAAGGAACCTTCAATAATTTGAGACGCCTGTATGGAATCTATCATTATTTTATCAAATGCTCCTACCGTATACTGCGTAAGATGCAGCCCTTCCACCGCAAGCGTCCGCTTACGGACATCAATAGCCCGGATTCCGATCCAATACTTTGTCTGCTGATCCTCCCTGTTATGATATTCTATGCTTAACCATTTCCCCTCATGGACCGCGCGAAAAATATCGCGTAAAATCCCGTTCATACACATCCCTCGCTATGTAAAGTACTCCTGCAGCTCCCGCCAGTGCCTGACGGTAAGCACATCTTCCGCCGGCTCTTCCTGCCTTTTCGTGGCCCCTAAGTACCACACCGGAAACAGTCCCGCGTTGGCTGCCCCCACTATATCGCATTGATAGTGGTCCCCTATATACCACACATCTGCTGCCTCAAGGCCTGCTTTTTCCAACGCCAGCTCAAAAATCCGCCTGTTGGGCTTGCGATACATATATTCGCTGGTAGCAATGATAAATTCAAAGGAGTTTTCTGGAATACAGCGGTTAATCCTTTGGCTGACCGCATTCCCGCAATAGGATATATTGCTGATCACTCCGGTGCGCACATGCTTTTCCTTCAAAAGAAACAGAAAATCTTCTATCCCTTCCGTAGGTCTTCCCGGAGCCGCCTGATCCCAGAATACCCGGTCTATTTCTTCCGGGCCGATTGACAGCTCGATTCCTAAGGACTCATACAAATATTTTGTAAACATGTGATTGGGTACTTCCACCTGAAACAGATGCCGCCTTTGGGGATCAAACCGCCCCAGCTCCTGATTCAGGCGGTCCGCGTATGCCTGAACCTCTTCGGCGGATTTGTTATATTTATTTCTGACCGCATATTGTAAAACTGCCGCCGTCCCCTTTACTCCGTTAAACCCGAATTCTTCTTCGTCTATCAATGTCTGACCGTAATCAAACAGAATCATTTTCGGTTTCCTTACCGAAATATCCCTTCCATTCATATCCATCCTCCGCCCTCCTGTTGTTTCCGGCCCCCTTCCTTCCGGCAGCCCTATCTTCTGATCCTGTATATCAATTACATAGGCTTAAGATTTCGATTCAGCCTGTCCACCATCCAGGCCATACGTTTTTCCCTGCCGGCATCTGTCTTGGCATCTAAATATGCTTTTGTATAAGTCTTTTTTACCGACATTGACATGGCCTGAAAATTAGTATAAGCAGGCTCATATCCTTCCAGCAGCGCGGAAATCTGCTCAATTTGTTCCTCTGTAACCGCCTGAGGCTTTGGTGCGTCCCACTGACCGTTTTTCATGGCTTCTTCCACTTTCTTTCTGCCGAAATCAGTCATGAGTCCCTGCTCTTCAAGACTCTTGACCAACGTCTTGTTTTTCTCTGACCATTTGCTCTTCTCCCTGCGCGGGGAAAAATATTTCCGATAGGTTTTATCATCAATGCTCTGCATCTGTCCGTCGATCCAGCCAAAGCAAAGCGCTTCTTCCAGCGCTTCCCCTGCTTTTATTGTCTTCGGCCCGCCGGATTTTCCAAAGAGAAGCCAAATACCGGCACTTGACTGACAATGCTCCAAAAGCCAGTCCCGAAATTCCTCTCTGTCTGCAAATTCCATAATATCGCTCATAGCCTGCCTCCCTTCTCCTTATCCGTTATTCAATCAGCCGTTGTTCCGTTTATATTCCGTCCCCCACTCCACCATGGCATCCAAAATAGGCTTTAAGCTGTACCCTGTATCCGTTAAGGTATATTCCACCTTGGGCGGCACCTCCGGATATACCTTGCGAGTGAGTAAACCACTGTCTTCCATGGAACGCAGATTAGCCGTTAAAACCTTTTGCGATACATTTCCCAGCGATTTTTTTAATTCTCCAAACCGTTTTGTGCCCTCCAGCAAATCGCGGATAATTAACACCTTCCAACGGTCACTGATCAGCATTAAGGTTGTTTCTACCGGACAGGCAGGTAAAATTTTTTCCATAAAAATCCCCATCCTTTCACAATCGTTTCTTTTTGGTAACTATAGCACAATAAAGTGCGTACTTTACGCTTTTTCCATACAGCCTTATTATAATCTTGCAGACGGGAAATAACAAGCCGTAAGCAAAATAAAAACAGATAGGAGAACTCTATTATGAATAAGAACGCATTTCACACCGTAAAACTCGCCAAGGGCGAAATGAATGTCTATGATTTTGGCAGCATCAAGCTGCACGCTTACAAGACCAATGATTTGATTGATGACGAGGTATTCATTGTCGAAAAAGGAGGCAGCGCAGTCATCATCGAATCCCCCTGTTTCTTTGATAACATTCAGGAGCTTGCCGAATATCTTGAACATATTGAGGCTGCAGGGATGCTCGTTGCTTACCACGGTGCCGGCGCTTCCTTCCTGCCCAATGTTCCCAAATATGCCACGCAAAATGCGGCCCTCTATTCCAAAAACGGCGGCGGCAAGGCTTTGATTGACAATTTTACCGGCGCATTTGGAGAAATCTTTGATTCCTCCGTTCACGAAATTACCAATGTGATTGAGGCAGGCAGCATCACCATCGGCGGCATTGATTTTGTTATCAGGCAGACTAACGACGCCTTTGATGTAGAAATACCCGAAATCAACGCCGTTTACACCCACATGCTGGGACATGACTGCCATTCCATCGTTGCAGGCGCAGGCCATGCCGATGCAATGATTGCAGAGCTTCACAGCTACATTGAAAAGGGCTATGACTTAATCCTTACCTCCCATTATACTCCTGAGGACTTAAAGGACGCCCAGACAAAGATTGACTATCTGGAAAACCTCAAAAAAATTGCCGCAGAGGTTCAGAACGCAGATGAGTTCAAGGCGGAGGTCAGCCGGCAGTATCCGCAGTACAGCGGGCAGAATTACCTTGATATGACAGCGGGCTTCTTTTTCGCCTGATTTTATGGAGGAAACAAATGACCCAGACAGAAAAGAGAATCTACTTAATAAAATCTCTTTTAAGCGAGCAGCCGCAATACGCAGACATTGCCATTCCGGCAGGTGAACAGGAGCAGAAAAACCTGCTCCGTTCACTGTTCAATATTCGTATGCCAAACCCTGTATCAAAAGCCTTTTTGCAAATACAGGATGCGTATTTACAGGAGGAAGCTTTACAAAAAGGAATTACGGAATTTACCGGGCTCCACCCTGTACAAGGTCAAATCTATCTCTGGCAGGGAGACATTACCACGCTTCGGTGCGACGCCATTGTAAATGCCGCCAACAGTGCCCTGTTAGGCTGCTTTGTTCCCTGTCATGGGTGTATCGACAATGCAATTCATTCCGCCGCAGGGGTGCAGCTCCGTCTGGAATGCGCCCGCATCATGGAAAGAGCGTCCTCCACGGAAACAAATCGTTCCGGCGGCAGGAAAAAGGCGGTGGAGCCGGCAGGCAAGGCCAAAATCACTACGGCCTATAATCTTCCCTGCCGCTATGTCCTGCATACCGTCGGCCCAATAATCAGCGGCAGGGTCACACAGCAGGATTGTGATCTGCTTACGGACTGCTACCGCTCCTGTCTGGAGCTTGCGGCAGCATATCATTTAAAGAGCCTTGCCTTTTGCTGCATCTCCACGGGAGAATTTCATTTTCCCAATAAAGAAGCTGCCGAAATTGCAGTCCGGACGGTAAAGGACTATCAAGCAAAGCATCAAAACGGCCTGGAGGTGATTTTTAATGTGTTCAAAGACAAAGATTATGAAATTTACAGGCAGCTACTGGGATAAAACGGAAACAATTCATTCCGCGGAAACAATTCATTCCGCGAGGGTCAAGCTGGCGCTTGAAAGCGCCGACGCCGTTGTGATTGGCGCAGGGGCCGGGCTTTCCGCATCTGCCGGATTTACTTATTCCGGAAAGCGTTTTGAAGAAAACTTCCCTGACTTCATCAAAAAATATGGTTTCAGGGATATGTATTCCGCAGGCTTCTACCCTTACAAAACCTTAGAAGAATACTGGGCTTACTGGAGCCGCTACATTTTCATCAACCGTTATCAAAATGCGCCCAAAAGCGTTTATCGTGATTTATTCAATCTGGTGCGGGATAAGGATTATTTTGTTTTGACCACAAATGTTGACCACTGCTTCCAAAAGGAAGGCTTTGATAAACAAAGATTGTTTTACACCCAGGGGGATTATGGGCTATGGCAATGTGCAAGGCCCTGCCATCATAAAACCTACGATAATGAAGCCATTGTGAAAAAAATGATTGCCGAACAGGAAAATATGCGCATTCCGGCCAGGCTGGTCCCTCATTGCCCCGTCTGCGGCGCGCCCATGTCCATGAACCTGCGGGCCGACCATACCTTTGTGGAAGATGACGGCTGGCATGCGGCTGCCGGACGGTATCAGAAATTTATTCACAGTCATGAAGGCCAAAACGTTCTATACCTGGAATTAGATGTGGGCAGCAACACTCCGGGGATTATCAAATATCCCTTCTGGCAGATGACAGCGGCAAATCCGAATGCAGTTTATGTTTGTATTAACTATGGGGAGGCCGAGTGCCCTAAGGAGCTTGAGGGACAGTCTATATGTATGAATGGAGATATTGGAGAAGTATTGAAGCAAATTTAAGTTTCACACTCCTTACTTCGGGAAAATACGTATTTTTCTAAAAATCTAAAAATCCGGAGCATCATAATCAAAATAGTTTGCTTATGATGGCGGTTTTTGATAGAATGTAACTATGGAAATTTGCATCATGTTACAGTATTTCGAATTAAGGAGAAGCAATGGAGACGATCAGACGGGATTTATATTTGAACCGGTTGATAGAACGCCGGGAAAATGGCTTAATCAAAGTACTTTCTTTTGAATTCAAATAGTCTGGAATTATAATTTGCCCGTTTTATGACTCGCAAAGAACATAACCCCCCGGTTATTATCAAATGCAAATGACGGCGACCATCCACCTGCTTAACTGCCCGGCAGATCCGTCACGCCCGCCGCAGACTCCCGATAACGGATGGAACAATCTATGGTGATGGTCCGGGGTCTGGCATCAGGCTGCTGCAATCTCCGTTTCATCAGCAAAACAGCCTGCTCTGCCATAAACCGCCGCTGTACATGGACCGTAGTGATCGGCGGATCGGAAATCTCCGAATATAAAACATCGTCAAAGCCCACTACGCTCACCTCACCGGGCACCCGGAAGCCTGCTGCCTTCAACTGCTTGATCAGGATATAGGCAGCATGGTCGTTATTGCACACAAACGCCGTCGGCATATCCTCCGGCAGCAGAAAATACTCCAGTATCCCCTGCTGTCCCCGATCGTCAATCCGCTGCTGGGAAAGCAGGTCAATCCCTTCCTCCAAAAGAGCCTTGTAGTATCCCAGATAGCGGTCATTGACACTATTGGTATAGTTCAGATTACCCACAAACCCGATCCTGCGGTGTCCCATCTCTATCAGGTAGGATGTAAGATTATAGCTCGCCTGGAAGCTGTCGGAGATCACGGAGTCCGCCTCCACCCCCCGATAACAAAAATCCAGACACAGCACTGGTCTCCCCGTATCCATCAAACGCAAAACATACTTTTTGGAAAACTGCCCCAGCAGCATGATCCCGTCAAGCATTTCCACTCCGGCATTGATCACATTGCTTTTCTCATCCTCCCTGCTGACATAAAACAGGGAGAACTTCATGTTGTTTGCCCACTCCTGTTCCTGCAGCCGCTTGTACAAGCCATTATAGAATTTCTCATTTGGCTCAAAATACACTTCAGATAATAAAACGGCAATCCGGTACTGAATACGCCTTTTATACTCGTATCCCATCTCATCCGCTTTTTTAAGGATGCTCTGTTTTGTCTCTTCCGAGATGTCCTCACTGTTCTTAAAGCATTTTGACACCGTCATCTTTGATATTCCCAGCTCTGTGGCAATATCCTGCATAGAAACCTTTTTCAATGTATTTCCCCCTGCTTACAAACCATACATTTCCTGGCGCTTTTACTCCATTATACCTCATAAAACGGATTCGGCGCCACCATATATTGAATTTCACAGTCAGAAACGCCCACATATAACACTGCCCTGTCCCCCTGGCGCAGCATACCGCCGCTGAACAGCACGTCCTCCAGATCCGGGCGCTTGCTCGGCCCCGGCAGAAACTCTTTTCTTTCCGCCAGAATTTCCGGCTCCGTGTGCTCCCCCGTCACGGGATGAAACACAAATGCCATGGGAAAATAATGACGCACCTCATCCGGCAAAAAGCATGCGATATGCCCCAGCACGCCAATCCGGCCATCCGGCAGAAGGAACGCTTCATTTACACCGCCCCATTCCTCCCGGCCAAACAGATCAAGCAGCGGCGCATCCTCCATAGCCGCGGCCGTCACGTCCGGAAAATCCTCCACTGCAGTAAAGCCGATCTTACCCCGGCCGCCCTTTTCCCCCTGGGGTCTGGTAAAGATACCGATGCGGCCGTCCGCCAGCTCCACCAGACGTACATCTTTCATGCCTTCCGGCCCCTGGGTCAGTCTCTCCATATGCTCCGGGCTTGCTCCGCAGTAAAACACCGTATGCCAGCACATGCGCTCCGGATTCTCCGGATGGGGATATACCTCCGTTCCCCCCAGGACATAGCGCCCCTTCACTATTGTAATGCTGGGGTCCTGCAAATCGTACCGTTTCCAGCCCTCCGCCACGCGGTAAACATCCTTTTCGATCTCTTCAAAAAAAACGGCCTGAGAGATCTCGCTGTCCCTTTTTTCTACCCGGACGCAAATCATATTTTTGCCCTGATAAGCAAACGGCGCCGTGGGATTATACACATCATACCCTTCCACACCCTGAAACACCGGACGCGCCACCGCTGCCGTCTGCCCCTTTGCTCTGTGCAGCTCCAACATTTCCCATATTGTTCTCATAAATACCTCCAGCTCACCTTTCCGCTTCCATAGCTTTAAAAACATCCTCCAGCGACACCACTGCCCGCGCGATCTTATCATCCGCCGCGCCGTAATAGACAGACAGCATGGAACCGTCTTTTATACAGCCGCACGCAAATACCACGCCGCCAAAAAATCCTTCTCTCTCATACGCTTCTTCCGGCTCCAGCACCGGCAGCAAAGATTTGGCAATCATCCTGCCGGGCTCATTTATATCCGTCAGCATGGCGCCCAGACAATAGCGATTATCCGCATCCGCGCCGTGATAGATATGCAGCCAGCCCCGGTCCGTATATATGGGCGGCGCCCCGCTGCCGATCCTCCCATTTTCCCAGCCATCCTCACTCACGCCGCACAGATGTCTGTGTTCTCCCCAATGGATCAGGTCAGGTGAGGAAGCGATCCATATATCCGGCGTACCGATCTCTCCGGGCACCGGCCTGTGACATGCGTAATATAGCCCGCCAATCTTTCTCGGAAAGATCGTCACATCCTTATTTTCGGGAGGAAAAATGGCCCCGATCCTCTCATATTGCTTAAAATCCTCCGTGATCAGCAGTGCCGGCACCACCCCCAGCTCCGACACCGCCGTATAAGTGATGCAGTATCTTTCCTCTTCCTCCATCCAGGTAATGCGGGGATCTTCCATTCCCCATCTCTCGTACCGCCCCTGAAACGGAAGGGCCGGCTGTTCATCCATTCTAAAGTGAATGCCGTCCCTGCTGCGCGCCAGCCGTAGGTGGGAGATAGAGGTCAGATATTTGATCTTTTTGGCGCCGCCCGCATTCCTTGTGAAAATCATTCTGGAATCACTCATGTCATATCTGTTTTTGATCTCTTCCCTGTTTATTTTCTCTATCCTCAGGCAGTCCTCCCGCTCATCGTAAGTCGGTACGCACACATACCCCTCATCCTGCTCCCGGCAGGATTCCGCCACCCGGCACAACAGGATATACTCATCGCCCAGCTTCGCCGCGCCGCAGTTAAACACGCCGTCCACTTTCAAAAAATCTTTGGAGGGCTTTACGTCCTCCGGAATAATAATAGGGTTTTTCGGTTCTCTGATCATATCCATTCACTTTCTATCATTATAATCGGCTTACTCCGCACAAATCTTAAACCAGTAATTTTTATTCAAAATTCAGACGTATCCCCGTCTTATCCGTTTTGCCATCAGACATTCTCACTGTGACGTTCACATTCCTGCTGCCGCTTCCGTATTCTTCTGTCCGAAATACCACCTTCTCCCCCCGGCCATAGACAGTTTCCTTTCCGCCTATCTCCAGCACGATCTCCGACAGCGTATTTTCAGGGTCGGTGGATGTGACCCGGACATCCAGTTCTACCCTGCCCTTAACCTTATCGTTATTTTGAAGTCCCAGAAGCTCCACCGTCACCGTGTCAGCGGCGATCCATACGCCATCCGCAGTATACTGCCCTTCCTCATGTACGATTTCAGCTCCTGCGGGAACCTCCACAATCACTACCGCCTCCCCCGGCTCCAGCTGCAGGACGGCACTGCCTTCAGCGTTTCTTTCTATCACCTGCTTGCTCACACTCTCAAACAGATCCCAGGTCCCTTCTGGCAATGTGTAAGTCACTTTTCTGGTCTTTCCATGGGGATTGTACAAAAGACTGGTCGCAAAACCCTGCCCGCAGATTTCCGCCGTGTCACAGTGGATGCGCAATATCGCCTCTACGTCCGTAGGCTCTGCCACGGCAGCAAACATACCCGTATGCGCGCCGCTGTAGAGGGAAAGATCCGTCTGGGCCCAGCCGTATACCGTGGGGTCCCCGCCCACCCAGGGCGTCTGTGAATGGCTGCTCTTACGGATTCCTTCAAAGGGTATGGCTTTGCCGGATATTTGAATAAAATCCATCACCGCCTCATCCCCTGTAGACGACTGTTTATCCGCTGCCGCCTCCCCCGGAAAAAAGTATCTTGCCGCGGCTGCCGCGTTCAGATACCAGATCCCCATGGCGCGGGCATACCGGGTATCATACTTGGCCAGATTCGCAAGAGCATAGCCGCCCGCGAAGGTATTCATGGAAAAAGCGTAACCACCGCCGTCCGTAGTGCTGCCCATGAGACCGTTCATACAATAGTCCCCCCAGCTGCCGGAGATGGAGCCCCAACCCCCTCTGGGAATGGACCCGCCGTTCAAAACGTCACCCAGCAGATCATCTATATCATAATCGCAACCCTGACGTGCATTCATCTCGGCGGCCAACGAAGGCGCAAAATACAGCAGCACTTCGTAAAGAGGGCTTCCCTCATACTGTGCCAGATAATCCAGACAGCCGGTCACCGCCTCTTCATACTCCTTCCTGCCCGTCATCTCACAGCCCAGCCGCATCAGCACCGCGATGCCTGCCGCGCAGTCCGGCTCCTTCCACACTCCGTTCTCATAAGGCTGCATGGTAGTAAAATCAAATCCAGTATAATCAAAAGTTCCAGACGCTTTCATGACACCATACGCCTCATACCAGCTTTCCACCGTGGTCAGAGCGTCTTCCCTGATCTGCGTCTCTTCCGGATAAAGGATGGATACCTGTGTAAATAAGATGGCAGGGTACAGCATATACCACATAGATGCCCCCTGCGAACTACCGCCTGGATTGTTCAACACAATCCCCTCCTCCAGGGAAAAATACGCATGCAGCTGGGCCACATAGTCTATCCCGTTCTGATTGCTCTTATCTATCCCCAGCAGCGTGGCGCTTAAAACGGAAGCCACCGTAGCCACCGCCTCCTGCCCGCCATCGCTGCCGGTCCGCCCATCGCCCACATATGCCGCAAACCCAAAGGTATTATGCGTCATATCCTGCCACATCAGCGGAAAATATACTCCCTCCGCCTGTTCGCCAAATAATAGTTCATCATAAACCATCGCCGCTGCCTTATAATCAAATTCCCTGTAATGATCGGGGACCCCGCTGTCGCACCTGGCGATGCGGGACACCTCCTTCTGTCCGCTCATCTTGCTCTCATCCTCTCCCTGTGCGCTCCCCGTGCAGGATGTAGTCGTTATCAGCATGATAAATACCAGAATAATTGCTGTCGCTTTCTTCATAACTACCTCTACATACATATTGCCGTTGACCAGTCAGCAGCTGTTTCGCCGCGGTATCCTGTTGCTTCATGCAATACAGGGTGAAAGCTCCCCCTCCACCCCGCATCACAACTGTCTGTTATTTTGTATTCAGTATAAGAATCTCCGATACGGATACAGTTCCTTCCGGGCCGCCTGCAGGATAAATCCACAGCTTAATCTTGCACTGCTCTCCATAGATACCGGTGAAATCTTCTCCCAGCGCCTCTTTCAGATCTACCCCGGCATATTTGTTCCATTTCAGATTGTTATCATTGATCACATATAATCCCCACTCATGATCCGCAATCGGATTCTCCGGCACAATTTTCATGCCCCAGTTATATCCGTCGGGATTCTCAAAGATCTTAGCCAGAATAACAGGCTCCTTGGAGAGGTCGATCTCAAAATATCCGGATTCCACGCCGCCCCAGCCATCTGACGCCGCCTGAATCGTCACATATCCGTCCGCGTCATTCGTAGCCGCAATGCTTCCTGCGCCGCTTCCTTCCGAAGGCGTCTGCATACTGCCCCAAGAGGCAATATCCTTGTAGGTGAACTCCTGTACCGGTGTCCAGCCGCCCCCACCTCCAGCGCTGCCGCTGTCGTTTCCACATGCGGTCAGACATCCCGCCAGCATAGCTGCTGCCATTCCCAATGCCAATAATTTCTTTTTCATCACAATTTCCTCCTTGTTTTTAAAGTGCTGCATCCGCCCTTTCGGGCAAATACATATTATATTTGCTCATCCCTTGATGCCGCCCATCTTTACGCCCTCCATAAAGTACTTCTGAGCATAAAGAAGAAGAGCTATCACAGGGATTAATGCCATAAAGGATGCGGCCATCAAAGGCCCCCACAGGGTCTCTCCAGTCATGGAGCTAAACGAGGCCAGCGCCAGCTGTATCGTATATTTCTGTTGAGAATCAATGTATATCAACTGCCCCAGCAAGTCATTCCAGGTTCCCATAAAAGACCACAGGCAGATCGTCACCAGCGCCGGTTTTGCCAGGGGCAGGAATACCATACGAAAGACCTTCAGATTTTTGGCTCCGTCTATCCAGGCCGCCTCTTCGTAATCCTTGGGAACCGTCTCAAAATACATTCTGAGAAAGAAGATAAAGGATGCCGATCCACAAAACGCGGGAAGAACAAGCGGTACATAACTGTCCGAAAATCCCAGTCCCGACCAGACCATAAAGGTAGGAATCATCGTCACCTCATAAGGCAGCATCATCGTGGCCAGCATAATCATAAACAGCGTATTACGCCCTTTAAATTCAAATCTGGCAAATCCAAAAGCCACCAGCGCCGATACAAATACTTCCCCCAATATCTTGGGAATCGCTATGATCAGCGTGTTCAACATACATTTGAAAATCGGCACCACCTCCAGCGCTTTTACATAATTCTTCAGCGTTACAGCGCCCGGCAGCCACTTGATCGGCACGGTAAATATTTCGTTTTCCGTTTTAAAGCTGGTACTGACCATCCAGACAAAGGGCAGCAGCATAATGACCGAGCCAAGGATCACTACCACATACCACAGTACAAGCCTTACTTTTTTCATATGTGTTCCCTTTTTCTTCCCATCCATTTTCATTCTCCGTTCCGACAGTTATTCACTGTATACCCAATATTTCTTCGTCCAGTTGACCACAAATGTCAAAAGCAGAATTATAACAAACAGAACCCATGCCAGCGCCGTGGCATATCCCATCCGGTAGTGCCCGAACGCCTCTTCATACAGATAGACCATGTAGAAATTGCCCTCCTTGCCGGCGCCTCCCAGCACATAGGCATCGGTAAACTTCCGAAACGCCCCGATAATACCCAGCACAAGGTTGTAAAATATGATTGGCGTCATCAGTGGAACGGTAATATACCGCACCTTCTGAAAGGTATTGGCCCCGTCTATCATCGCCGCGCCATAGAGGTCTTCCGGTATATCCTTCAGCGCTGCCAGATAGGTCAAAAGTCCTCCGCCTGCCCCCCATACCGCCATGATCAGATAGGATGGCAGCACCCAGTTCGGATCATACAGCCAGTCGGGACCCTGTATGTGGAAAAATGCCAGGATCCCGTTTAACAAACCATAGCTGGGATCCAGGATCCATTTGAATACAATGGCCACCGCCACACCGGAGACAATAGCCGGCATATAGTAAATTACCCGGAATATTCCCGTACCCTTATGATTCCTGGAAACCAGAACCGCTATCGTCAGGGAAGTTGCTATAATGAGCGGCACGGCGATTACGGCGTAGCGTACCGTCACCCACAGGCTTTTGATAAATTCTTCCGTCCGGAACAACGTGACATAATTTTGCAGCCCCACAAATTCCGCATTTCCCACAATGTCCCAATCCGTCATGCTGATATACACGGCTGCTACCATGGGCAAAGCCGTAAACAAACACAGCCCGATCAGCCATGGCAGTATAAAATAAAATCCGGCCCTTTGCCTTTTCTGTCTCATATACACTCCAATCCGCGCGTTCAAAACACACTTCTGCACATTCTTACGCATACGCAGCCCAGGCATTTCCCGCCTGCAGCCGATTACCGCTTGTTTACCAATTCCTCCGAATATTGCTGAATTTCGTTCATCTTGCTCTTATAGTCAAAATCCGCATCGTTCAGTAAAGAGACATACAGGTTGTACCAAAGCTTATCATTGATGTCCGACCATTCGGGGATATAGTTGGCTGACCGGGCATATTCCATGGTATAAGTAATGGTGTCCATCGCCGCCTCTTTCCGGGGATTTATCTTCGCCACATTATCCAGAGAATCCTTGACCGGCGGCGCGATCTTCCACTCGAAGAACGCCTGTGTCACCGCCTCCAGCGCCTTATACGCCAGTTCGTTTCCCTCCAAAGCTTTTGCCATAACCGTAGACGCGGTCCAGTCAAAACTCCACGCTCCGCCGTCATCGCACACGGGCATTGGCGCATAACCAATTTCAAACTGCTCATCCGCACTCATAGCGGCAACCTTGGTTTCAAAATTATCCTGCATACCGCCAAAATACATGGCTACCCGCTGTTTTTCAAACCAGACGTTGTTGTCGCCCAAGCTGGCCACTTCCGCATATCTGGGGCTGAGATTCTCCTTTACTATGGTCTGAAGATAACCCATGCCCTTCTGTGCAGCCTCGGAACTCAGCAGGATCGTCCGCCCGTCATCCGCAATGATGTCTCCGCCGCCCGCCCAGATAAAGGTCTCTATATTGGGCCATCCGTCCACCACCGTTCCGTAGACGGTATTTCCCTTATACTGCTGTCCGCTGAAGCCCCGGCATATATCAATGAACTCTTCCCACGTCCAGTCATCGTCCGGCGCCGGAGCTTCCAGCTCCAGCGCATCAAACATATCCTTATTGTAATAGACGATCAATGGATTAGCGATCCAGGGCAGCCCCCAGTAAGAACCATTATATTTTGCCGAATCAAGCACCCCCTCATAGTACATATCCGGTGTCAGAGCCTGACTGCTCTCAAACTGCTGTGTAATATCCGCAAGCGCTCCCATCTGCGCATATTTGGATATAAGCTCCTGTGTCATCCAAAAGAAATCGGGGCAATTCTTTGCCGCTATCTTCGTGGAAATCTTTACATAATAATCAGAGGGAATGCTGAGAACTTCAATTTTATATTCGCCGTTTGCCTCCGTATTCACCTTATCAATGATAGCCTGAAACTCTTCCAGCTCCGTACCTGCCGCCCAGGTAGCAAAAGTGAACGTGTTCCTGTCCTTTTCTTCTTTCCCGCCGCAGCCGCTCAAAAGAGCTGTCATCATCACCAGTGCAAGACCAAGCAGTTTTTTAGCACATATCCTCTTTTTCACTTCGTTCCTCCCTGCCTTTCTTAATTCATTTTGTAACTTTACATTTTGTAAGTTTATCATACCACATAGGTGTTATAAGTCAAGCATTTATTTGCAATTTGTACATTTATATCATTTACTATTTCCATTTTTGAACATATTATACAATTTTTTAATTCATTTTGTAACTATACAAAAATATTATTGATCGTGATAAAAGACCACTGCAAGATATGTCAAACACACTACACGCAAAAAATAAAAGGCAGCAGTCATATGACCATTGCCTTAATGCAAAAATAACAGTATCTAACTTTTGAACAATTCCTTTGGAAATCACGTCACAAATTTCCCGACAAGGCAAGGGCCAGCGCCTGCTCCCGCCGCAGCTCCTGCCTGATTCCTCCGCCCGCGTGCCCTGCTCCGTCCAAAAGATACAGCCGAGGTTCCTTTCCCCACGTAAAATTTTCCCGCAGATAGTTCCTCGCCAGACGAAGAGTGTCAAGGGTGAGGATGATAGTAAACGTCAAACCCTGCGCCTTAACTAATTGAAAGTTTTATGCCATACTTTAA
>CAJUIA010000049.1 GCA_910586485.1 uncultured Acetatifactor sp.
TGAAAAACGGAGTGAGAGCAGGCGGTCTGCGAAAGCAGACAAGGAAGCGCGAAGCGCGAGCCTGCGAGTGAAAAACGGATTGAGAGCAGGCGGTCTGCGAAAGCAGACAAGGAAGCGCGAAGCGCGAGCCTGCGAGTGAAAAACGGATTGAGAGCAGGCGGTCTGCGAAAGCAGACAAGGAAGCGCGAAGCGCGGGCCTGCGAGTGAAAAACGGAGTGAGAGCAGGCGGTCTGCGAAAGCAGACAAGGAAGCGCGAAGCAAAAAGTGTGCAAAGCAACACAATAAGGCGGGTGTCGGCTACGATGGATACAGTGACAGTGAGGATTATGCCGCAGGGGGAAGCATTTACGGCAGAAGAGGATGCGGCGCTGCGCCGCGCAGGAAGCATCATACAGGGCGGCGGGCTGGTGGCGTTTCCTACGGAAACCGTATACGGATTGGGCGGAGATGCTTTAAATGCGGAATCGGCCCGAAAGATTTATGCAGCCAAGGGGAGACCCTCGGACAATCCGTTGATTGTGCATATATGCAGACTGAAGGATTTGGAGAAAATCACCGCACGGGTGCCGGAAGAAGCCATGCGGATTGCAGAAGCGTTCTGGCCGGGACCACTGACCATAATACTGCATAAGACGGAGCTGGTTCCGGCGGAAACCACGGGCGGACTGGAAACGGTAGCCGTTCGGTTTCCCTCTGACAGGATTGCCAGAAAGCTGATCGAATACAGCGGCGGATATGTGGCTGCTCCCAGCGCCAACCGTTCAGGGCGTCCAAGCCCTACCCTGGCAAAATATGTGCTTGAGGACATGAACGGAAGGATAGAGATGATTTTGGACGGAGGTCAGGTGGGCATCGGTCTGGAATCCACGATTCTTGATCTGACCGTTCTGCCGCCCAGAATATTGCGCCCCGGCTATGTGACTGCAGAAATGCTCGGCAGTATCCTGAAGGAAATTGACATAGATGTCACAATTATGGAGGCAGACAGTGGACAGGCTCCGAAGGCTCCCGGTATGAAATACCGTCATTATGCGCCAAAGGGAGAGCTGGTGATCGTGGAGGGAGCTTCCAACCAGGTGGCGGAGTATATTAACGTTCAGGCGGCAGCAGAGCAGGAAAAGGGCGAAAAGACCGGAATTCTGTGTGCCAGCGAGAATTTTTCCCGGTATCAGGGGAATGTTATCAAGTGTGTGGGCAGCCGCAGAGACGAAGAGGGCATTGCAAGGAATCTTTTTTCCATGCTCAGAGAGTTTGACGACGAAGGTGTCACAAAAATATATGCGGAGAGCTTTGAAGCCTCTGGACTGGGGCAGGCCATCATGAACCGACTGCTGAAGGCGGCCGGCCATCATGTGGTCAAATTGTAAAGTTCGGTCTGCGGCTGCACGGCATCCGTGGATCTGAAAAGCCGTAAACGGCAATAAAAAAATAAAAGCGTAAGCAGCGCGGAAATGAGGTTGAAATGATTGCAATCGGAAGTGACCATGGCGGCTATGAATTGAAGGAAAGTGTGAAACGCTATCTGGACGAAAAGAATATTCCCTACCGTGACATGGGGTGTAACAGCAGGGATTCCGTGGATTACCCTGTCTACGGACGGGCAGCAGCGGAGGCGGTGGCGGACGGAAGCTGCGAGAAGGGCATTGTGATCTGCACCACCGGCATTGGCATCAGCATGGTGGCCAATAAGGTGCCGGGCGTGCGCTGTGCTCTTTGTACGGATACTTTTTCCGCCAAAATGACCAGGCTGCATAACGATGCCAATGTACTTGCCCTGGGAGGCGGAATTGTGGGGACCGGCCTTGCACTGGATATTGTGGAGACCTTTCTGAACACGGATTTTTCCGGAGAAGAAAAACATCAGCGAAGAATTGACATGATCGAGGGAGGAAAATAAGATGGCAAAGGTAGTAATTATGGATCATCCTCTGATCCAGCATAAGATTGGCTTTATCCGCAGAAAGGAGACGGGCACAAAAGATTTCCGGCAGACGATCAGCGAGATTGCCATGCTGATCTGCTATGAGGCTACCAGGGATTTGAAGCTGGGAGACGTGGAGATCACTACGCCGATCTGCGAGACTACGGCAAAGGAGCTGAGCGGAAAAAAGCTGGCGGTGGTACCGATTCTGCGTGCGGGTCTGGGGATGGTAGACGGTATTCTGGATTTGATTCCGGCAGCAAAGGTGGGGCACATTGGTCTTTATCGGGATCCGGATACCTTAAAGCCTGTGGAGTATTACTGTAAGCTGCCTGCGGATTGTGCGGAGCGTGAGGTGTTTGTGGTGGATCCCATGCTGGCTACCGGCGGGTCCTCGGTGGCAGCAATTCAGATGCTGAAGGACCGGGGCTGCAGGAACGTTCATTTTATGTGTATTATTGCCGCGCCGGAGGGTATTCGGGCCATGGAAGAGGCACATCCGGATGTGGATATGTATGTGGGCGCGTTGGACGAAAGGCTGAATGATCATGGATATATCGTTCCCGGACTGGGGGATGCGGGGGACCGCATTTTCGGTACAAAATAGATAAAAACAAGGAGACGGAATGGGAAAGAGGGAAGATTATATCAGCTGGGACGAATATTTTATGGGAGTTGCCCAGCTCTCCGGTATGCGATCCAAGGACCCCAGCACACAGGTGGGGGCCTGTATTGTCAGCAATGATAACAAAATATTGTCCATGGGTTATAACGGGTTTCCCAGCGGCTGCTCCGATGATGAGTTTCCCTGGGGTAAGGAAGGGGACGAGCTTGATACCAAATATCCCTTTGTGACTCACAGTGAATTAAATGCCATATTAAATTACCGGGGAGGCTCTCTGGAGGGCACGAAGATATACGTATCTCTGTTCCCCTGCAATGAATGTGCAAAGGCCATCATACAGGCAGGTATCAGGACGGTGGTTTATGACAGTGACAAGTATGAGGGGACTCCGGGAAACAGAGCGTCAAAGAAAATGTTTGATGCTGCGGGAGTGATTTATATCCCGTATTCCCACACAGGGCGGCAGATACATATTCAGGTCTGAGGGTGTGCGATTCCCCGGCACTTAACGGGGATTTCCAAACGAACTGAGGGAAAGGCAGGACAGGAAAAGTTGAAGGGCTGGAAAAAAACGGCTGTTTTAACGGCTGCGGTATTGATAGCCGAAATCATATTTCCGGATCAGCTGGGAACGGAAAATGCAGGATATGCCGGCGGAAACATTTTTCCCGGTCTTCTTGTGGTGTCCGCAACATCCAGTACGCAGCAGCAGATTGATGAAAGTGAACAGAGGCGCCAGGAGCTGGAAAATGAGCGAAACGCTCAAGAGGAAGAGCTGGAAGGGCTGGAGGGCGAGCAGAAGGCACTGAAGAAGGAATTGAACAAGCTGAATACCCAGTTAAATCAGGTTGTGGAGAATCTGGAGAATCTGGAGCAGCAGATCCGGGACAAGGAGCAGGAGATCCTGGATACCCAGGCGGCGCTGGAGGAAGCAAAGGCCACGGAAAGGTGGCAGTATGAATGTATGGTGGACCGGGTTCGTGCCCTGTATGAGAATAAAGAGGAAAGCTATATCAATGTACTGCTAAAGGAAAAAAGTATTTCCGGCATACTCAATACGGCGGATTATGTGGAGAGGGTGGCGGCGTATGAGCGGCAGAAGATGGAAGAGTACAAGGCCGCCCGTACTTATGTGGAAGAACAGGAGGAGAGGCTGCAGGGGGAAAAGACCGAGCTGGATTTTCTGAAGGTTCAGGCGGAAGCCGAAAAGGAGAAGGTCTCCGGACTGATCCGGCAAACCTCTAACTCCATCGCAGATTATGGCGATCAGATTGCCGAGGCAGAGCGGAAGGCAGAAGAGGTAGAAGCGCAGCTTAAGAAGGAAGAAGAAAATCTGGAGTATTTAAGGAAGAAGCTTGCCGAAGAGATTGCGCTGTCCCAGGCGGCAGCCAATGCGGCCTGGCGGGATATTTCTCAAGTGACCTTCAGCGAAAACGACCGCTATCTGCTGGCAAACCTGATTTACTGTGAGGCGGGGGGCGAGCCGTATGAAGGGAAGCTTGCAGTGGGAAGCGTAGTCATAAACAGAGTACTCAGCGCCAAGTTTCCGGATTCCGTGGTGGGAGTTATCTACCAGAAAAAACAGTTCTCTCCGGTGGCCAGCGGCAGGCTGGATCTGGCCCTGGGGGTCAATAAGGCTACGCCGGACTGTTACCGGGCCGCGGATGAGGCAATGTCAGGTGTTACCAACGTAGGAAGCTGTGTCTTTTTCCGCACGCCGATTCCCGGACTGAGCGGAATCAGCATCGGCGGCCATATATTTTACTAAGAAAGCCCAGTCTCAATGTTCAGACAGTTTGCGCGCTTGCGAGAGTACGAAGCAATCCGGGGCTTTCTTTAGAAAGCCCCTACAGTCCCAGATTGTTTAAGCGGGACTGCAGCCTGTCAAATTTATCCCGGTATATCAAAGTGAGCAGATGATTCAGATTGCGCAGGCAGGTGGTCATCTGCTTTTTGGTGATGAGGCCGCACTCCATGGCCTCAGCCAGCTCGTCTAAATCTACCACCTCCATGCGTCCGTCCGGATAGAGGATTACATCTGCCAGCAGATCGGTAACCGTCAAAGAAGAATCCGCAGGGTCATAATGGTAATCCACGATGTCACAGTACCAGTACAGCAGGGAATGGTCTGCCCGGTAAATCTTGCTGACCTTGATGCCCTCCAGCAGAAAATAACAGGAGCAGCCATGAGAGAAGCCGGGCTTTGGACGGATTGTGTTCCACTTGGTAACGACGAATTCATCGTTTTGCTCCACGATAATATCATCCTTAAGCAGAATGCGTTCTGCAGGAATCAGCCTGCAGCGATAGATACCGGAAATCTTGTTCATGAGCAGCCCTCTTTCTTAATATTATATATGATATATATTTAACCTGTTGTATTAACCGTTTTTCTCAGCTAACTGCGGAAAAGGAATAAAAGGCAGGGGCGGAACCGCATGGAGGCATAACTCTTTTTCCATCCAGATCATGTCATGCCATTTTCCGCCTTTGAAGCCGGAGGCGTGGAAATGGGCGGCGGTTTGATAGCCGAAATGCTCGTGAAAGGCTGTGCTGGCGGGGTTGGGATATGTAATACAGGCACACAGATTGCAGATATGCTGTCTGCGCAGGATTTCTTCCAGTGCCTTGTACAGGGCCGTTCCGATCCCTTTTCCGGAGTGGGCCCGGTCCACATATATGGAGGTTTCCGCGGACCAGTCGTAAGCTGCCCGCCCCTTGAAGGCGGAGGCATACGTGTATCCTAAAAGAACACCGTCTTCCTCGGCTGTCAGATAAGGATATTTTTCCAGAGTGTGCCGGATCCGGCTTTCAAAGTCCGGCAGGGTGGGAACGGTATATTCGAAGGTGACGGCCGTATGCTCCACATAGGGAGCGTATATGTCAAGCAGCGCTCCGGCGTCCTGTGGTGTGGCAGTACGTATGTACATGGCGTGCAGACTCCTTTTCCTTACTTTGTAAAAATACTACAACCGGAAAGTCACGGAGTCAATGGTAAGCTGTAAATATTTCTAGACTTTTTTGGTAAGATTGGATATAATTAGTTTCATGAAGCATCGGAAGGATGATAAAAGGGAAACATTCAGAATACTGCCCCTGATTACGCAGCTGGGGCTGGTCATGATTGCCTCCGTGGGAATGACCACGGCGCTGGGGGTGTGGCTTGACCGCAGATTGGGAACATCGTTTATTACGGTGATCCTGTTTTTTGTGGGGGCTGTGGCAGGATGTCAGGGAATTTACCGTCTGGTGAAGAAGGCGGACAGGGATGAAAACGGGAAAGATGATGAAGTATCTGAAAAAGACAGATAGAACATTGCTGGAAATGCACACGGGGATGCTGTTGTTCGGGCTTGTATGCCAGATTGTGGGCGCTTTTTTTGCGGGGGATCAGGCCAGATATGCTTCGAGCCTGTGGTTCGGAGTTCTTTTTGCGGTGATTGGCAGCATACATATGGCCAGGACGCTGGACCGGGCGCTGCCAAACGGTGAGGCAGCCGCCAAAATCATCACCCGTGGCTATGTTTTTCGGTATTTGATGATCATTATCGTGCTGGCCCTGATCTCGGTGACAAATGTAATGGATACCCTGATCGTATTCCTGGGTTATATGAGCTTGAAGATAACGGCTTATCTGCAGCCGTTCACTCATAAATTTTATAATATGTTGTTTCATGAGACCGATCCTGTGCCCCAGGCCCTTCCTGAGGAAGAGAGCAGGGAGCCGGAAGAAGCCTCTTAAGGAGGACGAAAGTTCTCCGGATAAACAAAATACGAGAGAAGAGGAGGTGAAAGTATGGAGCATGGGATTTTGTTATCCGGCGGCGATGTGGATTTTATGATCCATGGAGTCTTTCAGTATTCCTTTTTTGGTCATACTGTCTGGATAACAACTACACACGTATGCGTATTGTTTGTGATGCTGATATTGATTGTTTTTGCCGTTGCGGCCAAGCGCTGTATGGCAAAGGCAGGCGAGGTGCCCGGCGGTTTCCAGAATGTAGTGGAGCTGATCGTGGAAAAGCTGGACGGTATGGTGGATGTCTCTATGGAGAAATCGGCGCCGAAATATTATAATTACATCGGCACTGTCTTTATCTTTATACTGGTCAGCAACATATCCGGTCTCTTCGGCCTGCGTCCACCCACTGCGGATTACGGAGTAACGCTGCCGCTTGCGCTGATCACGTTTACGCTGATCCGCATCAACAAGTGGAAATATCAGAAGCCGCTGACGATCTGGGAAGATTACTGTTCTCCCCTCCCCAAGTGGCTGCCCATATGGGTGCCGATCAATATCATCAGCAATCTGGCCGTGCCGGTTTCGCTGTCTTTGCGTCTGTTTGCCAACGTCCTGTCGGGAACGGCGATGATGGCTCTGGTGTACGGTCTGCTGGGCTGGTTTGCAACTCTTTGGCCCGCTGCGTTGCATGTGTATTTTGATTTGTTCTCAGGAGCAATTCAAACGTATGTATTTTGTATGCTGACCATGACCTACGTCGCAAATGAGATAGGTGATGGGACGCGCCGCTAAAAAACATTTTATTTTAGGAGGAAAAAAGCTATGGATTTCAATGAAAACTTTATCTTAGGTTGCTCGGCAATCGGTGCAGGTCTGGCGGTTATCGCCGGTATCGGACCTGGTATCGGACAGGGTATCGCAGCCGGACACGCTGCTGCGGCAGTAGGACGTAACCCCGGTGCACAGTCACAGATCAGAACCATGATGCTGTTAGGCCAGGCAGTTGCCGAGACCACAGGTCTGTATGGTCTGCTGATCGCGTTCCTTCTGTTATTCTTAAAGCCCCTTCTGCCCTAAGCTCAGGCGAAGCTTATAAAAGGCAGAAAGGAGGCAGAGAATGATACTTTTAACAGAGAGCCCGTCACTGTCAAGATTGTTTGATCTGGATTGGCAGCTGATTGCGGATGCCTGCCTGCTTATCATCGCAATGTTTGCGCTGTTCTTTATCATGAGCTATTTCCTGTTCAACCCCGCAAGGAAGATGTTGAACGACCGTAAGGAGAAGATACGCTCCGAGCTGGAAACGGCCAAACAGGATATGGACGAGGCAGGACGCCTGAAGGAAGAATATGAGAGCAGGCTGAAGGAAATTGACAAAGAGGCGGAGGGTATCTTAAGCGAGGCCCGGAAGAAGGCGTTGAACAATGAAAATCAGATCATTGCTCAGGCCAAGGAGGAAGCGGCACGCATTTTAGAGCGGGCAAAGACGGAAGCCGAGCTTGAGAAGCAGAAGATCTCCGACGAGGTAAAGAGAGAAATTGTTGCGGTGGCGGCCATCATGGCGGGAAAGGTAGTGTCTGCTTCCATCGACACCACCGTGCAGAATCAGCTCATTGACGAAACCTTAAAGGAAATAGGTGATAAGACATGGCTAAGTTAGTATCCAAGACATATGGCGAGGCCTTGTTTGAAGCCGTTATGGAATCCGGTGAAGACAGGGCCGGTATGATGTTGGAGGAAATCGACGCAATCCGCGGGATTCTTGCGGAAAATCCCCGCTTCGACGAGCTGATGAAGCATCCGGGGATTCCGAAGCAGGAAAAGCTGCAGGTGGTCGATACGGTCTTTAGAGGACGGGCCAGCGAGGAACTGGTGAATTTTCTGGAGCTTGTAATTTCCAAAGAGCGATACAGGGATTTACCGGAGATCTTTGAGTATTTTACCGGAAAGGTAAAAGAGCAGAAGAAGATCGGTATTGCTCAGGTGACTACGGCGCTGGAGCTTACGTCCGCGCAAAGGTCCGCAGTAAAGGAAAGACTGCTTGAAACCAGCGGATACAGAGAGATGGAAATGTATTTTTACACGGACCCTGCCCTGATTGGGGGAATGGTTATCCGTATAGGAGACAGAGTTGTGGATAGCAGTATCCGCACGAAGCTGGAAAGCTTGACAAAACAATTATTACAAATCCAACTGGGTTGACCGGTTGGAAGAAAGGTGCGACAGATCCATGAATTTAAAACCGGAAGAAATAAGTTCAGTTATCAAGGATCAGATTAAGCGGTATGCCTCCACGCTGGATGTGTCGGATGTGGGCACGGTTATTCAGGTGGCAGACGGCATTGCCCGCGTCCATGGACTGGAAAAGGCCATGCAGGGCGAGCTGCTTGAATTTCCCGGCGAAGTATACGGCATGGTGCTGAATCTGGAAGAGGATAATGTCGGCGTGGTTCTTCTCGGCAGTGCGAAGAACATCAATGAAGGCGACACTGTGAAGACTACCGGACGAGTGGTGGAGGTTCCCGTGGGAGATGCTCTGCTGGGACGTGTAGTCAACTCTTTGGGACAGCCGATCGACGGCAAGGGTCCCGTGCAGACAGACAGCTACCGCAAGATTGAGCGTGTGGCAAGCGGTGTTATTACCAGACAGGCGGTAGACACGCCCCTGCAGACCGGCATTAAGGCAATCGACGCAATGATCCCTATCGGCAGAGGCCAGCGTGAGCTGATTATCGGAGACCGTCAGACAGGAAAGACGGCCATTGCCATTGATACGATCATCAACCAGAAGGGCCAGAATGTAAAATGTATTTATGTGGCGATCGGCCAGAAGGCATCCACCATCGCCAATATCGTAAAAACCCTGGAGGAACACGGCGCCATGGCGTATACCACCGTGGTGGTATCCACAGCCAGCGATCTTGCTCCCCTGCAGTACATCGCTCCCTACTCCGGCTGTGCCATCGGCGAAGAGTGGATGGAGAAGGGGCAGGACGTATTGGTAGTATATGATGATTTGAGTAAGCATGCTACCGCATATCGTACACTCTCTTTGCTGCTTCGTCGTCCCCCTGGGCGTGAGGCTTATCCCGGCGACGTATTTTATCTTCATTCAAGACTGCTGGAGAGGGCAGCCAGGATGAACGCCGAGTACGGCGGAGGCTCATTGACGGCACTGCCCATCATTGAAACTCAGGCAGGCGACGTATCCGCGTACATTCCCACAAACGTGATTTCTATCACGGATGGGCAGATTTACCTGGAGACGGAAATGTTTAATTCCGGCTTCCGTCCGGCCGTGAACGCAGGTCTTTCCGTGTCACGTGTGGGCGGTGCGGCTCAGATCAAGGCTATGAAAAAGATTGCAGCGCCGATTCGTACGGAGCTTGCTCAGTACAGGGAGCTTGCTTCCTTTGCCCAGTTTGGTTCCGAGCTGGATAATGATACCAAGGAGAAGCTGGCTCAGGGCGAGAGAATAAAGGAAGTACTGAAGCAGCCGCAGTATAAGCCGATGCCCGTTCAGTATCAGGTCATCATTATTTATGCCGTTACCAACAAGTACCTGCTGGATGTGCCCGTGGAGGATATTACCAGGTTTGAGACGGAGTTCTTTGAGTTCCTGGATACGAAATATCCTGAGGTTCCCGCAAATATTGCCACGGAAAAGGTGATTTCCGAAGCTACCGAGGAAGTGCTGAAGAAGGCGCTCACAGAGTTCATAAAGCAGTTTACGGCAGCAGCGGGCAGAGCATAGGGAGCATAAAAAAGGAGACATGAAATATGGCATCAATGCGTGATATAAAGCGCCGAAAGAGCAGTATTCAGGGAACTCAGCAGATTACGAAGGCGATGAAGCTGGTGTCAACCGTTAAGCTGCAGCGTGCCAGAGTAAATGCGGAGCGTTCCAGGGAATATTTCAACTGTATGTACGATACGGTGAACAGCATCCTGAAGCGGGTGGGCCATGTGGAACATAAGTTTCTTACCTCAGGAGCTTCCGCAAAGAAGGCAGTCATTGTCATTACCGGTAACAGGGGCCTGGCCGGCGGCTATAATTCCAACGTGGAAAAGCTGGTTACCAGACATCCTGAGTGGAAGAAAGAAGATCTGGCAGTGTACACCATCGGCAGTAAGGGACGGGATACCTTTTTGCGGAACGGATACGAGGTGAGGGAGTGCAATAACGACATTGTGGAAAGCCCTGTCTATCATGATGCTATGATGATTTCCCAGGAGCTTTTAAAATCCTACGCAGAGGGAGAAATAGGCGAGATCTATCTGGCATACACGGCATTCAAAAATACAGTGAGCCATGTGCCGACACTTTTGAAGCTGCTGCCGGTGGAGGTTTCTGGAGAAGCCGACAGAGGCGAGAGCGGTGCGACGGCTATTATGAATTTTGAGCCGGAGGATGTGGAAGCTCTTGACATGATTATCCCCAAGTATGTGACAAGTCTGATCTACGGCGCGCTGATGGAGGCCGTGGCCAGCGAGAACGGTGCGCGTATGCAGGCCATGGATAACGCTACCAGCAATGCGGAAGAAATTATAAGCGATTTGACGCTGAAGTATAACAGGGCTCGACAGGGCTCTATTACACAGGAACTGACAGAAATTATCGCCGGTGCGGAGGCAATAGGATAAGGCCGGCAGAAAAGGAGAATTAAGATGGCAGGAGAAAACAAAGGAAAGGTTACTCAGGTCGTCGGTGCGGTATTGGACATCCGCTTTGACCAGGGCAGTCTTCCCGAGATTAACGAAGCAATTCGTATTCCTACCAGAGACGGCGGTGAACTGGTCGTTGAAGTTTCCCAGCACTTAGGAGACGACACGGTCAGATGTATTGCCATGGGCAGTACCGACGGATTGGTAAGAGGTATGGATGCGATTGCAACGGGCTCTCCCATTTCCGTTCCGGTAGGTGAGAACACCCTGGGGCGTATCTTTAATGTTTTGGGACAGCCGATAGACAACAAGCCTGCTCCTGAGGGCGTGACCTATGAGCCGATTCACAGACCCGCGCCCAAGTTTGAAGAGCAGTCAACGGAGACCGAGCTGCTGGAGACAGGTATTAAGGTAGTCGATTTGCTCTGCCCTTATCAGAAGGGTGGAAAAATCGGACTGTTCGGCGGCGCCGGCGTAGGAAAAACGGTGCTGATCCAGGAGCTGATTCGTAACATCGCAACGGAGCATGGCGGCTATTCCGTATTTACCGGCGTAGGAGAGCGGACCCGTGAAGGCAATGACCTTTATCATGAGATGACGGAGTCCGGCGTTATTGAAAAAACCACCATGGTATTCGGGCAGATGAACGAGCCCCCTGGGGCAAGAATGCGCGTGGGCCTTACCGGCTTGACCATGGCGGAGTATTTCCGTGACAAGGGCGGAAAGGACGTATTGCTTTTCATTGACAATATTTTCCGCTTTACCCAGGCGGGCAGTGAGGTGTCCGCATTGCTTGGGCGTATGCCTTCCGCAGTGGGCTATCAGCCTACCCTGCAGACGGAAATGGGTGCCCTTCAGGAACGGATTACGTCTACGAAAAGCGGCTCCATTACTTCGGTTCAGGCAGTTTATGTCCCTGCAGACGACCTGACTGACCCGGCGCCTGCAACTACCTTTGCCCATCTGGACGCCACCACCGTTTTGTCCCGTTCCATCGTTGAGCTGGGCATTTATCCGGCAGTGGATCCCCTGGAGTCCACGTCCCGTATTCTGGATCCCAGAATTGTAGGTGAAGAGCATTACAGGACGGCCAGAGGCGTACAGGAGATTTTACAAAGATATAAGGAGCTGCAGGATATTATTGCCATTCTTGGTATGGATGAGCTGTCCGAGGAAGATAAGCTGGTGGTGTCCAGAGCGCGTAAGGTACAGAGATTCCTGTCCCAGCCGTTCTTTGTGGCAGGACAGTTTACCGGTCTGGAAGGAAAGTACGTGCCGATCAATGAGACCATCCGCGGCTTCAGGGAGATTCTGGAGGGCAAGCATGACGATATTCCCGAAAGCTATTTCCTGAATGTAGGAAGTATCGACGATGTGACTGCAAAAGTGTCCAAATAACGGGAGGTAGCTGAAAATGGCAGACAAAAACAGCTTTCTTCTACGAATCATCACACCCGAAAGACTGTTTTACGAGAATCAGGTGGAGATGGTGGAATTTAATACAACAGAGGGCGAGATCGGCGTATTGCCGGGACATGTGCCGATGACGGTGATCGTGAAGCCCGGAATTTTAGACATCACGGAGCCGGAGGGAGACAAGGTGGCTGCACTTCATGCGGGATTTGCCGAGATACTTCCGGAGCGTGTGACGATTCTGGCTGAGATTATTGAATGGCCGGAGGAAATCGACATGGAACGGGCAAAGGCGGCCAAGGAGCGGGCAGAGGAAAGACTGCGGAGTAAAACTGTGGAAACCGATGTCGCGAGAGCAGAAACAGCCCTCTTAAGAGCAGTAGCGCGTATACAGGTATTAAGATAAAAGGCGTGGACAGTAACGATTGGATGTGAATTTGCATATGCTGTAAAAAAGGTTTTTTTTAAGGAAAGCTTATGGAATTTCACTCTAAACTGTTACAGCCGATGCCGGAACAAAGGGTAAGGGGCTGGAATGGGCCCCTTCCTTTTTATATGACATATCCGGGTTATTTTGGTCCGGCACAGGAAGCAATGCTGCTAAAGGATTTAGAGTACCTGCAGCAGATGTATCCAAAGGATGTGAAGCATTGTCAGAGCCGGATTGCAGAGGTGCTGGATCGGGCGGATTACGAGGGCAGCATGATCTACGACGAGTATCCTGACAGCTTAAGTATCAGGGCGCTGGCGGATTCCATTTATACAGTGTTTAAGAATGAGGAAGAAAATCCCCCCTCGGAGGATATGATACAGGTATTGCTGTTTACCGAAATTTATAAACGCCGTCATGGCGGAAGACGATTCTTTAGATGATCCTGCGGCCAAAGCCTGCAGGCCGTGGAAAGGCATGGGTATCTCTATGAAAAAAGGCATTATAAAGTCGGCTGTCTTTATTGCCACTTTTGTGCTGGCGTTAATCATTGCCGGCAGGATTATGAATAAAGGTCACAATAACCTGACGGTAGAGATGTCAAAGGCCGGATTCCCCCTGATTACCATGGAGATGGATGGGGTGGCATACAATCAGCTGCACGGGTATGCCCAGGTCATGGATACGGCCTTTCAGCGGGACACGATAACGGTTTTGGGAGCTGACCGGGGCACCGGATTTGTCATTGATACCTTCGGGGAAAAGGTAACGGGCATATCCATGGAGGTCAGAAGCATAGACGGCTCCCGGCTGATCGAGAACAGAGAACTTACGGATGTAACGATAAAGAAGGATCAGATTGTGGGCCAGCTGGCTCTGAAGGATTTGATTGACAGCGATGTGGAGTACTCCCTTGTGATTATTTTGGAGCTGGACGGGAGCAGACCGGTTTATTATTATACGAGGGTAATCTGGAGCGACAGCCTGTACGCGGCAGAAAAGCTGGATTTCTGCAGGGACTTTCACAGACGGCTGTATGATCGGGAGGCCGCCAGAGAGCTTACAAAATATTTGGAAACGGATTCCAGATTGGAGGATAACAGCAGCTTTCATAAGGTAAATATTCACAGCAGCTTCAGACAAATCACATGGGGCGAGCTGAATGTCAGGGAGGTTCTGGAGCCGGTATTTCGGCTGCAGGAAATCGCCAGCCAGACAGCATCCTTCACGGGTGATTATGTGGTGACCACATTATCAGACGGAAATAAAACCTATTATCTGGTGAAGGAATATTTCAGGATCAGGTATTCGCCGGAAAGAATGTACCTTTTGGATTATGAGCGGACAATGACGCAGATTCCGGATCCGGAAAATATGTACGGAAATGACAAGATACTGCTGGGCATTGCAGATGCGGACGTGGATATGCTGGAGAGCGAGGACGGAAATATCGTGACATTCGTGACGGCTAACCGCCTGTTCGGCTATGATGTGAACAATAACAAGCTGACGTCCATTTTCGGATTTTATGACAAGAATAATGCGGATCTGCGCAATATTTATGATCAGCATTCTATCAGAATACTGGACGTGGACGAGGGCGGCAATACCCAGTTTGCAGTTTACGGATATATGAACCGGGGCAGGCATGAGGGAGAGGTGGGAATTCAGATTTATACCTATAACAGCAGTCTGAACACCGTGGAAGAGCTGGTCTATATTCCCTCTGACAAAAGCTATGCGGTGCTGGCGGCGGAGATGGAACAGCTTCTCTACCTGAACCGGGAAGGGCAGCTTTATCTACAGATGGATCATACGGTATATAAGGTTGATCTTGCAGAGAGAACCTATACTCGACTGATTGATGTTGTACAGGACGAAAGCCTGTGGGTATCGGAAAATCATAAAATTGCCATCTGGCCGGAGGGAGAGGACAGATACCACAGCTCCGCTTTAAATATTCGAAATTTGAGCCTGGATGAAGGGAACGTGGTTTTGGCTGGAAGCGGCGAAGCAATTATGCCTTTGGGCTTTATGGATGAGGATATTATTTATGGAACAGCCAGGCTGGAGGATATTGTGGAGGAAAATTCCGGACATATCCTTTTTCCCATGTACAAGGTCTGTATCTGTAATCCGAAGGGTGAGCTTTTAAAGGAATATACGCAGCCGGATATATATATAACAGGCTGCGAGGTGGAAGATCACCAGATTATACTGGAGCGTGCGGAAAGACTGGAGAGCGGAGAATACAGGAAGATCGAAAAGGATCATATCATGAACAATGTGGAAGCGGTCACGGGGAAAAACCAGGTGGTGACGGCAGACATTGACATATACGAGAGGTATGTCCAAATTCAGACCAGAAAAGATATAGATGCAAAAAATATCAAGATCCTGACACCTAAGGAAGTGGTGTATGAGGGCGGGAGAAGCCTTTCCTTTGAGGAAGAAAGAGTACTGGAAAGATATTATGTGTACGGCCCTTATGGGATTGATACGATTTCTTTGTCCCCGGCAGGAGCGGTGAACCGGGCGTACGAGCTTTCCGGAGTGGTGGTGGATGAAAGCGGAAAGTGCATCTGGATCAAGGGAAATCGCGTGGTCAGAAACCAGATCATGGCCATCAAGGAAGCGTCTGTCACGGAGGAAAAGGATAGTCTGGCGGTATGTCTGGATACCATATTCCGGTTTGAGGGGCTGGTACGTAATTCGGAATATCTGCTGTCTCAGGGACAGACAGTGCTGGAGGTGCTTGAAGACAACCTGGAGAATGCGAAAATTTTGGACATGACGGGCTGCAGCCTGGATGCAATGCTATACTATGTCAACAGGGATATTCCGGTGCTGGCACTCTTAAACAACGGAGAAGCCGTGCTGGTAACAGGCTTTAACGAATATAATGTGGTGATTATGGAACCGTCCACCGGTACTCTCTACAAAAAGGGGATGAACGATTCCACGGAATGGTTTGCCGAGAACGGCAACTGCTTTATCACCTACAGCAGAAACTAAAAGATATATTTTCGATACCTGCTTAATACATTCAGCAGAATAAGGCCCAAAATTCCGCAGGAAATAATCTCGCCGATGCCTACGGTCAGCATGAAATACGGAACGGAGCCGGGGAATTGATAGGCGTAGCAAAGTATAAAGGGAACGATCAGCGTATTTGCCAGAATGGGAGGCAGGGGAGCCAGCCATTTTCTTGCCGGAGGCAAAGGCGTTAGCTGCTTTTTTGCCTTGCGGTCGGAGGGCACTTTGCCTGCTCTGCCGGTCAGCAGCCAGGTCCCCAGGGCCCCCAGAAGCGTGGCGAGGCTGCCGAAAACCACATCCCAGATGACACAGCCTGTGATCAGATTACTGATCAGACAGCCTAGGAATAAACCCGGAACCGCCGCCGGTGTGAAGAAGGGCAGTATACAGAGGGCTTCCGAAATGCGGACCTGAATGGCGCCTGAGGCTAGGTCAAAGGCGCTGATAAAATAGGTCAGAACCACATAGATGGCAGCAATGACAGCTGCTTGGACGAGGAAAAGAACTTTTTTGTTTTTCATTTTTTTATTCTCCTTTAGTTTTGTTTTACGTCAGGAAGGTCTCGAACTGACGGGTTGTATGGGCTGATTATGCCGTATTTACAGGCATTTCAGCCTTTGTTACTATAACACAGCCAAGCGGGAAATGCAATAAAAGTACCAAAATAGTACCAAAGTGGAAAAAATATTTTATCTTATGCCCTTGCATCGGGAAGGAAATGGCTTCCGAAACTACTGTCAAACAAAAGCGTTTCTATAGTGCATTTTGAATACATATCCAATTTTTTAATAAATTCTTGAAAATCAGGAGCCCCAATGCTGCGAATTAATTTATCTTGGTAGTACACTTTGAAATATAATGTAACGTTGCAATTTACTCCAACAGGATTATTAACATCTGAACAAGAAAGAAAAACAGTATCTTTTTGAACAGATGTTTTTGGTATATTTTCTGTACAAAGAAAAGGCATCTCTGGAAGGGGCGAAGATAATTCAACATTACAGTCTATAAAAAAATAAGTTTTATGAAAATCTTCGGGAGGCAGTTCAAAATTATACTCACTTTGCAATCGTTGTATTTCCGAATCTTTGATATAGCACCTTATCTCTGAAAGGTTGTGGTATAATGATGTAAGCGGACATGAAAGTACTGTATAAGGTCGAAGAAGCAGGCCTAGTGTCTTTAGGTAATCAATTTTTTTCACTCAAGTCCTCGCGCGTGCAATCATGTTCTTTAGCAAGTTGCTTCAGGCGTTGCCCGATTTTATAATGTAACATACTTTTTCCTTGATCTGTCATTTTTTCCCCTTTAATTTACAAGTTAATTAGCAATTTATCACATTTTTTAAAAGTAACATGAGAGCGACATAAGATGCTGTACATGTTATCATAGTAGCACGAGCAAACAAATAAGGCAATAGACAAACTTTGATGAAAGGAAAATGGATATGAAAAAAACATTAACAAGGATTAACAAGGAATTTTTGACGGTAAATGCGGAAACATTAGCCGGTATGCTTGACTGTGGCAGGGCAACAGCCGTAAAAGTCGGGACAGATGCAGGAGCAAAAATACAGATAGGGCGCCGGACACTGTATAAGGTTTCTGTTGTGAATAAGTATCTGGATACTTTGGCCAGTGATTAAATAGTGCGTAAGTCACACCATTATGAATGCGAGGATATGAACAATGAAAAAGAAAGGGGGCTATGGCGTGGTTTATCAGGATGTGATGAGAAATTGTTCGATTTCCCCAGAGGCAAAGGCGATATATGCGTACCTCTCAAGCATGGCAGGATCGGGAGACTCCTGTTATCCGTCTGTGGAAACGATGCAGAAAGAATTGTGCATGAGCAAAAACCGCCTTATGAAACACATGGGGCAGTTAATAGATTCCGGGGTGGTTGAAAAGCTGCGGGAGAAAAGCGGAAATATATACGGGCACAATGTTTACAGGGTTACTCACGAAACAGAAGTAACTAACGAACTAAAGTGTAATTTTCGAGCGGTCGAGAATGAAGCGGTCGAAGCCCGATCAGTCCAAATTCGAGCGGTCGAAGCTCGACCGGTCGAAAATGAAGCCACTAATAATAACAATATAAAAAATAACAATATAAATAATAATATAAATAAGGGCAAGCCCCATAAATCTGTTAAAACGTATTTCCCGGAAGACAAAATATTAAATCAGGCATTTGTGGATTACGTGGAAATGCGGAGGCAGCTCAAAAAGCCAATGACGGATCGGGCGGTTGAACTGGCAATTAAGAAACTGCAGGAGCTGGCGGCGATCCCCTTCAGTGATTCTATTGACAGTGGACTGGCCGTCAGGATTCTTAATCAGTCGATATTAAACAGCTGGCAAGGATTATTTCCCTTGAAAGACTATCAGAATAAGAATGGCGGTGACATGGTTGGAAATGAAAATCAAAGTGGGGGACAGGCTGCAGACTTCTATAAGCGACTCATGGGGGATGGCAACGGTAACTGATATAAAAGAGGTCAAAACAAAAGAAACGAGCGGCTTTTTTGTTTACCACAGGTATGAAGATTGTAGTGGTCAAGCATTTTTGTAACATTTGTGGCTAAAAATATATTGGATTGT
>CAJUIA010000050.1 GCA_910586485.1 uncultured Acetatifactor sp.
GGAAACGGCCGAATGGCCATCCATACCGTAAATGCGAAGCATTTATGGTATAATAGAAACTTGATTGTAGAAAATGCAAGGGTTAAGAGCTGTTCAGACAGCGGAGAGGAAAATGTAAAATATGAAGGAAAAGAGCAGAAAGGCGCAAATTCAAGATCTTGTAACGGCCGCAATGTGCATGGCGGCAGGAATTATCTTGCCCTTTTTTACGGGGCAGATTCCGGAAATCGGGAAAATGCTTCTGCCCATGCAGTTTCCGGTATTTATCTGCGGGCTGATCTGCGGGTGGCAGTATGGGGGGATTGTGGGATTTATACTTCCGCTGCTTCGGTTTGCTCTGTTTGCAGTGCCGCCCATGCCTAACGGTATTGCCCTGGCTTTTGAGCAGGCGGCTTACGGTATAATCTGTGGGTATTTATATAATCGGTCGAAATGGCATTGCATCGTGGCGGTCTACCGCTCGCTGATTGCGGCAATGCTGGGAGGGCGTGTAATCTGGGTGATTGCGCGGCTGGTGCTGCTGGGTTTGACGGGAAATGCGTTTACCTGGAAAATATTTATGGCAGAGGCCTTTGTCAGCGCTTTTCCGGGAATTGTCCTGCAGCTGGTGCTGATTCCGGCGCTTATGGTGGCTTTGAACAAGGCGGGTTTTGTCCATTTTCATAAAAAACGGAAGGCGGAGAAAGCAGGCTGCGACTCAGAGTGCTGAGGATAAAGGCCGCGGCAGAGCCGCGACATGGGAGTTAGCGTCGCTTTCAGTTGTTATGAGATTTGAGTGAAATATAAGAAGAACATGACATACGGGTGTCCTGTTTGACGGAGTATAATAAAGTCCGGAAAGAGCAGTGCCCATGGGCCCGGATAAAGCGGCGCCCATAGAAATGAAAAAAGCGGGCACAAACACCGGAAGGAGAATATGTTATGAGGTATACATGGATTGACGATTATTTGATGAGCAAGACAGGGGTTACAAAGGATCTGCAGAAGGACTGGAACTGGGTCCGCTATAAGATTGGGGACAAGTTGTTTACGGCGGTCTGTCTGGGAGAAAATGATGTGCCGTATTATATTACCTTGAAGCTGGACCCGGATGAGGGTAACTTCCTGCGGCAGCAGTATGAGGACATCGTGCCGGGCTTTTATATGAATAAGCAGCATTGGAATTCCGTGAAGCCTGACGGAGCCGTGCCGGACGACCTGCTCCGGGATCTGCTGGATAAATCCTATCAGCTGGTATTGGCAGGCTTAAGCAAAAAGAAGCAAAGGGAAATTTTGGAAGGGACAGATCACTCTTAAAGGTCGAACGAAGCTGTATAGATATATCTTATCAAGGCAAAGAGGCATCAGGTAATGAAACAAAGCAAGATTTATGTTTCATTACCTTTTTCATTGTGGTATAATAACCATATTCATGGCAGGAAACGGCCGAATGGCCATCCATACTGTAAATGCGAAGCATTTATGGTATAATAACCATATTCATGGCAGGAAACGGCCGAATGGCCATCCATACCTTAAATGCGAAGGATTTAAGGTAAAGTACGGAGGGGAGAAGAAGGATGCCTTTTCAATACGGATTTTATGAGTTAGCATTAATATTTCTTTTTTGGGGTGTTGCCGGCTGGCTGATCGAGGTCGTTGACATGCGGATAGAGGCAGGAGAATTCCAGAACAGGGGGTTTTTACATATGCCCTTCTGCCCCATGTACGGTGCAGGGATGGCGGCGGCATCAGTAGGATTAAGCGGAGTGAAAAATTCTTATTTGATTTTGTTTGCCTTTGGCATGATCTTCTGCTCCCTGCTGGAATATGTTGTGGGCGGAATTATGGAAAGGCTGTTTCACTCCAAATGGTGGGATTATTCCCATATGCGTTTTAATATCAAGGGAAGGGTGTGCCTGCGGAATGCCATTTTGTTTGGGTTTGCTTCCATTGTGGTATTCCGTTTTGTGGAGCCGGTGGTGGAAAGGGTAATTACCCGTATTCCGATAAATATGCGGATTTTGATAACGGTGGCATTTGGCATTGCTTTTATGATTGATCTGATAATTTCCGCAAGGCGGGCGTGGTCATATCGGAAAAATCAGGAGGGGGACGAGCTGCAGCTGGTTTTTAAAGCGCACCGATAGCGGGGACTGTTACGAGTTGTTCAGGTTTGTTGTTGATTGAGGTGTCTGCTTAAAGCAGACAGATGGGAGTAAAAATGGAAAGAAAAGTAGGTACGGTATCAAGAGGAATTCGGTGTCCGATTATCAGAGAGGGTGATGATCTGGCACAGATCGTTGTGGAAAGCGTGCTGGGGGCGGCTGACAGCGAGGGCTTCAAGCTATATGACAGAGATGTCATTTCTATTACGGAGTCCATTGTGGCCAGAGCCCAGGGAAACTATGCCTCGGTGCATGATATAGCGGATGATGTGAGGGCAAAGCTTGGCGGAGAAACCATAGGCGTTATCTTTCCTATTTTGTCCAGAAATCGCTTTGCCATCTGCCTGAAGGGGATTGCCATGGGGGCGAAGAAGATTGTGCTGATGTTGAGCTATCCCAGCGATGAGGTGGGAAATTCGCTTCTGACCCTTGACCAGCTGGACGAGCGGGGAATCAATCCATATAGTGATGTGCTGTCATTGGAGAAATACCGGGAGTACTTCGGGGAAAACAAGCATGAGTTTACCGGTGTGGATTATGTGGCATATTATGCGGATATTATCAAAGAGGCAGGTGCAGAGGTTCAGATTATATTTGCAAATCAGGCAAAGGCGATTCTGGATTATACGGATTGTGTTTTAAACTGTGATATTCATACAAGGGCCAGAACGAAGCGGCTTCTGCTGGCGGCAGGAGCCAGGAAGGTCTGCTCGCTGGACGAAATATTAAATGCGCCGGTGAATGGAAGCGGTTATAATGAAAAATACGGGCTGCTGGGGTCTAATAAGGCAACGGAGGATAAAATTAAGCTTTTCCCCAATGCCTGTCAGGGTCTTGTGGAAAAGGTGCAGGAAGAGATTTTGTCCCGGACCGGCAGTCATGTAGAGGTGATGGTATATGGGGACGGCGCCTTCAAGGATCCTCAGGGCAAGATATGGGAACTGGCGGATCCGGTAGTTTCTCCGGCTTTTACCTCCGGACTGAAAGGTACGCCCAATGAGCTGAAGCTGAAATATCTGGCAGATAATGATTTTAAGAATCTGAAGGGTGCGGAGCTGAAGGCTGCCATCGAAGCCAGCATTAAGGCGAAGGGGGATAATCTGGTAGGCAATATGGCTTCCCAGGGTACCACGCCCAGGCAGCTGACGGATTTGATCGGCTCGCTTTGCGATTTGACCAGCGGCTCCGGAGACAAGGGAACACCGGTAGTGCTGGTGCAGGGATATTTCGACAATTATGCGGATTAGAGTAAATTTCGGCGGACTTGGATGGCAGGGGCATAAGATTCTTGCGGACATTAAATAAGTGTTGTAGTGAGACTAGAAAGATAAGGAGGAACAGAGATGGCAGTGGATAGAAGACCGGAAGATATGGTGAGGATTACGACGCCCGAACTGGCGGAGGCCTTTATTCAGGAGCAGGTGGCGGAAATTCAGGCACAGGTAGGCAGCAAAAAGGTGCTATTGGCGCTGTCCGGCGGCGTGGATTCCTCTGTAGTGGCAGCACTTTTAATCAGGGCAATCGGTCAGCAGCTGGTATGCGTACATGTTAATCACGGACTTTTACGGAAGGGCGAGCCGGAGCAGGTGATTCAGGTGTTCCGCGATCAGATGAAAGCAAATCTGATTTACGTGGATGCCACGGACCGCTTTTTGGACAAGCTGGCAGGGGTGGCAGAGCCGGAGCAGAAGAGAATGATTATCGGCGGTGAATTCATTGAGGTATTTGCCGAGGAAGCACGAAAGCTGGATGGCATTGAATTTTTGGCCCAGGGGACGATCTGGCCGGATATTTTGGAAAGCGAGAAAGGTATCAAGGCTCACCACAATGCAGGCGGCCTGCCGGAGGATATGAAATTTGAACTGGTGGAGCCGGTGAAGATCCTGTTTAAGGATGAAGTGCGCATTGTGGGCAGGGAGCTGGGGCTTCCTGACAGCATGGTATACCGTCAGCCTTTTCCAGGCCCCGGACTGGGTGTGCGCTGTCCTGGTGCCATTACTCGCGACAGACTGGAGGCAGTCAGAGAATCGGATGCGATCCTGCGGGAAGAGTTTGCAAAGAACGGCCTGGAGGGAAAAGTGTGGCAGTATTTCACTGTGGTGCCCGACTTTAAGTCCACCGGTATCAAGGACGGAAAGCGCGCCTTTGAGTGGTCAGTGATCATCCGCGCCGTCAACACCACGGATGCCATGACTGCTACGGTGGAGAATATCCCTTATGACCTTATGTGCCATCTGGCAGAGCGGATTACCCATGAGGTGAAAGGGGTCAACCGGGTGCTTTACGACTTTACGCCGAAGCCCACCGGGACGATAGAATTTGAGTAAGAGATTGTTGGTGCAATCACCTTATGAAGATTCCGCAGTTTACCTTAAGAGTGGAGAACTACCATGCGAGATATAAGAGCCAATTGCAAAAGAACAGTTCCATGGGTGCTGCTATGTATAGCCGCTGACATTCTGTCTATCGGTTTAATACCGCTGAACTTATTTGTTTTAGATATGCCCGAATGGATCACAATCGTGTTTTCCTTTTTGATCATCGCCGCTACCGTTATCCTGTGGATAAGGTCAACCCGATATAAGGCGGGAAAAGCCGTGCTGTCTGTAATAAACGTGATTGCTGTGTTGCTCACTCTTTTTGGGGCTTATTGTAACCCGTATTGGAACAACCTTTTATTTAGAAAATCTTATGATACTACATCAAAGGCGTATGATGTGGTTATCAGCAGTCAAGAAGCCAAGGCAGATCTCGACTTTGCCATGAAGTACCTGAAAAAATGTCATCCCGATTTAAGGTACGGTTTTACAGATGAAATGCGCATTAAGTATGAGCAAACCGTTGAAAAGCTTTTAAATTCCGAGAGCGTTACTGTAAATGACCTTACTGCCGATATAGAAAGCATTTTTTCAATGCTTTCTGATGGGCACACCGCTGCCATTTGTTATCCTCCTAAAAATTATTATCTTAAGGAGGGTTATGCCCGTTATCAAGCGGGTGATATAATAGTATCGGTAAACGGTATTTCCATCGAGGACATTTTGCGGCAAAATAAAGCTCTGTACAGCTATGAGTCGGAAAGCTACGCTCTGATTAACCTTGCCTACGACTTAACCACCACGAAAGGTCTTGATTATTTAGGTATAGAAATAGGCGACAAGATCGTGTATACTTATGAAACTGTTTCGGGTGAACGCGCCGATTTCGCCTTTTATCCCGCTGATTTTGTTACCTATTCCGAATATGTGGCTTATGACAACTTAAATAGCGATAGCAGCAATACCGGCGGTGTTCGAAATGACACCTTTGTTTATTACAGAATTGATGAGGAAAACAGCCTTGCCATCTTGACTTTAAATTCTTGTAAATACAATGATGAATATATACAGTGCTTAAAGGATATGTTCACCGAGGTCAAAAGTAAAAATATACAAAATGTTTGTGTTGACTTGCGACAGAACAGCGGTGGAAATTCTCTTGTGGCAAATGAATTTATAAAGTATCTCGACGTTGATCAATATGGTGATTTAGGGATGAGATGGCGGCTGGGATTTTTTGAGATTTCGTCGAGCAATAATGTGATAATGAATGAAAAATATGAAAACCTTACTTTTTGCGGAAATGTTTATGTGTTAAGCTCATACTTCACATACAGTTCTGCGATGGCTTTTGTGCAGTACATAAAGGATAATCATTTAGGCACAATCATAGGCGAACCACCAGGCAACGCCCCTAACTGTGGCGGTGAAGTAGCGATGTTTAAGTGTCCTAATTCGGGCATAGTTTTTCAGGTTTCCACCAAATATTTTCAAAGAATAGACAGGGACAACACGGACCTTCTGATACAACCCGACATAGTGTGCAATAAAACGGAAGCTGTGGACAAGTTAATGGAATTATTGCGCACAAAACGTCCGTGAGTTTGGCAAAGAGTATTCCATTACCATCACAGCAACAAAAATGTAATGGCAATACTATTTTAGAGATAGGGATTATTTTGTGCGGCAGGCAGTCTATAAGATTGCCTGCCTTATTTTTTTAGTCCATATTTTAACAGTCCAGCGCCTGCAGTAATTTCTGCATTTCCGCAATTCCTCGTCTTTGGGACGTGACGATGGACTCCAGAATAGGCTTCAGTTCCGGGCAGATTTTAAACTGCAGGGCGGTTTCCGCCATTTTAACTGCGCCTTCATGGTGAGGGATCATTTCCCGCATAAAGTCGCAGTTAATTCGGTTTGTGGTGCAGGCATGCCGCATTCTGGAGAACATATTCTGCATAATTTGATTAATCCGACATTGATAAGCAGGAAGATTTTGACCCGCGTTGATACAGGTACTGCAGCATTGCTTAATGGCTAGCATGTCTTCGATGCTTTTTGTCTGTTCTGTTATGATTTCTGAAGCAATGGACTGCAAAGCGCTATTGGTTGTGTAGATCAGTACATTTTGGGACATCTGAATGGCTGCCCGGTGATGAGGGATCATCTGTACGATGAAATTGGCGGAGAGGCTGTTTGTCAAAGGCGCGGTAGTCATGTCGTGGATCATTTGATCCAAAATGTAACAAAAAGTGGTGTGATAAGCTTCGGCTGCCTGACTGGGCCTGCATGGATGATTTGTCATGATAATTATGCTCCTTAAAATATATTTGTAATGCCGGCAGTATATATTCAATATATTCAATGAATGAAAAAGGGTGAAAGCAATGGTAATGAGGAAAAAGAAAATCAAAAATATGACAGGCAGGTGTCAGGATATATGTGGTAAAATAAATTGGTAAAGATGGTTGTCAAATGTCCTGCGGCAGGCGCAGTGGCTAAAACGCTGTTTAGACATTGACGTTGGCGGGAAACATGTATTAGGAGGAATAAAAATATGGGAAGACCTGTTACAAAATCGGAGCTGCTGAGCGCGGCGGCAGAAAATTATGAGGAAATGAACAAGATGATTTCTTCGATGACGGAAAAGGAATTATCCACGCCCTTTGATTTTCCGGGCAAAAAGGAGGCGCACTGGACAAGGGACAGGAATGTCAGGGATATTCTGGTACATTTGTATGAATGGCACATGCTGCTGCTGAATTGGGTGCGGGCAAACCAAAAGGGAGAGGAACAGACTTTTTTGCCGGAGCCTTATAATTGGAAGACTTACGGGGCTATGAATGTGGAATTTTGGAAAAAGCATCAGGGTACTTCGTTGGAGCAGGCGGTGGAAATGCTGGCAGGCTCACATCGGGAGGTGATGAAGCTGGCGGAAAGCTTTTCCAATGAGGACCTGTTTACAAAGGGAGCGTTCAAATGGGTGGGGGGAAGCACGCTCGGCTCCTATTTTGTAAGCAATACATCAAGTCATTATGCCTGGGCGATGAAGAAGCTCAAGGCTCACAGAAAAAACTGCGGTCAGAATTCCAAGATCTGCTATACCGGTGCGCGCGGGCAGGACGAAGCATGACTTGCGGTATTTAAGGAATTGTTAAGAATTTGGTAAAGACAGTTAGGATTTGAGGTGATATGATAATTGCAGAGCTTCGAGGCGGCAGGATGATCAAAAGTGCCAATACTGCCGGAGATTTTAAAGAGGCCGGGAGAGATATGGATGAAGTATGATTGCCTAATCATAGATGATGAAAAAATGCTGGCGGACAGCACTGCAGAGTATTTTAACCTGTTTGATGTGAGAACGGCGGTGGCATACAGCGTCTCCGAATGCCGCGCATTTTTCCGGGAAAACACGGCGGAGCTTCTGCTTTTGGACATCAATCTGGGGGACGGCAGCGGATTTGAGCTTTGTAGAGAGCTGCGCAGAACAATGGAAATTCCCATCCTTTTTATTTCTGCAAGATCCAGTGATGATGATAAGATCATTGCCCTGAATATCGGCGGTGACGACTATATTCAGAAACCTTATACTTTGGGAGTGCTTCTGGCAAAGGTGAAGGTGGTTTTAAAAAGATACGGGCAGGGCAGCCACAGGGTGGAATACTCGGACGGAAGGCTGTTGGTGAACCCGGATGCCAAGCAGGTACGAGTAAATGACATGCCTGTCAGGCTGACGGCACTGGAATTTAAGCTGCTGTGGTATTTAATAGAAAACGGGAACAGGGTGGTATCCAAGCAGGAGCTTTTTGAGAAAGTCTGGGAGGATAAATTTACCGGGGACGGGACGCTCAACGTACATATTCGGAGGATCAGAGAGGCCATCGAGCAGGAGCCGAATAACCCTGTATATATTACTACCGTGTGGGGGGACGGCTATAAATTCAACGGAGGCGGAAGCGAAATATGAAGAGATGGGGAGTCCTGATCGGTACGGGAGTATTCCTGGCGATCGAGCTGATTGCAGTAGTCTTTCTTGGAGTCGGGGACAGGCTGCAGGTACAGGATACGGTTGCCGTGAACGAGATATTACGGTCCGTGGAGGCGGACTGGGGAGACATGGGGAATCACAGGAGCATCGGGGGTGCAGCATATGTTGTGACAGACCTTAAGGGTAATGTGCTTTTTACGACGCGGGAAGGGCTAAGCGAAAGCGTGAATGCAGGGATTGCCCACAGGGATACGCTGCTTGATATTTATGCGGAGGGTGAGCCGGCAGGGAAATTAATTATCTGGAATGAGGGAGCGGAGGCACTGCAGGCGGGAAAGCAGCGTGCCGCCGCTGTTTTTGCAATCGGAATTTTGCTGCAGGGCTGTGTGTGCGGCGGCTATATGTTTTACCTGCAGAGAAAGGTGATAAGGCCATTCCGTGGGATGAAGGAATTTGCGGAAAGGGTTGCAGGCGGGAATCTGGACGTTCCGCTGAAGATGGATCGGGAGAATATTTTCGGGGCGTTTACGGAGAGCTTTGACATTATGCGCTCAGAGTTAAAAAGGGCCAGGCTTGCAGAGGCGGAAGCAAAAGCCGAAAAGAAGGAGCTGGTGGCAAAGCTTTCCCATGATATTAAGACGCCTGTAGCCAGCATCCGGGCAGCGTCGGAGGTGGGACTTGCACTGTCCGAGACCTGCCGTCAGCAGGAAATCTATTCAAGCATCATTGCGAAAGCCGATCAGATCAATGCTTTGATTACAAACCTTTTTTCTGCTGCGCTGGAAGAGCTGAGCAGATTATCCGTGACGCCTTCCGATATGGACAGCAGGGAATTAAGGAATATGCTGGAAAATGCAGATTATTTACATCGTGCCGAGATTCCGGAAGTTCCCGGCTGTCTGGTTTATGCGGATCAGCTGCGTCTGCAGCAGGTTTTTGACAATATTTTTGCCAATTCTTATAAATATGCCAATACCGGGATGAAGGTTTCTTTCCTGAAGGATGCCCGGTCACTGAGCATTTCCATTGAGGATGAGGGAGGCGGTGTGAAGAATGAAGAGCTGCCGCTGATAAAAGAAAAGTTTAAGCGGGGAAGCGGCGTGGGAAATGTGGAAGGAGCGGGATTAGGCTTATATCTTGCAGATTTTTTTTTAAAGGAGATGCAGGGAGAGCTGAATGTAAAAAACGGCCGGCTGGGACTGACGGTGACGGTTAAAATCTGTTTGAGCGGATTTAAGAAATCTGTAAGGAACCCATAAAGACAGTTAAGGATTCTCAAAGTAAACTAGTGTACAGCACACTAGAGATCAAAATGCAAAGGGAGGCTTCTACATGGAAGAAATACTTTTAAAAACCGAAAGCTTGAGCAAATCCTTTTCTAACGGCGGGGACTTACAGCACGTACTCAAAAATATTGATCTGGAGCTGTATAAGGGAGACTTTACCGTGATTATGGGCGCCAGCGGAGCCGGAAAATCCACACTGCTGTACGCTCTCTCCGGGATGGACACACCTTCTCTGGGCAGGATCACTTTTGGAGACCAGGTTATATCCGATTTGTCTACAGACGGGCTGGCAGTATTTCGCAGGAAACACTGCGGATTTGTGTTTCAGCAGATTTATCTGATTGATAGCATGAGCGTTATGGATAATGTGATGGCGGCAGGACTGCTGGTAAGCAAGGATAAGAGAGCGCTGGCTGAAAAAGCGGAGGAACTGTTTCGGGCGGTGGATATTCAAAAGGAAATACAAAGAAAATTTCCCGCACAGCTTTCCGGAGGGGAAGCCCAGCGGGTGGGAATGGTGCGGGCGCTGATTAATTCGCCGGAGATTCTTTTTGCAGACGAGCCCACGGGTGCCCTGAATTCCAAAACGGGGCTGGATGTCCTGAATACGCTTACGAAATTTAATGAGGAAGGTCAGAGCATCGTTATGGTGACTCATGATGTGCGTTCCGCACGCAGGGGTAATCGCATTCTGTATTTAAAGGACGGTGCGATTCTGGGGGACTGCCGCCTGGGCAGGTATGTTCATGGGGATGAGGAACGTCATAAAAGGCTGACGGCGTTTTTGGAAGAAATGGGGTGGTAGTGTGAAGAGAGTTTGTAGAAATAAAAGTATTTTATTTGCGCGTTCCAACATCAGGAGGTCCAGAGGGCAGACTGCGGCCGTGGCTGTACTGACCATGATCGCGGCGGTGATGATGAATTTATGGCTGATGCTTTCGATAGATTATAAACAGAATTTCGAGCGCTGCCACGACAGGCTTAACGACGGTCATGTCAATTTGATTGCAGGATGCGAGGAAGAAGATTTTTGTAATTACCTTGAGGAGGTCCTGCGTGAAGATCCTCAAGTTACGGAATATGGTATCACAAATGCGATTTATACGGGGGGTGTATTTTCATATGGCACCGGTGAGGTTTCTCAAAATATGGTGGTATTGGAAAAAGAGACGGCGCTTTCCCGAAAAACAGGGAAATTTGAAATTATGGAAGAGAGCGGGGAAAAAAGCGGAATTTATCTGCCCATGCTTTACGGAACCGGGAACAATTACGCGGTGGGTGACTCCATCGAAATTTCCTTTAATAACGAAAAGGTCCAATATACAATATGCGGATTTTTCAACAGTGCAATGACGGGATCCCATAACTGCGGAATGCTTACACTTTTGCTTACGGAGGATAAATACAGGGAGCTTGCCGAAAAAGGCAGTGCGGTAAAAGCCGTGTATACCTCTGTGCGAATCACAGATCCGGACCGGGGGGAAAGCTTTGACGCGTCCTTGAAGGATGCAATTTATAAAAAATATCCCAATGTTCCTGCTTTGAGCAATTATTATGAGATGATTACTACAAGCCGATATATTTCACAGCTGATCTGTGCGGGAATCTTAAGTGCCATGGCATTCTTTGTGCTGATGATCGGTGTGGTGGTGATTGCCTCAAACGTGGCTAATTATATTCAGGAAAACATGCAGAATCTTGGGGTGCTGAAAGCGGTTGGCTATACGGGCGGACAGCTGGTGTTCTCTCTGATGATACAGTTTTCCGGTATATCTGCCGTTGCCGCGGCTGCAGGGGCAGGGCTTTCTTATTATTTCTTTTTTCCGGTAAACAGGATGATGATTGCGCAGACAGGCATTCCTTATCAGGTAAAGTTCCTGCCCCGACCCTTTGCCATCACGGTGCTTTGCATTTCCGGCATTGTTGCTGCCGCGGTGTATTTGTCTGCCGTGAAAATACGAAAAATAGAGCCGATCACTGCCATTCGCGGGGGAATTGCCACCCATGATTTTAAGAAGGACCCTCTGCCGTTATCAAAGACATCACTGCCCCTTAATCTGGCGCTGGCCATGAAAACCACTTTTTCGGGGATGAAGCGGAATGCGGCGGTATGTGTTACCATGCTTGTGCTGTCTCTGGTGCTGGTCTTTTCAACATTGATGTTTGAAAATGCCATCATCAGTATCCAGCCCTTTGTGGACCTGATTTCAGGTGAAAGCGCGGATTCTGCCATCAATGTAGATGCCGGAATTGAAGATGAGTTTTTTGCAGCCATGAGCAGGGACAGCCGTGTGGAGAAGGTTTATTTATTCCATAAAGGAGCTGAAGTTTTGCACGTGGGCGGGGTTTCGCTGTTTGCGGCAGTCTCGGACAGCTATTCCAGGATGAATAATCCTGATCTGGTAATCAGCGGGCGGCTGCCGAAATTTAACAATGAAATGGTAATTGCCGCAAAATACGCGAAGGAAAATGAGCTGAAAATCGGTGACGAAATCGTAATCAGGGCAGAAAAAGGGGAGCAGACCTTTCTGATTGTGGGATACTGTCAGATCTCGGATTATCTGGGGAAGGACTGCATGCTTACCAGAGAAGGCTATGAGCAGATCGGAAGCCTGCAGAATGTGACTTATTATCTGAATCTTAAGGAGGACGTGGATATTGACGAGTTTAACGCACAGGTAACGGAGCGTTTTGGCGGCGATGTTTATTCCACATTTAATTTTATGTCGCTGATGGAGGGGACCGGCAGCGTATACGTTACACTGATTACGGTGATTGTGACGGCGATTGTGATTTTGAGTCTGATTATCATTATTTTATGTATGTATCTTTTAATCAGGATGCTGCTAAACAGCAAGAAGCGGGAGTACGGGATCCTCAAGGCATTGGGCTTTACCACAGGGCAGCTGGTTATGCAGACTGCATTGAGCTTTATGCCCTCGGTGATCCTCTCCACAGCAGTGGGAATTTTTTTAAGTACGCTGATTGTCAATCCGCTTGTGACGCTGTTTTTAGGCGGGCTGGGTATCGTGAAATGCAGCTTTTCCATACCGGCGGACCTTAATCTGGCAGCAGGAGCAGGGCTGGTATTGTTTGCCTTTGGAGCAGCCTGCTTAATGTCCCTGCGGGTGAAAAAAATCGTGCCCAGGGAGCTTTTAGGGGGAGAAGATTGAAAATTGAAATTTTCAATCTTGGAATTTGTGACGCTGCGCGTCCCAAAGTTCCCGCAGATTTAGATGCCGCTTGCGCGGCGGAATAAGAGGAAATATGAAATATATGACATTTAATTCTTCCTGCTCGTATGCAGGTCTGGCAAATATGCTGGAATACCACGGAGTGGAAACAGAGGACCGACAGATTGCGCTGGACATGGGCCTGCCCTTTCTGTTTTCGAAGGAGGGGGACGTGTACAGCGCAGGGCCCATGCTGCAGACCGCAGAGTGGTTTCATCTTTATCTGAAGCCGCGGGGATTTCGGATGACAGAGACCAGTCTGTCAAGGGAGGCCGCAGGAGAATTCCTGCGGTCGATTCCCTGTGGGATGCTGGGTCTTACCGTCGATGGCGGCGGCAGGCACGCCGTTGTTTACAGAGGCATGGCGGGGGGCCGATATGAGTTTTTGAATAATAAAAGACAGCATTCTCCGGAGCCGGATAGCCTGCTGCTGACGGAAGAGGAACTGCTTTCCAGGCTGAGTGATACGGCAGTGGTGGCTGTCATCGAAAGAGCGGAGCCGGAGCCGGTGCCGCTGGAGGAATATTTTCAAAGCTCCATAGAGGTGCTGGCAGGGTTGAAAAACGAGCTGTTTGCTTTTTGCGCCAAGGTGCGCAGCATGAAAGAACTGACAGAGGCTCGAAACAGGCTGTTTCGGGCGATTCTACTGGATGCCGTTACCATGCTGGAGCTGCTGGGGGAGAAGAGGCTGAGGGAAACGTTGCTGCAGCTTCAGCGGCGGCTGGTTAATATTTTAAAGGAGGGAAAGCCCCAGATCCTTCAGGACCGAATGTCCATGGAGGCGCTGGGAGAAGCCATAGACGGGTATATGGAGTTGATCCGGGAGCAGATCCAGGCGGGACGGGCTTGACAAACTGTTATGGCGGCGCCTATTATAAATGCAGGCAACACATCAAAAGCAGAAAAAATGAGGTAGGTACGTGATGAAGAAAAGGCTTTTGTGGTCCGCAGGCATAGCGCTGTTTTATATTTTGATTGTATGGAATGTGGCGGGGATTTATTTTGAGACAAATGATGATAAATATTTTGCAGAAATATTGTCAGGTGCGCTGACAGGTGCGCCGGATCCGCATACCATTTATATGAATTTTTTCCTTTCCTGGCCTTTATCCTTGTTGTATCGCATAACCGTACGGATTCCGTGGTACGGCATCATGCTGATTATGTGTCACTTTGCTGTATACACGGCATTGCTGCAAAGTATAGGAATCAGAATGAAAACCGTAAAAGGATATGTAATTTCTGTAGGACTTGTGTTGTGCTTCTGCCTGATTAATGTATATGTGACATTAAATATTCAATGGACTTCAACGGCGGCTTTGCTGGCAGTGGCAGGCTATGTCTGCCTGCTTTTGCGGGAAGATTCAAAAAAGGGACTAATGATGTTCTTTTTCTTTGAACTGACGGCTTTTCTGCTTCGGGACCAGGCCATGCTGATGATTCAGCCTTTGGGGGGGGCAGCGTATTTGGGAATTTGTCTGACCGGCCGGAAAGAAGGGTGGAAAAAATGCCTTATGCGGATGGCGGGTATGATTTTAACGGTAGTGGTGATTCTTGTAATCGGCTTTGCAGGCAATCTGATCGGGTATCACGGAAAAGGCTGGAAAGAGTATGACCGGTTTAATCAGGCCGGTTTGGAAATGTTTGATTTTTACGGTATACCGGTGTACGAAGAGGTAAAGTCGATTCTGGACGAATATGAGGTTACCCGTGCGGAATACGAAGCTTTTTGCAATTATGTTACTTTGGACTGGGACGTAAGTACGGAGTGTGTTGAAGCGCTGGCAGAGTATGCAAAAAACAGGTACAACGTGAAAATGGATATGATGGGCCGCTTGAGACAGGCATGGGAAAAGCTTGGAGCCGAAAAACATCTGATTGAATTGAGAGTGGTAATCGTGGCATGGCTTGTAGTTCTGCTATGGGCGATTTTGTGGAAACGATTTTACCTGCTGCTGCCCCTTGGCGGAGTTATGCTGGGCAGGCTTGCAGTCTGGGGGTATCTTATTTATGGCGGCAGACTGCTCCATAGAATAACAAGACCCTTGCTGGCCGGTGAATTTATACTGCTGGCAGCGTTGCTGATCTGGGATTATTCATCGGGATACAGGAATCCACAGAGCGGACTCATGGGTGCTAACGTGAAACAGAAGGGATTTCTGGCAGTATCTGCAGCGATATTTGAGGTTTGCTGTTTCTTATCGGGAAAGCTGCAGTATAGTGCAGCAGTGGCGGTGATCGGAGGGCAGGAGGTTTATATACAGGGCCTGGTGGAGATTGAAGATTATTGCAGGATGCACCCGGAGAACAGATACCTGCTGGATGCCTGGTCGTTTGGGTTTTACAGGGGAGGCGTGTTTGAAACATGTATTTACGGACCGCAGAACTGTGTATACTCTGGGGGCTGGTTTTCCAACAGTCCTGTGCTGTATCAGCATATGGAGCAATATCTGGGCAGATATGACAGAGACATCTGTCTGATTATTTATGAAACGGAAGATGCCTGGGAATCCAAACCGATCATCGCATTACTTACCGAAAAATTTGGCAGCGAGCCGGTCTTGGAGGACAAGCTTACGGTGTCCCACGGCGGAAGCTATCTGATTCTGCGTTTTGAAGCCTGAAAGGGAGTCAGCGAAAAATTGTTCAGAATTTATTTTTCATTTTTCATTGTATTGTAAAATTACAGAAAAATATTGCAGGGAGATTCTGGAGCAATATCCCGAATACATAACCAAAGACCAGATGTACCGCATCTGTCATATCAGCAAAAAGACCTGCTTGTTCCTTTTGGAGAGCGGTCTTGTGCCAAACATAGACAGCGGGAAAAAGACACGGCGGTTTAAAATCAAGACAACGGATGTCATTCAATATTTGCATGACAGGGACGATTACCCAGAGCTGTATAAGGCTCCAGATGGATTCTATGTGAGGGATGGATGCAAGAAAGCTCTGTTGCCAAATGGTGCGGTAAACAGGAGTTAAAGAACTTTTTTATACGGCAAAAATTTCAAATTATCTAAAGAGTATCTTTTAGATTTTCTTGTTAGCAGGTATTTTATTGGGATTGCTGTCAAATCAGAGAAGCACAAGAAATTCAATGAGCAGCTTAAAAAACTGCGTGGGAAACTGCCCGAAAATCGAATTGTATAAAAACGAGGGCTTTAGCCCTGCTTATCTTTGGAGGATGAGCGGGGCTGTTGTTTTTTGAAGGTTGTGCTGCTTTTGCATTGTGAGATAGGGAAAAATGAACTATAATAGAATTTAGATAATAGAATCCGCTCTTTGATTCTATTATAGTATTTAGATAACGAAAATTGAAAGGCAGTCTCTGCTAGGGCATATGTGGATAATTCTACCATTGCAAGAGTGGTTAAAGGGCTGACCGAAAAGAACTATAAGTGGATTTTCATAAATATGTTGTGAAAGGGGAATTTGTAGGTGAATCAAAATTTTTATAATCAAATACAGAATATATTGCTATCTGCAAGAAACAAGGTCTACCAGACTGCTAATTTTGCAATGGTGGAAGCATATTGGAATATTGGCAAATCCATTATAGAAGAGCAGGGCGGAAATGAAAAGGCGGAATATGGCGTAGGATTGCTGAAAGAACTTTCCAAGCAGATGACGCATGATTTTGGAAAAGGATTTACTGTTGCAAATTTGAAAAACATGCGGCAGTATTACTTGACGTTTCCAAATGGCTACGCACTGCGTAGCGAATTGAGCTGGACGCACTATCGCCTTTTGATGCGTGTGGAAAATGACAATGCAAGGGAGTTCTATATGCAGGAAGCAGTAAAATCCGGGTGGAGTACCAGACAGCTTGAACGTCAGATAAATACTTTTTTCTATGAAAGGCTGTTGTCCAGTAAAAATAAAGAAAAGGTTGCTGCTGAGATTCAGACATTAGATGCGGCGAAAACACCCGAAGATATTATCCGTGACCCATATGTACTTGAATTCCTTGGGCTGAATCCGAATGATGATTTCTATGAGAGCGACTTGGAACAAGCTTTAATTACCCATTTGCAGAAGTTTTTGTTGGAACTTGGAAGAGGATTTTCCTTTGTCGCCAGACAGAAGAGAATTACCTTTGATGGGCGCCATTTCTGGATTGACCTTGTATTTTACAATTATATTTTGAAGTGTTTTGTACTGATTGATTTAAAGATTGGCGACTTGACTCATCAAGATTTAGGACAGATGCAGATGTATGTCCATTATTATGAGCGGGAGCTGATGAACGAGGGAGACAATCCGCCGATTGGCATTGTGTTGTGTGCGGACAAGAGTGAATCAGTGGTTAAGTTCACATTACCAGAGAATGAAACACAGATTTTTGCATCGAAGTATAAATTATATTTGCCGAGTGAGGAAGAGCTGTTACAGGAATTAAGGCGGGAATATCGTGCGTTGGAGAATGGAAAGATTGATGAAACCGAAGATATGAAATTGGAATAACTCAATAAATAAATGGTCAAGTAAATTTCAGGTGCACTAAGGAGGGAGTTAATGGCAATAGTAAGACCAAGGTTGATTGATTATTATAATATTCCGATTACACAAGAAGAAGTCGATTTTGCTATTCCTTTTTTGGATATTCTTGATATGGATGATGTGCCTACTAATAGTGATGTGGTTTTGATTTTAAGTTAATATATAGAATCTATGAACATTTTTTTCATAGTAAGTATTATTCATATAATATTTCTTCTGGGAAGCATGAATGGTGTATAAAGTAATTCATGCAAAATGAAGCTTAAGCAGTAGAATGCCATTTTTTTAATAATCAAGTAAGTGAGCAATTATCCCCGCAAAACAAAGCATTTCCACGCATTTCTTGAGGATTGCAATCCCTATTTACTACTGGGGAATGAGCCTTGATACGGTAAAATACTAAGAAATGCAAAGTTGCAGTTTTGACCGAACTTCCCTATAACGTTATAATGAAGCCAAGAAAGGACGGTGGACGGCATGCGGGAAAAGAAAACTCATCTATATGTAGACAGCAGGGAGAAATCATTACTTTTACATAGCCTTGTGGAGCTGAAAAACCAGCTCATACAGCAGGGCAGATATGGGGACTGCGTTGACGAGATTATCTTCAAGGTAGCCAATGCCCCGATAAAGAAAGTGAAAATTGAATATGTCTAAGGCACATCACCATGAAGCCGCTTATTCTTATGGATTTTAAGAGTAAGCGGCTTTTTTGCGTCCTGCGTCCTCTGGTACAGTTACATAGCCGCCTTGACAAAGCGGCTAAATCTATGCGAAAGGAGGACGCACCC
>CAJUIA010000051.1 GCA_910586485.1 uncultured Acetatifactor sp.
GTCTGCTCCGGCGGTGTGGGTGTTGGTGTTATGGTTTGCTCTGGTGGTGTAGGCGTCGGTGTTGGAGTCTGCTCCGGCGGTGTGGGCGTCGGTGTTGCGGTCTGCTCCGCCGGTGTGGGTGTTGGAGTCGGCTCCGGTGTAGGCGTCGGAGTCGGCGCCACATTTAGTCCGCCTCCGGTATTCTGTCCCGGTACGGCACTTTGCCCTTCAGTATTCCCCGCCTGCTCTCTTAGTACCTCTGTCTCAACATAGGCCACCCTGCCGTTATATTCTATTTTTATCCATTCCGCGCTTTCTGCCGGCCCGATGGCAGCCACTCGTTCTCCCCGCTTCAGCGTCCCGATCTGCGTCCCTTCCACGGACGGAGAATTATATACCTCAGCTGCCCGAATCAGGGTCCGCAGGGTCTCTTCCTCCGCTCCGGTAACCTCCGCCTCTTTGGGCAGGCGAGGCTGCTCAGGCTCCGGTTCCTCCGCAGGCAATACCGTTTCCTCTTCCGGTGCCGCTGCTGCCGGAGCAATCAGAAAGACCTGCAGTGCCTCCAGTCCCTGGGGCTGAACATACTGCGCTTCGTTTTCTTTTGCCCCGCAGCCTGTCAGGAGGCAGAGCCCCAATATAACTGCCGCTGTCCTTCGGCTTCCCCCATTCATGCTTCCTCTCATTCCGCCGCCTTAGCGGCTCGTCTCCCCTTTTAACAGCTGGCTGTTTACAGAATGGAAACGTCCTTCTTCGGCATCAGCTCGATATTCGGAAGTGTAACCGGCCTGCTCCGCACATTTTCCGCGTGTATTTTTGCCTCCGTCCGTTTTATCCAGGCGATCGCGTCTGCGGGCAGCAGCCCTGCCGCCACGGGCCGGATCACATACAGCCAGCCTATGGGGAAAAGGATTTTCATGGCCTTAAAATTCCGGTATCTGAGCTTTGCCTCGTTTATCCGGTATTTCATTTTTCTCTTTCGAAAGGATTCCTTGTCCTCCCGGTAGCTGAACAAAAACTGTTGAATGTTGTAGCCCTGAAACCCATGTCTGCGAAGTCTCATAAAGATTTCATAATCCTCGCACCGCAGGGTCTCTTCCTCTGCCCGGTAGCCGCCATCCTGCTCAAAAATTTCCCTGCGGTACATAACCGTGGGGTGGACATAGGGAGAGTATTTTAAATAGTCCCTGTATTCCGGCTGTTCCGGCATCCTTCTTAAGCCCCAGACTCCGTTTTCGTCAAACAATCTGGTATTGCAGCCACACCAGGCGTACTCAGGATGATGCTCCATAAAGCTGAACTGGACCTGCAGCCGTTCTGGATCCGCTATATCATCCGCATCCATGCGGGCAATATATTTCCCTCTGGCCCGGTCGATACAGGCATTCAGAGAAAAGGCCAGCCCGTGATTTTCATCCCTTCCGATCAACAAAATCCTGGGGTCCAGATCCTTCAGCTCCCGTATGTATGCCGCTGCCTCCGGACGGGAGCCGTCGTCATAAATGATGAACTCCCATTCCGTAAAGGTCTGCTCCAAAATGGAATGCACCGCCTGCTGCAGGCTTTCCCGGTCCCATTGGTTATAAACGCCCATGATCACGGAAATCAAAGGTTCTTTTCCACTCATGCCTTTATACTCTCTCTTTCGCACAATCGTCGGTCCACATTTTCATATATTCTTTCCATGACCTTTCCTACCGCCTCCTTACCGAAGCTCTCCGAGGCCTCCCTGCAGTGAGAGGAAAGCAGACGGCGATGCTCCCCGTCGGAATACAGCTTATGAATGGCTTCTATAAAATCCGCTGCCTGATCTGCCCTGCAGACAATACTGTTATAACCATCGCGGGCATATTCTCTGGTACCCCTGTTATCCGACGCGATCAGGGGTACTCCGCAGCAGAGCGCCTCTACCGCCGCAATCCCCAGGCCTTCTCTGATAGAAGGAAAGGCAAAGCAGTCCGCGGTCTGCAGGATTTCTTCCATGTCCCTTCGGTACCCAAGCAGCCGCACCCGCCGCTCCAGACGATACTCCAGAATCAGGCGTTCCAGATTTTCCGCATTATCCCCTTTTCCGCAGATGCTGTAATAAATCTCATCGTCCGTTAAAGCCGCAAGTGCTTCGATAATGACCTTTTGGTTCTTATTTGCGTTTAGCTCTGCTGCGGTCACGATATGAAAAGAATGCTCCGGAATTCCCAGCTCTCGCCGTTTTTGTTCCCGAAGCCGGGGCCTGGGTGAAAATCGTTCGGAATCCACCCCCACTCCGTGAATCCATTCCACGCTGCCGTTTTTCCGTAAATGAAACCTGCCTGCCCTTACATAGTCCTCCCGGTTGATGGTGATGATCATATCCGTTCGGTGAGCCAGCAGCCTTTCCACGGTATAATAAAGCAGCCAGTTTTCCAGCGGCGCCCCCTTGTAAAAATGAAAACCATGGGCCGTGTAAATAACATAGGCGCCCTCCCCGTGGGAAGCAGCTGCCAGTCTGCCCAGGACTCCGCCCATCGGATTATGGCAGTGTATGATACGAAATTTTTCCCGTGCCATCAGCCTTTTGAGCTGGCGCAGCGCCTTTGTGTTCTGCAGAAGGTGCCGGGGAGACTTTTGGATGTCGATCTGGTGCAGTATGATCCCCATCCTCTTTAAATCGTCTATGTCCACCTCATAAATGGGATTGTTGAAATTGGTGGCATAATGCACCTCATATCCTGATTTCTGCAGAATATGGACATCATTCATTTCAAATTGCTGTAAAAAACCACTGATGGTCGTTATGAACAACACCTTTTTCATGCTGGCTCCATATCCCGCATAATCTCAAATTCCCCGTGAACTCAAAATATCAATCAGTATGAATCTATGTATATTGCTTTTTCCTGAAAAGGAAATGCCACATGCCTTTTGGAAAATGATTAATCATGCATGATTAATTTATTGTTGTTGGTACAGCTATACACCTTGCTTGTATGCTTTTTATTCATAGAGGCTGTTAAAGCTTCTTTGCTTTTCTGCCGCATACGGCAGCTCCGATACCGGAGAGTGCTGCCATAGCCGCTACCAGAGCAATGATCTCACCGGTCTTGGGTGATTTCACGCCTGCAGCGCCTGTATTGATTACGATGGCAACAGGAGAGTAGGAAGTCATGGTAAAGGTCACCTTGTTGTCCTCCACAGCAGAAGGCTGGATGGTCTCAAAGCTTCCGTCACCCTTTAAGTGAAGGATGGTGACATTCTGTCCCTTCCAAACGTTGGGGCAGCCTAAGGTAAAGGTTGCAGCGCCTGTTCCAGCAGGTACGTTCAGATCCACGATGCTGGCAATGAAGGTATTGCTGCCGGCGATGGTCTTAGCCTGGGCAATCATTGCTTTTGCAGTCTCGGTGGAAACGGCGGAAATGCTGGCTCCTGCCACACCGGAAACGGTGGTGGTATCTGCAAAATACTGAATGGTATCTGCGGTAAGCACCTGTCCCGTGGCATTGTCGGATGCGCTTACCAGTACTTCGGCGGGTGCACTGGGTGCAGCATTGTTTGCTACTTCACTGGCCGTTGCGCTGGATGTAGCTGATTCTGCCGCACTCACACTCATACCCATGCCAAAAACCAGAGTCATGGCACAGGCTAAAGCTAAAATTTTTCTTTTCAAGTTTATAATTCCTCCTTTCCTCATTGTACATGTGGCATATATTAACCGGGGATTGGCCCGGATAATACCGAATTCAGGGAGTTACCTCCCTATAGAACACCTTCAGGATCAAATCTTGAAGGGCTTCCTGATCAGGATAAAATTCCTCGAATCGCTTTCCCTTGACCGTAGTTCCCTCCATGGTGTAGATGGCCTCTGCGTCAAACTGATAGCCTGTTACCTGACTGGCCAAATAAGATATTTCATCCAGCTCCAGATCCGTGACCGTGTAAGGCTTAAACGCCTGATAGAGGGTTACAGGCAGCGTAATATCCTTTTTTATTTCTGCCAGCGCGGTTCCCGCAAAAACGGAAAGATATTGCTTTTGTCTTGCCAGTCTGTTTCTGGCGCTTTCAAATACGTTGACATTGCGATAATGTATGTATTCATAAGCATCCTTCCCTGTGAGGGTGACCTCGGCGCCCTGATACCAGGCAGGATTGATTTCCGTCATGTCCTCCAGCACCGTCAGCCGTACGCTTCCCACAGCATCATTTAATGCTGCCATGCCTCCCATATTAAAGGATACATAGCCATGAATGGGCAGGTTGTAAAAGAGCTTCGATACGGCGTCCCGCGTCAGCTCACAGCTTTGATGCAGGCCATCCCCAAATCCATGCTGTACCGCCAGCTCCGCCCTGGTAGTCAGATTCTCCCCGTTAGCCCCCAGGCCCACCATAACAATATCCACCATGGTATCCCGGTTGACACCAATCAGGGAAATCCTTTTGGTATCAGGATTGAGCACTACCAGGAAAATTGCATCTGACTGCCCGCCGCTTACCAGGTCCTTGCTCTTTGAAACGGGGCCGTCAATATCTATACCTAATACCAAAAAGGTAAGGATGCCGTCTATGTATTCATAAACCTTGTCTCCCCGCTGTACCTGGCCCGCCTTCAGACTAGTCTTATTACTGGTAGTATTTTTATCGGTAGTCTTATTACCGTCACTTGCCTGCTGTTCCTCATCCTGCCGATTACCGTCCGCCGGGGTATTTTCCAGCTGTTCCTCATCCGGTAAAGCTCCGTCGGAGGGAGCAGCAGTCGGATCCCCCACAGCGCCTGTTCCGATTACGTCCCCATTGTCGGAAAACGATCCGTCCGCCGAAGCATTTGCTTCTTCTGCATCAACCGTAAAGGAGCCTGGAAGAGAGGGCATGGAAAACACAGCGTTATCCTGCAGATGGCGGTAACCCATATTTAAAAAGAGCTTTACACCCCCTGCCAGCAGGCCTGCCACTCCCACAAATACCAGCAGCCAGGCCAATACCACATTCCTGACCCGTCTTTTCTTTCGTTTCTGCCTGCCGTCAGAATTTCTGGATTCCCAAAGCTCCGTGGATTTCATTGCTGTTCTCCTTCCGCAATCAATACCCCCTGCACCAGATACCGCTGCGAAGAGCTGCCCCGGATGCAGGTAGAAAGAGTAATTATTTTATCCTCTGCGGTCAGGATGGTTTCCTGTCTGAACTGACTGCGGCTGCTTTCATTTTCCCTAATGCTGTCCAGATACCGCTGATACCCTGCATCCGTATTAAAATCATAGGTCAGGAGAATGTGAACATCACTGAAGGCATAGGCCGCAAATATTTCATAAACCAATATTCTGCCATCTTCCGTATAAATATGAATATAGCGGTTATTCTCAAAGAAATCGGCATCCTCAAAATCATGCAGCCCTGCAAACATGGTGCCTGCCCGCATATTATGGCCGTAAAGCACCGTGTTGCGGTCGGACCAGTCCTTGCTGTTCATGCGCTGGGTATAGATACAGCCCGGACGCCCGGTAGAGCCGTCCAGATTATGCTCCAGATAATAATCCGTCTCGGTAGGATGCTGCAGTACCGGATAGTCAATGGCTGTGCCGGGGACCACGATCCAGGAGTAAATGTCCCTGTTTTCTTCCTCCTGCAGGGATTCCCAGTCGATTGTCCTGTCCGTAACGCCGTAGGCGGAAAGGTCACTCAGCTCTTCTCCGCTCTCCGCATTTTCGGATTCCGATTCGGCCTCGGAGCTGACTGCTTCCGGAGTGCTCTGGGGATTTTCCCCGCCGCTGCCTGGTATTTCGTCTTTTCCTGCTCCGGCTTCTTTCTCCCCGGCGGTTCCGCCGTTATGCAGCCCGTCCTCGGAGATATAGGAGCCCATAATCCGCTCCATTTCATCCTGTGCCCTTTCCTGACCTATGAAGTAAGCTGCCAGCCACGCCATGCAGCATAACAGCAGGATACAAAACAGCAGACACATGATCTGCCAGGCACGCTTTGGTCTCTTTTTTAATGATTTACTGACATTTTCCATATTTGTTTAATTTCCTTTTACTTCTTTACCCCCCCATATAATATTACCACTTTGGTATTTTGTCAAGTATAAAGTTGCCATAACGGTGATATATAAATGTCCAAAATGGAAATACAATAGAAGCATCAGGAGGTTAATCATGAATTTAAAAAAACTTCGCGCACAGAGAAGTCTTTCTCAAAAGGCCGTGGCAGACGGTGTGGGATGCTCCCCTACAGTCTATTCCAGATACGAGACCGGAGAGCGGCAGCCCTCTATAGAGATGCTTTTGGCGTTGTCAAAATTTTTCAATGTGTCCGTGGACTATCTGATTGGAAATCCGGAGACGGCAGCGCCCTTTTTTTCCGATGCGGAAATAGAGCTGGTAATGGCGGCGAGAGAAGCAGATGAGAGAGCCAGGGAGGACGCCCTGACTTTGTTAAGGCGCCATTCTGCAAAGCGAAGGGAGCTTGTAAAATAAACAGCATGAAATTAAGACAATCAAAAAAGCTCCTGCCACAGCCGGTCTGCAGCAAGAACTTTTCTATACTTTAAAAACACGATTCTTTTATATATGGCTTATTGTTCCGTATCCTTATTCCGGCGTTCCTTCAGCTTCCTCCGCATTTCTTGTTCCATGGAGCAGACCATCACCACCTTCACGTCCTTCAGCTCCATTCCGCTGATTCCGAAAAACAGCTTGATAAAAAAGGTGTAATGGAATAAGGGCACGGGAAATTCCACCGTTTTTTTCTGCCATTCCTTATCGGCGCCTGAAATAGTTACCGTTCCGGAAAGCTGTCTGTCCTGAAAAACGGAAAGGGAAAGCTGGGCCAGTTCAGGTGTATTTTCGGATGCTCTGCAGAAAAATTCCAGCCGGAACGTTCCTCGTTCCTTTACCGCTACCTGTATGGTGGTGGACTTTCCCTTAGCCGTATTAATCAGGGCCGGGTCAATGCCTGCCTGATCCAGCATCTCCACCTTCAGCAGCGTTCCCATGGCTTCATTTTCCTGCTCGCCGCACTCTTCAAGCTTTTCATCCAGCTCCGTCCTTCTGCCGTGCATTCTTAGGTACGCCGGCGTTTCCAGCAGGAAGCGACAGATATTGGCGCCGTTCCGCACAAATTCCATTCGGGTCACCTTACCCTGCTTTAATTCCTCCATGGAGTTGTCTCCGCCGGAATTACTTAAGGCATCCCCTGTTACCATATACAGATCGTTCTGAGCCCGCACCATGGCCCCCATATTCTGAACGGACGCAGGCTCACCTTCATTATTAGCCTTTGCCCACCAGTCGGTCATTACAATTCCTGTATATCCCCATTGCTCCCGCAGGATCGTAGTCAACAGGTCAAAACTGCCTGCGGTCCAAATCCCGTTTACGGGGCCGTAGGTGGACATGACAGAACGAGCATGCCCCTCCTTAACTGCAATTTCAAATCCCTTTAGATAAAGCTCCCGCAGAGCCCTCTCGGACACCACACTGTCCGCAAAGCTGCGGCGATGCTCCTGATTATTGCAGGCAAAATGCTTGATGGTGCCTGTCACATTATATTTGTGCATTCCTCTTAGCTGGGCTGCCGCCATTTTACCCGTAAGCAGGGGATCCTCGGAGAAATATTCAAAGTTCCGTCCGTTTAAGGGATTTCTGTGCAGATTCATGCCGGGGCCCAGCAGGGTATCCACCTTATTTTTGCGAAGCTCCAAGCCCTCCCATTCATACAGCTCTTCCGAAAGCTGCTCGTTAAAGCTGCAGGCAAGGCAGGTCCCGTTGGGCATGGCAAAGGCAATGGTTCCGCAGTCCATACGGATTCCGCTGGGTCCGTCCGCACAGCAGCCTGCAGGAATACCATAGTGCGCAAGCCTTTCCGTGATGCCGCCAAAGGCTCCTGCCGTTCCCGGCGTCACCTTGGGAGAACACATTCCCTCGCCACGGACCAGGCAGCAAAGCTCTTCCTCCGTGAGCTGGGCCAGAAAATCCTCCATGGAAACTTTTCCGCTTTCCACATCGGTAAGCCGATAGCCCTGATCGCCGGTAAAGCCGTAATCCGCTCCTGTCTGTGCGGACAGTCTTTCCAGCCTGCGCTGGGCCGGGTCTACGGTGCGCAGGGAAGCCTGCTGCCAAGCCATATCATATGTACCGTCCTCCCTTTGGGCTCCCGGCTTCATGCAGGCAAAGCCCATGGTCGGCGCCAGAGCTTCCTCCAGCCGTTCCAGCACCACCGTTTCGCCGCATATCGTATAAGTCCCGCAGGGCCTGGCATCCCGCACGTTACTCCCCGCATAAAAAACATATTCTCCCGGCTCCAGTACAAAGCAGGATTTGTGCCCCGTGACGCCGCTGTCATCATAGGAAGCAATACAGCTCATGGGAAAACGAATGCTCAGCTCCTGACTTTTCCCTGGCAGGATATTTTTTGTCTTGGCAAAGCCGCAAAGTACTCTGGCCGGTTTTCCCAGTACTCCCTGAGGCGCCTGGCAATAGATCTGGACCACCTCTTTTCCGACATGACTGCCCATATTTGATACCTTGGCATAGATATTCATGCCCTCGGTTAAAGTTCCCGCTGCCGTGGCTCTAATGTCAAAATTTGTGTAGGATAAGCCAAAGCCAAAGGGATACAACACCTTTTCAGGCGCAAAGGTAGAAAAATAACGGTATCCTATGTATATATCCTCGGCGTAAAAATTCCTTATACCATCCCCGTAATTCCTGGTGGAAGGGTAGTCCTCAATCTCTCTGGCAATGGTATCGGAAAGCCTGCCAGAGGGGCACACGTCGCCGCTTAAGATGTCAAGCACGCCATTTCCACCCTCCTGGCCGCCCTGCCACACATAAAGCACCGCACCCGGACGGTATTTCTCCACCCACCGCATGTCGATGATATTGCCCACGTTCAGCAGTACTACCGTGCGCTCAAATACACTGCATACTGCTGCCAGCATTTCTTCCTCCGTCCTTGTCAGCAGGTAGCTTCCTTCCGCCGCCAGATTATCTTTGTCCTCTCCGGCAGTGCGGCCGATTATAATGACGGCAGTGTCAGATTCCTTTTTGGCACTCTCTGCCAGCTCCCTTGATACTGGCATTTCCTCCTGAAACCAAGGCTCGCCTGCCCAGCCCGCTCCCATGTCAAGGGGATGATTTTCCAGCCAATGCTCATATATTTTCTTTAACTCCCCGTTTAACACAAAGCGCTCGTCCTTTTCCAGGGCCTCACGGATCCCTGTCACATATGCAGTGTTTACCATACCGCCGGAGCCTGTTCCGCTTTTATAATAGCAAAACTGGCTTCTGCCAAACAGCGCAATCCGGCTTCCTGCAGGCAGGGGCAGGATATTATCCCGATTCTCCAGCAGCACGATCCCTTCCGCCACAGCCTCTCTGGCCTTTGCCGCATACTTTTTTGTTGAAAACACATCCTCGTTCATAATCTCTATCCTTTCTTCATTATTATCCACAGCCTCTAAACCGCAATGCGTCCAAGGGACGCTATAGTATGTAACCCTTGCGGAAATAAACCTGTCAAATGTGGGTCTTCTTATGAAAAGTGAGTCTTCTTATGAAAATGGGTAAATAAAAGCTTTCCTCCGGACTTTACCAGCTCCAGTACAATCGAATAAATTAACGACACTCCTGTCAGCACCAAAAAGATCAGTCCCGCATATCGGAAGGAGTAAATAAACCCTCTGAAAAGCGACATATAGAAGAAGGTATGGACAAAAAACATATTCATGGAGTACCTTCCCAAAAAGGCCAATATGTGGGATAAACCCGGAATTCCCGCCAGCAGCTCGGATGCAAACCAGCACAAAAGCAAAGCAATGGGACCGTCCAGTATCCACAAAAAGTAAGAATGCACCATGAAATTTTGCCGCACAAGCACTGCCAGCACAAGAAGGAGCAGCCCCAGTAACGCCTTCCAGCACTTTTTCAGCTTCCATGCAAAAAGCTTTTCAAACCAGCCCTCGCAGGCGGCCACAGCCCCCAGCAGCATCACCAGATAATACCTGGCCATATCCCCGTCCATTTGAATTACAGAGGGCAGCAACAGCGCCGGTAACAGCAGATACCTGCCCGCTTTTTTGACTGCCGGATAAATCAGAGGAATCAAAAAGATAATCACCAGCGCCGTTTCCATGTACCACCAGGTCATATTCAGGGTGGGTGTGTCAAAAACATTGGCCAGGCCCAGCATGTCCAGCAGACCGAGCATTCCGCCCTGCCACCCGCTGCCGTAAAGCTTTCCGTAATCAAAATAAGAAAACCATAAGAGATTAACGCTTATATACATGAGGGCAAAGCTGCCGATCAGTTTCAGGCACCTCTTCCACGCTTTTTGAAGCGAGCTGGCAAGATGATATGCTCCCTCCGTTTCTTCCGCAGACAATCCCCTTGTAATGCCATAAGCACTTAAAAAGACGAAAACTGCCACACAAATATTCCCAAAACCGCTGAGCATTAAAAACGTATCCTGAGAAAATGGCCTGTGATCCACATTTAATGTTTCTAAAAGCTCCCTGGACTCAAACAGATGATAAAAGAGCATCAGCAGGATTGCAATTCCCTTTACCACCAGCGTATCCCTTTTCGTAAACTGCGGTTCCCTCTTCATTTTCTGCACCTTCTCCATGGTCTGTAATTCTTCCTTTAACCTCCGCACACTCTCTCGGACCTGCGATTTTCTGTCCTCCGTGCATTCTCTATTGCCTGAGCGGCATAAACAATCCGTTAAATCCGAGGGAAATTGCCGTCACTTCTTTCCACGACAGCTTCTTCACTCATGATTCCATACAGAAACGGGATCGTAAACATAATAGGAAACGCATACCGCGGGTGCAGGTAAAAACAAGGCGCTGCCATGCAGATTAACAAACTGATGAACAAGGGCGCCAGCAAAATCCCTTTTTTGCATTTCTCCCGTCTGACTTTTCCTCCAAGGAGAAACAAAAGCCAGGTATATACGCCTACATTTTCCAAAACCGCCAGAAAAGGAATATACTCCGCAAACCGGTAAACGAATAATAACAGCTTATCCGCCCCCGAAATCAATCCACCCTGGCGAAACAAGTCCGACTGCGCCTCATAACGGACCGCATTTGTCACTCCGGGATCAAACCAGCCGTATATATGAACAAAAAATGCTTCCAGATAAACTGCGGGATGCTTAAAAAATCCTGTAAACCAGAGCTTAAAATAAGCCGCCAGCTTCTCCGCGCCGCAATCCTGCAAATATAAGGCCTTTACTGGATCGGATATATTCGGATCATACCTTTCCGCCACCAGCTCCGGGTCCGTCAATACCTTCGCTATGACTTTCTTTTCTTCCTCCGTCATTTCGTCCCCGTATAGCTGAAGATAGCGGGCCGTCTGCTGAAAGGGTATGGAAAACATTTCTCCCGGACTGCCTGCTTCTGCCCCGCAGGCGAAGGCCAGCAGCCCGTTTCCCCCAAGATAAAGCACCAACGGCAGAACTGTCGTACAAAGCAGCAGAAGCTTTTTTCTATATACAACGGTCAACACCACGCCTGTCAGCACCACCACATAGATTCCGTTGTTCCGCAAAAGCCCTGCCAGCACCTGTACCGCTGTCAGCCGGACCCAGTACAACGGCTTTCTGTGCTCCACACCTCCCGCCAGGAGATCCTCCAGCAGCAGAATATACCATAAAAAGGCTGCCATAAAAGGAACGTCCTTTACGGCAGTGGAGGCAATATTGGAATACATGGGAGCAAATATGTATACACATACCGCCACCATTTTAAGGACGCAGGAGACGCCCCGCTTTGCCAGCCTGTCCACGGTGGCAGCCAAAGCAGCCGCCAACACCGCTGCCTGCAGTAAACAATATAGAAACAGCCCAAAATCCAGACTGCCTGTCAACAGTCTGCCAAATTTGATAATTCCCGTCGCAATGAATGTATGCAGCAAAGGGTGATGAGTGGAATAACCTGTTATTCCCAGACCCTGATCAATCTGCCCCAGGAAATCATAACACAGATTTCCAGGATAACTTAAAATAATGACAGGAGCCCACAAAATCAGCAAAAGAAGAAATACATTTCGAAAACATTTGGGGCCGAGAAAAACTTCCAGCTTTGCCGGTCCCCACTTTGAAACGGCCGCCTTTTTGTACAGGTCAAGAAACAGAGGGATCAATAAGCGGAACAGAATGGCATACCCCGCAAAGCTTAAAAGAAAAGCAGCCACGCGGAAACCACTCCCGAAGCAGAGACTTAAGCTTCCCTCCCGGACGCAGCTTTGTCCTGTCAGCAGACAAAATGAAAAGAAGTAAGGCAGAATTCCCCTTTTATACAGCCGAACTTCCTCTCTTTGCCTCACATGACAAACAAAATAAAGGATTGCCAAAAAAATCAGCAGTCCGGTAAAGCTGTACTCGCCCAGCAGATTCGTAACCTGTGCGTAAAGATAATGAATCCGGGACTTATAGTCTGCTCTGTTCAGCATCGGGATATATGGCGTCTGCAGCGCAAATGTAATAAGAGCGGCCTGCAGAACAGCTGATAATTTTTTCCAAACCTTCATGATCACATTCCTTACCGTAATTCCGGCATCCAGCAATTTCGGTATTTCTTCTCCAATTTTTCGGTTGACTAAAGCATAAAATCCCCATATCATTTTAACTACTTTTAGAAGAAAATAGAGCCACTATCGCATGAAATAAATAGACAATAATGCAAATTATTACAAAGCATCTCTCGTCAATTCATAATTACCGCAAATATCAACAGAAATGATCAATGTCTGCTCTAAATAGTCTATACATTCTAAAATATATTTATCGGAAAATCTGTTCGCTTTGTCTGTTGACCATTCCTTAAAACTTCCTATTAGTTGGTCCTTGCTCTTTTTCTTCCCATTTTGCACTAGATACAGCACCGTCGAAATTCCCTCCAATTTCTTGTCCGTTCGTATTGCATTAACATATTCCGTTGATTTTTTTACAGCAATATGCAGCTTATCAAACTGGCTATCCACCTTTTCGCTACAAATCATTTGATATATCTGTTCAAAAGTCGCTTGAGAATTATCTATTCCGTAATACTCTTGATATTCTTTTATATTTCGTGCAACAATATCTACAGAATGAGAATATGGGCCAAATTTCCACTTATCGTATTTAAAGTACTCTTCCTCTAAAAATAAATTTGTAAAATATCCCGCTTTCTGCAATCTAATATTACTAAATCTTTTCAGATTTAAGCGTATATCTAGCAAAACTAAACCAGAGACACTAATTTGTGGCGGTTTTTTGGGAGTTGCACTATATGAAGATGACGGTTCAAAAATAATAAAATCATATTTATCGGATATATTATATATTTTATTTTCTACTATTTTCTTTACTTCTGCCCAAACCAATCCTCCATTTCCACACCCTAGCGGCGGAATGGCAATTCTTTTCACTGTTAAACTAGGAAGCAACTCAACAAAGGACTCCATTCCTTTTTCAATATATTCTATTTTTGAATTTTCACGCCATTTATTTTTGGTTGGAAAGTTAACTATTGTAATACCCTCTTCAATATAGGAATGTACCTTTCCAACCGTCAATGTACCTGTTCTACAAGCTTTTACATATGATTTGTTATTTTCGGGAAATCTCATTTTAAATTGGTATGCAATGCCCTTTCCCATGAAGCCTTCACAATTTACCGTGTTTATTAAACAATCTGCATTACATTCAAACATATTTCCTTTCGTATACTCTATCATATATGTCCTTTCTCAAAACCATTTAGATTGAATACTTACATATGGAGGTTGCTCTAAAATTCCTCTATTTTCAAAAAGTTCTTCAATATATTGCTGTGTTTCTGTATCTTTCACATAAATACACTGAAACAGTTCTGCTGGAATACATTTATCTGTTAAGCACTCCGCCATTTTAACATTTCGTGAATACTCATCTATCTCCCCAGCCCTTTCCATTGTATCCCAATCAATATTTTTCATTCCATCCGCATAATTATATAAAATGCACTCTTGTTGTGATAATGGATGCTTTATTAATATTTTAAAGTTGTTAAATTCAGCTAATGCCCTTCTGATACATATATACACAAATTCGTCTGTTGAATATGTATTTTTCACGGCAACATCAAATGCAGAATATGGATGAAAATGGAAAGGCGTATATTTATCTAAACCTAATTCTTCTCTTTTGCTAATAATGCAAGGATCCGCAACATCACCAAAAACCATATTCTGCTCTAACAGAGACCTTCTCGGCAATAAACCATGATTAATTATCATTTCCATATTATCCAGCCTTGTAAGGTGATATAATAACTTTTTATCTCTAACTCCCTCTAATCCCATTCTGAATTCCGCCCTTTCATCTCATTGTTTATTTATTGATATATAATTGTTCCTGCTATGCGCTAACTTTCTTAATTAATGGCGCAACGCAAAAGCTCACTGTCATTTTTATATCTTAAAAACCACACAAAACAAACGTTCCCAATATTCTAAAGCATAACCATAAAACATACACCTTTTATCAGAGAATACTGGAGCAGGTATTACCTACCTCCATAATTGTTGTGATTTTATTCTTACCCCGGTATTCTGCATCTGTTTCCGCACTTCACGCTGTATCTGTTTAGGATTGCGACCGGCATCTTTCGGCTTTGCCCCAAACGTAACCTGACACACAAATAGCTTTCCCTCTGATACACGTTCAAACACTCCCATCCAAAACGGTTCTTCAAAAAATGCTGTCAATTTTTCCGATACCTTACCCCCGTGCCCACGACACTTCCTCCCTAATGCCATATGGCTGTCGCGGTATTCTTCAAATGCTCCTGCAAGCAGGGCATTTTCCTCATTACTCGCGCAAATAGTTATAATGAACAAAAAGCGAATACCCCTAAAGAAAGAGGACTACTTACACCAAATCGGTGCGACTGGACTACCTACCAGTTCTGCAAGGTTACCTTGCGTAGTTTTTTATCTTATTGGACATTAGCAGTCCAGTAAGCATATATTACCACATAAACGCCCATTTTTCCACAAAAATATGGCAAAGTCACCTATAACTGCAAACTGCCTACATAAATAGATATACCTACTTCTTGCAGTGCGGAAACAATGTCAAAATTTAAATCTCGCTTATCCTTTGCGATCAATGATGCGAATTGTTTGGACTTACGATTATCTTTTACTAAATGCTGCCATACATTCATTATATTAAAATTAGTGAATACGACATTCGTTTTTAAGACAAACAGGATTTGTATAGTTCCTGAAGACCTCCCCTCCAACTATTCGCAAAAGAGCGTTTTTGCGCATACTTACGGGG
>CAJUIA010000052.1 GCA_910586485.1 uncultured Acetatifactor sp.
AAATACATGATTTGTGTGTTATGAGGTTTAAAAGGAAGTGTCAAACTCCCGGGACCTTTGTTCGGAAGTATGCCGCCAGTGTGTAACGCCTCAGCCAAACGGTCATATTGGCGCGGTTGACTTTGGCGAAAACCCGTGGTAAAATCCTCAAGGCAAAAGCAATGCCCGAAGGGAATGAATACACTTATGAAAAATTACGAAATGGATTTGTGCAGCGGATCTCTCTGGAAAAAAATTTTTTTCTACAGTCTGCCGCTGATGTTTTCCAATATTCTGCAGGTTCTGTTCAACATGTCCGACGTGGCCGTGGTCGGTAAATTTGCCGGTCCTATTGCATTAGGCGCAGTGGGCTCCACCAGCATCCTGATCACACTCTTTACAGGGCTGCTCATAGGACTCGCCAGCGGTGTCAACGCCCTTGCCGCTCTCCACATCGGTTCTAAGGACAGTAAAAATCTGGGGCAGACGGTACATACCGCCCTGATCCTGTGTTTTACCACAGGCATCCTGATTATGGTGCTGGGAATTATCTTTTCTCACGGCATCCTCTCCCTGATGAACACCAAAGAGGAATTGATTTCGGATGCGGTATTATATCTGCGCATTTATCTGCTGGGTATGCCGGCTCTGGCGCTGTACAATTTCGGAAACGCCGTCTTAAGTGCCGCCGGAGACACAAAACGTCCGCTGTACTACCTTCTTCTCTCCGGTGTGATCAATGTACTGCTGAATTTGTTCTTTGTCATTGTATGCAGATGGGATGTGGCCGGAGTAGCTGCTGCCAGCATCATCTCCCAGTATCTTTCCGCCCTTCTGATCCTGACCGTACTGTTCAAAAGCCGGGAGGGCTTTGGCCTGCGCTTTCGATGTCTTAAAGTAAATCATGAAAAAATGATGCAGATCCTGAGGATTGGCATTCCTTCTGCTTTTCAGTACGGCCTTTTTGCCATAGCAAACCTTTTTGTGCAGACCGGCGTGAATTCCTTCGACCATGTAATGGTAGAGGGCAATTCCGCCGCGGCAAATGCCGATCCGCTGGTCTATGATATGATGGCCGCCTTTTATACTGCCTGCTCCAGCTTTATTGCCCAAAACCTCGGCGCCGGAAAAAGGGAACGGATCCTGAAAAGCTTTTACCTTTGCCTTTTGTATTCCTTCCTGACAGGCTTAATCGTCGGCGTGGGCTTCTATGTATTCCGCTACCCCTTCCTTGCTCTTTTTACCAACGACGGTGCCGTCGCAGAAGCAGGAATCTGCCGCCTGTCAATCATGGCCCTGTCCTATTCCGTGTCTGCTTTTATGGACTGCTCCATCGCCGCCTCCAGAGGCCTGGGGAAAAGCATACTGCCTACCATTATCGTAATTATGGGCTCCTGTGTGTTCCGGATTGTCTGGATCTACACCGTATTTGCCCACTTTAAAACCATACAGTCCCTGTATCTGCTGTATGTATTCTCCTGGCTGATTACTGCCCTGGCGGAAATGATCTACTTTTTTGCAGCCTACAGAAAAACCTCGGCAAAGCTCCCCGTCACATCAGGGGAGCAATAAATTTCATCACGCTGCCCGCCAGCTTATAACTCACCTTCTCCTTTTGTATGCTCTCCGGCGTAACCTGACGGCATTTTGCAAGAGTGTCCTGAAAGTCCCTTTCTATATCTGCAATACAAGCCGTTCGATACAGAAAAGTACCGCACTCAAAATGATGGTACAGGCTCCTGTAATCCAGATTAATAGTTCCCACTACGGCCTTTATGTCATCGCTTACAAAGACCTTGGCATGTACAAAGCCCGGCGTGTATTCGTATATCTTTACTCCTGCCCTTACCAGCGACGAATAATGTGATTTGGCCAGGGCATAGGCGGCTTTTTTGTCCGGAATGCCCGGCAGAATCAGTTTTACATCCACGCCCCGCTCTGCCGCGTATTTCAGCGCCGTCTCCATCTCTCCGTCAAGAATCAGATATGGCGTCATAATATGTACGTAATTGTTTGCACGGTTTAATATGTCCATGTATACCGTTTCGCCGGCCTTATCCTCATCCAGCGGACAATCTCCGTAAGGCATGACATAACCGCCTGCGTTCTCCGGACAATATCCGTCATCCTCCAGATAGGGCAGAAATTCCGGCGATTTCTCATCAATATTCCACATCTGAAGAAACAGCAGCGTAAAGCTCTTAACCGCCGCCCCCCTTATCATAATCGCCGTATCCTTCCAATGCCCAAACCGTTCCACCCGGTTAATATATTCATCCGCCAGATTGATGCCCCCGTTAAAAGCAACCCTGCCGTCTATCACCAGTATTTTCCGATGATCCCGGTAATTATAATGGGAGGATACCACCGGCATGATCGGCGAAAAAGCCTTGGCCTTTATTCCATGCTTTGAAAGCCGCCTGACATAATCCGAGGGCAGCAAAGATACCTCACACATCCCGTCGTACATCACCCGGACATCCACTCCGGCCTTTGCCTTTTCGATCAGCACCTCCAGAACACGCCCCCACATATAGCCTTCCGCCAGGATGAAATATTCCATAAAAATATACTTCTCGGCCTTCTTTAATTCCTCCAGCATTGCTGCAAATTTCTCTTCACCCACCGGAAAATAAACCGCATCCGTTTGATCAAAAACCGGAAAACAGCCGTTTCTGTTCAGATATTGAGACAGCGCTGCCACACCGGAGCCGTCTTCCTTTACCTGACGAAGCACATCCTCCGGCTGCACAATGGCATCCTTTGTACTCTCAATCAGCTTCCGAACACGCTTCTTAATCCTGCCCTGCCCGGAATTGGTCTTGGTAAAAAACAGAAAGAATGCCGTAGGCAGTGGGAAAACGGCAATCATAAACATCCAGGTCAGCTTTACCGTTGCGTCCATCTCGCAATTAAACAGATAAATCACCATCAGCAGCGTAAACACACCCATGACCGCGGAAAGATAAGTAACATATTCCTTCAGCCACCAGTAAACGCCCACATATAAGGCCACCTGTAAAATCAACAGTAGTACGATAAACAGAAAGCGGCTGAATAAAAGCGGCAGTAGGCCTTTCCTCTTGGGCTTTGCCAGCCGGAATATATTTTCGTTGTCCATGCTTTGGTCCTCCTTGGCAGATGCTGCCTGCTTACGTATGTACGACGGTGATCCCGTTTTTAGCTGCTGCAATTCTACAAATGGGAAGCTATAAATCAACCCAAACTGTTTTCAAGTCTTTATAAGCCCTGCATTTCAACGCTGTAAACTTTAAGACGCAATAATCGGGGTCGGTTTTCCCTTTCTTATAGAACATGGTATCACCCGTACACCAAATTTCATCCTTAATGCTTTGTTCCGTCAACACCTGCATCGTGCCAACAAGCATAACGCCGGTATAGCTGAACCGCCCACGTTTATAAAAATAAATACACGCTTTTTCATTTGCGTTATACTGTGCAACTCTCATAGAAGAAGTGTTTGTTGAAAAATAGAAGTCATTACCATCAATTTTTCGTGGTGAAAGCATAGCCTTTGTATTAGGAAATCCCTCATCATCAACAGACGAAATCATAGCGGTTTTTTGCTGTTTGATAAATTCAAAAACTTGTTCCTTTGTCATAAAATGACCTCCGTAAATTTCCGATTTGTCGTCGCTTTATTATATATCCTTTTTGAAGAAAATAAAAGCAGTTTCTTATACTTCCTGTTCATCAAAACGGGACTTGAACAATGCAGCAACACGCCTTGATTTTATACTGTCCTCCGCATCCCTGTCGAAATGCCCGTTTTCAATAATGGCGATTCGGATTCCCCTTTCTCCCATATGGGGCGGTGCATGGTTTGCGGGTACATTTTTAACATTTATTTGAAATACTTATCAAAAAACTTATATAAAACAACACATAATCCCATAGGCAGACCAAACAGCACACCACCAATCAAAATTCCCATGATTAACTGATACACAGAAAAGAAATCTGAAAAATAATAATTTCTTAATCCTAAAATTGAATTGACAAGAAAAAGTATTCCAGTGATTAACCCCGGAGAAATTTTTCTATCTTTGATTGTATAGAAAAAATGATCGCCAAAATTTATGATTCCCCACATAAGAATTGCCACTCCGAAACAGACAAACTGATTGTTAAACACAAATAAAAAAACTGATACAAGAAGCATTGGATAATAAATAAACAAATTGTTCGCCATCCAATGTCCATGCGTCATATGATAAGGCAACCATTTATGCTCATACATCCACTTAGGGAAATCACCAGTAGCTTCCTCAAATAAGTGAAATGGTAAATAAATCACCAAATTAAAAAATATAAAATAGATCAAATTCATTTTTCTTCTCTCCCTTTTGCCAACTCTTTTTCAAAGTTTTCTTCCCATTTTTCCAATGTTTCTAAAAGCAAAAATTGTTGTTCCAGAATAGTCCGCCCAAATAACGGAATGTCCTTATGTGTGGGTAATTGCTCTGCAATCTGCATTTTAGTATTCTGAATACTGTTTTTAATATTTGCAATACACTCATTTGCAGAATTTTCGTCAAGCAAAGCCATATTCACAATAACTGCATTAAAATCTAAAAAGACTCTTGTTTCTGCTAAAGAAAATTTAGTCATTAATCCTTTAAAAATTTCTTTTCCCTTCAGCGTTATTGTATACATTGTTTTTTCGGGCATATTGCCATTCTTAACAGTTTCACTGACAACATATCCTTTGCTTTCGTATTGAACCACTTTCTTGTAAACAGTAAAGGAACCAATTTTGATCCACCTTGACAGGTTTCGGGATTCAATCTGTTTTTGTAAGTCATACGCACTTTTAGGACTTTGGCATAATGAGCCTAAAATAATTAAATCAATCGTAGACATAATTCACCTCCGTAATTGCATTATACAGCACTGTATAATACAGTACTTTGGGACATTTGTCAAGATATATCATTATTTCTTAAGTGGAAAAAGAAAGACAAAATAATATTTTTAAGATTTTATATGACCTTCCTCCCTGTCTATATTTTTACTGTATTGACTCCATCAGTTCAAACGTAACATCCACATCGCCGACCTCATATCCATCCGACCACAAATCATCCGTTGGAAGAGCATAAGTGCCGTATCTATAACACATTTCCCTTCCATATAAATCCATCATCGGCAATGTCATTGGCATTTGTTCTATCAGCTCCGGTTTCTGCCTGTTTCTCATCTACAAACCCAAGCTGATCCAGCCATTCATTGATAACCGGCTGTGCCAATCCACATCCGGACGGTATAGCCCTATAGGCTCCAAAACCTTACTCCATATAAGGATAGCCCAGGAAGATAACATCGTACTCCTGCATATTTTCCACATGATACACAAGCCCCGGTCTTGCGTTATCTGCCTTTTCATCCGCCGCGCGGTCAAGACATTCGTCATAATCCTCCGAATAGGGTTCCTCCACCACGATCGAAAACAGGTCGCCGCCTGCACGCTCCCTGATCCAGTTCGCCATCTTTGCCGTATTGCCGGGCGGAAGGACGCTTGCGGACGTAGTGGCATCCACGTCCACTGCTTCTGTATTTTCGTCTGCCTTATCTTCCTCGGAAAGAGAAGGCTCCGAATACGCGGCTCTCCCATCCTTCCCTGCACACGCAGTCAATACTGCAATCAGCGCCACACAGAGAAAAAATGCCATCAGCTCTTTTCGTTTTTCTTTCATTGTCCGCCTTCTTTTCGTCCGCTTCCTGCCTTTCTGGCCAGCTTTGCACTGTAATGCGCCAGGAAAATACACAGCCCCATCAACGCAAGGTAATCCAGATAGAACTTAAATCTTGATTCCTCATAATCCAAAAAGACAAATTCACTGCGCAAAAGCATATAAGTGAGAAAATTTCTTTTGATAAAGACATAGATTCCATAAGCCGCAGTCAGCAGACCTATGATAAAACCTGCCGTCTGATATTTACGCTGTGACATATGCCTTTTTGCCGCCATATTTAAAACCATCCCCCAGTGCAGGCGAGATGCAGGCTCATCAACACATATCCCCAATAGGAGCCTAAAATGTGCAGCCGCCTTGCCAGCGCCATCCCGCCCCGTATAGGCAGAAATGCAAACACATGCCTGGACATGGCAATCCCGCTGTACATAAGCGCCAGCATTGCCGCAAGCGTCAGAATGTTAATCATACACTGCAGGATACGTATGGGTGTATATCTTCCCCGAAACAGGTTTTTGTACCAGTTCAGGTTACAGGCCTGATGGGCGATAAACAGTACAAACATCCCTGCCCCGATCCATTCATGGACTGCCTCGCCCCAAAACTGATAACCCATCAGGAAAAGCATCGCGATTGTCATCAGGACATCCAGCGTCCACTTTATTTTTGCTTTCACTTTCATCCTGCCTCCGTTTTCTAAATTTATATCCTTATGATTCTGCAGCCTTGTTGATACAGTTTACCGCATTCAGGCTGCGTGGATAACCGATATAAGGCAGGCACTGCGACACCACCCGAATCAGAAAATCTTTATCATTTCCAAGATTCATATTTCCTTTCGCATGAGCGGTAAGCTGCGGCTCACAGCCGCCCTGTGCCGCCAGAAAGCAGAATGTGATCAGCTCACGCTGTTTTAAGTCCAGACCGCCTCTTGTATAATAATCGCCAAAACAGTTTGCCGCCAGCCACCGGTTGATGCGCCCTGCTTTCCACGCTTCCTTCATATGTTCCCCGAAAATCTCCGCCTGTGCTTCCGCTCCCTTCTCCAGCCTGTTTTCCAATGTCGTCACCCCCTGTGCAGGCAGCGGTAATTTAACGCCCCTGGCCGTTAAAATGTCATTGGTCACAGATAAAAACGGCATAACCCTGCCAATCCCAAGGTAATCCACCGCCTGATAGACCATTTCCTTCACCATGACAGGGGTCAGTCCGCTTTCTAACGCTTTCGGCAGCATATCCTTATAAACCTCAAGTCCCTGACAGCCTAGCAGCGTAGCAAGAATCGCCAGATCACGTGTCTCTTCCGGAAGCTCCTGACCGGCTTCCTTCACCACTTCCTCCAATGTAAAATGCTCCACAATCTTCATAAATTCCGGATCTGTTTCGTGATAGTTCATCATTTTGATTTCCTCCATTTCTTTGTCATTGATTTTAACCCTAAATCTTCTGATTTCCCGTAGACCACACATGTTTTTCCTTCGCCGCAACTGCCGTGTTCTGCGCCATGACTCCCACCAGAGCGTGTGGAACATAAAGCTCTTCCAAATAGGCCAGCTCTGCATCACTTAACACAAGGTCAACTGCTTTTGCCGCTCCCTCCACATGATGCAGCTTCGTTGCTCCCACCACCGGAGAAGTAACCTTTGTGAGCAGCCAGGCCAGGGAAATCTCCGTCATGCTTACTTTCTTTTTCTCGGCAAGCTCCGCCACCCGCGAAATAATCACGCCGTCCTGCTCTGCTGCAGCGTCATACTTAAATTTCGCATAGCTGTCCTCTTCCAATCGTTTAGAAGTCTCACCGGGCAGCTTTGACAGTCTTCCTCCTGCCAGCGCGCTGTAGGGCGTCATGGCAATATTGTCCTGCGCGCACAGCCCTGCCATCTCTCGTTCTTCTTCCCGGAAGATCAGGTTATAGTGCCCCTGCACCGATACGAATTTGTCAAAGCCTTCCTTCTCTGCCAGCGCATTTGCCTTTGCAAGCTGCCATGCAAAGCAGTTCGATATGCCGATATAGCGGGCTTTTCCTGCTTTTACCACATGATTCAGCCCCTCCATGATGTCATAGAGCGGCGTCTGGTAATCCCACATATGATAAATATACAGATCCACATGGTCCATACCCAGATTTTCAAGGCTTTTGTTGATCATCCGCTCGATATGCTGCTGCCCCGTGATTCCTTTTTCGATGTCCTCCTGCGTCCGCGGCAGGAACTTTGTCGCCACGATTACCTCATTCCGTTTTGCATAATCTCGCAATGCCCTTCCAAGATACTGCTCGCTGGTGCCGCTCTGGTAACCGATTGCCGTATCAAAGAAATTGATGCCAAGTAAAAGCCCCTGCTTTATGATTTCACGGGAATGCTCTTCATCAACCGTCCATGAGTGCTGACCACATTTTGCATCGCCAAATCCCATACATCCCATGCAGATACGGGAAACATTTAATTCCGAATTTCCTAATTTTGTATACTGCATATATTCCGCCAACCTCCTGTCTTTCTTATCATGCCGCTATTCCAAAGAGAACGTAACCGTCACGTCCCCGCTGCCAAAGGCATCCAGAAGTTCCTCTCCCGTCACACCTTCATTCTTTCCTATCCTTGTAAAATTCCATGAATTTGTCTCATAGTAAATCACAAGGGAATTGCCCTGATACAAAATGATGTCGCCCGCCCCGGTAGAAATCTGTTCATCATTCCTTGGCAAATCCATTCCGATAGGGCCCACCTTTTCCATGCCTCTGACTTTATGCCATTGCTTTTTACAGCTTCAACCAAATATAGATGCCCCTTTTCCGGTACATCTGTATTGTAAATCCATTTTTATTTCATGTCTAATACCCATGTTGAATGATGAAAAATGCTCGAAACACATTTCTTAGAAGGTGCATGTTTTACGGATGGCAGTTCATTGCGCCGGCAGGCACTGTACATCTATAAAAGCGGGCAAAAAAAGGGCAAAAACTGGTCGATTTCCGCTCCAATTTTTGCCCAGGGCAAACTTGTCTGCCTTTAACTACTAACATCTTGTGGTTTTGACTGCCTGATTCTTCTCTTTTTCTACTCCTGCTCTTTTTCTATTCCTACCCTTTTTCTATTCCAGCTTGTTGGCGTTATGCCGCAGCTTTGTAATTACCTCCACATTCGCCGTCCAGGGAAACTGATCCACTGCCACCGCTCTTTCCACCACATACCCCCCTGCCAGAAATGCCTCCAGATCCCGGACCAGGCTGGTGGGCTTGCAGGAAATATACACAAGCCTCTCCACGCCGTATCCGATGATCTTCGGCAGTGCTTTGGGATGAATGCCATCTCTGGGCGGGTCAAGAATAATCAGGTCAGGCCTCTCCTTGATATTGTCCAATACCTTCAGCACGTCTCCGGCTATGAATTCACAGTTGTCCAGGCCGTTCTCTGCCGCATTCTGTCTGGCCGCCTCCACCGCCTCTTCCACAATTTCCACGCCGATCACCTTTCCCGCCACCGCCGCCATCATCTGTGCAATGGTCCCTGTTCCGCTGTAAAGATCATAGACCACTGCATTTTGCTTTCCCAGATCGCCCACATATTCCCGAACGGTTTCATACAATACCTCCGCGCTGTGAGAATTGGTCTGAAAAAAAGAAAAGACAGATATTTTAAACCGCAGGCCCAAAAGCTCTTCATAAAAATAATCCCGGCCGTAAAGCACATCACTTCTGTCGCTTTGTACCACATCTGCCTGGGAATCATTGACGATATGTAAAATGCCTGCAAATCTGCCCTGCAGTCTCCCGTTATGCTCCAACTCCAGCAAAGCATTCAAAAATCCTTCCAGAAGCCTGGACTCGCTTTCCAAACTACCCTCGTTTCCTGCCAAAGTCCCGCTTTCCAGATCCTCATCTTCTCTTATCTGCCTGTCCGCCGGAAGCTGGGAGGTGGTCACCAACGCCGCCAGTATTTCTCCGGTCCCGGATGCCTTGCGCACTAATAGATGGCGCAGATACCCCTCATGCCGCATCCGATGGTAATGGCGGACGCCTCTTTTTGCAAAATAGTCCCGCATCGTCTTTAAAATCAGCCGATAATCCTCGTCCACAATCCGGCAGTCATCCACCGTCACCACGTCATAATAACTGTCTCGCCTGTGCATCCCCAGAGAAAGCGGACCGTCCTTTACCTCGTCGCCAAAGGAAAACTCCATTTTATTCCTGTATTCATATTCTATGGGACTTCCCTTGATACCTTCCCACTTCCAGACACCTGCCTGCGCCGCCAGCGCTCCGTCCAACAGCTTTTTCACCTGTGCTTCCTTGATCTTCAGCTGTTCTTCATAAGGAAGTGATAAATACAGGCAGCCTCCGCACAACCCAAAATGGGAACACGGATGGCCGGTTTCCAAAGGTGATTTTTCAAGCACCTCAAGCAAACGGCCTTCCGCCTTCCCTTTTCTTGTCTTATTGATACTGAACCTTACTTTTTGTCCGGGCAGGCTGTTCTTAACAGTTACGACACCCTCCCCGGTAGTAATCACGCCTCTGTTGGGGAAGTCGATCCTTTCGACTGTCGCCTCATATACCTGTCCTTTTTTCATGGGCTCAGTGCTCTCCCTCGTCTACGAAGAAGTCGTCCTCATCCTCATCGCCTTCTTCATCTTCGAACTCATCCTCAAAATCATCCTCAAAGTCGTCCAGATAATCGGGAGTAAAATAACGATACACTGCATAGGCAATAGCCGCTACCGCCGCAATCGCGCCGACGACTGCCAGCACACACACGACCGGACTGCATTTCTTTTTCTTAGGCTCTTCCTTTTTCCCTAAAAACTCATTCAGTTTTGCCGCCTCGATCAAATTTTCAAGCTTGTTCATAGGATACCTCCAAACACGATTATTGTCTGCTTATAGAATACCACATTTCTTTTAAAAATACTACACCTTTTCTATTCTTTTTAACTTTGCAAACGAAGCGTACATAATTTTCTGCCCCGCTCTGTCAAATTCCACCGTCACCTTATAATCCCTGGGTTCTTTTACCAGATTTAAAACCGTGCCCTCTCCGTATTTGATGTGGGAAACTCTGTCGCCCACTCCGTAGTCCGGCTCCGTGCCTGCCTGGAAGGCTGCGCCCTTTGAAATGCCCGCCAGCTGATTCAGACTGCTCATCTCCCTGGCAATAAAAGGTTTATCCGCCTTTGCCGTGGTCTTTTGCCGCAAAACGGCTCTGGGCCGGAAATCATACGCCGCTCCCTGCTGTCCCGCGGCCGCCTTTCCCGAATCCTTCTTTCCCAGGCCGATGATTTCTGTAAGCATCCTGCTGTCGCTCCGGTTTCTTTTTATCTCGGCTCCCCCGTCCTCCAAAAGCTCCGCCGGGATCTCTCTCACAAACCGGCTCACGGGGTTGTACTGGGTCTCCCCTCTCGTCATGCGCATCCTTGCACAGGTCATGGTCAGGTTGTTCATAGCACGGGTAATGCCCACATAAGCAAGGCGTCTTTCCTCCTCCATATCCTCCGGATCATCCCCCCACATGGCCGCCTGACCGGGGAACAGCCCGTCCTCCATCCCTGCCAGATACACATTTGGAAACTCCAGCCCCTTTGCGGAATGCAGCGTCATCAAAAGCACCCTGTTGTCGTCATTTTCCACATTGTCAATATCCGCCACCAGCGCAACCTCAGCCAAAAACTCCGTCAGCGTGGCCTCTTCATGAGACTCCTGATAATTAACCGCTTTGGTAATCAATTCGTCCACATTGGCAATCCTGTCCTCCGCCGACTCGTCGTCATTGTCCTGCAGATATTTCGCATACCCGATACTGTCCACAATCTCCCGAATCAGCTCCGCCACGGTCAGCTCTGCAGACGCCCTGCGCAGCTTTCCGATTAACTGTACAAAGGGCCTGATCTTTGCGGAGGCCTTCCCCAAGCTCATGATCTCATCCGCCAGCTCCATTGCTTCATAAAGGCCAATATCCCGCATCTGGGCATAATCCTCAATCTTCTCCAGCGTGGCCGCGCCGATTCCCCGCTTCGGTACGTTGATGATGCGCCTCACCGCCACCTCATCCCTGCCGTTGTCAACGGTCTTCAAATATGCCAGAATATCCTTGATCTCTGCTCTGGCATAAAAGTTAGTGCCTCCCACCACATTATAGGGCACCCCTTCCATAATCATGCGCTCTTCCAAAAGCCGGGCCTGAGCATTGGTGCGGTACAGCACTGCACAATCCCTGTACATGGCGCCTTCCCTTCGTACCCTTCTGCATACATCTCCCGCAATATACTCCGCCTCTTCATAGGCATTGTCAAACTGCCTGAAGCAAACCGGATTTCCCTCTCCCCTGTCGGTCCAAAGTACCTTTTCCTTCCGGCCTTTATTATTTCGGATCACAGCGTTTGCCGCATCCAGGACAGACTGGGTGGAACGATAATTCTGCTCCAGCTTAATGACCCCCGCCTCCGGAAAATACTTTTCAAAGTCCAAAATATTCCTGATATTTGCTCCGCGAAAACGATAAATAGACTGATCGTCATCACCCACCACACACAAGTTGCGGTATTTCTGCGCAAGCTGCTTCACCAGCTCAAACTGCGCCGTATTGGTATCCTGATACTCATCCACCATAATATAGCGAAAACGCTCTTGATAATAGTCCAGCACCTCCGGGCAGCTCTTAAACAATTCTACCGTCTTCACAATCAAATCGTCGAAATCCAGGGCATTATTCTTCTGCAGAGTCTCCTGATATTCCCGGTAAACCTTTGCATAAACGGCCTTTCCGTAATCGGTTGCCGCATCCAGCTCATACTCCCTGACGCCGATCAGCTCGTCCTTCGCAGAAGAAATCGCGCCCAGCAGCGCTTTTTCCTTGTACATCTTCGTGTCAATGCTCATCCTCTTACAGACAGCCTTCATCACGGACTTCTGATCATCCGTATCATATATGGTAAAACCGTTGTCAAATCCGAGCCGATCAATATGCCGGCGCAGAATACGCACGCAGAGCGAATGAAAAGTGGATACCCATACTTGATCCGCGCCGAATCCCACCAGGCCGTCCACCCGTTCCCGCATCTCCCCTGCCGCCTTATTGGTAAAGGTGATAGCCAGAATATTCCAAGGCTTCACTCCCATCTCGTCTATCAGGTAAGCTATCCTGTGAGTCAGGCAGCGTGTTTTGCCGGCCCCGGCGCCTGCCAGCAATAAAAGCGGCCCTTCCGTCCTAAGGACCGCCTCCTTTTGTTCTTTATTCAAAGTGTCGTATATACTCATGTACAGCCTCCCAAAGCTAACTCTCATCAACATCACTGAAGTTCCATATTCTGATACTGAACTCCACAATCGGTGTATCACAGTACAGACATTTCTTTGCCCCCAGCTTCGGCAAGGGAGCGCCGCAATTAGGACAGTTCATCGCCAGGCCGGAATCCGCCTGATTTTCTATTTTATCGCGGTCCTGTATGTAGATCAATTCCACATTATAGCGGCTTTGCTCCAGTTTGGATTCCGAGCCCTCCGTCACCGTCCCGTCCTTTATTTTAAAATGGTGACACTGAAGGGCTGACTGAAAGATAATACTGCATCTTCCCTTTATCCTGCGATACTGCAGGATCTCCGTCCTATGAATCAAAATATCCCGAAAATGCTCTTCTGCATTTTCGCTATCCAGCGCTGCTATTCTCATTTCCAGCTTATTCTTAAGCTCACTGGTAGTACTCTCCCGCATCCTGGCCGCATTTTTTTCATCAATCCCCAGCAAAAAACCTGTGAGGATATTTTCCGCCCTGTTCTTCATCTCATCATAATGAAACTCCGGGAAGTCCCGCAGAATCTGGGGAAGATACAGCTTTGTATTAGCCGAGACGGACTTTGGTGTAATCTCCAGCTCACGCTCCATATTCTGAAAGCTGCCAGAAATCGTATCCGAACCAAAGGCCATCCTGGTAAAATTCCGTACCTTTGCCTTAATAACCCGGTAGGCAGCAAATCCACCCCCCAGCACCGCCAGGGCCAAAACCAATATTACGATTGCTCCAATCTGACCTGATGTCATTTCCCCTCCATATTTCCAGACATGCCGGCACAGACAATCCCGGCATTCCCTTCCTGTTCATCACCGCGAAAAGGTGCTGCGTAAACGGCCCGCCGCCAGCCGAAGCTGACCGCAGGCCGCTTTGATACCCTGGAAAATCCATTCACAGGCGAAACTTAGATTTTCTTTGGTATTGTCTTTTAATACCTTAGAAAATCTTTTAACGGCGGTCATTCTCGTCAAATACATCCCCGCACTCAGGGCAGAACTTGGGCGGATGCGCCGGATCCTCCGGCTCCCAGCCGCACTTGTCACACTTATAAAGTGGAGCGCCTTCCGGTTTCCTGCTGCCACAATTACTGCAGAATTTACCCTGATTCACTGAACCGCAGGAACAGGTCCAGCCGGCCGCCGCAGGCTTGGGAGCGCCGCATTCCTGACAGAATTTCCCCCGGTTATCGGCCTTGCCGCAGGAACAGGTCCAGCCCAAAACGGGTGCTGCAGCACCTGCGCCCTGCATCTGAGCATTCTGCATCTGGGGATTCTGCTGCCCTGCCATCCCTGCCATATTACCGCCAAAAGCATTGGCCCCCATCATATTATTCATCATCCCCATGGCCATCATACCCATGGCGCCGTTCATGGCATTTCCTGAAGCATCTCCCTCTCCGCCGCCGTTTGGCATGTTTTCCATCATGCTGGCAAATGCCTCGGTCTTTCTTGCAGCCTGCATATCTGAGCTGCGAAGCATTGCCGTCTCCTGCCATTTCTGGAATCTGGCCTTGTCATCTGCAGGCATATCGGAGGAATTGATGGTCATGCTGACCATCTGAATCCCGCGCAGACCGGTCCACTTTTCACTCAGTGCTTCCGACAGCAGCCCACAGATTTCCTCGGAAAATCCGGGAATCTCGTATGGCCGCACACCCTTTGCCGAAACCTGTGCCAGGGCAGGCTGTAAAAAGGTCAACGTCTTGATGATCCCATAAAAGGGCTGCCGGTGCTCACGGAGATGCCGCGGGTGATGA
>CAJUIA010000053.1 GCA_910586485.1 uncultured Acetatifactor sp.
AGAAAAAAAGGGCTGCCCCGCAGACGCGGCAGATGAGATCAGAGCCGTATCGGATTTTGTCGCGTCTAAAAAGGGCGGGGACGGCGCCGTAAGGGAATTTATAGAGTGGAACGTGCGCCGCCGGGCGCACTTGGAAAATAGAGGCCGCTAAAGCATGGCAATGCGCTTGTAATGTCCCACCCGCTGAGATACGGCGCCGTCTTCAACCAGTAAATCAATCTCTTTTTGCAGATCCTGATCGGACATTTTTAAACCGTACTTTACTAATTCCTGTAAAAGATCCTGCAAAGTAAAGCTTTCACTTGCTCTGGCATAAAGATGATTGAAAATAATAAATCCTGCCTTTTTTTCCGGGCTCTTAATGATCACTTTGCACATAAACTCTCTCCTTTTATTTTGAATTATCTAATTGGCCGGTGAGCTCGTCCAATGTTGAATTTATTATGTTCAAAACATATTCTCCTATACGAGTACCTATCGCAGATAAAAGCTCTTCTCGTCTTTCATATACGGTATCTTTTTCACCATCCACCAGTACATAAAGATAGAAAACCGGTCGAAATAAATTTTCTGTACGTAAAGATTTAACGATACCACTGACTTGCTCCAAAGTGCATAGCCGCTCTTTATTATCAAAAAAATAAATTGGATCATGGGGGCTGACGCCAGGTGATATTTCTTTAAAAACCACTATTTCATTTAAAAATTTCTCGTCCTTTAATTTTTCCTGGCATATATTTTCGGCAATTTGCTTTACCTCGGCTTCAATATGATTTAACATAAGCGCCTGCTTACGATGAAATAATTTCGCCATTGTAAAAAAATTGCTATCTTCGGGGCTTTCTGTCACAAGGTCCCTAATCTGGTTTAAATACTCTGCCACATCCAGCATGTTGCTTCTGTCTGCTTCTGAAAGTTTTTTCATATACTGCTCTGACTTTGCACTGAGTACTTTTACCTTTTCTTGCAGTTCTTCTCTGTTTTTAAGTAAAATATTGCGTAAGCTGCTGTCAACATGCTTAAAATCCTCTGTTCTTTTTATTAAAGAAACATAATTCCGCTTATTATTCAGTAATTCGGCAAACTGCTTTGATATGATATATTCTGTGGTATATCTGGTCACATTCTCATAATACTTTTCATAGTATATTTTCTTTAAAACAGTCATAAGCCATGAATCATTCCACTGTGACAAGACACAGTCTCGTTCTGTCAGCGTAACAGAACCCAATGGCGCCCATAAACCAGAAATATCAAAGGGAATCGCTTCATTTTCTTCCAGATCAGTCTTTCCATTCTCTGGCTCATCGCTAAAATACTTTTCAATCAACTTCGTTACGGTATATTCCATCAAATAATCGGTCTTTATTACCCGGTGATGTAATACAATATTTTTATATAAATCGTAACGGCGCTTTAAGAAGTCTTCAACGGCATTTACTGCTTTTATGGGAACGCAGAAATAGGGAATATCTTCCTCTAAAATAATACGCATATCCATAATAATTCTGCGGTAATCAATACGCCCTGCATTCATACCTGAATTCGCAGGATCACGGGTTACATAGTCCAGACGGTCCCCATCCAAACTGCTGTCTATAATTCTATGCAGATAAGAAAACGGCTCTTTTTCGCCAAAAATTTTTAAGACAATTTCTAAAATAATGGTTTCAAAAGTAATTTCCTTTGCACCTGCATCAGTATTTCTATTCTTATTTTCCTCTACTGTCTGCGTAAGAATTCCTTTAAGTATACTACGGCTGACTTCATCTCCCATCACCTCATGAAGAGGCCTGCCCTCATCAACATACTTTTTCATTATATTCTGGTAACTTACTCTTCTATCCGTGTCTGCTTTCGCGTTTTTGTATGCAGCCTTCATTGCGCGCTCTACAACATGGGAATAAGGCGGGTGCCCAATGTCATGCAGCAACGCTGCAGCCCTAATTGACTGAATAAGTATTTCATGAACCATTCTGTAGTCTGACGGAACATTATCCGGTATAAGTGCAGATTGAAAATTATCCAGTTGTATATCCGGAATTCCTTTAATTGCTTTTTTTAGGATACCTTCATATTCTTTGTTCGTATTAATGTCTGCTATTACATCTGCAATCGCCTTTTCATAGATTTTGTAAAATGGTTTTAAGGTTTTATCTGATGAATTGGACACAGAGTTAAAAAACATTTCTGAGCATAGCTGCATTGTTCCGATGGAATGCTCAAAACGCTTTGTCCTGTTAGATGGATATGTCAAATAAACGGTAGAATTTTGATAAACATCGTGCAGACGGTTAAAACCAACACTGGAAATTATTTTTTTCTCATAACCTGTCAAACGAGTTAAACCATGGATGGAATCACTAATGTAAATTCCTTTACTCATTTCTTATCCCCTTTAATCGTATGGTACATTTCTACTATACAATTTCCTATGTATTATTTGTGATTCCAAATGAAAATTTCTTTGTTCGCTATATAGTATAAAATATCCAGCTTTATATTAAATTAACACAATATCTTGTTTTTATCAAGTATTTTTTTACTAAATAGATATTTACGTAAATTGGTAAAAGGCGCATGGATTTTTTCATGCGCCTTTTACCACACAGAGCCTCTCAGACCCCCCTCTCACATCTGCCTTCTTAAATTGGAGCCCAGCGCCATCTTGGATATGGGCGTTTTGTACAGTGCCAGGGAAATCAGGTATTCCAGCAGGCCACTGACTAATATGATTATCAGGCCGATCAACGCCGTCAGCGCAAAATTGCCCAGAGGATCTGCAAAGGGCATAAAGCTCCAATATAGCTCTCCGCTGATCATCGGTTGGTATACGATGAAAAAAACAACCATAAAGCCAACCGTAGCCGCTATAAACTTTTTATAGCAGGCGCCATAATACAGCATAATCACTCCCATAATCACTGCGCTGTATATGAGCTGGTTACAGGCAGTTTCCACTGCGCCGGCAGCTTGGGAGCTGCACAGACTTGCCACACCTACCGTCACCAGATTCAAAAGATACCCTGCCATCATCATGGTTACACTGACTACGGCAGGAACCGATGTCTGCAGCTTTTTTTTGGCCGGCGAAGTCTGAACCAGGTATGAGGCGTTGACGGTGGAAATTAACTGCAGTAAAAGCAATACCGCCATCATGATAAAATAACCGCCCGGAAAAGAAAACTTAACCAGCATACTCACCCCGGAAAATACCAGGCCAAACGCCATAAGGACAATACTTGCCACAAAGGACAGCTTTGCAGAATGCCCATACTTCATCATCTTGATGCCTAATTTCAGATCATTTATCATAATAGCTCCCCTCCACCTTCATCATTGCAATTTTTACTGTTAAAATACTAAGACCTACAGCCAAAATACCCATTGCCGTATTCATCAACGGCAGCAGCAGCGGAAGCATACCTCCGGTGCCAATAAAAAAGAGGACCAGTCCGACAATGGCTCCTGCATAAGCACAGAGCATATTGATCCAGAGCAGGCTGCCGAACCGGGATAAAAAGATTCCCAAAACCGAAAAGGTATAGGTTAGAAGTACAGCCAGCAGCAGCGCTCCAGGTCCTGCCAGCCTCTCAGATCCCGGCGTGGCTCCAAAGGCCCACATGCTCACACGTAACAGCCCGAAAATTACCACGCAGCTTAAAAAACGCCTGAGCAGATCCATAATCAAAACACTTTTCATTACCTTCATCCCTCTGGGAGATGTTTTCAAATAATCCATTTTTTCTGAGTTTTTTTCCTGAATTCCTCCTAAAACAAAGGTATCTCCAAAAATCTCTGCGAAGATCAGCACAAGTATGGACAGGGGGATCACCGTCCCCTGAAACACCACCGAAGCAAAGACCTGGATCCCCAGCAGGAGAACCGGCAGGACCAACAGCATCAGAATCTTATACAGCACCGACGTAAATACCAGGTAACTTTTTATTTTCTGTTTCATTTTCCACCTCTTGCTTATTGCAGGCTCGTATGCACCTTCATCACTGCTACACTGATCTGGGACAGGGTTGGGGTCTCCACGGACACATCCATGCCCGCCAGCTGATCCAGCTTTTCCGAAAGGCAGATGCCCTCAAACCCGTAAGACCCTTTGTGAATAGTAAAGAGAACCTTCCCGGCTGCCCCGGCGTCTTCGGCTTCCCCCTTCACCACCACATATTTTTCCTTCAGTTCCTCCACAAATCCCTGTTCCACAATATTTCCGTGCTCCAGGATGATAGCGTAGTCCGTCACGTTCTCCATATCCGCAATGTTATGAGTGGAAAAAAATACGGAGCGGCTGCCGTTTCCCTGATCCAGATACTCACGGATCATGTCGCAGAGCTTATCGCGCATCAACGGGTCAAGGGGCGATGCCGGCTCATCCAGAATCAACAGCTCCGTGTCTCTGGCGAAGGCCGTGGCCAGCATCAGCTTCATCCTGTTTCCGTCCGATAAATCCTTTACGTTTTTTGTCACCTTAAAGGGAATACTCAGTTCCTCGCAAAGCTTTTCAAATCTATCCTTATGAAAATTCTCAAATAAAAGCTCACTGATCTCTTCCACCTGGCTCACCGTCCAGTTTGGCAGGAAGAAGCTGTTCGGCCCGGTATAGCCGATCCGCTCCTGCACCTTGCCGGCAGATATTTTTTCCCGATTATCAAAGTAACTGATCTCTCCTTTAAAGTCCAGGCGGATTCCTGTTAAAAGATTCAGCAAGGTAGTCTTGCCCGCGCCGTTCTCCCCGATGAGCGCCGTGGCAAAGCCCTTTGGAATTTCCAGCTCCGGAATGGAAAGCTCAAAGCCTTTAAATTTCTTTTTCAGATTTGCTGCCTTTATTACGCTGTCTGTGTTCATAGTATCCTCCATTCACCTTTTGATTTGTCAGCCCGGTTATGATGCCTTTTTAGATTAGAAAAGCTTCTCATCCTGAAGAGCAGCCAGTGTCTCCTGCAGCTCCCTGTCAGTCATCCCGGCAATTTTGGCTGCATGGATCGCTTCCAGCAGAGCTTCTTCTACCCGGCGCATATGCTGTTCCTTCAGCATCTCGCTGTCCTGGGCATTGATATAAAAGCCTTTCCCCTGAACCGCCGTCACCAGTCCTTCCGCCTCCAGCTGTTCATAGGCCTTCATCGTAGTGATGACACTGATCTTCAGATCCTTTGCCAGCCCCCGGATGGAAGGAAGATAATCCCCCTCCTTCAGCTTCCCTCCAAGGATTTCCGCCCTCAGCTGATCTGCAATCTGCTGATAGATCGGTACTCCTGAATTTTGTAATAGTTTCAAAGCGGCCACCTCTTTCAACTGTTTATATGTTATATATACACCATAATCAGATAAATGTCAACACCTGCTGTTAAAATATTTTTGTAAATCATATTCGCTCTGCGCTTACAGTTCCCCGCCGCATTCCAACAAAAGCATATGGACATTCCCCCTGTAATTGTAGTATACTGCTTGTCAGGTTGTGTCATATCTTGTTTGTGGAAACCATAAAACATGGAGGTTACGATGAAAATGAAAAAAAGAATTTTTACTGTCATGCTTGCAGCAGTCATGGTCTTATCTCTGGCTGCATGTCAGGGGATGCCTTCCGGCAAGGAAGATACGGAAAGTACCGAAAACGGATCCGATTCCCTGATCATGCCTCCCAAATCCTTCGGCTCGGAGGAAAACCGTCCCACCCCCGTACCTGAGGGCGTTCTTGACGAGGAGACGGCTCAGCAGCTTTACAATCTCTATATTGACATTAACAATGCCATGCTGGGCAGGGTAAACGATTCGCTGATCGAATACTTTTCCTATGTGGATGTTGAAAGTGATGAGTTTAAGCTGTTAGATGAAACCGATGCCAACTACAGCTGTTACTCTCTTTCCAGTCCCTTAAGCGATGTGGAGGAAGCTTATCAGATTTTAAACGGCAAAAGCGAAAAGGATGCCCTGGATCAGGCATTTCTTGATATGTATCCGTCCATCACCGCCCTGTTTAAAACTCTGAATGAGATTAACAGTTACACAACCTCACAGACCTATCTGGAGGATAACTACGCCAAGTCCCAGGAGCAGCACAGCGCTCTTCTGAACGTGCTTGCCGAATATTATACCACCGGCGATATTTTCCTTTCCGAGCTGGATGTTGTTGCAGACGCACGCCAGCAGGAAAGCCTGGAGATGATGAAAAACGAGGGATATGTTGTTTTCTACTCTTTGAATATGGTAATAAATCTTGGTAAGGACATTTTAGACGAGCTGTATCTGGAGGGTGTGTGGGACGACAATATTTTGGACATGGATCTGACGAAGATACAGCCCTTGTATGAAGAATTTTGTACCTACGCAGATGCCTTGCTGGCTTATGATGATGATGAAGAGGCTTTGCAGGCAGAAGGCCTGAGTAATTCCGCTTACTGGAGCATCTTTATCATGAACATGAAGTCTACAAGGGACTCTATTTCAAAGGTACTTGCAAAAGTAGAAGCCGGCGAAGCTTTAACGGAATTTGATCTTTCCATTACTTCCATTGCAGGCCAGTGCAACCTTTCTTCTTTCTCCACAGGTGTCTCTGACATGATTGATTCTTACAATCGCCTGTAATCGGAATGGTTGGGCGTACTCATAGAAACAGGGCTGCCGCGAATGCGGCAGCCCTGTTATTTCAGTAGCGGTATTCCCTTGTCTGATAATGATAGTTCTGCATTTTGCTGTCCCTGCCATAGGTAATCGTTTGACAATCCACCATGTCCGCCCTGCTCTCTTTTACACTATCCTTCAAAATGCTTGTAAAAAGCTTTTCCGCATTTTTTTTCTTCGAATCTGAGCGGGCGTCACGCCGTTCATCACGTTTTGCCTTATAGACACCGGAAACAGCCGACACTGAATTCACCATAAAAATACCTGAAAATCCGTTTACTGCGTTAATCCCTCCTTGGAATGCGTATTTTGATAGTGTAGGATTCTTTCTATTCTTTACTTCGTCAGAACTTTCCGAAAACATTAGCGCATTATCAAAATTATTGTCTGTCACCCTTCCTTCGTATCTCCGGCAGCGGGAGGATTCCCATCCTTCGGCGGGTGATGAGGGTGAGCTCCAATGATCTCCATTGCGGAAATGACCACCGTCAGGATCTCCGCCTCCGCCTGAGCCGAAGCAGTATCAAACCGGTGCATGATCACGCCAGTGCTGGTACGGGCATATTTGGGCTGCAAACGATTCAAGGCGTAGGTTGCCATATCAAGTCTGCAGTCCTGGCAGGAGCAGATATGAGGCATAGTGGGCAGCAGCTTGTCGATGGTGCGCTCCACATTATCTTCCATTAAATTCTTTAGTCCTTCCATGTAAATTCCCCCGTTGGTAAATGTCTGTATTACTATATTACAACTTTTTTAATTGGGAATCAATCACTATTTCCTATGCCTTTGCCAAGGCCTGACAAAAAATTTGCACAAAATTAAAGTTAGCTTAAACTAACTATTTGTCGGATTTGATGATTTTAAAAATTCGGTTAATAAAATATTGACACCGAAATTCATACGTCATAATATAATACATGGTTAGCAGTGACTAACTTTAATTTTACCCCTTTAGTTAGTTGATGCTAATTCAATACATACAAGCGCCCTTTCCACTGAAAGGTACTTGAAAACGGAGGAATACATGATGCCACTTACATTAGCAGAAGCAGGAGAAGAAAACATTATCAAAAAAATCGGCGGAAAGCCGGAAGTCAAAGCTCACCTGGAGACCCTGGGCTTTGTCGTAGGAGGTGCGGTCACGGTGGTCAGCACCATAAACGGCAATGTCATTGTGAACGTGAAGGAATCCCGTGTTGCCGTGAGCAGGGAATTGGCCCAGAAGATTATGATTTAGGCATTCAAAACACAAAGTATGAAAGGAGGCTGGTATTAAATGAAAACGTTGAAAGAAGCAAAGATCGGCAGCACCGTACGGGTCGTAAAGCTCCACGGAGAAGGTGCAGTCAGGCGCCGCATCATGGACATGGGCCTGACCAAAGGCGTTGAGGTACAGATTCGAAAGGTTGCACCCTTGGGCGACCCCATTGAGGTAACTGTCCGCGGCTATGAGCTTTCTCTGCGGAAAGCAGATGCGGAAATGATCGAGATCGAAGCTGTGTCAGCATAACAGGAAACAGCATAGCAGAAAATAGAAAGAAAGCGAGGAAAAACACATGAATCTGCGAATTGCCCTTGCGGGCAACCCCAACTGCGGCAAGACAACATTGTTCAACGCCCTGACCGGCTCCAATCAGTTTGTAGGCAACTGGCCGGGAGTTACGGTGGAAAAGAAGGAAGGAAAATTAAAAAAGCATGACGGCGTTACGATCACCGACCTTCCCGGAATTTATTCCCTGTCACCCTATACCCTGGAAGAAGTAGTGGCACGAAATTATTTGATCGGCGAACGTCCTGACGGGATCCTGAACATCATTGACGGCACCAATCTGGAACGAAATCTGTATCTCACTACCCAGCTCACAGAGCTTGGCATCCCTGTTGTCCTGGCTATTAACATGATGGATGTGGTACGGAAAAACGGCGATAAAATAAACACCGCCCAGCTTTCCGAGGCTCTGGGCTGTAAGGTAGTGGAAATCTCCGCTTTAAAGGGAGACGGCGTGATGGAGGCAGCAGAAGCAGCCATCCAGGCGGCGCAGAACGGAAAAACCGTGCCCATGCACACCTTTTCCGGAACGGTGGAGCATGCCCTTGCCCATATCGAGGAAGCCGTGGTTCACGATTTGCCGGAGGAACAGCAGCGGTGGTATGCAGTTAAGCTCTTCGAACGGGATGACAAGGTACTGGAGCAGATCAAGCCGAGTGCGGCTGTTCTGGAACATATCGAGCAGGACATCAGGGCCGTGGAAAAGGAAATGGACGACGACGCAGAATCCATTATTACCAATGAGCGGTATATTTACATCGGAGAGCTTATCAAGAGATGCCTGAAAAAGAAAGCAGGCGGTAAGCTGACAAACTCAGACAGGATAGATAAAATCGTCACTAACCGCTTCTTAGGTCTGCCCATATTTGCAGTCATTATGTTTTTGGTGTATTATATATCCATGGTGACCGTGGGTTCCGCCGCCACGGACTGGGCAAACGACGGCCTGTTCGGCGACGGCTGGCATTTGCTTGGCATCGGCTCCGGCTCCTATGAGGAAGCCGCGGAAGAATACGGCAATGCGTCCTTGATTATAGAAGGCTATAACGTATACCTTGAAGAAAACGGCACGGCGCCCACAGGAAGCTTCCCCTATTGGGTGACGGACGAAGAAACCCTTGCGGTGACGGAAGTAGCTGCAAGCCTTGAAGACTATACGAACGCCTTGACCGTTCTGGAAAAATACGGGGAAGAGCCGGACCCGGCCGCCTATGGCATATGGGTTCCCGGAATCCCGGTTTTGGTAGGCGCCGGACTGGAAGCGGCAGGCACTGCCGACTGGCTGACGGGACTGATCAACGACGGTATTGTGGCCGGTGTAGGCGCCGTTCTGGGCTTTGTACCTCAGATGCTGGTACTGTTCCTGTTATTGGCCTTCCTGGAGGCCTGCGGCTATATGGCCCGCATTGCTTTTGTGCTTGACCGCATTTTCCGTAAGTTCGGACTTTCGGGCAAGTCCTTTATTCCCATGCTGATCGGCACCGGCTGCGGTATTCCCGGTATTATGGCTTCCAGGACCATTGAAAATGAACGCGACCGCCGAATGACCATCATGACCACCACCTTCATTCCCTGCGGTGCAAAGATACCCTTTATCTCCATGGTAGCCGGCGCTATCTTCGGCGGCTCCGCATGGGTAGCTACCTCCGCTTACTTTGTGGGCATGGCAGCCATTATCCTTTCCGGCATTATGTTAAAGAAAACAAGAATGTTTTCCGGCGATCCGGCTCCCTTTGTCATGGAGCTGCCCGCTTATCATCTGCCGACTGCAGGTAATGTACTTCGCTCTATGTGGGAGCGCGGCTGGTCCTTCATCAAAAAGGCCGGCACCATCATCCTGCTTTCCACCATCGTGATCTGGTTTGCCACTTATTTCGGCTTTACGTCGGAAGGCTTTCGGATGCTGAGAGAGGAAGAGATGGATCAGTCCCTTCTTGCGGCCTTAGGCGGCGCCATTGCCTGGATTTTTACCCCCCTGGGCTGGGGAAACTGGCAAGCCTCCGTAGCTTCCATTACGGGTCTGGTAGCAAAAGAAAATATCGTGGGCACCATGGGGATCCTTTATCCGGAAGGCTGGCCTGAAATCGCCGCAGCCTTCAGCAAAACCGCAGGCTATTCCTTCCTTGTTTTCAATCTGCTGTGCGCTCCCTGCTTTGCTGCCATCGGCGCCATTAAGCGGGAAATGAACAGTGCAAAATGGACCTGGTTTGCCATCGGCTATCAATGCTTACTGGCCTATGGGGCGGCACTGATCGTTTACCAGTTCGGGCAGGCTTTTACCGGAAGCATTAATATCATTGGCTTGACTGCCTCCGTCCTGGTCCTTGCCGGGATGTGCTACCTGCTTTTCCGGCCTTACAAGGAAGCCGACCGGCTCACAAAAAAGGTAAAGGTACAAATGACAAAATCAGCCTGACACTATATTCGGGAAGTAAACAACAGGAGGTATCTGCATGTTAGCATGGATTATTGAAAATTTATCCACCCTCATTGTAAGTGCAATTCTCATTACAGCAGTAACTGCCGTTGTTCTCAGCATGATACGCGGCAGAAAAAAGGGGAAATCTTCCTGCGGCTGTGGGTGTGCAGACTGCGCTCTGCGTTCCTCCTGCCATTCGAAGAGTTCCTCCTCGAAGAAAAAATAATCGGACAATCCAAAGGGGGTGTCGCAAAATCATCAAATCAGATGATTGAGCGGCACCCTCGCTCTATGTGCAAAAAGATTCGGAAAGTATCCTTTGACTTTTGGAACTCCCCCGGATTTTTGGCACACTTTAATAATGCTGCCATTTTTCTGGGGTTTATGCAGTTTCTTTGATTGAAAAGAAATGACTCCCTGTCCGGTCTTTTTGTATCTTTCCATGTAATTTATTGATGTTATAGCCCATGCAGAGTAAAAGAATCTCAAGTTTTACCTTTGTTTTTCCACGAAGCAGAAATCTTTGGAATTCATAGTCATTTTTCAGAACACCAAATGCACCTTCCACCTGAATGGAACGGTTCATCCGGTTCCTGATCTCTGTTTCGCTCAAGATGTTTTCATAGGATTCCTGCCGTTTTACCTGAAAACTTTTTGACAGGTACAGCCTCTTGTTACCTTTGGCTTTTGTACATTTACTTTTGTAAGGACAGCCGCCGCAGTCTTCGCACTCATATACGGTCACTTCTGATTCATATCCACTTTTGCTTTTCTGTTTCCTGATATAAAGCGGGGACAATACCCTTCCTGCGTGACAGGTGTAAGTATCGGCTGCCTCATCATATCCCATGTTTTCCCGCTTGCTGATATCCTGCCTGAAGCTGCGTTTTTTCCATTTCTCATATGTCTGCGGCTTGATATACGGAGTCTGTCCGCACTCTCTCAGGTACGCATATCCTTCTTCGCTTTCATATCCGGAATCGGCAGTCACGCTGGGATAACGGAATCCCAGCCTTTCCTCGATCGTCTTTAAAAAAGGGATCAGTGTCCATACATCATTCCTGTCCTGAAAGATATCTGCCGCTACGATATATTCACTGTCCACGGCGATCTGTATGTTGTACCCCGGTTTTAACTGGGCATTCCTCATATGGTCATCCTTCATGTGCAGAAAGGTGGCATCTGGGTCGGTCTTACAGTAATTGTTCCGCCCTTGGAAGCTTGCCATATGCCAGTCATAGACGGTCTGGCGTTCCAGAAATCTGCGGAAGAGTTCCAGATATCTCTGGTTCCTGCTCTTCCTCTTACCCCGTCCATGGACAAAGACAGTCCCCTCTGTCTTACAGCGTTCTTCCAGAAACAGGGATATCTCCTGCAGATCCTGTGTCCTTGTTTCTTTACCCACCGAAAAATCCTGTATGTATTCATGGTTCAAAAGCTGTACGGCATCCTGTATCTTCTGGAACATTTTTTCTTCCCACTTTCCAACAGACTTTTTCCACACAAAAGTATACTTGTTGGCACAGGCTTCCAGCTTTGTCCCGTCAATGAATACCGTTTCCTTTGACAGCTCACCAGCCTGCTCCATTCTTCTTACCATCTGGTAGAAAAGGCTCTCGCAGGCGCTGCCAGAAAACCAGTGCGGAAGCGGGCGATCGTACTGTGGTCCGGTGCTTTCTGTCCGACCAGCAGCCACATAAAGTTGATGTCACGTCTGCAGGCGGTCTCTATCTTTCTCGAAGAATAGATGTTTTGAGAGTACGCATAGGTCAGGATCTTGAACATGGTCTTTGGGTCCACTGCCGGATTTCTGCCTTTGGCAGAGTAAGCCTGATACAACAAAGTGTAATCTAATTCCTCCAGTTCGTGGCTTAGCAGTCGGACAGATTCATCTTCAGGGACAAGACCTTCCAAACTTAACGGCAAAACCAGTTGATAAGGCTCGCCAAGTTCGGTATAATTTTTAGTGTATTTTAAGTTACTCGTCATAACTTATTATACCACGGATGGCAGGTTCTTCGGAGCCTGCTTTTACGTTTTTAAATACAAAAACGGAGCTGTTGCTCCGGTAGATTACTCATCTACTTTGTAAACGTCAAACCATGCGCCCCATAATAAAGCAACGCCGCTTTTCAGCGGCGT
>CAJUIA010000054.1 GCA_910586485.1 uncultured Acetatifactor sp.
AACAGGGATTCATAAAGAAAGATAGGGAAAATGCCAACGATTACTTGACACAAACCCCTGCAAGCTCGTGATTGTGAAATAACAGGAAAGATGATATAATAGCCGCAAAGGAAAAACAAGCGACGCGCAGCGGCATTTGTTTTTCCTGCGGCATTAACGAGAAAGCGTTTGACGAAGTCAAACAAAGAGTGCAATGCGAACGATGTTCGCATTCAGCACGGGCTTTCGAGTGTAGGAGAAATAGCCGCAAAGGAAAAACTAAGCGCAAAGCGACGTGCCGTCACTTGGCAAACCAAACATGGAGCAGAAAAGCTGAATGAAAATAGACAGGCTGATCGGAATATTATCGGAGTTATTACGTAAAGATACGGTTACGGCGCCGGAGCTGGCCAGGCGCTTTGAGGTCTCCAGAAGGACCATAGGCAGGGACATTGAAGATTTGTGCAAGGCCGGTATTCCCGTCTGCACCAGACAGGGGGCAGGGGGCGGTATCAGCATTATGGAAGGATACCGGGTGGACAGGACCCTGCTCACATCCAGGGACATGCAGATGATTCTGGCAGGTCTGCGCAGCCTGGACAGCGTAAGCGGGAACAACTATTACAGCTGGCTTATGGAAAAGCTGCAGCCCGGTTCCTCGAATTTTATTACCGGAAGGGATTCCGTTCTTATTGACCTCTCTTCCTGGTATAAGAATGCTTTGGCCCCCAAGATTGAGGCCATACAGGCGGCGATTGACGGGAAACAGCTGCTTACGTTTCACTACTACGGACCGAAGGGGGAAAGCCGCCGTTGTATTGAGACCTATTATCTGGTGTTTAAGTGGTCAAGCTGGTATGTGTGGGGCTGGTGCAGAGCGAGGGAGGATTTTCGGTTGTTTAAGTTGAATCGGATGGAGCAGCTGGAGGTGTCAGCGGAGACATTTGAGGGCAGGGAGGTTCCCTTCCCGGATTTGGGGGATGACCGGGTATTTCCAGGGGGGATTCAGGTGAAGGCACTGTTTGAGCCGGAGGCGAAATGGCGGCTTGTGGAGGAATACGGCCCCTGCTGCTTTGAGGAACAGCCGGACGGAAGGCTTTTGTTTCACGGAGAGTATACAAACAGGGAAAATCTGTTTCATTGGCTTTTGGCTTTCGGAGATCAGGTAAGGCTGCTGGAGCCTGCAGATATGCGGGCAGAGCTGTTAAGAACGGCAGAAGCCGTGGCCGCGGCATACAGGGAGCCTGAAGGCAAAAGCTGATTAGAATTTCCGGAAGAGGGATTCTGGCATAGAGATTTATTCAGACGGCAAATGTGGAGGATATACTTATGGATCATGTGAGGGGGACGTTAAAAGGAGCCGGTGCGGATGCAGGGAGCCATGAGCAGCGCAGCGAGATGCGAAGCGTGCAAAATCTGGAGGCTATTATCAATGAGGGCCTTCGTACCGCACTGTTGGAGGAAACCCCGGATCAGTCCCTGGAGGTGCTGCTGGAGCATTTGGGGAAAGCACTGAACGGAGAAAGAACATATATCTTTGAACGGAACGAAGTCGGCGGCGACGACAATACCTATGAGTGGGTGGCTGACGGAGTGTCCCCGGAAAAGGAAAACCTGCAAAACGTTCCGCCGGAGGTGTGCGCCATATGGTATCGAAGCTTTGAAATCGGTAAGCATATCGTTATTAAAAATCTGGAAGAGACAAAAGAGGAAGATCCTCTTATGTATGAGAAGCTGAAGCCTCAGAATATTAATTCTCTTGTGGTGGTTCCGCTTTATGACGACGGAAAACCCATCGGCTTTTACGGCGTGGACAATCCCCCTGCCAGATCTTTGGAATATGCGTCAAATATGCTTCAAACGGCGGCATATTTTATTGTATCTTCCTTGAAGCGGCGCAATCTGGTGCGTGAGCTGCAAAGGCGGAGCTATAAAGTTCTTCAGGCGCTCAGCGTGGATTATCTGAGTATTTATCAGGTGAATTTTGATACGGGAGCATGTGAAGTCTATCGGGAAAGCGAGCAGCTTAAGCCGGACTGGGCCGTCAGCTTTGAGGACGGCTATGAAACGGCCATGGGACGGTATATTTCCGGGTATGTGGCTGCGGAGGATCAGGAACGGCTTTTGACCGTAACGAAAAAAGAGTATGTACTGGATCAGCTGAGACGAAAGAAAAAGTTTTATGTGCGGTATCAGGTGAAGGATAATTCCCATGGCTTGAAGCATATGGAGATTCATTTTTCTGTCGGGGAGACGGCGGAAGAGGAACGCAGCGTGATTTTTGCTCTGCGGGATGTGAATGCCGTGGTAGAGCAGGAAGAAAAGTACAAGCTGGAAGCAAGGCAGAGTCTGGAAGGAATTCTGGAGGGAGCCAGGACAGGCATTTGGACCATTGAACTGGAAGAAGGGTTTGAGCCGAGAATGTATGCGGACCGGACCATGCGGATCCTTCTGGGGGTGCCGGAGGAGATTGAGCCGGAGGAATGCTATCGGCACTGGTTTCGAAATATCGAGCCAAATTATGTGGAGATGGTGCAGGAATCGGTGCGTGAGATGATGGAAACCGGGCGCTCCGAGGTAATTTACCCCTGGAATCATCCCACCCTGGGGAGAATCTATGTGCGCTGCGGCGGTGTGCCTGACAGGAAATTTGCCAAAACAGGAGTCTGTCTGAACGGATACCATCAGGACATCACGGAGACCATGGTGACGCGGAAGAAGCAGGAGCAGGCTATTATGGAGCTCCTGGAGAAGGTCAGACAGGCCAATTCGGCAAAGAGTGAATTCCTTTCACATATGTCTCATGATCTCCGCACGCCGATCAACGGGATTCTGGGGATGCTGACCATCATGGAGGGAAGTCAGGAGGATTTTAACCGGCAAAGGGATTGCCGGGAAAAGATTCGGGTATCCACGGAGCACCTGCTGTCCCTGGTCAACGACGTTCTTCAGATCAGCAAGCTGGAAAGCGGAAGACCTGCAGAGGTAGAAGAGCCTTTTGACCTTTATGATCTGTTGAAAAACTGCATTATGATCCTGTCTGCTCAGGCGGAGGCGGCGGGGATCCAGCTGGAGCTGGAGGAGACGGACATCCGACACGCCAGGCTGATTGGCAATCCGCTCCATTTGAAGCAAATACTGATGGCTGTTATTGACAACGGAATCAAGTATAATCGGCCCAATGGCTCCGTCCGGATCCGGGTAAAGGAGGCCGGCGGCGAAGAAAGCACTGCAAGGTATCGGTTTGTGATAGAAGATACCGGAATCGGTATCGGGGAGGATTTTAAAGAGCATATATTTGAGCCCTTTACCCAGGAGCATCAGGGCGCAAGGACGCACTATAACGGTGCAGGACTTGGTATGTCTATTGTGAAGAAGCTGGTAGACCAGATGGGAGGGACCATTGAGGTAGAAAGTCAGGCTGGCAGAGGGAGTGTATTTCAGGTTACATTGCCAATACAAGTGGACAAGGCGTGGGCTGCGGAGCCCCTGGAAGGGGAGCAAAATGTACAGGCGGATATTGCCGGTATGCGCGTTCTGCTGGTAGAGGATAACGAGATCAACTGTGAAATCGTGGAGTTCATGCTGGAGCAGGCAGGCGCGGAGGTGGTCACTGCAGGTGACGGAAGGGCTGCCGTGGATGCTTTTGCAGCCTCCGTACCGGGAAGCTTTGACTGTATCCTCATGGATTTGATGATGCCGGTTATGAGCGGATATGAGGCGGCCAGGGTGATTCGCGGTCTGGACCGGCCGGACGCGGAAACGGTGCCCATCATAGCGTTATCGGCTAACGCGTTTGAAGAGGATGTGGCAATGGCAAAGGCTGCCGGAATGAACGAGCATCTGGCAAAGCCGGTGGACATCAACGAAGTGTTCAGGGTAATGCGTCGGTTGATTTCAGCTCAAGGGGAATCTCATAAAGCACCTCAAAGCTGTCATCCGTGATATTACCCTGCGGGTCTCTTTTCAGGCCGCTGCGGATGATCTTCAGGGTCAGCTGCGTACCCATGTCCGCCGGTTTGGTAAACCAGTATCCGTCGGTATCATTGTTCCCGTTGGGATAGGCGGTATAATCATTGCCCAGCTCGTCGGAAAGGATAAAGGCATAATCATCCCCGGTGTGTCCGATGGCGGCGCAGTCAATGAACAGTGTCACATACAGGGCGGACTCCTGGATGCTGTTTATCTTGATTTCGTGGCCGTTAAATTCGTATGTCTTATCAATGAGCCAGCTTCTGTCCGTAAAGCAGGTTTCCGATGTAAAGGTGCTGACAAAGCCCTCCCCGTCCTTAGCATAGAGCAGTTGAACAGTCAGCTCCTTTCCAGCCAGTTCCCGGCCGTCCATGCCTTGCAGATCAATGCAGTAAATATGGGTTGCTTGGGCGGGATTCGGATCTTCATCCCCTGCGTAGGTCTGTGTATGCAGGTCTTTTGTATATTCGGACTGACAGATGATGCTATCGCCATCCGTGATATAGAAGAACCAGGGCAGAAAATAAGTGTGAAAGGAGCCGTCTGCGGCTTCATCCAGTCCGCTCCAGTTGAAGGTATAGCATAAAAGCAGATGCCGGTCTTCTAAAACGGCACTGTTCAGGGTGCCGATTACGCCGCCGCATTCCTGCGTATCACCTATGGAGACGGCGTATTCGGCCTCGATTTCACTGAAATTCTGCAGGACGGCCTGCTGTTCGGACTTATATGCCGTCAGAAAGTGCCCGATTACAGGAATCGCTGCCAGGCTGACCGTTCCCAGGAGCAGCATCAGAGCGGCAGCCGGTATAACGGTGAGCCGCATTTTTGTGCGGCCGGTCCTGCCTGTTCTTGTGCGTGCGGCGATATACTCCCGGATGTAACGTTCATCAACTTCCCCTATCATATCCAGCAGATGTTCGTTTGCTTTTTTATTCATAGATAAAGCTTCCTTTCTTCCAGCCTGGATTTCAGCTTTTTCCGCATTCTGGAAAGGCGGATATTGACGGTGTTCTTTGTCAGTCTGTTGTTCCCTGCAAGGGATTCCACAGACTCCAGAGCGAAGTAGCGGCCCATGAAGATCAGCCTGTCTTCGGCAGACAGCTCGGCGAGAAAGCTGTTGATAGCTTCCCGGAGTGCGTCCGCATCTTCAGTGGATTCGGTATGAGCGGGAATGCAGTCCTCCAGCTCGTCCAGTGCAACCAGATAGACGCCGCCTCCGCGCTTCTTTGCCGTCAGGCGGCGGATCCGGTCAATAGCCCGCCGCCTGGTCAGCATGGCGGCATAGGATGCAATGGAAGACGGGCGATTTACAGGAACAGTATTCCAGATGTCTAACAAGGCATCGTTTATACATTCCTCGGCATCCTCCGCCGTGGGAAGGATGCGTCTTGCAAAGCTTTTCAGCATTCTGCCATAGCGGCGGACAATTTCATCCAGGGCAGATTCTTTGCGCTGCCAGAGCAGGGCAACAATTTCAGCATCTTCCATAGGATTCTCCCTTCAGTATGATTTCAGGTAATCTTACAATATCCGGTATACAGCGGGACCTTGGCAGTTATGGTTATTTCAGATTTTCGTCCAGATAGAGCTGTACTCTGCGCTGTATGACCTCTGCGGTTTCCTGTGCCGTTTTATTTCCGGAAAAGAAAGCCCCTGCTTCCTCAATTATGATGCTCATGATGTCCTCGTTGGTGTAATAGCGGCGATCAGTGGAAAGGATAAATTGTACCAGCTTTGCCAGCTGTTCTTCCGTCAGGCATTCCGGGGTGTCGGATTCGGCATTTGTGTAAGGCGTTTGGTTTTTATCAAGTATTTTCAGGGAGCTTTCCAGAAAGTATTTTTTCTGTACCGGCAGCCCCGTTTCAAGGTTGGACTGATATTCGTCCGTCAGGTAATACCGCAGGAATTCCCATGCTCCCTGGAGGTATTTGGAATGGGCGGAAATGGCATAGGCTTCCTGTGCCCTGATGTAAGCGCCGGACCCGTTTCCACAGGGGAAACCGATATAGGATACTTCCGCTCCAAATAAGTCGTTAGCATAGTACGGTGCATCCTCAAAGCTGCTGATTTCCATGTCGGCAAGGACGGTCCTGCTTTCTCTGTATTGTACCTCATAATTTCTCCAGTAATCCTCGCCGCAGGTTTCAGGGTCCAGCTCTTCCGGCAGGTTTTTTGCGTATTCCAGTATATCAGTAAATTCCTGTGATTGGAAGCTGCATTTCCCAGAGCCGGTGTCTATGAGGCTGCCGCCGCAATAGGTGATCATGGTCCGCAGAAAGGCTTCACGGTCTGTCGGTGGAAGCAGGCTTGTTTCCTCCGGCATGGTTTCCAGCAGCTCCAGCGCATCGGCAAGAGTCCAGGAGGTCCTGTCTCCCACCACGGAGGCAGCGCCAATCATGGTACCTGTCCGGAAAGAAGGAATGAGATAATACAGTTTTCCGTCCATGGAATAGGCATCAAATACATTTGTCAGGAACTCCATACGGGAAAGCTCTTCATCCTCTTTCAGCAATTCGCCGATGTCCGCCAGAAATCCATTTGCGGCATAGAGCTCCGCAGGAAGGCCCTCCGTGATCAAAATGTCAGGCATGCTGCCGGAAAAAATGCCGCCTGTGGTCTCCGCAATGCCTGCTGCAAGCGCCTCTTCGGAATCATATTCCTCCAGATTCTGTATCATGATATGGTACTGATCGCTGCTGCGGTTAAATTCCACCACGCGCTGTATTATATCATTGCTGATGTAAGCGCCTGCCAGCACCAAAACCGCCTTGTCAGGAACATCCGCAGGGTCCACACGGGTAAAGATGCCCATGTGAATTCTGCTGTCATACCCTTCATAAAATGCACCTGCAAAGGAGGCGTCATCCAGGCTTACCAGAGCGTCAAAGTTGCTGATATTCAGATCGGAATTGATGAAATTCATTTTTTCAAGGCCTTCCTCATCCCCCGGCGTACAGGAGCAGATGCCGGTGCGGTTGCTGTAAATAAGGCCGCTGTCGTCAGCAGCTATGGCGCCGTATCCGTCCCACCCGCAGACGGAAGGCATTTTGCAGGTCTCCCCCAGTGAGGCAGCAGCAGGATGATAAGAAACAAAATATCGTTCCTCCCAGTTGTCTTCCCCGCAGCAGATAACCGTAAGGCAGCCGTCCGCCTGATGCAGGACAGACAGGCTGCTGTTGAATACCCGAAAGATTTCTTCAGGCAGCTTTTGGGCATCGGCAGGACTTCCCTGAGCATCCACGGTCATCTGCCAGGCCTGTTCATTTCCGGTCAGAATCAGGCGGATCTGTCCATCCTCCGCTATGGACAGGGCGTTTATGGAAAGGCAGTCGTCATCGAGACCGAAGGAGAGGTCCTCCAGCTCCGTTTCCCACAACAGAGGGCCATCCGCCTCCCAGCAGCAGAGATAACGCAGGGATATGCTTTCCTCATCAGGACCTTGAGGGGTCTTAGAATAATAGCGGATGGCATAGATGCGGCCGTCCGCCCCGAAGGTGTAGTTGTCGTAAGCGGAATATTCCTGCGGGCCGGCATCGTCTTCCGGAGCAGGGCGCCAGGGAATGGTCTCCAGAGCAGACATTACCGCGTCGGAGCCTTCAGCCTCAAAGCGGAGGATCCGAATATCGTTGTCATTGTAATTTTCCCGGTTTATTACTTTGATCAGCAGGGAAATTGTCTGATCCCTGCTGGCGGCGGCCAGTATCTCCGTTTCATCCCCGCCTGGCTCCGGTATTGCGATTTCCCGAAAATGGTAGACATGCTCCTTTGCAAGGGCCGTATTTTCATTGCTTTCTGCGGCATTGCGGCCGCAGGAGCATAAACCGAATGCCGTAAGGCAAATCAGGCAGGCTGTTTTTTTGAGTAAATTCCCGTTCATGCTGTTCTCCTTGTCCTTTGATCGTCTGCGCGGGGCGGACGCATTTAACGTTCCTTACCTGTTAAATCGCAAAAAAAGGAGAATACTTTCAAACTATTTAGGAATTAGTAATCAGATATGAAATGAAGAAAGATATAAGTTATTGTTTATGCAGGAAGCAGCAGCTATAGAGAACGCATTGCCCCTATGCTTTTAAGCTGAAATCCTTCTCCGCCTTGAAGCAGAAATTCCGCCTCAAGATTTGCAGTACTCAGTTCTTCAAGGCTCTTTCGCAGAGTTGCTGAAGGAATATCGACGTTACCGTTCCTCCATTTACACAGGCCACAGCTGATTTTGGCCTCCCCATGCTCTGCCAGACTCTGCAGAAATCTGTTTTCATCGACAAGGCGGTCAGTGTCGGAGAGCCGGCTGGCAAATCCCATCAGCTCACCCTTCGCTGTAGTTACGATGACAGCGAGAGGTGAGTTTTCGTTAGTTTCCAAAATTTCTTCGGCATATTTCAGCATTTTTAAAAATTTCTCTGGGAGTTGATTTATTTTCATGGCCGTGCTCCAAAAAACATTTATTTGCAAATGATTTACCATCTTCAATACGATCTAATTCTGACAAATTACCCAATTCGTAACGCTTTCCATCTGACGGTTCCGTCAGCCTGCCGTTTTTTGCATAATCCGCTATATCCTTTTCTATTCTAACACATCCGTTCTCAAATAAATCCTCTTAATTTTTCACATACAAATCGGCTTACAAGCCGTAAGCCAATTTATTCAGAAAGCTCACTCTCTATTTCTTCCACGGTCGGCAGACTACTTTTAAATTCCTCACGAAGCATTTTTGTCAATTCATATTCCGCAATCCCGATCGGTTGTGAAATATCATCGAGCGCATACTCAGCAACAACATCATCTTTATCCTTACATATAAGTATACCAATCGTCGGATTATCCTTTTCTGTTTTCATCTGTTTATTGACAGCCGTGACATAGAAATTTAATTTTCCTGCAAATTCTGGCTTAAATTTTTCCGTTTTCAGTTCCACGACAACATAGCAATGAAGGCGGACATGATAAAAAAGTAAATCCATATAGAAATCACTTTCGCCGATATGCAAATGTATTTGCCTGCCAAGATACGAAAAACCTGTGCCTAATTCTAATAGAAATTGAGTAATTTGACTGATAAGGGCATCTTCTAATTCTTTTTCTTCATATTTTTCTCTTAAGGTCAGGAAGTCAAAATTGTATGGATTTTTCAATGTTTGTTCAGCCAAATCAGACTGCGGCTCTGGCAATTTTAATTGAAAATTGGTAATAGCTTTGCCCTGTCTGTCATACAGACCGCTATCTATTTGATGTTCTAAAACAGTTCTGCTCCAACCGTTATCCATCGTTTTCTGAGCATAAAATAATGCTTCTGCAATATTTTTACACTTATACATAATCCTCTGATTATGTCCCCACGGAATAGATTTAATTATTTTTTCAATTAATTCCATTTGGCTTACAGGCTGTAAGCCATTTTCATAGGAATTATAAAATTTGTACCAATAACGTATGCTTTTCAAATTTTGCACTGAAAAACCTGACATATTAGGAAAGGTCTTTCGTAAATCCTTGCTCATTGTTGCAAGAAAGGCCTCTCCCCATTTCGCATTTTTCTGCTTGGCAACAATATCTCTGCCAATGTCCCAATATAAGTCAAGTAGCTCGTAATTCACCTTAACAGAAGCCTTTATCTGACTATGCCTTATCCTATTCTTTATATTTTCTATCCATGCTTTATATTCATCATCCACAATAAAGCCAACCTCTCTGCCCGCCATTTTTATCTTCCTCCAATCAGTATATCCTATCCCATGCCTGTATATGTGTTCTCCATTTTATCATATACGGAGGAATTTTTCCACTTTCTCAGACGAAACAGCAGCATTAGCTGTGCGCCAATGCCGCTTTCAAAATCAATTAAAATTAAGTTCTACAAAAACAATTTCACTTGCCTGTTGTCTGATGCGATTCATGAATTGTATCCATATCTGGCATTTCAAGATTTGGGATGACATAGTCATTTTCCTTTCGGTATGTGCCCTTATGTGAAGTACTCCTTCACCCACCTTATTTTCTAATCAATTTTAGATTCACTATTTTAATAGAAATATGCGTGTGACTGTGGTATTCTGTTAGAGGTACAAATCATAGACAGGATCATTAAATTTTGTGGAGGATATGTATGGACATTCGTGTAGAGCCTATATTATACGAGCAGAAATCTGTTTTTATTCAGATGTTGGAATTGTATAATTATGATTTTTCAGAGTTTTCCAATGATGACATAAACGAATATGGATATTTTGGATATGAGCATATTGATGATTATTGGAATGAAGAAGGCAGACACCCTTTTTTTATCAGGGTAAAAGGAAAACTTGCAGGACTGGTTTTAGTACGTTCCTGCTGTGAACATAATAATCTTTCAAACCCTCATAACATAGCCGAATTTTTTGTAATGAAGAAATACAGGCAAAAAGGAGTTGGCAGGGCAGCCGCTATGAAAATTTTTGATATGTTTCGTGGCGGGTGGGAAATATCCCAATGGATTAACAACCTACCTGCCCTGTAGTGGTCAAGCATTTTTGTAACATTTGTGGCTAAAAATATATTGGATTG
>CAJUIA010000055.1 GCA_910586485.1 uncultured Acetatifactor sp.
AAGACATCGCCCTTTCACGGCGGTAACACGGGTTCGATTCCCGTTGGAGTCATTTATGTCCCGAAAGGGTATGCGGACCTTTAGCTCAGTTGGTTAGAGCAACCGGCTCATAACCGGTCGGTCCTGGGTTCGAGTCCCCGAAGGTCCATTTGAGAGTAATCTCACCGCAGATTGTTGGTTGCAGGCTTTAAAAAGCGTTTTGTCGGCTTTACAGACAAAGAATATTGGCCCAGTGGCTCAGTTGGTTAGAGCGCCGCCCTGTCACGGCGGAGGTCGTCGGTTCGAGTCCGATCTGGGTCGTTAGTTGTAAGGAAGGGTCGCGGGTTTATACCTGGTGACTCTTTTTGATGCACTTATTTAAACGGAGGTTAGCAGAGGTGAATCAGGGGAATGATCTTACCGAAGGCTCTATCTATAAAAAGCTTTTGCTGTTTGCTCTGCCGATTCTCGTGGGACAGATTTTCCAGCAGCTGTATAATACCATTGATTCCCTGATTGTCGGACATTTTCTGGGGGATCAGGCGCTGGCGGCAGTCAGCTCATCAGGCAGCCTGATTTTTATGATGGTGGGCTTTTTTCAGGGTGTTGCCATGGGAGCAGGCGTTATTATAGCCAAGGAGTTTGGGGCAAAGAACTATAAGAGCATGAATCTGGCGCTTCACACGGATGTGGCCTTTGGTCTGGTGGCGGGAGTCATTTTGACGGTGGCAGGAGTGGTGCTTACACCCTCGATCTTAGGCTGGATGAATACCCCTGTTGACGTGCTGCCGGAGTCGATCCGCTATTTCCGCACTTATTTCTGCGGTGCGGTATTTTCGATTATGTACAATATTTTCGTAGGCATCCTGCAGGCGGTAGGGGACAGCAGACATCCTTTGATCTATTTGATGATTTCTTCCGTTACCAATGTGGTGCTGGATTTGGTGTTTGTAGGCGGCTTCCATATGGGGGTGGGGGCGGCCGCCCTTGCCACCATTATTTCTCAGGCTTTGAGTGCATTGCTTTGTCTGATCAAGCAGCTGCGGGCTCCGGAGGAGTATCGGCTGGTCATCAAAAAGGTGCGCTTTCATTGGGAGAGCCTGAAAAACATTGTGCGCTTCGGACTGCCCTCCGGTGTGCAGAATTCGGTGATTGCACTGGCAAATCTTGTGGTGCAGTCCAGCATCAACACCTTTGGGGATGCCGCGATGGCAGGCTGTGGTTCTTACTTTAAGATAGAAGGCTTTGCCTTTCTGCCTGTAACCTGCTTTGCCCAGGGCCTCTCTACTTTTGTGGGACAGAATCTGGGGGCGAAAAGGTATGATCGTGTAAAAAAGGGAGTACGGTTCGGCATCCTTTGTTCTGTGTCGCTGGCGGAGATCATTGGTATTGTGGTCTGGTGCTTCGCTCCCGCATTGATTGGACTTTTCAGCGATACACCCAGGGTAATTGCTTTCGGAGTGCGGCAGGCGAAGGTGGAAGCGCTGTTTTATTGTATGCTGGCGTTGGCCCACTGCATTGCCGGGGTCATGCGGGGGGCAGGCAAAGCAAAGGTGCCTATGATTATTATGCTGAGCTTCTGGTGTGTGCTGAGAGTGTCCTATATTACGGCAGCGCTGCATTTATACCCACATATCGAGATTGTGTTCAGCGCATATCCGCTGACCTGGAGCACCAGCTGTATCGCCTTTTTGATTTATTTCTTTAAGGCGGATTGGATTCACAGCTTCGAACGGCTGGAAGAAGGTAAGCAGAAGGCGGAGGCTTAGAGAAGCAGGAAGCAGTGCCAAAGCAGGGGGCAGAAGCGGCAGAGACAGGAAGCAAACCGGGACAGGCCGGTAAAACAGAGATCAGAAACGGAGAGACGAGATGAAAGAAATCAATCAGCAGTCATTAAGCGGAGAGAGAGCCCTGTTTGGCACTCATGACGCTCACATCAGCTATTGTACCTTCGGAGACGGGGAATCCCCTTTAAAGGAGAGCAGTGATCTGGTGATCGACAACTGCCTTTTTAAATGGAAATATCCCTTATGGTACACAAAAAATGTGACAATTACAAATTCTACCCTGTTTGAAATGGCAAGAGCCGGCATCTGGTATGTGGACAATATTTCCGTGTCCGATACGGTGATTGAAGCACCTAAAAATTTCAGGCGTGCCAGAGGAATCAGCCTGAAAAATGTGAGCTTTCCCAATGCGTCGGAGACACTGTGGAGCTGTCAGGACATCGAGATGAATCAGGTGACGGCAAAGGGCGATTATTTTGCCATGAACTGTAAAAATGTAAAGGCGGAAAACTTTACCCTTGTGGGAAATTACAGCTTTGACGGCGGGGAAAATATTGAGATTCGTAATTCACGGATGCTTTCCAGAGACTCCTTCTGGAACGCGGAAAACGTAACGGTATATGATTCCTTCATTTCGGGAGAATATCTGGGCTGGAATTCCAAAAATATTACCCTGATTAACTGTACCATTGAGAGTCTTCAGGGAATGTGCTACATTGATAACCTGGTGATGAAGAACTGCCGCTTGATCAACACGAATCTTGCCTTTGAATACTCGCAGGCAGATGTGGAAATCATTGGTCAGGTGGACAGCGTATTTAATCCCAGGGGCGGAATCATCAAAGCAGACAGAATCGGGGAGCTGATTATGGACGGCCGCAGGGTGAAGCTCGACCAGACGAAGATTGAGGCAGGAGAGATCGGGAAGACGTCGGACAGGGCGCAGTGGGAAAGGAATGAAGATTCTCTAAGACTGTAAAATACACAGTCTAAGAGAATCTAAATCATTCCTCGAAGAATTGCCTTTTGGCAATTCTTCTCAGGCTACGTCGAGCCTCAAGCGAAAGCGTGTCCGAATGAGAACAATGGACGGCTGGCACCGTCAGGCCCGCAGGAGTATGTTTGAAGGTTTAAGGGGTTAAAAGGTATGTATGATTTTGATAAGTTGACCGACAGGCGGAACACGGGATCTTTAAAGTGGGATGTGCCGGAGGGGGAGCTGCCCATGTGGGTGGCAGACATGGATTTTGAGACGGCGCCGGAGATTCGGGAGGCGATCCGTGAGAAGGCGGAGCAGGGGATCTTTGGTTATAATATACTGACGGATGACTGGTACAGTGCTTATAGCGGCTGGTGGAGCCGCAGGCACCGTTTTCACATTGAGCGGGACTGGCTGCTTTTCAGCACGGGGGTACTTCCAGTTATTTCCAGTACGGTAAGGAAGCTGACTACGGCGGGTGAAAATGTGCTGGTACAGACGCCGGTCTACAATATGTTTTTTAATTCTATACGCAATAACGGGCGGAATATACTGGAAAGCCCTCTTATCTATGACGGCCGGGAGTATTTTGTGGATTTTGAGGATTTGGAAAAGAAGCTGGCAAATCCGCAGACAACGTTGATGCTCTTATGTAATCCCCACAATCCTGTGGGGAAAATATGGGACAGGGAGACCCTGCAAAGGATCGGTGAGCTTTGCAGCAGACATCATGTGCTGGTACTCTCCGATGAGATTCACTGTGATATGACAGATCCGGGGTATGAGTATATTCCTTTTGCATCGGTGTCCGATACCTGCAGGGATAACAGCATAACCTGTATTGCTTCAACGAAGGCCTTCGGCATTCCGGGAATTCAGACGGCGGCGGCAGTGGTGCCGAATCCGGTGCTGCGGCATAAGGTAAACCGGGCCCTAAACACGGACGAGGTGGCGGAGCCTAACAGCTTTGCGGTCTGTGCCGCGGTGGCAGCGTTTGAAAAGGGCGAGGCCTGGCTGGAGGAGCTGCGCCGGTATCTTGCGGACAATAAGCAGCTGGTCCGGGATTTTGTCAGTGAAAATCTGCCCGGTATCCGGGTGGTGCCGTCCCATGCGACTTACCTGCTGTGGCTGGACTGCAGCGGCGTGACGGAGGATGCCACAGAGCTGACCCGTTTTATTCGAAAGCACAGCGGCCTGTACCTTGCGGAGGGAGAAGAGTACGGCGCTCCTGGAAAGAGCTTTATCCGCCTGAATCCGGCATGTCCCAGAGCAAGGCTCAGGGAAGGGCTGGAGCGCTTGCAGGACAGCCTGAGCAGCTTTTTGCGGTCTTAATTCCTTGCCATAGGGAAATTACGTGCTGGGAGCATAAAATGCTTCCAGCTTTTTTAAATATTCATAGCGAGCCTTTGCCGATGCGGCAGCTTTTTGAAACAGCTCTCTCGCTTCCTCTGGACGGAACTTTTTCAGAGCGCCGTAACGTGTTTCGCCATCCAGAAATTCCTGGTAGTCCAGTGCCGGCTCCCTGCTGTCTAAGGTAAAGGGATTTTTTCCCTGCTCCCGCAATGCAGGATGAAATCGGAAAAGGTGGAAATAGCCGGAGTCCACGGCCTTTTTCATTTCATGGCAGGAAGAGCCCAGGCCGGCCTTGACACCGTGAGCGATACAGGTTGCATAGGCAATAATCAGGGAAGGACCGTCGTAAGAGACCGCTTCGGTCAATGCCTGCAGAGCCTGGTTGAAATCTGCGCCCAGCGCAATTTGAGCCACATATACGTTGCCGTAGGTCAGGGCCATGGAAGCCAGATCCTTTTTGCGGGTGGTCTTTCCGCCGCTTAAGAATTTAGCGGTAGAGCCTAAAGGCGTGGCCTTGGAGACCTGCCCGCCGGTATTGGAATAAACCTCCGTATCCAGGACAAGGAGATTAATGTTGCGTCCGGTGGAGAGTACATGATCCAGACCGCCAAAGCCAATGTCATAAGCCCAGCCGTCTCCCCCGATCACCCAGGGAGCGGAAGGAATGCCGTCCGCTTCAGAGCGGGGGCCGGAGGGATCGCCTGCCTCGGTTCGGAAGCCAGGAATGCGGTCTGCCTCAGAGCAGGAGCCGGAAGAGCTGCTGACTTTTGCGGCAGAAGGGGATTTGTCACTGCGCACTTCTTCTGCCAGTACCATGCCAAGCCCAAACTCTGCTGCATCCTCAAAGAGGGAATTTGACCATGCCGGTCCATGGCCGTTTTCGTCCAGAGCGTAAGCACAGGACGGAGAGGAATTTGCCCAGATGGAGCTGCAGCCGGTGGCGTTGGCAATATAAATATCCGGTCCGAACAGCTGGGTCAACAGTTTTACATAAGGGGTTTCCCCGCATCCTGCGCAGGCTCCGGAAAATTCCATGAGCGGGCGTCGGAACTGGCTGCCCTTTAAGGAGCGGATGCCGAATTTTTCCACCGCTTCCTTACAGGGAAGGAGCTGCTTGGCGTAGTCAAAGCACTGCTGTGCGAAAGCCCGGTGGTTCTGACAGGAGGTTTCCTGCCCGTGGAGGAGGATTCCCGCCGCGGGGCGGACGTCCTCACCGCGGCCCTCACTCTGCGCAGGGTGCATTTCCAGTGCTTTTTTTCCCTGCTTTCCCGGACAGACGGCAGCGCATGATCCGCAGCCTGTGCAGTCTACCTGAGAAATGACAATGGAAAAGGAATGATTGACCAATCCGGTCATCGGTATCCGGGGCATTCCCTCTGGCGCGGCGGCCGCCTGCGCCTCATCCATGGGGGCGGGACGGATAACGGCGTGAGGGCAGACAAAGGAGCAGCGTGCGCACTGGATACAATTTTCCGGTATCCATACGGGAATTTCCGTGGCTACGTTCCTGCGTTCATGGGCGGTGCTGCCGGAAGGGATGCTGCCGTCGGCGTAGGGAAGAAAGGCGGAGACGGGAAGCAGGTCTCCGCGCTGGTCAGTGACGGGCTGCTGGATATTTTTTACATAGTCCGTTAATGCCTGGGAAGCCGGCAGCAGGGGATTGTCCAGAGCCGTCTGGCCGCTCATGACCTTGTTTTTGCCGGCACATTCCTGGCAGTCCTTATCCGTAACGGTAAGCCATTCTTTTGGCACGGAGATTTCCCGAACCTCCAGAAAGCCTCGGCGGATGGCTTCCTGATTCATCTGCAGGATCGAATCTCCCTCCTTTTTATAGCTTTTAGCGGCAGCCGCGTTCATCTGCTCCATAGCCTGTTCCGGGGGAAGCAGCTTTGTCACCGCAAAAAAGGCGGCCTGAAGAATGGTGCTGATCTTGTTATTCAAGCCGATTTCCTTGCCGATTCCGAAAGCGTCGATCACAAAAAAGTGAATATGCCGTGCGGCAAGACAGCGTTTTAAGGTGCCGGGAAGATAGGCTTCCAGCTCGTCGCCCCTGGCGGAAATATTTAACAGAAAGGTTCCGTGTTCCTTTAATTCCTGCACCATGTCATATTTGTGCAGGTAAACAGGGTTATGACATGCAACGAAATCCGCATGGTAAATGCGGTAGGCGCTGTGGATGGGGGACTTGCCAAAACGCAGATGGGAAATAGTAAGTCCTCTGGATTTCTTGGAGTCGTATTCAAAATATCCCTGTGCGGACATAGTGGTGCTGCCGCCGATGATCTTGATGGCGTTTTTGGTGGCGCTGACGGTGCCGTCCCCGCCCAGGCCCCAGAACTTGCAGGCAGTAGTACCTGCGGGAGCGGTGTCCGGAAGGTCAGGAACGGGAAGTGAGAGGTTTGTCACGTCATCCGTGATGCCCACGGTAAAAAATTTCTGCTCCTTGTTTTCATAGACGGCGGCAATTTGTGCAGGTGTGATGTCTTTTGAGCTTAAGCCATAGCGCCCGGAGAACACCGCAGGAGCAGGAAGCGGGCTGCCGGGGACCGTTTTAAGCCGGCCGGCCTGCTCCAGCGCCGACACCACGTCCAGATACAGGGGCTCGCCTGCTGTTCCGGGCTCCTTCGTGCGGTCCAGCACGGTAATGCGGGCAGCTGTGGCAGGAAGGGCAGCCAGAAGATGACTTGTGCTGAAGGGCCGGTAAAGATGGACGCAGATCAAGCCGTACCGATCATCGGACGCATAATTCAGATATTCACGCACGGTTTCGCAGACGCTGCCCATGGCAATAATGACATGCTCTGCTTCCGGTGAGCCGTAATAATCGAAGAGGCCGTAGTTTGTTCCCAGCCGGGTATTTATTTTTTCAAGCTGCCGTTCTACGATTGCAGGCAGGGCGTCGTAAAGCGGATTGGAAGCCTCCCTTGCCTGAAAATAGATGTCGGGATTCTGGGCGGAGCCGAAGGTCCGGCCGTGTTCCGGGTGCAGGCAGTGCGTTCGGAAGCGCTCCAGGGCCTTAAAATCGTACATTTCTTTCAGATCCGCATAGTCCCAGACCTGTATTTTGTGCAGCTCGTGGGAGGTGCGGAAGCCGTCAAAAAAGTTCAGAAAGGGAAGCTGTCCCTCCAGGGCAGCCAGGTGGGGGACCGGGGAGAGGTCCATAACCTCCTGGACACTTCCGCAGGCAAAAACGGCGGCTCCGGTCTGACGACAGGCATATATATCCGAGTGGTCTCCGAAGATGGAAAGGGCATGGGTGGCAATGGTGCGGGACGCCACATGAATAACGCCCGGCAGGTGTTCACCGGCCAGCCGATAAATATTGGGGAGCATGAGCAGCAGTCCCTGAGAAGCCGTGAAGGTAACAGCCAGTGCGCCGGAAAGCAGGGCGCCGTGAAGCGTTCCGGCAGCTCCTGCCTCGGACTGCATTTGAATGACCTTCAAGGGCTTGTCAAATATGTTTTTTCTGCCTTCGCCTGCCCATTGTCCGCAAAGCTCTGCCATGGGCGATGAAGGGGTAATAGGGTAAATCGGGGCGGCTTCACTGTAAGCGTAAGCCACATGTGCGGCGGCCTGATTGCCGTCAAGGGTTTGAGTTGATCGTTTTGTCTGCATAAAAAACACCTCCGTGCTTTAGTTTCTCTCGGAGGTGGTTTTCTTATACAATACAAATACACTGTTTGTTTGGATTTTATTTCAAAAAGCCGTTGATGATCTGGGCCTCGGCCTCTTCCTCTGTAAGTCCCAGGGTCATCAGCTTGACAATCTGCTCTCCGGCAATCTTGCCGATGGCTGCCTCGTGAATCAGCTCCGCATCCGGGTGATTGGCTGTGATTTCTGGAATGGCGCCAATTTTTGCATTGTCCATAATGATTCCGTCGCATTCGGAATGACCGGCACAGCGGTTGTTGCCGTTAATCTTTGACAGAAACAGCTGGCGGGAGTCATCTCTTGCCACGGAACGGGAGATAATGTTGGCACTGGTGTTTTCGCCGTTAAGGTCAACCTGAAAGGAGGTTTCGGCGGTTTGGCTGCCGTGAGTCATGAGCTTTTCGGTGACAATGATCTTGGCGCCGGTTTTAAGCTTTGCACTGGTAGAGCGCCTGGTGGAATCAACTCCCTTAATCTGTACGGTTTCCATCTCCATGAAGCTGTTTTCGTCCAGCTCCACTACCGTTTCCGGATTCATGATGCGGCTGCCCTTCCCGTCGCCGCTTCCATAGTGCTTTTCCACGTATTTGACATGAGAGTTTTTTCCGATATAAAAGGTATGCACGCCGTCATGTCTGCTGTCTGCGTCTCCGCTGTTGTGGATGCCGCAGCCTGCAACAATGGTCACATCGCAGTCGTCTCCTACAAAAAAATCATTATAGACCATTTCGGTCAATCCGCTTTGGCTCAGAATAACGGGGATATGAACGCTTTCGTTTTTGGTGCCCGACCGGATGAGAATATCAATGCCCTGCTTGTCATCCTTTGTTAAAATGTCGATGTGGGCGGTGGTGACCCGATCCATGGTTTTGCCGTTTGAGCGGATATTGTAAGCGCCCTCCGGCATTTCATGCAGGTCTGCCACCTGTTCCAATAAAGTTTTTTGTATCTGGTCCATTTTCAGCATCTGCCTTTCTGTTGACTAAAAATTGGCGCCGCGGACACGCTGGCAGCTCTCGGTTCCCCGGAGAAGCTCCGGAAGAATTTGATTTTTTTTCCCTCTGGCCTGTACGACACCGTCGGCAATTACGATGATTTCATCGGCAATGTTTAAAAGCCGCTCCTGATGTGAGATAATAATCAGGGTTTTGTTTTTGGTTTTCTGCATATCCTCGAAGACCCTGATCAGGTTGCTGAAGCTCCAAAGATCAATGCCGGCTTCCGGCTCGTCAAAAACGGCCAGGGGAGTATTGCGGGCAATGATGGTGGCTATTTCTATCCGCTTCAGCTCGCCGCCGGAAAGGCTTGCATCCACATCCCGGTTTATATAATCTCTGGCACACAGTCCAACCTTTGACAGATAATCGCAGACATCATGAAGCGTTACCTGATTCCCTGCCGCCAGGGTGATCAGATCCCGGACCTTGATCCCCTTAAAGCGTACCGGCTGCTGGAAAGCAAAGCTGATTCCTGCTTTAGCGCGGTCGGCAATACTCATGTCCGTGATGTCCTGTCCGTTAAAAAGAATCCTGCCTGAGGTGGGCCGCTCAATGCCCATAATGAGACGGGCCAGCGTGGATTTTCCGCCGCCGTTGGGGCCGGTGATGGCTATAAGGGAAGGATTTTCAAAGGTGAGGTTTAAATCCCGTATGATTTCCTTCTGACTCTGACTGTCATCGGATACCTGAAAAAATAAATTTTGCAGTTCAAGCATGATTGTATCTCCTGTTAAATCCTATTATTCCACTAGGATTATTATGAATTGCATATTATACTTTCCTGCCAGGTTTGTCAAGCAGGTTTTGAAAAAATATGACAAAACAGGTATCGGTTCAAAATTGTTTCGTTTCGGAGCAAAAATAGCAGGATAAAAATATTGTAGATATGTGGAATAGCTGTTATAATCCCGAGTTTGACACTTGTGAAATCAAAAAGTGGCTACAAACCCAGTAGT
>CAJUIA010000056.1 GCA_910586485.1 uncultured Acetatifactor sp.
TCCCCACACAGCCCCATTTCCTCTCTGCCAAAGGCTTAGAGCTGTTGCTTCGCTCTGTGTCGAAAGTCAGACGGCAAATCAATCCCCCTCTGCGGATGCAATGGCAAAAGGTTTAAGCGGGCACTGGGAGTAATCTCTTAAGAAAAAGGCGTATCATATTTAGAAGATACGCCAATACATAGGACAGAGTTCGAAAAGTGCGTTTTTTGCATGAAAACGAACAATTTTTAGGAGAGAACAGAGGAAATATTCCTCAAGAAAGCGGGAAAATGAAAAAAGCCCACAAGCGGCAAACCCGCTTGTGGACGTAAATTTCTGGCGGAGAGTGTGGGATTCGAACCCACGTGCCCTGTAAAGGACAACTGCATTTCGAGTGCAGCTCGTTATGACCGCTTCGATAACTCTCCGTGTCAAGGAATCAACATCCTCATTCTATAGCATTCCCCGTAAATTTGCAAGTCCGAATTTCTCTTGCAAATTTACGGCGGACGGGGTAAACTTTTAATAAGCAAATACAGCTATTCAGAATCCGCTGGCAATAAGCCTCTGCGAAGCTTTGAATAGTCAGTAAATATTTCAGGAGGAATGCGCATGAAAAGAATCGGTATGTTGACCAGCGGAGGGGACTGTCAGGCCTTAAATGCGGCAATGAGAGGCGTTGTAAAAACGCTGTATGCCAGCAAGGAGGAAGTGGAGATTTACGGCTTTCTGGACGGGTACAGAGGCCTGATTTACAGTAAGTTCAGAATGCTGACGGGAAAAGATTTTTCCGGTATTCTGACGAAGGGCGGCACCATGCTGGGTACTTCTCGTACCCCCTTTAAGACCATAAATGACCCTGACGAAAACGGATTGAATAAAGTGGAGGCAATGAAGCAGAATTATTATAAGCTGCAGCTTGACTGCCTTGTGATTTTAGGAGGAAACGGCACCCACAAGACGGCAAACCTTCTTCGGGAACAGGGACTAAATATTGTGACCCTGCCTAAGACCATTGACAATGACCTTTGGGGAACGGACATGACCTTTGGCTTCCAGAGTGCGGTAAATATTGCCACCGACGCGATCGACTGCATTCATACCACGGCGGCATCCCATGGCAGGGTATTTATCGTTGAAGTCATGGGGCATAAGGTGGGCTGGCTGACTCTGAATGCAGGCATGGCAGGGGGAGCCGACATCATTCTGCTTCCGGAGATTCCGTATGAAATTGACAAGGTAATTGACAAGATTGAAGAGAGAGACAAAAACGGCAGCCGCTTTACCATTATAGCGGTGGCGGAGGGAGCGATCTCCAAGGAGGATGCGGCTCTTTCCAAAAAAGAATACAAGAAAAAGATGGAGAAATATCCTTACCCTTCCGTGTCCTATGAGGTGGCGGCAGCAATTCAGAAAAAGACTGGCAGAGAGGTGCGTGTCACGGTTCCCGGACATATGCAGAGAGGCGGGAGCCCCTGTCCCTACGACCGTGTATTTGCCAGCCGTCTGGGAGCGGAGGCCGGCAAGCTGATTTTGGAGGGGCAGTATGGTTTTATGGTAGGCTATAAAAATCGTGAGATCGTGAAGGTGCCCCTGGAGGATGTGGCCGGTAAGCTGAAGATGGTGGAGCCGGATGCAACTATTGTAAAAGAGGCAAAATTGCTGGGAATCAGTTTTGGAGATTAAATCAATATGTCGTATACAGCGCTTTACAGAAAATTTCGTCCCGATACCTTTGCCGATGTAAAAGGGCAGGACCATATTGTTACCACCCTCAAAAATCAGCTGAAGGCCGGGCGGATCGGTCATGCTTACCTTTTTACGGGTACACGGGGGACCGGTAAGACGACGATTGCCAAAATACTGGCCCGGACGGTGAACTGCGAGAATCCGACGGATGACGGTCCCTGCGGGGAGTGCCGGATCTGCAGAGCCATTGCCGCGGGAGCCAGCATGAATGTGATCGAGATTGACGCGGCATCCAATAACGGTGTGGACAATATCAGGGAGATCGTGGAAGAGGTGTCTTACTCTCCGGCAGAGGGGAAATATAAGGTTTATATTATAGACGAGGTGCATATGCTCTCCATAGGGGCTTTTAATGCACTGCTAAAGACCTTGGAAGAGCCTCCGTCCTATGTCATTTTTATATTGGCTACTACGGAGGTACACAAGCTGCCCATTACCATTCTTTCCCGTTGTCAGCGTTATGATTTTAAAAGAATTTCCATAGATACCATTGCGAAGCGGCTGGAAGAGCTGACCCAGGCGGAGAATGTACAGGTGGAGGAAAAGGCCCTTCGTTATATTGCAAAGACGGCGGACGGCTCCATGCGGGATGCTTTGAGCCTGCTGGACCAATGTATTGCCTTTCATCTGGGCAAGGAGCTGACCTATGATAAGGTGCTGGACGTGCTGGGGGCGGTGGATACGGAGGTTTTCAGCAGACTGCTTGCTTTCTGCCTTGACAGGGACGTGCCGGGCTGTGTCAGACTTTTGGAAGAAATCGTGATGCAGGGGAGGGAGCTGACCCAGTTTGTAGCGGATTTTACCTGGTATCTGCGAAATTTGATGCTGGTTCAGGCGTCGGACAACCTGGAAGACGTGATTGACATGTCTACCGATAACCTGCGGCGGCTGAAGGAAGAAGCCGGCCGGATTCAGCCGGATCAGATCGTGCGGTATATCAGAATTTTCTCGGAGCTTTCCGGGCAGATTCGTTATGCGACCCAAAAGCGTATTCTGGTGGAGATTGCCTTGATCAAGCTCTGCAGGCCGCAGATGGAGACAAACGAAGAGGCGGTTTTAGACCGGATCCGGCAGATGGAGGATAAGCTGGAAAAGGGTGTGGTATACGCCGGACCGCCGGGAGGCGCAGCATATGGAAGTCCGGCAGGGGGCAGTTCTGCGGAGGCCGGGCCGGAGCGGCCGAAGATGGAGTGGCCCGCGGCGATTCCCGATGACGTGAGGTATCTCGTGTCGAAATGGCCCGCCATTGTCGGCAGTGCAGAGAATCCTATGAAAAGTTATATGAAGAATGCGAAATTAAGCCTGGGAAATGACAATAAGCTGGTTCTTGTGCTGGAGGATGGCCTTGCGTCGGATTATTTTACGCAGGATCCTGCCCATAAAGCGCAGCTGGAGAGGCTTTTGTCAGATTTTGCCTGCAAGGAGATTGAGGTCGTGATCCAGACCGTAAAGGCGCAGGAGGATTTTCAGCGGAATTACGTGGATTTGGCCCAGCTTGTCCGTATGGATATAGAGATAGAAGAGGATGAGCCGGAAAAGTAAACTGTAAATTATAATGTCCGTAAACTAAAATATTGAGAAAAACAAACCGGAGGATGAGAAGATGGCAAAAAGGGGAGGATTTCCCGGCGGCGGAATGCCCGGAAACATGGCTAACCTGATGAAGCAGGCGCAGAGAATGCAGCGCCAGATGGAGGAAGGACAGAAGGAGCTGGAGACAAAGGAGTTTGTGGCCAAGACCGGCGGCGGAGCGGTAGAGGTGGCTGTGAACGGCAAAAAGGAGCTGCTGCGGCTTACCTTGGCGGAGGAGATCGTGGATCCTGAGGATATTGAGACGCTGCAGGATACAATCGTTGCCGCGGTTAATGAGGCCCTGCGCCAGGCGGAGGAAGCCGGCAGTGAGCTTATGGGCAAGATGACTGGAGGTTTAGGAGGCATGCCCTTCTGATGGAGCTTTACAGCGGATATATCAATAAGTTAATTGAAGAGCTTGCGGCGCTTCCAGGCATCGGCAGCAAGTCTGCCCAGCGGCTGGCGTTCCATTTGATCAATATGCCTCAGGACAGGGTAAAGCGGCTTGCGGATACCATGGTGGAGGCGAAGGCCAATGTGCGGTACTGCAGGGAGTGTTTTACCCTGACGGACAAGGAGGTGTGTCCGGTGTGTGCCAATCAGAGCCGTGATCATAAGACGATTATGGTGGTGGAAAATGCAAGAGACCTGGTGGCTTACGAGAAGACAGGCCGATATGAAGGGGTCTATCATGTACTGCATGGCGCTATTTCGCCCATGCTGGGTATCGGGCCGGGAGACATTAAGTTAAAGGAGCTGATGGAGCGCCTGCGGGGAGATGTGCAGGAGGTTATCATAGCTACCAACTCCAGCCTGGAGGGTGAGACTACGGCCATGTATATCAGTAAGATGATTAAGCCGGTTGGTATCCGGGTGACCAGAATCGCCAGCGGGGTGCCTGTTGGCGGAGATCTGGAGTACATCGACGAGGTGACGCTGCTGCGGGCTTTGGAGGGACGGGTAGAACTATAGGAGAAAGGGGCGAAAATCATGGCAGTGAAGATAACGAAAAGTATTTTTGGGAAATACCCGGACGGACGGGATGTAACTTTATATACAATGGAGAATGAAAGCGGCATGACCGTTGCGGTGACGGATTTGGGCGCGGCGGTGGTACGGGTGATCGTGCCGGATAAAAAGGGAAATTTAGCCGATGTAGTGCTGGGCTTTGACAGGGCGGAGGACTATATGGGCAATCCCAGCTTTTTTGGAGTGGTGATCGGCCCCAGCGCCAACCGGATCGGGAACGCTTCTTTTTGTATTGACGGTACGGCTTATCACGTGGATGTAAACGACAACGCAAACAATCTTCACAGCCACATGGATAAAGGCTATCATAAGCAGCTCTGGGAGGGCGAGGTGCGCTCGGAGGGCGTCAGATTTTCTCTGGAGGATGTGGACGGAAATCTTGGATTCCCCGGCAATAAGCGAATCTCCGTGGAATACAGCCTGGGAGAGGACAACAGCCTGCGTCTTCATTATCACGGAACCAGCGATAAACGTACGATTATTAATCTGACCAACCACACTTATTTTAACCTTGACGGCCACAACAGCGGCAGGATTGAAGAGCACGAGCTGTGTCTGAAGGCCTCCTGCTATACGCCGGGAGATGCCGGCTCCATCCCTACAGGCGAGACGGTTAAGGTGCAGGGAACGCCCATGGACTTTACAAAACCGAAAAAGGTAGGACTGCAGATCGGAGAGGATTTCGAACAGCTGCACTTTGCCGGCGGCTATGACCATAACTGGGTGATCGACGGCTGGAAGGACGACGGGGAAATCATTCATTTTGCAACGCTGACCGGTCCTGAAAGCGGCAGGATCATGAAAGCATATACTACGCTTCCGGGCGCACAGTTTTATGCCGGAAATTTTATTAAAGAGCAGCGGGGAAAGGACGGCGCCGTTTACGGGCCCAGAATGGGGCTGTGCCTGGAGACCCAGTATTTCCCTGATTCCGTGAATAAATCAGAATTTCCTTCCTGCATTTTCGGAGAAGGCAGGGAATATGACTCGGTGACAGTGTATCAGTTTGGGTAAGAGATAAAAGAATGTCGAATATTTTTTCGTTTGACGCGACAAGGTATGCTAAAAACCTCCCGCTGTCAATGCTATATTTACGGTATTGACAGGGGAGGTGTTTTTATGGATATACCAAAAAATGTTACACAGATAGGCGAAATAAACCACAGTTGTAAAATTTATGTGGAGGATTATGCGGTCTCCTATATAAAACAGCTGAATGGACATGCTCTTGACAAGGAGCTGGCCGTGGGAATGTACGGAGTGCGCAGGGAGGAAGGCGGGGTTACCTATTTATTCCTTTACGGCGCAAGTAAGCTGAATTTTCTGCAGAGGGAGACAAGGCATTTGTCCCAGGCGGTTTTGCAGGAAGCGGAAAAGGTCAGGAAAAAATATTTTGCGGAGTATGATTTTCTGGGGTACCGCCTGCTGAACGGAGAGATGGTAGAGGGCTTTTATGTATATGAACAGGGAGTCTGCAGATATGTTGAGGGATACGCGCAGTTTTATGAAAAAAACGACAGTATGCTCCGCTTTATGGTGGACGAGAGACAGGAAGAAGCAAGGCCGGAGGAATTTGACCAGAGCAAATATGACGTCGTAAAACGCAGGCAGGAGGAACGCCGGCAAAGGGCAGCAGCGCAGGCCGCTCGTCCGGGAAGGCGGGAGCGGAACGAGAATGCGGAAAAAAGGCCGGCGTCCGGGCGGAAGGCCGGTATGGCAGATACACGCATCAAACAGATGAAAATGACGGCCGCTGCAGTTTTCATTGTTTTGTGCGGAGCGGGACTGGCCACAATGGGCGGCGAAGGAAGGCTGACGGAGCTGCGGCAGGCGGCCCAGAATCTGATCAACGGAATGTCCGAGCAGCAAATCCCGGATGCACAGGAGGTATCCAACGGAGAGGTACAGGTAGGAACGCTGGTAACGGAGGACAAGCTTACGGATGCCATACGCAAAGAAAACGAAGCGGCATCCGGAGCCCTGCCGGAGACAGACATTAATCAGAAAGAGCCCACGGAGCCTGCGGGGGAAGCTGTTCAGGGAGTGACGCCGGAGCCTGGACAGGTATCCGATCCGGAGGCGGTACAGGATCCGAGCCAGGGAGCACAGGATCCGGCACAGGGGTCTGCCTCGGAGGTGACGCAGAATCCGGATCAGGGGGCTGTGCAGGAAGGAATATCAGACCCAGCACAAGGGTCCGCTCAGGAGGGAAGCCAGGATCCGGCACAGAGCGCAAGCCCTGAAGAGACACCGGAGCCCACACCTGAACCGACGCCGGAGCCTGCGCCGGTTTCCTACACGATTCAAAAAGGGGACACGCTGATCGGAATCTGTATGAGCCGCTACGGCAGCGATGAGCGGGTGGCGGAGATCTGCGCGTTAAACAGTATTGTGAATCCTGATGACATTAAGATCGGACAGAAAATTTTATTACCATAGTAAGGCGGGGTGTGCTATAATGTCCACAAAGGGCAGAGTCGGGAGCCTGGGATTACTGTAATCTCACAGAGAAAAGTAAAGGGCGGGCATAAATGGCGGATATTAAAAGCTATATGAAGGAGAAAAAAAAGCGGGAGCGCAGCCAGGCCGGCTATAAGGAAAAGATCCTGAAGCATAAGCTCAGCAATGTATACCGGATTTTGCTGATGGCAGCTGCCGTAATCGCTTTGGCGATGGTGGCTGTAATTCAGTACAGACAGCACGTTTATGCGGATTATGATATTGTTTCCGCCGTTTCCAGGGAGGGTGCATCAGGCTCCACTGATCTGCGTCTGGGCAATTTTATTCTGACATACAGCAGGGACGGCGCACATTGTACCGACACAAAGGGAAATGCAACCTGGAATCAAACCTATGAATTTCAGGATGTAAAGCTGGCAATGTGCGGAAGCACCGTAGCGATTGCCGAGTATAACGGCAGAAATATTTATGTTCAAAACGGAGAGAAGCAGATTTCCAAAATCACGACAACCCTGCCGATTCGCAATGTGTCGGTTTCGTCAGAGGGTTATGTGACGGCAGTCCTGGAGGGAACGGATGTGACCGTGATCAATACATATGATCCGAGCGGCCAGAATATTTACGAAGGTGAAGCACGCATGAACAGCTCCGGCTACCCGGCGGCGCTCTGCCTTTCTCCTGACGGTAAGCTGCTGTGTGTAGCTTACTGGTATCTGGATTCAGGATTGGTAAAAACAAATGTAACCTTTTATAATTTTGGAGATGTGGGCGAGAATGTAAACGATTGTATCGTTGGCTTTTTTGTTTACACGGACACCCTGGTGCCTCAGGTGCAGTTTATGAATAACAGCACTGCCTTTGCTGTGGGAGATAACAGACTGGCCATCTATTCCGGAAGCTATGCACCGATGGAGATCGCCAATTATATGCTGAGTGAAGAGATTCAGTCGGTGTTTTACAATGAAGAGTACATTGGCCTGGTATTTCGCTCGGAGGACAGTGAAAGCTTATACCGCATGGATGTATATAGTGCCGCGGCAAAAATGGTGGGAAGCTACGATCTGGATATAGAGTACACGGATATTTTTTTCGGGGAAAATATGTTTGTGGCATACAACGAGACGGAATGTGTGATTACAACCATGGACGGGGTCCAAAAGTTTAACGGAGAATTTTCAAGGCCTGTAAGGTTAATGCTTCCTACAGGTAAGCCCTTTAGATTTATGCTGGTAACGGATACTTCTATTGACACGGTTCAGCTGAAATGACAAAAGAAAAAGGAGAACGGGATAGAGGATGAATATTAATTATCTGCTGGTTAGCGTGATTATTCTTGCAGTCTGCAAGATGGTAGACGGCTATAAAAAGGGAATGGTGAAGGAGATTATTTCTTTGGTATCCATGGCCGTACTCTGCGCCGTGGCAGCATTGATTGCAGGAGGCGTCAGCAGTTATAATGACGGCAGGATATTTAATGCCGTGGCAGCGGTGGTTTTGCTGATTTTGCTGCTGACGGCGCATCAACTGCTGCGGCTGGTCTTTTTTTCGGCTAAGGTGATTTCAAAGCTGCCGGTAATTCACTTTGTAAATAAGCTGCTGGGCGCCGTATTCGGAGTTTTTGAGGTGGTATTGCTTCTGTGGACGGTTTATACCCTGATTATGATGATGAAGCCGGGAGCCATCGGAGAAATCATCGTGTCCTATACCCAGGAGAGCCGGGTGCTGGTTTGGCTTTATGAGCATAATTATCTGGCATATGTGGTTGAGCTTTTGCAGGCCAGATTAAATATCGGGCCGCTTGCGAAATGAGCGAGATTTAAGTTAGAACAAAAACAAGAACAAAAAATATGGTAAAAAATATTAAAAAAGTAGTTGACATACCTTTCCAGGTGTGCTATCCTTAATAAGCTGTCGCTCAAGCAATGGCAAAGCCAAAGCGGCAGGACCGCTTGGAAGCAAAGCCCGTAACAGGGCAGGCTTGATTGTACCTTGACAAACAAACAGTAATGCAACCCTGAAAAAATTCCAAAGAGACAGGAACGGAAAGAGCAGGAGGTCTTGAAAGAGACGATAGCTTTGGAGAAGCCTGTCGAATAAAGAATGAATTCAGAAAAGAACGAACAGTAA
>CAJUIA010000057.1 GCA_910586485.1 uncultured Acetatifactor sp.
TCTTTATTGGGCGCGCTCTGAAAATGCAATATCAGAAACATCTAAAAAGTACGGACATTACTGCTATTCCATCGCTTATGGCGTCCTTGGAAATGCTGAGGATGCAGACGAAAGTGTAAATGATACATACCTTGACGCATGGAATAACATTCCTCCCCACCGTCCGGCTATTCTCTCAACATTTTTAGGAAAAATCACGCGGAGAATATCTATTGACAAATGGCGGGGACGAACTGCGGAAAAGCGGGGCGGCGGTGAAATTGCGCTGGTACTTAACGAACTGTCTGACTGTATTCCGTCTAATCAAAATGTAGAACATGAAGTAGAGGCCGCAGAATTATCACGGCAAATTGATAATTTCGTTATGTCGTTATCACCTATGGAACGCCGGTTTTTCATTTGCAGGTATTGGTATTTTGACCCAATTAGTGAGATTGCTAAAAGATTTGGATTTTCAAAAAGCAAAGTAAAAATGATATTACACAGGCAACGAAGAAGGCTTCTAAACCGATTGGAAAGGGAGGAATTTTTATAATGAAAGTTGAAAATATTTTGGATGCCATTGGAGCGATTAACGATGAGGCTGTGCAGGATGCGAGAGCGTATAAGCAAGCCAAATCAAACAACGCAGTCAAATGGGCTGCTGTGGCGGCGTGTTTTTGCTTGATTGTCACAGTAGCTATGGCAGCATTACCGGGTCTTTTGAAAGGGCCAAATGGTGTTATCCCGCCTACCATTTTCAGCCCTGGGTCTGCGGTTGGTGATGACGATAATCAGTCCAGCACAGATTCGTCCCAGCAGGTGGAGCCCGGAACCATCCAAGTCGAGGATAATCGGGCCGAAACATGGCTCACTGCTGAGGAATTGGGGATGGAAAAACCGCAAGGTTTGATTAGTGGTGTTGATATTCCTATCTTCATTTCCTACCTTGGTGGCTTTTACGGTCTTGTGGAAATGGGTCAAATGAGCAGTCCGCGTTTTGCTCCATCTGAGAGTGAAAATTTGCTTTTTAATGCCCATTATACCCATACCGTTTATTTGGTGGAAAATCATCCCAACTGGATTGCTATTCACATCAATGGCATGGAAGTCTACGAGAAAATCTTTGATGTGACTTTTACAGTGGACGGAACCACCTATGCTATCGCCTACTCTCCGGTGATGAATGCCGACTACAAGTTGGGAAATGTAGTGCTGGAAACAGAGGACTACACTGTCTACGAGGCAGTAAAACTTCCAGGAGAATCAGCTCAAACTAAAGAATATATTGTAGACATTCTACCCACTCTCCGGCGAGAAAGGCCCAACCTCTTTGATGACTCTGGCTTGAAGTCCGATGGTGGCTATGTTGAACAGTGGCAACTTGCCTTACCGCTGGAGTAAATTTTTATATTTAGTAAAATAATGTAATGGCAGTATAGCTTCGAGACAAAATGTCCCAAAGCTGAGGTGGTACTTTTCACAGTGCCGCCCCCTTTTTATGCCTGACGGCCTCCCTCCCGCTACACTGTAATCACTTTTTCCATGATGGATATGTCCTGTTTGATAGCTTCATAATCTTCTACACTGTCTTTGTATTTATCAAAAGTTGATGTGTAGCAAGATTCGATTGTATTTAATCGAGGTATCACATTGTTTTCAAGTAACTTAACCTCTATCCGCTTGATTCTGTTTTCAATGGGATTCAGTCTTGCATCAAGTTTTTTGTCCATCATATCAGATATTGCAAGCAGTAATTCGTTGTCTGTCATATGCTTGTACCTCCTGTATAGAGAAGTATATCATAACCAGAGTATATTGTCTTCCGTCTTACCATCACCTGTGCTAAATGATCCTGTCTGCTTCAGCTTTTTTATATAGGGATTCCATGCCAGGCAAAGATGTATCGGAATATCCGTAATCTGTGTCAGATGTTCCACGGCAAAATATTACAAAAGTGTAAGGTTAGGAGCTGAAATGTAAGGTAATTCGATTGCAAAATATTCTTCGGAGCTGTATTGTTGTATTGTTCGTACGACACAGTTGAAAAAAGCTTGAAAACGTGCAGGAATTTGTGCGGGATGGAGGAATTATGGCGCTTTTGGAAGTGAAGAATTTAAAGAAGGTATATACGACGAGGCTGGGAGGAAATAAGGTACAGGCCCTGGAGGATGTAAATTTTACGGTGGAGCAGGGGGAATATGTGGCTATCATGGGAGAGTCCGGCTCAGGTAAGACGACACTGCTGAATATTATGGCATCCCTGGATAAGCCCACAGGCGGGCAGGTAATTCTGGCAGGAAAGAATATGGCGGATATTAAGCAGAAGGAGCTCTGTGCCTTTCGCCGTGATAATTTAGGATTTGTGTTTCAGGATTTTAACTTGCTGGATTCGCTGTCCTTAAAGGATAACATATTTCTTCCGTTGGTATTGGCAGGGAAAAAGGCGGAAGAGATGGAAAAACGGCTGGAAACGTTGTCGACCAGGCTGGGGATCCGGGATATTCTGATGAAGTATCCTTATGAAGTTTCAGGCGGCCAAAGACAGCGCACGGCAGTAGCCAGAGCGCTGATTACCGGGCCGCAGATCCTGCTTGCCGACGAGCCCACGGGGGCATTGGATTCCAAGGCTTCCGACAGGCTGCTGCGGATATTTGCAGAGGTGAATGAAGGGGGACAGACCATCCTCATGGTAACTCATAGTATTCAGGCAGCCAGCAGAGCAGGGAGGGTTATGTTCATCAAGGACGGCTGCGTGTTCAATCAGATCTATCGGGGTAATTTAAGCGATGATCAGATGTATAGAAAGATTTCCGATACCCTGACGATTCTGCAGACGGAAAAATCGGAAAGCAGGCACTTTGATCTGATCGGGGGAACTGTAGCAGATGCGGCGAAAAAGGGGAACGAGGCATTAATGTTAGAAGAGGAGGCAGTGCGCCATGAATAAAAATAGGTCGCTTCTGCCCAGGATGGCAGTAAACAATATTCGAAAGAACGGCTCCACTTATTTTCCTTATATGGGAGTCAGCATCTTTACCATGTTTACGTATTTTGTTTTTGACCTGATCGTAAAGAACGATATTATGTGGACCCTTCCGAAGGCAGCCTATGCCGTTGTGTTTATGGAGATAGGATTTGTATTGCTGGGTATTATCATGGTGCCCTTTCTCTATTATACGAACAGCTTTTTAATCAAGCGCAGAAAAAAGGAGCTGGGATTGTACAGTATTCTTGGAATGGAGAAAAAGCACATCGGAATTATGATGCTTTACGAGAGTCTGGCGGTGTATGTGATTGTAATGGCGGCATCGGTTCTTTTGGGACTGTTGTTTTCCAAGCTGCTCTTTCTGCTGCTGTTGAATCTGGCAAGACTGCAGGTGGATGCGGCGTTTTCGATCAGTCCCATGGCAATCGTGGATGCACTTTTGTTTTATGCTTTTATATCCGGGCTGAATCTGTTTGTAAATCTGATACAGGTGGGCAAGGCCAGGCCGGTAGAGCTAATGGCCGGTTCCAGAAAGGGTGAGAAGGAGCCGGGCAGCGTAAAGCTTATGGTCTGGAGCGTGCTGGGACTGCTTGCCCTGGGGACGGGGTACCGCCTTGCCATTCATGCGGGACTAAACAGTGCGATTTTCAATGATTTCTTTATGGCGGTATTTTTAGTGATTCTGGGGACCTATTTTCTGTTTACTTCCGGGAGCGTGGCACTGTTGCGGTGTTTGAAAAAGCGGAAGCGGTATTATTATCGGGCGGAAAACTTTATTACGGTTTCCGGCATGCTGTATCGTATGAAGAAAAATGCGGCAAGTCTGTCCAATCTTTGTATTTTTGCCACAATGTCCATTATCACGGTGATCTGTACGGTGAGCCTATGGCTGAGTATGGATTCCATAATAGCCTATTCCTATCCGCGGACATTTTCGGTGTTTTGGAGCGGAGAACAGGATGAAGAGGCATTGAAGGCACAGATAGAGCAGATTGCGGCGGATACAGGGGTAGAGCTGACGGATTATCTGGAGCAGAGCAGCATCACGGTGAGAAGTGCATACTGGGACGGAAGCCGGTTTCGGCCCATGGGTGAGAATGAACGGGGAAATTACTCTGATTGCAGCAATATCCGCATGATGACACTGGATAAATATAATCGCATGGAAGGCAGCCAGGCCGTATTGGAGGCCGGTGAGGTCCTTGTCTTTTCCACAGGTATGGATTTTGGGTACGATACGGTATTCGTGGGAGACAATCAATGGCGGATCAGGGAAGAGCTGTCGGAATGCTCTGCGGCCTTGAAGGAACAGAGCAATCGTACAAACAGGGATTATATCTTTGTGTTTGCGGATCAAAATGAGTGCAGCCTGGCAGCAGCCGTATTTGGACTGGGTGAGGACCAGAAGGTTTTTCAGATCAGCTGTACGCCTGCAGGTGATGAAGAGTCCATCGACGCTTTTAAACGGGAATTGAAAGAAAACCTTGAGGGCACAGCCGGTTATGCAGGAATTGAAGATTGTCGGGAAGATATTGCCGGCCAGGAGAGCATGTACGGCGGACTGATGTTTATCGGTATCTTTTTTGGAAGTATTTTTTTGATCTGCCTGTTGATCATCATGTATTACAAGCAGATTACGGAAGGCTTTGAGGATCAGAAAAACTTTGAGATTATGCAGAAAGTGGGGATGAGTGATGAAGAAATTCGGAAGACGATTAAGAAACAGATCCGTCTGGTATTTGCATTACCTTTGGCAGGTGCGGTACTTCATACGAGTGTTGGCATGAATATGGTGGTCATGATGATGGGAGCCATCGCAAATTATCAAACCAGAATCATGCTGACCTGCGCCGTGGCAGTCGTTCTGGTGTTTGCGCTGGTGTACAGCATTTGTTATAAGTGGACCTCGGCCACCTATTACAGGATCGTGAAGAAAATGGGATGAGCATTTGACAGGTATCAAATGGTTTGTTACACTGACTATACATCTCCGGGAAGCCTATCAAACCATTTCGGTTGATAATCCCTGTATGAGAGCGGAATGAGGAGATTCCATAAAGCATGACGGATTGCCGGAATGGGGGCACTGGAAGGGTGGAATGAGTGGAAACATGAAAGAAAAAGTGGTAGTAGGCATGTCCGGAGGGGTGGATTCCTCTGTGGCGGCATATCTTTTAAAAGAGCAGGGGTATGAGGTTATCGGCGTTACCATGCAGATCTGGCAGGAGGAAGCGCAGGATACAAAAGCGGAGAGCGGAGGCTGCTGCGGGCTTTCTGCCGTGGAGGATGCCGGACGGGTGGCAGAAGTGCTGGGCATTCCTCATTATGTTATGAATTTCAGGCAGGACTTTAAATGTCATGTGATTGATTATTTTGTGGAGGAATATCTGGCAGGGCGCACCCCCAATCCCTGCATTGCCTGCAACCGCTATGTTAAGTGGCAGGCATTGCTGAATCGCAGTCTGGAAATCGGAGCGGACTATATTGCCACGGGACATTATGCCAGGATCGAACGGCTGCCCGGAGGCCGCTTGGCTCTGCGCCAGGCGGTATCCGTACAGAAGGATCAGACCTATGCGCTTTATGATCTGACCCAGGAGCAGCTGGCCCGGACGCTGATGCCCTTAGGAGAGTATACCAAGGCACAGGTCAGGGAGCTGGCGGAAGGAATCGGGCTTCCTGTGGCAGACAAACCGGACAGTCAGGAAATCTGTTTTGTACCGGACGGGGATTATGCAGGCTTTATCGACAGAGAGGCGGCGGGGCGCGTACCGGGGCCGGGAAATTTTGTGACGGAGGACGGCAGGATCCTGGGACGTCATAAGGGAATTACGCACTACACATTAGGACAGCGCAGAGGCCTGGGCCTTCCCATGGGAGAGAGGGTCTTTGTCGTGGAAATCCGCCCGGATACCAATGAGGTGGTGGTGGGGGCGAATGAAGCGCTGTTTACATCGGAAGCATATTGTAATAATGTGAGCTTCATGTCTGTGGAGGATATTCGGGAGCCGCTCCGGGTGCGTGCGAAGATTCGCTATAATCATGGCGGCGAGTACTGCCGGATTGAAAAAATACCTGGCGGCAGCATAAAATGCAGCTTTGAAAAAGCAGTCCGTGCAGTGACTCCCGGACAGGCGGCGGTTTTTTACGACGGGGAGTATGTGCTGGGCGGCGGTACTATAATATGAGGGCCGGCACAGTTTGCGGCAGCCGGCATAACATATATAGGAACAAATGGAATGCCGGCGCTGATAGCGGCGCGGAAATGGAGTAAATATGGATTTTAATTTTGGAGGGAGAATGCCGGTCAGGAAGAGCCGTTTCGGCTCGGTAAGGGGAACGATTGTGGATATGATGCCTGCCAGGATGGGAAGCCGTCGGGCGGAGGGCTGTATGCTTTTTGTTACCTTGGAAGATATGGACGGCAATACCGTGAATTTTATCATGACTCCGGCCACGTATGTGGTGGATTTTGAAACCTTGTCCGAAGGGATGGTATGCACCTTCTGGTATGACGCAGAAGCTCCCATGCCGTTGATTTACCCTCCCCAGTATAATGCGGTAGCGGCGGCCAGGGAGAAGATGGAGCGGATGGTAAATGTGGGGTATTATAATACGGCACTGGTGAATGATGACCAGACCCTGCAGCTGAATATGGATAACTCCGTGGCTGTGCGGACCACCAACAATCAGCATTTTCAGGGAAATCCTGCGGGCCATAACCTGGTGGTGGTCTATGAAAATTCTACCCGCAGTATTCCTGCCCAGACTACTCCGAAGCTGGTAGTGGTGCTTTGCGAAGCATAAAAAACAAAAATTTAAAGGCGAATGAACTCCGGCGTCCGGTGCTGAAATACGGTATAATACCGAAAGCCGCAGGACTCCAGGACTTCGGCGGCGAGGGGAAAATATTCGGCAATGTGTGCCGGGGCGTGGGCGTCGCTGCCTATGGTGATGATCTCCCCTCCCAGCTGCCGGTAGCGTTTTAAAATATCCGTGCAGGGATGAAATTCCTTCAGTCCTCTTTTTTTGCCGCCGGTATTCAGCTCTATTCCCTTACCGTTTTCCAGGAGCATTTCCAGAATTGCGTCGATAAGATCCCGATATTTATCATAGCCATAATTTCGGTCACGGTCAGGGCCGTAGCGCACGACGTAATCCAGGTGGCCGTAAACATCGAAATTTGAAAATTTTTTTACGTTTTCCAGAATGGAGGCAAAGTACTCACGATAGGCCTCTTCCTCGCTCCGGCCTTCGTAAAAGGCGGGATAGTACGGATCCTTCCCGTGGCAGATATGGGAGGAGCCAATGATAAAGTCAAACTCATAGGATTTGGCATACACTGCAATTTTGCGCAGAATTTCAGACTGCAGGCCCAGCTCCACTCCAAAGAGCAGGCGGATTTGGTCCCGATATTTTTCCTTCAAGCGCGCCAGATCATAGAGATAGGAATCCGTGTTCAGCAGGAAAATGCTGCCGGATCCTTCCGGGGAATCGGGAAAGTCTATATCGTGGTGTTCGGTAAAGCACATGGTTTTCAACCCACGGGAAATGCCGGATAATATCATTTCTTCCATGGGAGTATCCGAATCCCCAGAGAAAGAAGAGTGCAGATGGCAGTCGGCTGTAACAGGCATAATGATCCTCCTTGGTTTGGGTACATGTTTTTTCATTGCGGACATTATATCATAAATAAATATCTAAACAAAGTGTAAATTTTATGGAGGAAGGTAATTATTTTTCATTTACATCTTGAATTATAAAAAGAAATTAGGTAAAATAATCTTGCTGACAAAATTTTGTCAATCTGGCGATTCTATCCAAAGATGGGACAGGCTGGCAAAATAATATATAATAGAAACTGCTTGCATTTTCTATTATCATAATTCTATTATTAAAATTTCAGGAGGGAACTAAAATGGCAGTAAGAGTAGCAATCAATGGTTTTGGCCGTATCGGCCGTCTTGCATTCAGACAGATGTTTGATGCAGAGGGATACGAGGTTGTGGCAATCAACGATCTGACAAGCCCTGAGATGCTGGCACATCTTTTGAAGTATGATACCGCTCAGGGAAGATACAAATATGCCGACAAGGTTGAGGCAGGCGAGGATTCCATCACCGTAAACGGCAAGAAGATCACGATCTACAAGGAAGCGGATGCTTCCAAGCTTCCCTGGGGTGAGCTGAAGGTAGACGTTGTTCTGGAGTGTACCGGTTTCTATACCTCCAAGGAGAAGTCCATGGCTCACATCAATGCCGGTGCCCGTAAGGTTGTTATCTCTGCTCCTGCAGGAAACGATCTTCCTACCATCGTATACAATGTAAACCATGAGACCTTAAAGCCTGAGGATACCGTTATTTCCGCAGCTTCCTGCACCACCAACTGCCTGGCACCCATGGCAAAGGCATTAAATGACCTGGCTCCTATCCAGTCCGGCATTATGACCACCGTTCATGCTTACACCGGTGATCAGATGATCCTTGACGGACCTCAGAGAAAGGGCGACAAGAGAAGAAGCCGTGC
>CAJUIA010000058.1 GCA_910586485.1 uncultured Acetatifactor sp.
GGAGCAAAAATAGCAGGATAAAAATATTGTAGATATGTGGAATAGCTGTTATAATAAATGCGTTGTAACAAATCGCTTTGTAAATTCATGATATATTATGCGGGCAGGGCTGTATACATTATCCGAGTAAAATAATATAGAACCGAGGAGGAAAGTAACGGTGAGCGAAAAATTTTCCGAGAAGAAGTATGTCAACCGTATTGCATTGCTGGGACACACGATCATAGGAGTCATCCTTTTCCTGGCGTATGCGCTGGAATTTTTTAAGGGGTCCAGAACTGTCGGATATTTTACGCTGTTTACAGTGATATGTCTGGCGCCTATTGTTGTGGAGCAAATTTTGTACAGAAGGAATCCGGAAGACGGAAAGATTCAGCATATTATGGGAATCTGCTATGGGGCGATGTATGTCTTTGCCATTTTCACCACCAACAGCTTATTGACCTGTATGTATGCGTTCCCCATGTTCATGCTGATTATTCTTTATATGGATGTGCGTTTTTGTATTTTGATCAGCTGCGGCGCCGTTTTGGGAAATGTGGCCTGCATTATCAAGGATGTGCTGACCGTGGGATATGCGGCTGAGGAAATTCCTGATGTGGAAATCCGTATTGCCGCCGTGTTGATGACCTCAATCTATATGGTAATGGCAATGGCAGGCGTTAAAAAGGTAAATCAGGTAAAGCTGCAGGATATACAGAAACAGACGGAGTCAGCCAATGCACTGGCAAATAATGTGCTGTCTGCATCGGGCAATATGATTTCCGATATTAAGGATGTGTCTGAGAAGGTGGATCAGCTGGGCGAATCCATGGAGCGGATTCATACATACATGGGCGAGGTTTCTTCCGGAAGCACCGAGACGGCGGAATCCATTCAGCAGCAGATGCAGAAGACGGAGCTGATCCAGCAGCACATTGTAAAGGTGAAGGATACGGCGCTGGAAATTGAAGAAAATATGAGTGAGACCGTGGAGAAGGTGGAAACCGGCAGACAGCATATGGATGCGCTGGCAAAGCAGGTGGAAAGCTCTATGGCGGCCAATCGTCAGGTGCTGGATCAGATGAAGGAGCTGAGCGAGTACACCAATCAGATGAATACCATTATCGAGACCATAACAAGCATTGCCAACAGCACTGGTATGCTTGCGCTGAACGCAAGTATTGAGGCGGCCAGGGCCGGGGAGGCAGGAAGAGGCTTTGCGGTGGTGGCCAGCCAGATTTCCGGGCTTGCAAACCAGACGAAATCTGCCACCGTTAATATTACGGAGTTGATCGGCCACATCAATAAAGAGCTGATCGAGGTGGAGGCCGCGGTGGATGTGGTTACAAAGAGCAACAGGGCCAATGCGGAGAGTACCCGGCTGGTTACCGACAATTTTGCGGGCATTACTCAGGGAACGGAAAATGTGGGACAGCAGACAAGGGATTTGATGAGCATCGTGGACGAGCTGGAAAGTGCGAATGCGGATATTGTGGAGAATATCCAGACGATTTCCGCCATTACGGAGGAGGTTTCCGCACATGCAAATGAAACCTATACCGTATGTGAAGAGAACACCCGCCTGGTGAATTCCGTAACCGGCGTGGTAGAAGGCTTGAGTGCGGAAGCGCAGAAGCTTCAGAGCAGCAGGTAAGTAACCGGTAGTTACAGTTCAGCCTCCAACAGCCTGACGGCGACAGCCAGCCGTCATTCTCATACAGACCCGCTTTTGCTTGAGGCTCGACGTAACGGTACATAGGCAAGCACAATACGCTTGCCAAGTACCGACGTCTTGCACAGTCTGCGTTGAGAACAACGGCTGGCTGTCGCCTGTTATCTGCTTGCCGGGAAGGCTGAACTGTTATAACCGGTAACCAGTTTTCAAAAATTTTTCTTGACTTTTGTGTGAAAAGCGTGTATCATACTTAATGTTGTAAGGCATAATTTATATGGTGTCATTACAATATGTGCTGTCGTTACGGCAGAATGTGTGTTTAGCTCAGCTGGATAGAGCGTTTGGCTACGGACCAAAAGGTCGGGGGTTCGAATCCTCTAACACACGTTATATGTGTGTTTACACACGTTTTATGTGTTTACACACGGGGATGTTTAGATGGCGGGAAAGGCTGTAAAATGAGCGTTTCCTGCCATTTCCTTTGTCCGTTTTATCGGAACTTTTACTTTTGGCAGGAGACTGTATGATGAGCCGGAGAAATCAAAATGATATTCGATAGTTTAAATTACATTAAAACGGAAATCCTTAGCGGAGACATTAAAACGGACGCAAAAAATATACTTTCACTTAATGGCAAATACAATACCTGTGTCCATGTGTCGAATGTCGCAGAAAGAAATGCGTTAATCGCTGAAACATACGGTCTGGATCATGATAAATGTATGATCGCAGGGCTTTTGCATGATATAAGTGCGGCAATCAGACCGGAGGATATGTTGAACTACGCATATGGGAACCGCTTTGACATTTGTGAGGCTGAGAGAAAATTGCCGACAAGCTTGCATGGGACAGAGAAGGGATACCGCCTTTTTATGAAGAGGTCAATGCGGCGCTTGCGCTGTCGCTGGAGGCGGCCTGTTATAGATAAATGGAATATATGGTTGAGCATGATATGATTTTATGCCCACATGACAATTGGACGGCAGCATATGAACAATTGAAAAGTATGAAAAAGGAGGACGTTGAATCAGTAGTACAATCATTAATTGGAGCGATTCCGGACACGGATATGTCATTGGAGGAAATGCAGGAAGAAAGGCGGCGCAAGTATGAAACTGCTGATTGACACGAATGTTATATTATGTTTACACACATATGCGCCGGCTGCCTCACCTGAAAGACAGGTGGGGTGATTTTTTTGCCCTAAAAACTCAGACTTTCACAGCCCCTGAGACTTGTTGACTTTGTACCGCGGGACAAGTATAATGGGAAACATGGAACAGAGAGAAGAGAAGCTGCGGTTTTGCAGGAGGTGCCTGACCAGGGAGCTTGCGGGGCAGGAGGAAACCTACCGGACCATTCGGGAATATATTGATAATCTTGATCCAGATGCAAAGGTGGACGGAAAGGTATACGAGGAACGGCTGGAGATCTGCAGAGAGTGTGAGATGCTGCTGCAGGGCATGTGCCGAAGCTGCGGCTGTTATGTGGAGCTGCGGGCAGCAATGGAAAAAAATAGCTGTCCGAGAAAAAAATGGTGAAGTCGGAATTTATGCCGCTTCAGAATGGTGGGAAAGATGGAAAAACAGGAATTTCTAGATAAGCTGCGGCTGGCCTTAAACGGCAGGGTGGAAACCGGAACGGTGTCCGATACAATCGCTTATTATGAGGAATATATCAATACGGAAGTAAGAAAGGGCAGAAGCGAGGAAGAGGTTATGGCGTCCCTTGGTGATCCGCGGCTGATTGCGAGAACAATTATAGAAACAAGTGGCGGCGAGACAGGCGGCGGAGAAACCCAGGAAGCTTCGACAGAATATGGCGGAGACGGCGAGGTGGAGCCCCACCGCCCGGCAGTGCCCGGCTGGGTATGGCTGATTGCGATTTTGCTGGTGGCCGTGGTGATTTTAAGTATAGTGTTTAAAATTCTGGCGGCGCTTTTTCCTTTTATTCTGGTGATGCTGGTGGTTTCCTTTTTGATTAAATTTTTTCGCGACCATGTCAGTTGATAGTACCAAAGTACCTGTAATTTCCTGCATATTTTTTCGCGCATATGCAATACTACTTCCTGTAACCAATAACAAACAGGGAGAAGGCGGCCGCGCTGGAGAAAGCTGCGCATCTCTTTAGCATATGCCTTACGCCGTGGAGCGTAAGCTTCATGGAAATATTCCTGTTAAAAGTCGCAGCGTGGAGGCGAAAAATGGACAACAATAAGTTCAACAACACCAACAATTCTGAGAATTGCAAGAACAGCCAGAACAATCAGAATCAGAATAACCAGAAGAACAACCAGAACAACAATCAGAACCAGAATCAGAACAAAGAGAGCAACAGCCAGAAGAATAACAACTACTAAGCTGGCGGAGCTTAATAGGGACACCGGGCGGTGTCCCTATTTACATATGCGGGAAAAAATTGTATACTGATTTACAGCAAAAGAAGCAGCAGCTTTGCCAGTGGCGTGTGGTCTGCGGCCGTGGAGGAATGTATGAGAAGGTTTGAGCTGATCGCTCCCTGTCATTTTGGAATGGAAGCGGTTTTAAAAAGAGAAATTACGGAGCTGGGCTATGATATTACGGAGGTAGCCGACGGCAGAGTGACCTTTTACGGGGACGAGGAAGCGTTGTGCAGAGGGAATATTTTTCTGCGGACGGCGGAGCGTATTCTGATCAAGGTGGGAAGCTTTCACGCAGAGAGCTTTGAAGAGCTTTTTCAGGGAACCCGCGCCCTTCCCTGGGAGGAATACATACCGGAAAACGGGAAGTTTTGGGTGACAAAGGCCGCAAGTGTGAAATCAAAGCTTTTCAGTCCTTCGGATATTCAGGCTATCATGAAGAAGGCCATGGTGGAGCGGCTGGGGGAACATTATGGAAGGTCATGGTTTCAGGAGGACAAAGAGAGCTTTCCTGTGCGGGTGTTTCTGCTGAAGGATGAGGTGACCGTTGGCCTTGACAGCACGGGGGAATCCCTGCACAAGCGAGGTTATCGAAAATTGACAGCCAGGGCGCCCATAGCGGAGAATCTGGCGGCAGCGCTGATTTTATTGACGCCCTGGAAGGGCGACAGAATATTGGTGGATCCCTTCTGCGGCAGCGGCACGATTCCTATTGAGGCAGCCATGCTGGCGGCGGGGATGGCGCCGGGGATGAACAGAGCATTTACCGCAGGCAGCTGGCCTCATATCGTATCATCAAAAAGGTGGGAGGATGCCCTGGAAGAGGCACGGGAGGCTGTGGATCTGTCAGTGGAGACGGATATTCAGGGGTATGATATTGACGAGCAGATGGTGAGTATTGCAAGGCAGAATGCGAAGCTGGCGGGAGTTGACGGTTTGATTCATTTCCAGAGGCGGGATGTGGCAGAATTAAGCCATCCTAAAAAGTATGGGTTTTTGATTACCAATCCGCCTTATGGAGAGCGGCTGCAGGAAAAGGAGGAATTACCGGCGCTGTACACTTGTCTGGGTGAGCGGTACAGAGCGCTGGATTCCTGGAGCCTGTATCTGATCACGGCCTATGAAAATGCAGAACGGGATATTGGACGCAGGGCGGATAAGAATCGTAAGATATATAATGGCATGATGAAGACCTATTTTTACCAGTTTTCAGGTCCCAGGCCGCCAAAAGCGAGGAAAAACCATGCAGAGGAAGCAGGAGCAAAGCGGGATAACAGAATATGAGCATTCCGGAAAGGGCAGGGAGCAGAAGGGTGACAGCCTGGTGACAGCCTGTGTGGTCTGGACCTTTGTCTTTGTGACTTGTATGGCGGTAATGCTGTTGTTTGCAGCCAATAAGACCATTGTGATTGCGGATGCTTCCCAAGATCCTTCAAGCCTGCCTGTAAATACGGGCCAGCAGGGGGAGACGGCGGACCGAAGCCTTGTGCTGGAGGGGAATAACAAAATGAGGGGGGCCTTCCGTGTGCCTCTGCCGAAAGGGATTCGAGCAGAAAATGTGACCATGGAAAATCGGTATGTGGACAGAGAGCTTTATTTGTTCATTCAGGGAGGCGGGGAGGAATTTTATGAAGAAAACCGTATAAGCGGTGACATTACGCCGGTGCTGTCGGCGCAGAGTGAGGTGCAGGAGGGCGGCATTCTGTTAAAAATCAAGATGAGCCGCGTGCTGGAGTATCGAAGCACTATGGACGGCAGCGGTCTGACGATCAACTGGTATGAGCCGGGCGAAGTATATGATTATATTGTGGTGCTGGATCCGGCCTGGGGCGGGAGCGAGACAGGGGTTTCCGGGAATGGCCTGCAGGAGAAGGAAGTTACTCTGCAGGTAGCGCGGCAGATACAAAAGCAATTTGACCTTCAAAATGTCCGTCTTTACTGTACCAGAACGGAGGATGTGGAGATGCCGTTAAGCGAAAGAGCGCTGCTGGCGGAAGAGGTGGGCGCGGATTTGTATGTTCGGCTGTGTGCCGGCGAAGACGATACAGACGAAGAGACTTACGGGATTACAGGTTTTTACAATGAAGACTACTATATTCCCGGCTTTGGGAACACGGACCTGGCAGATATTCTGACCAGAGAAGTGACGATTGCGGCCAGCAATCGGGCAGTGGAGCTTAAGGCGGCAGCGGAAGAAAGTATGCTGAAGCTCTTGAAGGTGCCTGCTGCGGAGATTTCCCTGGGATTTTTGTCAAACCCTAAAGAAGCATATCTGCTGGGACAGGAAAGCTATCAGGAAAAGCTGGCGGCAGGGTTTATATCTGCAATTTCCAAAGCAGTGGAAAATCTGGAAGCGGCAAAGGAATAACAAAGGAGAATATTCATAAAATGAAAAGAATCGTATTTGCAACCGGCAACGCAGGGAAGATGAAAGAAATCAGAATGATTCTTGCGGATATTGGCTATGAAATTGTATCCATGAAGGAAGCGGGAATTATTGCCGATATTCAGGAGGATGGCAGCACTTATGAGGAAAATGCGCTGATTAAGGCCAGGGCAGTGGCGGCCAAGTCTGCGGGAGATATTGTGCTTGCCGATGATTCCGGTCTGGAGATCGACAGTCTGGGCGGAGAGCCGGGAGTCTATTCCGCCAGGTATATGGGTGAGGATACGTCTTACCGTGTGAAAAATGCAAATTTGATAGAGCGGTTGAACGGCGTACCGGATGAGAAGCGTACGGCCAGATTCGTGTGCGCCATTGCGGCGGTATTGCCTGACGGCCGGGAGCTGACTACCAGGGCGGCCATAGAGGGCAGGATCGGATATGAGGAAAAGGGCAGCGGAGGCTTTGGCTACGATCCGATCTTCTACGTTCCGGAGCTGCACAAGACCACTGCGGAGCTTACCGGAGAAGAGAAAAACCTTGTGAGCCACAGGGGAAAAGCGCTTGAACTGATGAAAGAGGAATTGAAGAAGAATGAAGGTGTTGATTGTCAGTGATACTCATAAATTAAATGATAATTACTTTCGGGTTCTGGAAAAACAAAAGCCCGATCTGGTGATTCACTGCGGTGATGCAGAGGGCAGCGAGTATGCTCTGACTCAGGCGGCGGACTGCCCCGTGAAGATTGTTCTTGGGAACAATGATTTCTTTTCTGACCTGCCAAGAGAGCTGATGCTGGACATCGGTCCTTACAGGGTATGGGTGGTACATGGGCATAATTATTACGTATCCATGGGAAATGAACTACTGAAGCGGGAAGCGGCGGCCAGAGGGGCGGACATTGTGATGTACGGCCATACCCACCGGCCCGTGGTAGACAGGGATAAGGAAGTGACAGCCGTGAATCCCGGCAGCCTGTCCTATCCCCGGCAGGACGGACATAAGCCATCCTACATAATTATGGATCTGGATCAGGAAGGGAAGGCGGATTATAAAATAAAATATTTATAGGTACACCAAATGCCGAAAATGGCATGAAAAGATCAGGAAATCTTGACAACAGCCGGCAGCAAGCATATAATAAACAAGTATTTCGGGGTATGGCTCAGTTTGGCTAGAGCGCCTGGTTTGGGACCAGGAGGTCGCAGGTTCGAATCCTGTTACCCCGA
>CAJUIA010000059.1 GCA_910586485.1 uncultured Acetatifactor sp.
CCTTTAATTCGGGGTACTTCGATAAGCTGTCCTTATGCTCCTTATCGTATTTCATACTAATTGGTTGATTCCATTTGAAAGAACACTTTATCACATTACCGAGTAAATTCGTACACTCTAGTTCTTTTTTTTCTTTAGTTTTTAAAAACAACTCTTCTAAGGCATAAAATCTTTTAATCATTATTTTCCTCCAGGTAAACGCTATATCTCAAACGCTCCTGTTCATTCATATTTTGATAGGAAAACTTTATAGCATATCTCCCTTTTTCAGCGCCAAAACCTATATAGAGCAATTCACCTATAACACCTTGCATCTTCATTCTGTCACCTCTATAACCTTTTTCCAAAATTCAAACCGCTTTTTAATCCAATAAATACCAAATGTATATGTATATATTTACATAAGTATAATGTTGGCGCTCACCGCTTTACAAATTCTGATAAAAAACTAAATCCAGCTTGAATGGCGCAAAAAGAATTGTTGGACTTTTGGAAATTATGATGTACCCAAAGTCCACATAATACCCTATATTTCTTATCTGAATTTTGAACTTCAGTCAGTGAATAATACACGCTTTCTTTCTATCATTTCCTCGATTCTCTCGATATACTGGGCCACTTCCTTCACATTCTCGCACCGCTCGATGCGCCCGTCCGGATAAACCCGTTTCGTAATCGCCCCGGCCCCCAGCGCCACGATGGTCTGCACCTCCTCCATAATCAAAATATTATACAGCCCATATTTTCCCTCCTTGGCATAGCCCACATTTTCAAAGTTGCCGGACATATTTTTCTGGCGGTAAAGATAATAAGGATGCATCTCCAGCTTTTCCGCCCCCTCTGCCGCAATGGCCATGGTCTCGTCCGTGTTGCGCAGCGCAGCAGTGCCATTCTCCTGTATCCACTGGCTTAAGCCCGAAGCCCGCTTGACTGCAAGGGAATGCACCGTTAAGCTGTCCGGGGAAAGCTCCGCGATCCGATCCATGGTATGCTGCACGTCTCTTGAAGTCTCGCCGGGAAGCCCCAGAATGATGTCCATGTTGATATTGTCAAAGCCGATCTGACGGGCCAGCCGAAATGCCTCTTCCACCTGGACCACCGATGCTTTCCTGCCAATCAGGTCCAGCGTCTCCTGCTTCATGGTCTGGGGATTGACGGAAATCCTTGACACGCCATGTCGGCGCAGGCTTTTCAGCTTTTCCTCCGTAATGCTGTCCGCGCGTCCCGCTTCCACCGTAAGTTCCTGCACCGTGGTAAAATCAAATAACTGCCTTAAGCCTCCCAGCAGCCGATCCAGCTGCTCCGGTTCCAAAGTGGTCGGCGTTCCCCCGCCGATATAAACGCTGTCCAAAATTTCCCCCCGAAACCGTTCCGCCACATATGCTGCTTCCCACAGCAGACAGTTCAGGTATTCGTCTACCTGTTTCCGATATACTGCTATTGGGTACGAGGTAAAGGAACAGTAAAGACAGGTGGTGGGACAAAAGGGGATGCCGATATAAAGGCTGTAGCCTCGGCCTTGTGTCCCCTCACAGTGTACGCCTGACAGCAGCCTGCGCTCCCGCTCTGCTATGTCCACGGCCAACGCCGCCTTCTCATCGCTGACAAAGTATCTTTTGATATAATGCTTTGCTGTCTCCTGCCTGCTCTGGCCCTCTTCCAGCAGGCTTAAGGCAATCTTGGTGGGCCGGATTCCCGTCAGCATCCCCCAGGGAAGCTGCCTGCCGGTAAACCGGGACAAAACACCGTAAAGATAAGCCTTAAATTCCTCCTTGCCGGCCTTTTCCCCCGATTTCGTCCAACAGAAACGCACTGCGGCCTTTCCGTTTTCCAGGAAGGCCGTCGAATCACTCTTACCGCCAAGCTCCGATGCCAGAAAAATCTCTGCCTGCGATTCCCCTGACATCACCCGGACCTTTATATCTCCCGAAAGCTTTTCCCGCTTATCCGCCCGGCTCTCCGGCACAAGCACCTCCACCTGCTCATCCGGAAAAAACGCCTTCACCAATGCCTGTACGTCATATTCCATGTTTTGTCTATCCAGCTCTATTACTAACATTTTTCATCCTCTCCCGATGCTTATAATTGGCGCAGGCCGAATCTGTCCAGCCCCAAAAATAAAAGCTTTTTATAAAATGGCAGCTCCACATAGACCTTTCTCTCCAGCTCCCGGCAAAAATTCCAGGCCTTTTCCAGCTCTTCCTCCGTGGGCTCCTGCTCTCCAAAGCTGCATTTTTCCAACAGACTGTTAAAATTCTCTCCTTCTTTCTCTCCGCAGCTTATCTTCTCCGCACAGCCCACTGCCCGCATCAGCCGTCTGGTATTCCCATACAATAAGAACACCTTTTCTCTGTTCTCCGCCTGTTCTAACCGCCTGAAACGGCTGCGCCGGATCATTTTTTTCGCAAACCGGCAAAGAAGTAATACTCCGACAGTCATCAGTACATCCATCAGTATCTTTACGGATTTTTTCTGTGGAAATTCCTCCAAGCCGCCACTCACTCCCGGCCTGTCTGATTCATAATTCTCCGCGCTGCCGGGCCCTTCCGACTGGTCCTTTTCGGAATTCTCACCGTCCACGGCCCCTCCCTGCTGGTCCTTTTCGGAGTTCTCCCCGTCCACAGACTCTCCCGGCTGGTCCTTTTCGGAGTTCTCTCCGTTCACAGACTCTCCCTGTTGATCCTTTTCGAAGTTTTCTCCGTCCACAGACTCTCCCGGCTGATCCTTTTCGGAATTCTCACCGTCCACGGACTCTTCCGGCTGATCCTCTTCGGAGCTTTCCCCGTCCACGGGCTTTTCGGTCTTCGGCGTCTCCGCGGAAGACGAAGCCGGCCGGTATTGCGTATTGTCCTCCTCCGGCTCCCCTGTCAGCTCTCCCACCAGCTTTAGCTGTTCCCTCCCGTTATTTCTGGGAAACGGAACCGCCCCCGGTGTCATTTCCACCGGCACCCAGCCAATCCCGTCCAGATAGATCTCTGCCCAGGCATGAGCCTGCCCGTCAAGGACCACCGTGGAATAGGTGCCGTCCTGGTTACGTCGAAAGCTCTCCGGAGCCGCCGCATACCCTGTAGCATATCTGGCCGGCACCCCCAGATACCGCAGCATGAGCACGGCAGACGAAGCAAAATGGGCACAATATCCCCTTTTGCTCTCAAACAGAAAATACTCTACAAAATCTTCGCCTGCAGGAGTATTGGGCACACTCAGATCATATACCGCATTTTCTCTTAAGAAGGTCAGCACATCCTTCAGACTGTGATACACGCTGTCTGTCCGGAACTCCGACTGCTCCAGAAAGGCCGTCAGCTCCGGAAACTGATCCGCAGGATACTCGCAGAAGGTATCATATACATAGTTACGGTATCCGGCTTCCGCTTCCGCTGATGCACCCGAAAGCGCCTGCTCCGGAAGGTAATCCTCCGGCGCACTGTATAACAGCTCATACCTGCCCTGCTTCCATTCCACCGTTCCGTCCCAGTGGCTCTTATAGTCCGCCGGGATCCGGGCGCCGTAAGGATAAACCGTATAGCTTCCGGACGCCGCCAGCTCTTCCACCGTCACGCTTCTGGAAGCTTCGCTGTGAAATGCCTCATAGGTCAGGTTTATCAGCTCTTCTTCGTTTTCCGGCAGCTCCAGGCCCTTCTCCCGATAATATTTCTCCAGGTCAAAATCCCCGGCCGCCATCCATTCGTCTCCTGCGTAATCCTTGCCCACAAATCCCCGCAGATAAACGGTGGATTTCGGAGCATGGGAATACGTCACGCGGTAAATCTGCGCCGCCGTATACATCGTTCCCGTGTCCCTTGTCAGGCTTCCTGTCACATCCGTCCCCTGGCCAAAGCCAAATCCTGCCAGCATACGCCGCAGTCCGGGAATCCATTCTTCATTGATTCTTCTGCTCAGCTCTATCCGTGCCTCCAGAAGAGCCTCATATTTACTGTCCAAAAAAGGCACGCCGAAACGATACAGGGGCGCCATAACCGCGCCTAAAACAGCCAGTCCAATCAGCACTGCCTGTATCCCCGCCCTTTCGTCATCCTGAAAGGAACGCCGGATCATTACTGCCGCAAGCCCCAAAACGCAAAGGACCAGCCAGACATAGGCCGGAAAATCATCCATAATGCAGGCCGCCGCAAACCAGACGCTGTCCGCCAGCACCAGTGCCAAAGCCCTTTCCCTCACCACCGCATAGCCGATCAGCAGTACATACGGCAGCATAAAGACCAGCACGCTCCACGTAGCCTGTAACAGGATGCTGTCCCTCTCCGTTGAAAAATTCCAGATCATTTGAATGCCGTACCGGTCGCTCAACTGTGCAAACAGGCCTTGCAGCACCAGACCCAGTCCTTCCGCCAGGCTGTGCCAGAACAGGACAATACCCACAAGGCAGACCAGAAAAAGCAGCAGCCACTGCGCCGCCATCCCCATCCTGTTCCTTGTACTCCAAAGAGCTGCGGACAACAGGCAGATTATGAGCATGCCCCATAAAAAAGGAGCCGGCAGCAGTGTTTTCCCAAATTCTACCCCCAGGCTGTCAAGCAGCGCTCCGGCCGTTCCCGTGACGTTCACCAGCAAAAGCACTATGGAAAAAAGAAAGCGTTCCCTACTCTTCATCGGCACATTGCTCCCCCAGATACAGCCTGCCGTCTTCCTCCAGGTGACAGCCTGCCAGCATACTTCGCACCGTTTTTTCCCCCGGATCTCTCACTCCCGTTTTCTTTGTGGAAATCACTTCCCGAATACAGGGATAAATGTCCTCCGCCTCCCGGATCCGGCTGCGCATAAGCACACCGTCCTGCATCCAGCAGACCACGGCCCTGTCCCCACAGGTCTCTGCCAGGAACACCATCAACGAGCAGGCTTTATCCAAAAATCTGTCCTTTTGCTCCGGATTTTCAAGCAGTCCGTCCGTCATATTCAGAAACAGGCTCACCTGTCCCTCCGGCTCGAAATCTCTGACCTGCAATTCGTCTTCCTTAACACTCAGCTTCCAGTGAATGCTGCGAAGACTGTCTCCGGGCCGGTATTCCCTGACAAAGGCCTCTCCCTCATCGGAGGCGGATGCCGCGCGCGCCAGACTTAAGATCATGGCTGTTTCTCCTTCCGATACGGGTAAAAATCTGGGCGTAATCCATATCTTCCTGCTTAGGCTTCCGGATACGGGTAAGGAAAAAAGGCTCAGCCAATCATAAATTCTTACCCTTGCCACGGTAAAGATCGCCTGGCCGCAATGCCCTGCCGGCAGCTCAAATTCTATTTCCCGTTCGGTCCGGCCGCCTAAACCCCTTATCCTGCTTTCAACGGACAGACGTTTTGCACCGTGTACCTGCCATGAACCCCTGACTTTTAAGCCTGCCAGAGGAAGCAGACCCTCATAAGTCACCGCCACCCGCAGGCGGATGATCTCTTCTCTGGTCACATAATCGGGGATTTCGCTGATCTTAACCTCTGTTTTCCCCCTCTGGAAAATAAGCGGCACAAAGAGCAGCAGCGGAATGCACAGCAGGATCAGCAGCAGAAACCGTATTTCCTGAAAGGTATACAGCATCACCAGCCAGCTCCATGCGGCCAGAATTAAAATATAAATAATCTTACGCCTTGCCATATCACAAATACTTTTCTCCGGGCTTAGGCTCCGGTATCTGCCTTAATACTTCCGCCAAAATATCCGGCGCCGTCCTGCCGTTAAGCCTTGCCTTCTGATTCAGGCGGATACGGTGGATCCCCACATCCATCATCGCCTTTTTCACATCCCCCGGAACCACATATTCTTTGTCCTTTAAGAAAGCATAGGCCTTTGACATCCTTCCCAGCGCGAGAGTTCCCCTGGGGCTTAAGCCCAGCTCCAAAAATTCGTTTTTTCTGGTAGTGTCTGACAAAAGTGCCATATACCGATAAATGCTGTCATGGATAAAGATTTCCTCCGTCTCCTTCTGCATTTCCTCCAGCGCGGCTCCGTCCGCCACCGGACACACATCGTCAAGCGGCCTGGCCATATGGCGGCTCTTAAGCAGCGCGATCTCGTCCTCCAGATTCGGATACCCCATGCTGATGCAGATCAGGAACCTGTCCATCTGCGCCTCAGGCAGACGCTGCGTGCCGTAAGAGCCCACCGGATTCTGCGTGGCCAGAACAATAAATGGCCTTGGCACTTGTCTGGTAACCCCGTCCACCGTTACGCTGCCCTCTTCCATCACCTCCAACAGAGCGGACTGTGTCTTGGGCGACGTCCTGTTGATCTCATCCGCCAGCAGCAAGTTACACATAACCGCCCCCTCGTGATAAACAAAGCGTCCCGTCTCCTTTTGATACATGGAAAACCCGGTAATATCCGAGGGCATTACATCCGGCGTAAACTGTATTCTGTTAGATTTTAAGCCCATTGATCTGGAAAAGGCAATGGCCATTTCCGTCTTGCCCACCCCCGGCACATCCTCCAAAAGGACGTTGCCGTGGGCCAGAATTGCAGCCATCACCTTCTCAATGCAGGCATTCTTGCCCACGATCACCTTTTTCACCTCATCCATCACCAGATGAGCCCTTTTGCTTTTTTGTTCCAATGCCTGCTTCCTTTCCGAAGTAATCAGAATTACCGTTCTTCACTCCGTCAGCCCAGGAAGGGATTATACTCCTTCTCATGCCCGATGGTGGTACTTTCGCCGTGCCCCGGATAAACCTTTG
>CAJUIA010000060.1 GCA_910586485.1 uncultured Acetatifactor sp.
AGGGCGGCCTGTGGGGCTTTTTTTGTCAAAAGACTGTCAAACTCAGGAATATAAATACAGGCCGATTTCAACTGTTTTTTAAAAAAAATTATCTTTTTTTACCGTTTGCCGCAGGATAAAGTCTATCGCTTCCAAATACCCCTCCAGCCCCTTCCCGTAGATCTGGCAGTCACAGACCGGCGCCGTCACGGAGACTTTTCGGAATTCCTCCCGCTTTTGTATATCCGAAATATGGATTTCCACCTTGGGGACCGTGATGCTGGCAAGGGCATCCCTGATCGCATAGCTGTAATGCGTATACGCTCCCGGATTAATGACGATCCCTTCCGTCCCGTCAAAATATGCCTCCTGTATCCTGTCAATAATAGCTCCCTCGTGATTACTCTGGAACACGGTTATGCGGCTTCCCGTTTCTTCCCCCTTTTTCTTTATCATATCAAGAAGGTACTGATAATCCTGCGTGCCGTATACGCTCTTTTCTCTGATTCCCAGAAAATTTATGTTTGGGCCGTTGATCACCAGCAGCTTCCTTGTTTCCCGCTCTTCCGCAATCCTGTTTAAAATATCGTCCATATCCATTTGATCCGCTTCTATCATAATATCCGCACAGGCCTCATAAGCTTCCCGGCGCTCTTCCATAAGCTGTCTGATCCTCTCCAGGGGATCCGGGCCCTGTAAAAGAGGCCTCGTGACATCCTCCTTTAATCTCTCATATACCGTTTCCGGAGAAACCTTAAGATAAACCACCTGTCCAAGCTGCTTTAACAGCCTGCGATTCTCCGGCCGTACCGGCATACCGCCGCCTGCGGAATAAATCCTTATGCCCTCTCTCCCTGCCAGCTCGCCAAGGAGGTCCGTCTCCAGCTGCCGGAAATATTCTTCCCCGTCATCTGCAAAGATCTCACTGATGCTCCTGCCCTCCCGCCGTTCTATCAGCTTGTCCGTATCCTCCACCTGCAGGCGCAGCCTGTAGGACAGCTTCACCCCCACAGAGGTTTTGCCGCTGCCCATAAATCCGATTAATACTAAATTTCGTTCCTGTCCCATTCCCTTGTCTCCCCAAAATTGCCCTCGAAATTTAAAGAAGAATACCGGTGCTTTCCTGCTTCATGGCGCGAAAAGCCTGTTCCTCCATGTCCTTTGTCACCCTTACCCCCGTCCAGAGCTCATAAGCAATGACCCCCTGATACAGAAGCATCTTCAAGCCGTTAAAGGCCCTGCCGCCCGCCTCTGTGGTTAATTCCATAAATCTGGTCCTCACGGGATTAAAAATCAAATCATACCCGGTATGTATCCTCTCATAAAAGTCCCGGTCTTCAATCACCGCCTCGTCCACCCGCGGATACATGCCCACATTGGTAGCCTGAATGGCAAGACAACGATCCGTTTTTGAAAGCTTCCCGTAATCACTGACAGACAGCGCCCCTGCCAGCTCTCTGCCTGCGCAGGCATTGACCTCCTCCGCTATTTTCCGGGCTTTTTCCACGGTCCGATTCATAATCAATATTTCGGATGCAGCATCCGCCAGCATAAACGCCACCGCCCGTGCCACCCCGCCTGCCCCCAGAATCAGCACCTTTTCTCCGGCAATTTTCACACCGTCCGCTTCCATGGCCCTGGCCAGTCCGGGCATATCGGTATTATAGCCCTTAAAGCCGCCCTCCACACGCACCAGAGTATTCACCGCCCCGATCCGTTCCGCCAGCGGGTCTATCTCCTTTAAATAAGGTATGACCTGGCTTTTGTAGGGAACTGTAACATTACATCCCAGCAGATTCAGGGCATATGCGCCTTCCACGGCTTCCCGTACAAGCCCCGTCTGCACATGAAAGGGCACATAAACCAGATTCTGCCCCATGGCCTCAGCCAGCGTATTATGAATGGCCGGTGACATGGTATGCTCCACCGGATTCCCAATGAGCCCGCAGGTGCGGGTACAGCCGTTGATGTTCATGCTTCCTCACATTCCTTCATATATGATCTGTTTTTCTTTTTTCTCGATGGTAAAAATACAATACGATATGCTCCAGCCTGCGCTTCAATACGATCTGAATCTCTTCCTTCGGATGAATGGGCCTGACAAGAAAATTCAGGATTCCAACCCGTTTTGCTCCCCATACGTCCGTAAACAGCTGGTCCCCCACAAAAATCGTGTTTCCCGTGGAAGTCCCCATGCGTTCCATGGCTTTTTCATATCCTTCTCTGCCCGGCTTTCCGGCCCTGAAGATATACGGTGACCCCACCGCGTCACAAAAGCTCTTTACCCGATACTCCTTATTATTGGACAGGGCACAGGTCTGATACCCCATCCCGCGAAGCCTGGCAAACAGCGCCTCCGCCCTGGCATCCGCCGGAGCGCCATGGGGCACCAGCGTATTATCAATATCAAAAATAATTCCTCTGTACCCCTGTCCGTACAATCCCTGATAATCTATGTCGTAAGCGTTATCCGCCTCATGGTCCGGGAAAAAACGTCGCAACATCCTGATTCGTCCTCTCTGCTTATTAACCCGCTCAAGTCAATTACAAAATAATATCTGCCCGATCCTTGGTCTTATTGGCCGCAAAATATCTTTCCTCCCGCGGAATCCACTTATCCAGAAATATAGGCAGGGAATTCTCCCCGTCCCGCTGTTTGATCCGAATACGCTGCTCCAGCTGTTTCACATCACAGAAAATTTTAAGATCCATATAGTTTCCGAATTTAGGATGACAGCTGTACGCCCCCTCCACAATGCGCAAAAGTCCTGCCGGCACCCTGCGTATTGCCCCAAGCTCCATTTTCTCGCAATCATAACGCGTATACTCAAAGCCGGCCACATTTCTGAGCCCAGGCAGCACTTCCGCTATAAACCGCTCGTAATGGATATTTCCTCCCGGCTCCTTCAGCCTCGCATCCGTTTTCAGCTCCCCAGGCAGGAAAAAATCGTCCATATGAATCAGGCCTGCTCCCGTAACCCGTGCAAGCGCTTTTGCAAACGTTGTCTTGCCGGCGGCGCAGCGGCCGTCTATGGCTATCACCTTCACATCCTTCTGCACCGACTCCAACGCCTTTAATACTCTCTCGATTCCACTCTGCAATTCGCTGTCACTTATCATTTTACCCTCCATGCCGCTGTAAATATATATCGCAATATATTTCCTTCCGCTTCTCGTCAAGTATATATTCGATCTCTTTTCTCACCGGCTCCACCTGCAGCAGCTCACAGATATAACCGCTGTATCGGCTGTTCTTCATGCCCTCGAATTCCTGCAAAAGCTGCTCCAGCGTTTTCCCCTGCCCGTACGGTCTGCCAATGTTATCCGTTGCCGCATCCACACTGTCCGCAATACTTATAATATCCACAAAGGGCCGATTCGCCGTGTGCTTCCCCTTCGGATAACCGCCCTTTTCGTTATACCACAGATGATGCAGCAAGGCGCAGTCATGCACACATTCCACCTCCCTGCTCATCTTTCCCTGATATATCTTTGAAAAATTAGCCGGATGCTCCTTAATGATCTCAAATTCATCATCGGTCAGATTCCGGGAAGAGTTTGAAACATAATCCAGACAGAAGTACTTTCCGATGTCATGGAAGAGAACACACTTGTCCATAAGCCTCATCATTTTATCCTGATATTCCCGGCCCTCTTCCCATTTGTATCCCCCCACACCGTCCACATAACGGGGATTATGCTTTAAGACATATGACAAAATAACGCTGCTGATCTCCTTTACCATCATGGTATGGACATACAACGCCTTGTTGGCATATATGGTAGCCCTCAGCACCGTACTCTGAAAGGAATCAAAATCCACAATGGCAGATGCAGAATTCACCAGCATCAGCACACAGTAGTTGGTCTGATAACTGCCAAGATAACGCTCCATGTCCTTTGCCTTTCCAAGAACCCGCTCCACGATCTCCCTGCTTTTGTTCAAAATAAAGGCTTCCTCATATCCGCTGCATTTGCACAGATAATCCAGATAATACGCACCCGACGTAAACAGCGCGGAGCATTGCTCCACCGCATTATATTCCTCATGGGGCTCCATGTATTCTTCCAGCTTATCAAGCAGCTCCTCCAAGGTAATCCTTCCCAGATGGTAATCCGCCTCCGTGCAATATAACCCGGCCACCACCTTGTCAGAAATTATGCTTTTTTGTTCTTCCGACTCCAGTACCGCCCGCAGATCATCGGTCAGCTCTTCCATAAAGGGAGCTTCCTTTTTCAAATCAATTCCGCTTCCCTTCGCCACGCCGCCCTGCTTTTTTTCATACTCTGCCCTGCGGCAGGCCTCCAGCGTAAATCCCAGGGTGTTTTCCTTACAGAGCGTATACTGATGCCGCATAAAATCCTCACCCTTTTTACGGCGGATCTCTTCAAATGCGTTTCTTATCTCCTTGTACTTTTTCAATCCGAAGGTCATATCCTTCCGATTAATCACACTTAAAAACCAACAGTTCACAAGCGCTCTCTGAGACTGCTCGGATAGATGATCAAATTCCTCCAGATATTGCCCGGCCATCAGCGGGTAGATACTGCCCTCATAATCATCCAGATGCTCCTTGGTAATAATGTCAAATACGGAACAGCGCTCCAGCGTCAAAAGGATCTGCTCCACATCTCCCGCCTGCTGATAATATGTAAGCAACAGTCTGGAAATACGAAGCGCTATGGGCACATCAAGGCACGCCCCGTTTTTTTGGATAAGCATACCGATAAAATCCTGCAGCAGCTTTTCTGCCTCCCCATCCAGAGATTCCGGAGCCTTTTCGTACTTCGTAATATATTCCCTTATAATATCATTGTTCTCTGCCTGAATCTTCTTTTTTTCCCTGGAAATCTCCACCAGCCTGTCAATTACCTCTTCCCTTGACTCGTCTCCCCTAAAATTCAGTTCATCCAGCTGATTATACCGTTCCAGTAATCCCACGTAATTTTTGTAATTCATCCGCCCGCACCATCCCTTGTAACTGCTGCTTTCCTCCACAGATACTTACATTTTAACACCCTGCAAAAACGCAAGTCAAATCTTTTTTATTCCTATGTTGGGACCTTTGTTCGGAAGTATGCCGCCAGTGTGTAACGCCTCAGCCAAACGGTCATATTGGCGCGGTTGACTTTGGCGAAAACCCGTGGTAAAATCCCGAGTTTGACACTTGTGAAATCAAAAAGTGGCTACAAACCCAGTAGT
>CAJUIA010000061.1 GCA_910586485.1 uncultured Acetatifactor sp.
GCTTAAATACATGATTTGTGTGTTATGAGGTTTAAAAGGAAGTGTCAAACTCCCGCGATCCCGCCGAAATAAAATAAAAAACGGATTGCCTCCCGTGTCGAAGGCGGGATAAAGGTTACAGACTTGAAAAAATGGTAATGACTTAAAATGACAAGTGTGGTATGATGTAACTGTTCGCTTCCTTTAATTACGGACAGTTACACGTACACACATCCGGTCTTGTTCCGGATGAAGCTTTTGGATGAAAGAAGGGAATATAATTAATTATGAAAAAGGCATTACCGGTAATAATTGCTCTGGTGCTGATCATTATAATAGGCGGGGTTGCATTTGGCGGCAAGCTGATAGACAAATATTCTTACAGTAAGGAGCTTGCGGATCTGGATGAGTATTATGGAGTGACAAACGGCGCCGGGCTTGAGGCGGACGGAAATCTTGCCATAGTGCTTCAGGATGAGATGATCGAAGAGCAGGCTGTCGTGAGAGACGGTATGGTATATTTTGACCAGAATATGGTTCGGGACTTCTTTAACGATACTTTTTACGTGGATGCGGGAGAACAAAAGCTTTTATTTACCACGGCAACGGATACCAAGATGGCATTGTTTGGTGAGAAGGGCTATTATGACAGTGAAGGGGCGCATCAGACGGATTATGTGGTGTGCTATGCGGCAGAGGATAAGGTGTATATTGCCGCGGAATATGCCAGAAAATTTGCAAATTTTTCTTATGAAAGATTTGACAGGCATCTGCAGCTCTATACAGAGTGGGGGGTTGCCACCATATATACGATAGGTAAGAACACTCAGCTGCGTGTGCAGGGCGGGATTAAGAGCCCGATTCTGCGGGAGCTGGCGGCCGGGGAAAAGGTGGAGCTTGTGGAAGAAATGGAGAGCTGGAGTAAGGTGAAGACTTCGGACTCCATGATCGGTTACGTGGAAAATAAGCGGCTGACAAATCTGGATACGGAGGTGGAGACTCCCGTTACCGATTATGTACAGGAAGAATATACCTCCATTTCCATGGAGGGCAGGGTTAATCTCGGCTGGCATGCCATCGGCGGCGCGGGCGGAAACGATACCCTGGCGGATATGGTGAAGGAGGGGAAAGGCATCAATGTCATAGCGCCTACCTGGTTCAGCTTAAAGGACAGCGATGGTGAGCTTTTCAGGTCCTATGCTTCCGCAAAATATGTTGAAAAGGCGCATGGCTATGGGTTAAAGGTCTGGGGGGTATGGGATGATTTTAATTACCGCCTGGATAATCAGACACAGGTTGACAGCTATGGGATCCTTTCGTCCACCACGAGACGTCAGGCGATGGCGCAGAACATGGTGGACACTGCCATGGAGTTAGGGCTGGACGGGATTAACCTTGATTTCGAAGAATTGACGGACGAGGCCAGGCCGCATTTTAATCAGTTTTTGCGGGAGCTTTCGGTTTTGTGCAGAAAGAACGGGCTGGTTTTGTCTGTAGATGATAAGGTGCCCCTGAACTCTCTGAATACACAGAGATTTGATATTCAGGGATTGGTTGTGGATTATGTCATCATGATGGGGTATGACGAACACTGGGGCGGCTGCCAGGAGGCAGGAAGCGTAGCCAGCATGGAATTTGTAACGGGCGGACTGGACAGGATCCTGGAGCATGTACCGGCAAAGAAGGTGATCAACGCGCTGCCGTTTTATACCAGACTATGGAAAACGGAAGGAACGGCAGTGACGGATACGGCGATTCCCGTCAGGAATGTGGAGGAATGCTTAAAAAATTACGGAAAGACCTTGGAGATGGCGGAATGGGATGAAGCGCTCTGTCAAAATTATATCGAATGGCAGGGGGACAATAATACCCTGTACCAGATGTGGATAGAAGATACGGAGTCCCTGCGTGTAAAGCTGAATGCCATGGGAGCCAGAAATATCGGCGGTGTTGCCGTCTGGAGGCTGGGCTTTGGAACGAAAGCAGCCTGGGAGCTGACAGCCGCATATGCCGGGACAAATTAGAAAAATGCTGATAAAAGCGCTTTCTGCAGCCATAAAAAACGGTGCGTCCTTTGGGAAGCACCGTTTTTTGACTGCCGCATTGCGGTTTGCGTTTTTATTTTGTTTTTCTGTAGAGGTAGAAGCTTGCCGTAAACAGCAGAGCTGCCGTGCCTGCCAGACCTGCCAGCAGGATGGTGTGATTATCCTCGCCGGTCTTTGGAACATGGTCGTACTCGCTGGAAGCAGGAGTGGAAGGAGTCGCTTCCGGAGCCGGGGCTGCGGGAGGGTCTGCAGGTGTTTCAGCTGCCGGGGGCTGTTCCGGTGTAGTCCCGTCTGCAGCGGCCTTCGCCTGAAGATAAGCTTCTGAAGGTTCGGGGGACCAGGTGAACTGGACCGTGCCGTCCACCAGCTTCATGTTGCCCTTGGGGATTTCATAAAAGACAAACTGGGATACTGCGTTGGTATTAAGCATTCGGAATTCTCCCACGGTTCCGCCGCAGCTGATATTGGATTGCGGATTGTCTGCGTATAGTTCCATGTAGAGAACATTGTTGTTAAAGGTGCAGGTAGTATTGTCATAGAGATGGGCATTGGTAACATCGCCGTTGACGGCGGCGTAAGCGCCGGCCAGAATGTAGCAATCCTTGATGCCGTCAGTAATGACCGCTGCTTTTGCGTTCTGGTGAACGGTCAGGTTGTTAAGCGTGAAACCGCTGAGATCCAGATCCTTATAGGTTCCTACCTCGCTGGGGTATACCACAATGTTATCCCCGTTCTGCAGGTCCAGCACCTTTAAGACATCGACTCCCTTGGGATATAATGCTTCGTCAAAGGTGGAGCCGGCTACATAACACCAGGCATTGACGTCGCCTCCCAGGTACTTAACGGAGTAGGTGTTTCCTGCTGCCTTGGCGGTCATTGCGCTGCCGTTAGGAAGCATTACCAGCATTGCGGCCGCTGCCAGCATAGATACAAATAATTTGATTTTTTTGTGCATATTTAGTCCTCCTTTAATTTTGAATGGGGAGATAGGTATCCCCGCTTTCCACTTCCTTCGCTACTACTACAAAACGCCCGTTTTCCACATGATACGAACAGGTGGACAGGGTGATAAAGTGGTCTCCAAATTCTGCTGTGACACCTGTGTCATATAAAGAAAGAGCCTTTATATTGTCATAAAAATCATTAAATTCTTCAGTGGTGTCGGCCTGAAAGAACTTATAAAACTTGAATACCTGGTCCGTCTTTTTATAGACCTGGGAATAAAACACGGCAATGACCTCATAATTGCGCTGACATTCTTTTGTGTACAGAGTGACGGTCTTATGTTCCTGATAATAGGCTTCTTCCTCATAATCCATCAGCGTGCCGAACATGGCGCCCGATTTCATGTTGTGGCCATGAATAATCAGGTTGGTGGTCAGAGGATCCAGGCAGCTGTCGGTATCTAAGATCAGACAGCCGTTTGAATTACGGGAGCCGTCAAAGCCGCGGCGAAGATAATATTCTTCGTCTTCCGGGGTCCACATGATCGGATAATCAATTTCGGTATCCGGTATCTGCAGCCAGCCTGCCATGTCCTCATTTGCAAGGAAGCTGTCGCTGTAGGGATTGACCACGGGTTCGGGAGTGGGCTCCGGAGTTGGCGAAGGGGCCTCCGATGAGGGCGGCTGTTCCGTTTCCTCCGAAGAAGGCTCCGGCGATTCTGCGGGTTCCGACTCCGGAAGGGAATTGGAAGGCTCCGTCTCCGGGTTCTGATCTGCGGATGGCCGCAGTTCCTCCGTATTTTTGGAAGTTTGTATCGTGTCTCTGACCTGGCGGACGATTAAAACCACAGCTGCAGTCAGACAACTGACAGCTATAACGGCCAATATGACCGCCAGGGTTTTCCTGAAGTTTCTCATAAATTTTCTTTAAATACCTTATATCTGCTTTTGGACATCTTCTTAAATTTATATTAGACTAAAAAAACGAACAATGCAACACTTTTGGCGGTTTTAAAGAAAAATTAAGAAGAATATATATTAAGGAAAATGAATGGCGGCAGGCAGCATTATGAGTAAATGGAATCAAAGGCTGTTTTCGGCAGTGCTGGGAATGCTGTTTTTGCTTTCTCTTGTGTATGTCGGACGGGAAGTGGTATTGTACACAACCGCAAAGGGGGTGGGCAAAAACAGCGGCGGGGAAGATGCTTTGGAGGACAGCGTATACTGCGTGGTGATTGACGCCGGGCACGGCGGAAATGATCCGGGAAAGATAGGGATCAATGATGCTAAGGAAAAGGAGGTTAATCTGCTGATTGCGGAAAAGCTTAAGAAATACCTGGAGGCAAATGACGTGAAGGTAATTATGACAAGGGAAGAGGACGAAGGTCTTTATGACGAGGGCGCCTCAAACAAAAAAGTGCAGGATATGAAAAAGCGGTTACAGATCATTGACGAGGCTGCGCCTCAGATTACGGTCAGCATTCACCAGAACAGCTATCCGGAAGAATACGTACATGGAGCCCAGGTGTTTTTTTATGCGGGAAGCAGAGAAGGGCAGGAGCTGGCTGAGCGCATCCAGCGGCAGCTGGTGAATAAGGTGGATCCGGAAAATCGGCGACAGATCAAAGCTAACGACAGCTATTATCTGTTAAAAAAAACCAGCGTGCCCATTGTTATTGTGGAGTGCGGATTCCTTTCCAACAGCGAGGAAGCAAAGAAGCTTTGCTCGGATGAATATCAGGAAGAACTGGCCTGGGCCATACATATGGGGGTCATGCAATATCTAAATACCCACTAACACTTTAAATTTAAAAAAATGTATGATATAATAGGCGCAGTAGAAAATCAAGCGCCGCTTTGCGGCATTTGATTTTCCTGCGCCTATTAACGAGCAGGCGGTCTGCGAAAGCAGACAAGGAAGCGCGAAGCGCGGGCCTGCGAGTG
>CAJUIA010000062.1 GCA_910586485.1 uncultured Acetatifactor sp.
AGAAAAGGAACGAGAGAGAGAATAGAGCCGGTGTTCGGTTTTGAGGGTACAAGGACATGGCTGTTGATGGCCGGGGAAGACCATTGACAAGGGAGTCCATGCAGCCTTCAAGGGAAACAAAACAGAATTTTGAAAAGAGATTCAATAATCCTCGATAGCTCAATGGTAGAGCACTCGGCTGTTAACCGAGTTGTTGTAGGTTCGAGCCCTACTCGGGGAGTTAAAGTGCCAAAGAGATGGCAGTAAAAAGCCCGCAAGTCATGTGCTTGCGGGCTTTTTGCAACAGTATCGCAGGTAATATGCTGACGGAGCAGAGAGGGAGGAAAAATTCCTGAAAGCGCGGAAAGCAATTTTCAAAAAACACGAGATGCGATATGATGTAAACATGAAAATCAATACAATAACGGAGCACTATGTGGAAGTAAAAAACAACGTAAGGGTGTATGTTAGCTTTGAAACAAGGTATTATAATAGCAATTTCTATGTCGATGTCTTATAATAGATAGGTAAATAAAAAGGAATGATGGTACGGTGGAACTTTGCAAAAGATAGTTAGAAATATGATACAGACTATTTGAGAAGAGGGTTTATAAACTCAGCCGATGATTTTATAGATTTAAGTATCTTTGATGGGATGAAAAAAGTCTTTGACTTACCCTTTTCGCAATGCCAAATATGAATGAATTATATATTCTAAAGATTGACATAATATATATCATGGTATATACTAAAAATGGAAGAAGGAGGTGTATGGAGATGATGACTGCAAAAATATTTGAAAACGGAAGAAGTCAGGCGGTCAGGTTGCCAAAGGAGTGCCGTTTTAGCGGCGAGGAAGTGGCGGTAAATAAAATTGGCGATATTGTCATGCTGATGCCCAAGGAAAACAAATGGTTGGGCTTTTTAAACAGTTTGAATCTTTTTTCTGAAGACTTCATGAACGATGGGCGTAGGGACAATATTCTGCAGGAGCGCGAGCAACTATGAAATACATGTTGGACACAAATAAATGTATTTATGCCATAAAGCATAAAACGGAGACAGTGATCAAAAATTTTCTTTCGCATGTACCGGAGGAAATATGTATTTCTGCAGTTACTTATGCAGAGTTGATGTATGGCGTGGAAAAGAGCATGGCGATTGAGGAAAATAGAATAGCGTTATCTTTATTCCTGTCGCCGCTTACGATCTTGGAATTTCAGGCATCGGCGGCAGAAGAGTATGGAAAGGTCAGGGCGGAGTTGGAGAGCAAGGGGATGCCAATAGGCCCCATGGATTTATTGATCGCGGGACATGCAAGATCAGAAGGGCTCATTCTTGTGACAAACAATACAAGAGAATTTTGCCGAGTGGAAGGACTTGTGGTGGAAGACTGGACGAAAGAGCAGGCAGGAAAGATGAGTACTTAACATTTTGCAAAGTATTTTCCGGCTGCATATCATACAATGGTAGAGCACTCGGCTTATCCCAAGTTGTTGTAGGTTCGAGCCCTAATCGGGGAGCGCAAGCTGCCAAGGGATAGCAGTTGAAAGCAATAGCAACCGGAAATATTTTTAGCAAAACCTGTAGATACTTTTCTATAGGTTTTTGTATATATGGCCGGATGAGCCAAAGGAGAATCCGTATGTTAAGGGAAGCAGACAGAAGACTGGTGGAGATTGTGCCGACGGAGCGTCAGCTTAAGCATCAGCAGATGGAGTTTTACGGATTTATACATTTTTCGGTAAATACCTTTACCGATCGGGAATGGGGAGACGGTACGGAGAGCCCGGAGGTTTTTGCTCCTCAAAGTCTGGATGCACGTCAATGGGCCAGAGCAGCCAGGGACGGCCAGATGAAGGGCCTGATCCTGACCTGTAAGCATCATGACGGATTCTGCCTTTGGCCCAGCAGATTTACAGAGCACAGCGTAGCTGCCAGTCCTTATAGGAACGGGAAGGGAGATATTGTAAAGGAGCTTTCCGATGCCTGCAGGGAAGAGGGGCTTGCCTTTGGGATATATCTTTCACCATGGGATCGCCATAGCCCCCTTTACGGAAGCGGAAAGAAATATGATGACTATTTTGTGAATCAGTTGGAAGAGCTGCTGACGGGCTACGGAGAAATATTTGCGGTATGGTTTGACGGAGCATGCGGCGAAGGATCAGATGGAAAACGGCAGGTTTATGACTGGAAACGATATTATGAGGTGGTAAGGAGGCTGCAGCCCGGCGCCTGTATCAGTGTATGCGGGCCGGATGTACGCTGGTGCGGAAATGAGGCTGGTGATACCAGAGCCTCGGAGTGGAGTGTGGTGCCTGCGCGGACTGCGGACACAGAAAAGATTGCGGATAAGAGCCAGCAGGCAGATGAAACGGCTTTTCGGGAAAGACGGATTCAGGCACAGGATATGGATCTGGGAAGCAGAGAAATTCTGAAAAGCGAAAAGGATTTGATTTGGTATCCGGCGGAGGTAAATACTTCAATCCGTCCGGGCTGGTTTTATCATGCTTCCGAGGACAATCAGGTGAAGCCGCTTGCGGAATTGATCCATATTTATGAGCATTCCGTGGGCGGGAATGCGACTTTCCTGCTGAATATTCCTCCGGACAGGAAAGGCATGGTTCATGAGCAGGATGTACGGCGGCTGCATGAGCTGGGAGAGTATATTCGGAATACTTATGACCGAAATCTGGCGAAAGAGGCAGAAATAACATGTGACAGTGCCCTGGAGGGATATGGACCGGAAAACCTTACAGAGGATTCTTGCGAAGCCTGCCTGCGAACATGGGAAGGGGTTACGGCATGTGACATTGTGCTGGAATGGAAGAAAGCTGTAAAAGTCCGGCGGGTGGTGCTGAAGGAAAATCTGCGTTACAGTCAGCGGATCGAGAGCTTTGAGATACAGACATGGAGGAATGGCACATTCCACACCATATACCGGGGAACGACGGTGGGATATAAGCATATTGCGGCAGTGGATGAGCCGGAGACGACAAGACTGCGGGTGCGGATTCTGGATGCCAGAGTATCGCTGGCGTTGGCCTTTATCGGGATATATTAATCAGCGCGCAGGATCTGTTTAGATAATAAGGCAAATAGGCATGGGATGACGGAGGTTATGAGCTGATGGAAGACGAAAAATTGATAGAGGATATTTTAAAGCACCTGGATCAGGAAACCAGGATGGGAGTAGTGCGCATGAGCGTGGAGATGGATGAAAATAAAAGCGGCGGCGGAGAGGTTTCACATAAGTGCTGCAACATGTATGGACGTCCGGCCAATGAAACGGTGGGTCTTTTGGACTGCTATACGGACTCAAATGCAGGCCGGCCGGACAATGAGAGATAAATATGTTACAGAGGCAGATAAGAAATATTGCCGGAGCCGCAAATATTGTATAAGTTTTGCTTGCCAAACGTAGAAAAGTATGTTAATATAAATCACGTTGAAACTGCCGCCGGCAGGGTGCAGGAGTATTCTCGCCGGTACAGTCGAAGGGCAGATGAGGCTCCATGGTCAAGCGGTTAAGACATCGCCCTTTCACGGCGGTAACACGGGTTCGATTCCCGTTGGAGTCATATATATGCGGTATACAGCATATATAATATTTAAGTATATGGTGCGATAGCCAAGTGGTAAGGCCCCGGTCTGCAACACCGTTATCCGCCGGTTCAAATCCGGCTCGCACCTCTCACAAAAAAGAAGCGCTGAGGAATCAGAGCTTCTTTTTATGCGCAGGCCCGTGCAGAGGGAATATGCCGCTAAAGCGGCACACGGGCCGCGCGGCGTCTTAGATTTGGGAAAACACTTCTCCGATGGGAGCCTGAATCAGCAAGTTCGCATAGCTGTCTCTGGGGGTGGGGGCTTTATTGATAACGATCAGCTTGTCACCCTTGAAATAGTCGATCAATCCGGCGGCAGGATATACCGCCAGAGAGGTGCCGCCGATCATCAGCACGTCCGCGTTTTGAATATAGTATATCGCTTTGCTGATGGTATTCTGATCCAGACCTTCCTCATACAGCACTACATCCGGCTTTATGGGACCGCCGCACTTTTGGCAGGCAGGGATACCTTGGGAGCGGAGAATATATTCCATGTCATGAAATTGTCCGCAGTTTTCGCAATAGTTTCTGAGTACAGAGCCGTGAAGCTCCAGAACAACCCTGCTTCCGGCGGCCTGGTGCAGGCCGTCAATATTTTGGGTGATTACGGCGCGTACCTTTCCCTTTTGTTCCAGCTCTGCCAGCTTGAGATGCGCGGCATTAGGCTTTGCCTCCGTAAACAGCATCTTGTTCCGGTAAAAGCGGTAAAATTCCGCAGGATTCTTTCGATAAAAGGTGTGACTCAGGATCGTTTCCGGCGGGTAGTCATACTGTTGGTTATAGAGACCGTCCACACTCCTGAAATCCGGTATGCCGCTTTCGGTAGAAACGCCGGCACCGCCAAAAAAGACAATATTGTCATATTTTTGAACAATGCTTTTTAATTCGTTAATTACGTCTTTGCAATCTTCCATAACCCGCCTCCCAGATGGTCATTCGGCCTTTTTTGATTTCATTATACCACATTTTTAAAATAATTTGGAAAAAGTCAGAAAAACTTAAGAAAACGCGGCCTTAAGTCTATTGAGACATGAACATGGTTTGTGGTAAAATCCTGAGTTTGACAGTCTTTTGACAAAAAAAGCCCCACAGGCCGCCCTGGCAG
>CAJUIA010000063.1 GCA_910586485.1 uncultured Acetatifactor sp.
ACACCGCCGGAGCAGACCGTAACGCCGACACCCACACCGCCGGAGCAGACCGTAACGCCGACACCCACACCGCCGGAGCAGACCTCGGAGCCCATACCGGAACCAACGCCAACACCACCCTCGGAACCCACACCGATTCCGGAGCCTGCTTCGGAGCAGCCCGTACCGGAGGTAAATATATAGTGGAAGAACAAAACACAGAAGAGCCGGATGCAGAAGCCAAAGACCGGTTAGTACAATATGCCGGAATTTTAAAAGAACACTCTTGTTATGCAGATGCCATAACTAAGGTGCAAAAGTCAGGAATGCCGGATACGGCAGCAAGCTTATATTTGTTGGTTTACGCCCCGGTGCTGACGGAATTCATAAGCTGGGTATTATACGAAGCGGCCGCGGCCGGTAAAAAGCGGCTTTACTTCTTAAGCAGAGACGGCCGCCAGATGTACCTGACTGCTCTGCGGCTGACCAGGCTGCGCAAGATAGACATAGAATGCAGATACCTGTATGTATCACGCTTTTCCATGAGGCTTCCCCAATATCACCTGGATCCGGATCAGGGGATTGACCGGATTTGTACGGGTGGCATTGATGTAACGGCGGAACGGATTTTGAAAAGAGCTGCCCTGACAGCGGAAGAAGCTGCGGAGATCATCGAGGCGGCAGGCTGGCAGAACAGAAAACAAGATATATTAAATTATCGGGAAATACAAAAGCTGAAGGAAGTACTCCGCTCCCGGACCAACATTTGCAGGTATCTGAAGGCCCATTCCCTGAAGGAATATGAGAATGCCATGGGCTATCTGGAGCAGGAGGGACTGCTTTCGGATGTTCCTTTTGCCATAGTGGACAGCGGATGGGTGGGAACTTTGCAGGAGTCCATCCAAACGCTGCTTTGCAGCAAGTGTCCGGAGCTTAAGATAGAGGGTTATTATTTTGGATTATATGAGCTTCCGCAGGGAGCCGATTCGAAAAGCTATCACGCCTGGTACTTTTCACCCGCAAGGGGGCTGCGGCGAAAAGCTGGATTTTCCAATTCCCTTTTCGAGACCATTTGCTCCGCAGATGAAGGCATGACCTTATATTACAGAGAAAATAAAGGAAAGTTCCTGCCCGTGCAGGATAAAAGGGGAAATCCCAACGGCTGGCAGTTAAGAGAAAACCTGAAGGTTTTGAATGATTTTCTGAAGCAGCTGCAAAGCCCTCCGGAAAAATTGCCGGGCCTTTCAGGAACGAAATCAGGAACCATGCAGGGGATCCGCCTTGCGGAAAAGCTTTTCTCTTTGTTTATGACCTATCCTGCAGAAACGGAGGTCCGTGCCTACGGGGACAGCCTGTTTTCCGATGATTGTCTGGATGGAAACCGGAAAAAAGCGGCGGCGGAGCTGACCGGGCAGGAAATCCGGAATCAGCGGTTTTTCGGCAGACTGCTCATTACCGCAGGAATCAGAAAGGCTGCCATACGGGAAAGCGCCTGGATAGAAGGAAGTATTGTAAGATACGGGAAACATGTAAAATGCAGCCTGGCACATGCAAGATTTTATAAATATGTCGTGTTTGGAAGAAAACAGCTTCAGCATATATGGAACAGAAAATCAGGAATAGATCGGAAATTAAGGAAATGAAAGGCAAATCATGATATGCAGGGTAAAAACCGGAACAAATAAAGTAAAAGAGTTTTTTACAAAAAAGTCCGGCGAGGAATACAGACAGTATCTGTTTGCAATGAAACAGCTGGTCTCCAGAGAGGTGAAAAGGAAATATGCCAGATCCTATCTGGGGATTGTTTGGAGTGTGCTGAATCCGCTGATGTCCATGGCAGTGCTATCCATGATCTTTTCTACTATTTTTAAAAGGTCCATTGAAAATTTTCCCATTTATTACCTGACGGGAAGTATTTTCTGGAATTTGTTTTCCGGTGCTACCAACTCCGCCATGACTGCTCTTGTGGACAACAAGGGAATGCTTATGCGGGTCAAGCTGTCCAAGCAGACCTTTGTGGCCGCCAGAATGCTTACGGCTTTGACAAACTTCGGATATACCTGTGTAGCTTACGCCTGTATGCTCATTATTTTCCGGGTCAGGCCCAACCCTTATATGCTGCTGTTTCCCATTGTCGTTGTGTTTATGATGCTTTTTTCCGCAGGAATCGGGTTTATGCTGTCTGTTTTTTATGTGTTCTTTGCGGATGTAAAGTATTTGTATTCCGTTCTGTTGACTTTATGGATGTATATGTCGGCCGTATTTTATCCGGTTGACCGATTAAGTGGGGCCATGCAGTGGGTCATTCGCAAAAACCCGGTTTATAACTATATCGAGTTTGCAAGGGATATTGTTTTATACGGTATCATGCCGGAGCCCGTGCTTTGGTTGAAAGTCATCAGCTGGGGAAGCATCAGCTTTGCAGCGGGATATTGGATATTTCATAAAAAGGAAAATCTGGTAATGCAGAAGCTATAAAGATAAGGATTTTTGAGTCCGCCAAAGCGGACATTGGGTATAAGAATGAAAAGATCAAATAATATAACGCAAATCCTGGTTTTTTTCTGTATGGCAGTCACTTTTCTGCTTTGCAGACCAATGCGGGTCCTGGCAAAGGAAGCAAATGTAAGCTTTGGCTCCGAAAGTTATTCCAAGGGGGGCAATGAAGAGTTTCCCGTAGGAGTGTACATCCGGGGAGAATCAAAAATAGGCGTTTATTACGTGGAGGTACAATATGATACAGATAGATTGGAGTACATAGACGGCGGCGACAGTGAGCAGGATGGTGTGATTATCCTGCAGGGCACCGGGCTTCGGGATCAGGTAAAGTATATGCTGCACTTTCGCTCTCTCAGCGGCGGACAGGCGGGAATTCGTATTCGGTATGCCGAAATCATGGGAGCCGTTGCAGACGGCGGAGAAGCCTTTACTGTGACTTCCCTTGGGACGGCGCCAATCACCGTAGCAGGAACGGACGAAACAGGAATATCCTTTTTTGAAAAGGTGGCTGAGGAAGACGCGGCAGTTGAGGGAAATGAAGGCGAGGCTTTGGAGGTTGAGAACGACGGAGCGGAAAGCGGCGCCTTAGACGATGAAGACAGGAGTGAAACCCGGTCAGTAAATCAAAAAAGTTGGGGGATTGACAGCGAGCTTCCCATATTGGCGGCGGTTGATACCGGAGACGGCCAGCCGCGCTATGTGCCAGATCATGATCAGTATATTCCCGATGGGGTTTCCTGGGATTATCGAACGCTGAAGGGTCTGCTTGAGGGCCAGCAGGTTACCTTTTTAACCAATGAAGAAGGGACCGTTCGAATCCTGTACCTGATGGAAGAGATTGTCATGGACGGGATTTCCTTAGGTGAAAGGTTTCAGCCCTACGCGTACAGCGCCGAAACGGAAATGCTGTATCTTTGCCAGACTGCCATCCAAGAGGAAGAATTTTATCTTTATATGTCCCCGTATGCCTGCAGCGCATGGCCGGAAGAGCTGACCCTGCAGGCGATAACAAATGAGCATGTATTTTGTGCCATAGACAAGCTTGGGAAAGTAGGCTTTTACCAGCTGGATCGGAACGAAAACCTGACGGAATGGAATCCAAAGGCTTCCAAGGCCAGCAACTCTGCGCAGGTGCGAAATCTTGTGTTGATTCTGGCAGCGGCATTTATAGTCATGGCAACCGTTTGTATCTGTACCCTGCAGGCAATAAGAAGCAGGGAAAAAAGTAAGAGCAGGCAATATCCCAAGGCGGAAGCGGCAAAAAGAAATTTGAACATACATAAACGGGGCAAAAACAAAACTACAGAAGATTCACTGCAACAGGATGAAATGTGGGACCTGGAGCTTTGTGACGACTATGAGGGAGAAGACGATGATGACTATGATTATGAGATAGAGGGAAGTGAAGCTATTGAAAGCTATGGACAAGATGTAGATGATGACTTGGAAGAGTTTGAGCTGGCGGAAGACCTCCCCTCCAACTATTCGCAAAAGAGCGTTTTTGCGCATACTTACGGGG
>CAJUIA010000064.1 GCA_910586485.1 uncultured Acetatifactor sp.
ATGATGCGTGGCTGACAGGAATTTTTGAGAACAACTGAGTGTAGATACCTTTAGGTAATAACTTAGAAACCATTCGGAACTTCTGTAAAAGGTGTGGATTGATTAAAATAAAATCATCAAGGCAAAAGCAAAAACACGGTTGCAGAAAATCATGGAGGTTGGCTATGGAATATAGGACACTGGGAAAAGATCTGACAGTATCCGCGGTGGGGCTTGGCTGTATGGGAATGAGCCACGCTTACGGGGCGCCGGCAGATAAAAATGAGATGAAAGAACTGATTGCGGAGGCTGTAGATATCGGATATACATTTTTTGATACGGCGGAAGTTTATGGTACGCCGGAAAATCCCCATCACAATGAAGAACTGGTAGGGGAAGCATTGCGGCCGTATCGAAATAAAGTTGTGATAGCGACAAAGTTTGGAATCTATTTTGACATGGAAAGCAAACAGGTAAATAAACCGCTTCTGCCGGATTCCAGACCGGAGGTTATCCGTGTCTCGGTAGAAAATTCCCTAAAGCGGCTGGGAACTGACCATATTGACCTGTACTATCAGCACCGCATTGACCCGTTTGTACCGGTTGAGGAGGTGGCGGGCGTCATGCAGGAGCTGATGCAGGAGGGAAAAATTACGCACTGGGGACTATCGGAAGCTGACGAGGAAACGATACGCCGCGCCCATGCGGTCTGCCCGGTAACGGCGATCCAGAACCGCTATTCCATGATGGCGCGCTGGCATGAAGCGTTATTCCCCGTACTGGAGGAATTAAACATCGGTTATGTGGCATTTTCGCCTTTAGCAAATGGATTTTTGTCCGCAAGGTATGGGAAAGAGACTAAGTTTGACGCGGGTACGGATTACCGGAGCGTGATGCCGCAGTTTACGCCGGAAGCTGTGGAACAGAATCAGAAACTGCTGGAGCTGGTCAGAACGGTTGCGGAAGGAAAGCACGCCACGCCCGGTCAGATTGCCCTTGCGTGGATGCTTGGAAAAAAACCATATCTGGCGCCAATCCCCGGAACGAGAAAGTCAGACCGCCTGAAAGAAAATGCGGGGGCATCGGATATTAAGCTGACGGAAAAAGAGATTGCGGTTTTGGATAAACAGCTCGATGCGATGGAAATGTCAGAGGTATTCGGCGGCACAAAGGTTAAGAACGTCTCATAATAAAACAGGCACATGACTGCGGTCAAAGAAAATAGAAAATAATCAGGAGGACATCATAATGAACGAATTTGTTTTCACTTATCCCACAAAAGTATACTTTGGACAGAACTCTTTGGAAAAGGCGCTTCGGGCGGAGTTAAACAGACATGGAAAGACAGTGATGCTCGCTTATGGCGGCGCTTCCCTGAAGAAGAACGGCATCTATGACAGGGTAAAGGAGCTGCTTGCAAAGGAAGGAAAGGAAGTTGTAGATTTTCCAGGCATTATGCCCAACCCTACCTATGCTAAGGTGCAGGAAGGCGCGGCGTTAGCGAAAGAAAAGGGCGTGGATTTTATCCTCGCGGTAGGCGGAGGCTCCGTCATTGACTGCTGTAAGATCATAGCGGCGCAGGCAAAAACAGACAAGGACATCTGGGAAATGGAGTTTTCGGAGGGTAAATTTCCGACGGAGTATCTGCCGATGGGGGCGGTGGTTACCGCTTCCGGCACAGGAGCCGAACAGAACTGCGGCGCAGTTATTACCAATGAGGAAAAAGGGATCAAAACCGGTGTGTTCGGCGCATATGCTTCTTTTGCGGTGCTTGATCCGGAACTGACGGCTTCCGTTCCCGCCATGCAGGTGATTTCCGGCGCTTTTGATACGCTGAGCCATGCGATGGAAACCTATCTCGGTAATTCCGATCAGGACAATGTTTCAGATGATGTAGCGCTGGCGGTAATGCGCAATACTGTGGTCAATATGCGCCGTCTGCTTGAAGATGTGAACGATATGCAGGCGAGAAGCAATCTGATGTGGGATTCGGCCATGGCGGAGAACGGTATTCTGAAGGCCGGCAGGGTTACGGATTTTCAGGCGCACCAGATCGAGCATCAGCTCGGCGCATTCACGGACTGCAATCACGGACAAGGACTTGCAGTGATCCATCCCGCTTATTACAGGCATATTCTAAAGGATGCAGAAGAAAAATTTGAACGGTTTGCAAAAGCTGTATTTGGAAAAGATACAGCAGAGGAGGGAATACAGGCACTCAGCGATTTCATAAAAGAGTGCGGACTTCCGACCAAAATGGGCGAACTGAGGTCAAAGGTGGAGATCACGCCGGAAGTGCTGCGCAAAGTGGCTGATACCTGCAATGTTATCAAATGCAATCCCCGTGAGCTTGGCAGGGATGAGGTGTATGAGATTTTGATGGAGTGTATGTAACAAAGGTAAAATCCTTTGGAATTAACAAATTGAACAAGTTCGATTGTGAGATTTGCTATGTAAACTCGGTTAAAAAGTATAAAAAAGGAGAAGTCGATAATGAGTGAACAGAAATATGTGAAACTAAATAACGGTGTGGAAATGCCCGTAGCAGGCATCGGAACTTTCCTGTTAAGCCCGGATGAAGCGGAGGCTTCCGTATTATGCGCGCTGCAGGGCGGTTATCGTCTGATTGACACGGCAAATGCCTATGTGAATGAGAAGGCTGTGGGCAGGGCTATGAAAAAGTCCGGCGTACCCAGAGAGGAAATTTTTCTGGAGACAAAAATCTGGCCTGCATTTTATGAGCAGGAGGACGCAGTGGAAAAAACGCTTCAAAGGCTGGATACCGATTACATTGATCTGCTTTTGATTCACCAGCCTGCGGGTAATTATCTGGCGGGCTACCGGCTGATGGAGAAGGCTTATAAAGAGGGAAAGGTGAAAGCTATCGGACTGTCCAATTTCAACAAGGAGCAGATTCAGGAAATCCTGGATACCTGTGAAGTAAAACCTGCCATCCTGCAGACGGAAGTGCATCCTTATTTTCAGGAGAAGGAGCTGAAAGCGTTTCTGAATAAGGAGGGCATGATAATTCAGGCGTGGTATCCGCTTGGACATGGCGACAAGGCATTGATTAGCGAGCCGGTATTCACAAAACTGGCTGAAAAATATGGAAAGAGCAATGCGCAGGTTATTCTGCGCTGGCATATTCAGGCGGGCAATATTGTGATTCCCGGTTCC
>CAJUIA010000065.1 GCA_910586485.1 uncultured Acetatifactor sp.
CATCCTTTTTTCTCATAAATTTTCCTCCTCCGAAAAGTCCCGATACTCCAACAAAATTATTGTTCCTGTCTGTAATACCTTTCAGGGAAGGAAAAGGTTGCAGTCCGGCAAAAAACAGCCTGCCAGTCAAAATGAATGCTTTTTGTGGTGCTCCATCCAAATAATGCTGGATGCCATAAATAACAGACCTGACCCGATCACTATGATAAGCCTTGCCGGGGAGCGATGGCGGACAGGACATTTTCCCGGCACAGCTTGTCGCTCATATTCCGTATGCCGTAATATTACTTCTCATTTCTCAAAAGCTACAAGACTACATTCGTAAGGATGGGAGCAATACACACTTTCCCGCTTATCAGATAATATAGTTCTCAGTATAATCTGAAAATCTCCGCCACCTGAAAAAATCATGCATTCCGCCGCAAAAAACAGCAGTAACTGATTTGTCATCACCGCAGCCACTGCACCCCCACCTCCTAAAACCAATGTAGGCATAGCAGTTCCTAACAGATATTGCCACTTTTTCAACGGTTCGAAGCAAGTGCAATATGGAGATAAAGTACTCCAAACGATTCCGAAATCAATCGCATGAAAATGATTTTTTGCAAAAATCCCCCAGGTAATTCCATGTATCAGCTCATGCACGATAATCAGGCATAAAATAAGCAGAGGCAACGCCACAGCATATCTCCAGGAAATACCATCTAAATTAAAACCATTCACATTATTGTAGAGCCAAAATGTTAAAGCCATAAACGGAAACATGACCAAAAGAGCTAAATACTTTGCTTTTTGTGTATTGATAACCACATTCTTCATTTTATATCCTTTTTGTTGCATTTCAGAGCTTAATTTTTCAAAGTCATTTTTACGTTTCAATTCTTTTTCTGTTAATTCGTTTTTGTCCTTATTCACACTTAATTCCTCCAAATTGCTGTTTGTCTATTTCTTGAAATGCATCTATCGCCTGCCCGCTTTCCGCTGCCATTCCTCATCCGGCTGACTGAATCCGCGTACTGTTATACTGCATTCGCCGAGACGGATTACCTCACAGGGGTGATGGTGAGCTTGCCTTCGGCATCCGGCAGTACGATCCCCGCAGACAGAAGCATACCACAATGGAATCCGGCAGCAGGCAAATCTTCCCGGACCGCAAAAATCGTTCCTGAACGTCAAAAACGGAGAGGGAACTTTAAAAGCTCCCTCTCCATTTCTTTTGCAATTCTGCTTTTCCAGCCCGTGCAAGCTGCCCACGAAATTCAGACGGCTGAATCATGCTTTTTCCTCCACCGTCAGTTCCTGGACAAACACGCCTCCAGCCCAGGCGGTGGACGTGGCCGCATTGGGATAGCCCGTCAAAATCCGCTGGTAGCCGGACAGTCCCAACCCCCGGCCCTCTCCCTTGGTGGAAAAGTTCTCGGTCCAGATTTTATCCGGGTCGATAGTCCTGATGTAAGGGTTAGACACCCGCAGGGACAGCCTGCCCTTTTGAGACAGCAGGACAATCTCTACCCAGGGGGTATCCGTTTCCAAAGCGGCTTCAGCGGCGTTGTCCAGCAGGATGCCCAGGCAGCGGGTAAAGTCCCACGGGTCCATTCCGACCCTCTCCACAGGGTAGAGCGCCTCCATGCGGCAGTCGATTTTCTGTTCTCCCATAGCTGCCAGCTTGGACAACAGGAGGCTGCGCACCTGGGGAACACACACATTGCCGATTTGAGTAGACGCCCGAATTTTCTCTCCTATGCGCCGGTCAAAACCTGTGTCCAGTTCCGACAGGGCGGTGCGCAGTTGATCCAGCTCACCCTTGTCCGCCTGCTCCGACAGCCCCGCCAACAGATTTTTGTAGTCGTGGCGGAAACTCCGCACCTCCTGACGGATAGCCTCCAGGTCCCGCTCGTAGAGTTGCTGCTGAGCGATAATATCCTGTTGAGCTTCCATTTTTCGGGTGTCATCAAGCCGCCGGGCCAGATAAATGACCAGTCCCGCCTCCAGCGCCGCCATGGCCAGCACAAGCACATAGTAGGGGACCAGATATTCCGGCCGGACCCCCACCTGCAAAATCAGAAAGGCCTCCATAGCCACCTCCATGGCGAAAAAGAACAGAGCCGTCCAGCGCTGGCTAAAGCCCTCCTCCAGCAGAAGACGGAACCAGTGACCGAAACGTAGACGGTACAGCAGAAAGACGGGGGCCGGGACCATAACCAAACCGACGGCCATCACTGCCGCGAGCGGGAGGTCACTATACAAGATCAGGATTTGGGACAGACAGGATGTGGCCATTTGGAACACGCCGCCCATGCACGCAGCGGAAAAGGCCCGCCAGAATTCAGTCCGCCATGCCCACTGGACCCAAAGGGTGCTCATCAGCAGGATGGCGAGCGTAGTCATGCAGACGCGGATCACTCCGTGGTTGGGGAGAAGTGTATACAGGCCCGCCGCCAGCAGGACGGCCAGCAGCGGGGAGATCAGGAAGGCGGGCAGTTTTTTCAGCACCCGCCACCCTCGCGTACCCATGATCACAAACAGGTAGACCGCCAGGACGGCGTGGGGAATCAGGGTACCTATAAATGAGACTAGGTAAGCCTCCAGTGTAAACATAGCGGGCAACTCCTTTCTGCGGGGTATCGTACCACATGGAGAGGATTTTGTCCACGGATAAGTCAACTCAGCAATATATCAGTTGTAACAGTTCAGCCTTCGGCTTCCCTGTAAAAGATGAATCAGGAGAAAATCGGCGGGTTCCCTGTCTCCGACAATTTTCACTGCCGCAGCAATTCACTTTCTGCTGCTTCCTCTACCGGTGTTCCGTCCTTATACCCGATCAATACATAGTCCTGATCCTCATATAAGGCCTTCCACCTGGCCCGGTAGGTTTTCTCATTCACGGCAACAC
>CAJUIA010000066.1 GCA_910586485.1 uncultured Acetatifactor sp.
AGAACACCATATTCAGTCTTGGATTAGAAAGGTCCAAAAACTGTAAACTGCTGTTCCATACTAAATATCCTCCTATTTTTGATTAATATGCTCTCGGAATCTCAAAGCCTTATTCTATGCGACATCCAAGACTCCATTTTTACAAATTCCCCCACTTTTTTCTAAAACTTTTCAAAAAACTATTGACAAACCGCCTAAAAAATGCGGCGCTTCGCGCCCTTATTTATAAAAGCAATTCGTTCCGGCCCCGGCCGGTGCAGACTTTTTGATTGGGGGCGTTTTTTTGAAACCTTATAACCCAGGCGGACATTCCGCCTGCCAGGACCGTGTCCTGACGCAGCTTCGTAAATACTATCCAGATGCTGTCTCATCCCTGCCTGCTTCCACATGGGCGGTCATGGAGAAATTCTGGAACCTTGACCTCTCTGGCATGGACTCCCTGATGGCTGACCGTTACTCTGATTTCGGCCCTGCTCCAAGGCTTCCCTCCGACATGCTCCGCTCCATCCTGCTTTCTGTGGAGTTCAAGGTCACTTCCTATACAAGATGGGCTGCCGACCTCAAGGAGAACCATCTCCATGCCATCCTTTCCGGATTTCCTGTCGGTGATACCCCGGGGGGCGGTACCTTTTATGATTTTCTCAGCCGTTTATGGCTCTCTGACAAAAACAACCTTTCCGATCCCGTCCACCCTCCAAAGGAAAAACCCAAAAAACCGGAGAAGAAAGGGGAAAACGCACCTCCGGTCGAGAAAGTAACCGTAAAGGATCTCCTTGAACAGTTTGAACTCCATCCGCCTAAGGACATGGCTCCCTGTAAACGGCTTTATGAGATCTTCAAAGTGCTTTTCCTTAACCAGTCTGTAAATAACGGGCTGATTCACCTTCTTAATCTTTCCCCTGCCGGGGATGGCACTCCGGTTTATACCGCCGCACAGGAACGTAAAAAACGTATCTGCAGCTGCCTGAAAAACGGCATCCGCGACTGCCGATGCGGCAGAGCCTGCAGCCAGCCTGACTGTAATATCGGATGGGATTCCCACAGGGAGTGTTATTATTTCGGTTATGACCTGTATATGCTCACCGCCTCCGATTCGGAAAAAGACCTCCCTGTTTTCCCTTTCCTCGGTCCCGCTTCCAGGCATGATTCCATCGGTTTCCTTTATAACTGGTTCTCCATGAAGCAGTCCCTGCCGGAAGCTAATGTCACAAAACTGCTTTTAGATTCTGCACATGATGCCATGCCTTACTATGAATACTGCCGTGGCCATGGGATCGTTCCTTTCATTGACCTGAATGCCGGCAGGGGACGGCCGCCTGTATACAAAAATGATTTTACCATTAACGATGACGGTGTCCCTGTATGCAGGGAAGGCCATGCCATGCGCAGGGACGGCAGCGAATCTGCAAAAGGAAGGACAAAGTTCAAATGTCCAAAGATCAGCTTCGCCGGAGACAGTGTAACCTGTACCTGTGATAATCCATGTTCTGACGCAAAATATGGCAGGACTGTACACCTTGTCATGAAAGACAACCCAAGACTTTTTAATGATCCGCCACGCAGCAGCAAAGAATGGAAAATGATATATAATGCAAGGACTTCTGCAGAACGTTGTAACAAACGTGAGAAAGTAGACTATAAATTAGAATACGGCAGATACCGTTCCTCTCAGATGTGGTACTGCCGCCTGTCCGCCATCATGATGTGCCAGCATCTTGATGCATGGGCCCTGCCAAAAGCCTCCCGACTAAAAGACGTCCTTTGAGCAGGCACTTAACTAAATAAGCAATACCATTATAGACCATGTCCGGCGCAGGGTCTAGTAGACTGCGCACTTTTTTCTCTAAATTCATTTCAACTGTTCCGTTCTGGACAATATTTACTTTTCAATGTTCAGCCAACCGCTGGGCTTTGGTCGGCAGGCTCATGATTCCGAGAGCCTATAAAGTAATATGTACAAACAATAATAACATATCAAACAAATAAAGTGTACACAAATCTGAAGTCTACATTTAAATTTCTTGTAGACTTCTTGTAGACTTAAAACATATTTTTACATATATTAGTGATTTTAGTATATAAAAAGAGGACTCTCAATTATTTATCAAGAGTCCTCAAATCCTTATAAATCAAGGATATTCTTAGAACTTACCTTCCTTCGCTGCTTCCTCGATC